>CALIRQ010000008.1 GCA_938042195.1 uncultured archaeon
CGCCCTCCGGGACGGGCCCCTTCATCCGATATAGCATCTTATGCTCGAAGAATAGGACGGGGTTGTCGTCCCTTATCGAGGCCTTCAAAAGGCCCTTCGCATCGTACGGCGTCGAGGGCGCGACGACCTTGAGGCCCGGGAAATGGGCGAAGATCCACTCGGGGCTTTGGGAGTGGTGGCAACCCATCCCGAGGCCCGAACCCTGTGGAGCCCTTATGACCAACGGGACGCTGGCCTGCCCCCCGATCATGTACCTCCACTTCGCCGCCTCGTTGGCTATGGAATCCATCGCGCAGAATAGGAAATCGGCGAACATTATCTCAACGACCGGCCTCATGCCCGTCAGGGCGGCACCCAAGGCTGCCCCCACAATGGAGGCCTCCGATATCGGCGTGTTCCTCACCCTTTCAGCCCCGAACTCCTCCCTCAGGCCAGCGGTCACGCCGAAGAGTCCATAATTGACGCTCTCGCCCATTATGAAGACGCGCTCGTCCCTCGCCATCTCCTCCCTAAGGGCCTCGCGGATCGCCTCGGCGTAGGTTATCTCCCTCAAGGCGGGCGCCCCCATCAGGCGTATACGTCCTCAAACGCGACCCTTCGATCCGGCTCCGGGCTTTCAAGCGCGAACCTCTCCGCTTCCTCCACCTCGGCATTGATCCGCTCCTCTATTCGATCCAGCTCATGGGCCGGTATCCCCGAGGAGATCGCGTAATCCCTGAGCCTCCTTATCGGGCATCTTGCCCTCCATGCCTCGACCTCCTCGACGCTCCTATACCCACCATAGTGATGCTCGTCGCCCATGAAATGGCCATACCAGCGATACGTCTTGCATTCCAATAGGCTCGGCCCATCGCCCCTCCTCGCCCTGGCGATGGCCCTTTTGGCCGCCTCGTATACGGCCAATACGTCCTGACCATCGATCACCTCGCCGGGCATCCCATAGGCCGATGCCCTATCGGCTATATTGGCAACGGACGTAACCTCCAAGTAGGGCGTATACATATCGTATAAGTTGTTCTCGCAAACGAATACGACGGGCAGCCTCCAAACGGCCGCCATGTTGAGCGCCTCGTGGAACGCCCCGGTATTCGAAGCGCCTTCCCCGAAGAAGCAGGCGACGACTTGGCCGCTCCCCCTAATTTTGGCCGAGAGGGCCGCTCCCACTGCCACTGGCAACCCGGCGCCCACTATGCCCGTCTTGCCCAATACGCCGAGCTCGAGGCAGGCCATATGGGTCCCCGCCTTCCCCTTACAATAGCCACTGACCCTGCCCATGAGCTCGGCCAAGATCCGGCGCATGTCCATCCCCTTGGCGATCATATAGCCCCAGCCCCTATGGTAGGGAACGAGGTAATCCTCCCGGCGGAGCTGGGCGCAAACCCCGGCCGGGACGGCCTCTTGGCCAATTCCCGAGTGATATAGGATTCGATGCCCCCTCTCGACCATTTCCTTGACTTTAAGATCGAATTGCCTTATCGCCACCATCTTCTCGTAAAGGTCGATTATAACGCCTTCTGAGACATCGACGATCATAAGCCCATGGTTGGTATTAAGAAATAAAAAGGTTGGGTTTGCCCCCTCAAGCGGCCGCGTAGGGGCTCGTTGGGGGCAATGGTATTACCGGGGGCTTGAGCGCGTACTTGGTCGGATAGGCGTTATAGAGTTCCCCGCCTGGTACCCATTGCATCACCATCGGCATGGCCCTTATGTTCTGCCCGATATGCTTGTCGCCCCTGCCGAACCAATCGCCCATTATCGTATCGGCCGGCTTGTCCGGCGTGGAGAACTTGACGCCGTATCCCATCGTCGTCCCGCCTTCGGGTATGTCAATCGCATATGCCGCCTTCACTATGTTATCTGGCGTTACCTCCTTATACTCCTTTATGACCTTTGGCAGCACTTCGGTCAGGAGGACCCAGGTGTGGCTGAAGCCCATGTGGGAATGGGTCAGCGGGAGCCTCCCGAACTTCGCTTTCCATCTCTCGATGTACTCCTTCAAGATCGGGCGGAGCTCGGGCTTTATGGCCTCCGGGTTGATGCCGGCTGGGGGCGGCGGATCGGTGTTAAATATATAGGTTATGTCCTCGCCCAATGTCTTATAGGTATCCGGTAGGCCGTGGCCGGCCCCGTGGCCTATGAAGACCTTGAACTTTAGGCCCAGCTCCTTGGCCTGCCTAAGGGATAGGACCGTATCGGTGTAGTAGCTGGTTGCCAATATGACGTCGGGCTTCGCGTCCTTCAGCTTAGTTATCAAGTAGGATAGATCGGTGGCCGCGGCCTTATATCCCTCAAAGAGCACGATTGGGATCCCGAACCTTTCGCATGTCTTCTTGTTGTAATCGGCCACGCTGCTCCCGTAGGGGCCATCCTCGAATATTATGGCCGTCCTAAGGCTCTTCACATCGACTCCGAGCTTTGGGGCCACGACCTCCGCTATGAACCTGCCGGATACTATGCCGAAGTCCCCGCCTATGACCTGTATCCTCAGCAGATACTTATAACCCCTCTTCGTTGCAGCGTCCGTTATGGCCCCGACCTCCCAATAGACCGTCTTGTATTTCTCGGCGACCTCGCTCGCGGCCAGCAGTAACGGGCTGGCATAGGTCCCGATTATGATAGGAACCTTCTCGATCGTGCAAAGCCTCTCCGCTTCCGATACGGCCACCTTTGGATCGCTCTTCGCATCGGCCACCACATAAGTTACCTTATATCCTTCCACACCTCCTCTCTCGTTTATCATATCTATGGCCATCTTAGTGCCTTCGCATTGTTCATTTCCCAAGGGGGCCATGGCTCCGGATATCGGATATAAGAGTCCAATCCTTATCTCCTTCTTGGGCGGCGCCGGCGGGGCGGCCGCGTAATAATAATACGCGGCCCCTGCGATGATTATGACCAAGACGACGATTATCGCTATCGCGGCCTGGATCTTCGTTATGGCCCTTCGCGACAACAAGACTTTTCTCTAAGGAGAAGTTTCAGATAAACCTATATAAATTTTTCTATCCGCCCACGTAGACCTTCCTTATATATTCGTCTCTGAGGAGTTCCTCCCCCGCCCCCTCCTTAACGATCCTGCCCCTCTCGAGCAGATATCCCCGCTCCGCGAAGGAGAGGGCTTTTGCGACGAATTGCTCCACCAATAGGATCGTCATGCCCTCCTCATGCAACCTTTCGAACGAGGCGAAGATCTGGGCAACGAGCTTGGGCGCCAAGCCCAGCGAGGGCTCGTCGAGCATCAATAGCTTCGGCCGGGACATCAGGCCCCTAGCTATCGCCAGCATCTGGCCCTCCCCCCCGCTCAACGTTTCGGCCGTTTGATTCCTTCGCTCCTTTAGCACCGGGAATATTTGAAATATCCACTCCAAAGTATCGCCTTTCTTCGCCTTGGCCTCGGGTGTGAAGGCGCCAAGCTCCAGATTCTCAATGACTGTCATCTTCGGGAACAGTCGCCTCCCCTCCGGGACCAAGGTTATACCCTTCCTGACTATGTCGTGCGCATGCTTCCCGGTTATATCCTCGCCCAAGAACTCCACCCTCCCGGATTTGGGGGGGATCAACCCGACTATGGATTTGAGGGTTGTGGTCTTGCCCGCTCCGTTCGGCCCCACCATCGCGACCTTCTCGCCCTTCCCAACCTCTAAATTCAGGTCCCAAACCACTTGTATTTCCCCGTAAGCCACGCTCAAACCTTTGACGCTAAGCAAGCCTGTATTCCCTCCCTAAATAGGCATCTATAACCTTCCCGTTCGCCATTACCTCCCTCGGCTTTCCCTCAGCTATCTTCTCGCCGTAATCCAAGACGATTACCCTATCGCATATGGCCTCTATGGCCCTCATCACATGCTCCACGACTATCTCCGAAACGCCGCTATCCCTTATCCTTACCAAGGTCTTCAGGATGGCATCCATTTCAGCGGGCTTCAGCCCGGCCATGACCTCATCGAGCAATAGGATCTTTGGCTCCGTTGATAGGGCCTTGGCCAGCTCCAAATGCTTCCTCTCGATGGTCGTCAGGTTCTTCCCGAGATCCCTCGCCTTCCTATAGAGGCCAACGAAATCCAGTATGTTCTTGGCCTTTTCCACGGCCTCCTCGGGATCACCCGTCCTCAGGAGGGCTCCTATGACCACATTATCCAAAACGGTCAGGTCGCTGAACGGCCTAGCTATTTGGAACGTCCGCGCGATGCCCCTTTGGCAGATCTTGTAAGGTGGGAGCGCTGTTATATCTTCCCCGAAGGCGACGACGCGTCCCTCCGTGGGCTTAAGGAAGCCGGTTACCACATTGAACAGCGTCGTTTTGCCGGAGCCGTTCGGCCCTATCAGGCCAAGTATCTCCCCCTCCTCCAGCCTGAAGTCAACCCCTCTGAGGGCCCAAAGCCCTCCGAACCTCTTAGAAAGGCCCCTCCCCTCGAGGACGGTCGTCAAAATTCCAACTCCCTCTTTAGAACCTCCTCCAGTTTACCCAATATCCCCCTAGGCATGAAGACAATAACCAATATGAGCAACAGGCCGTAGATCATCAGATGGACCCCCAAGTAGGTGCCCCCAAGCCATATCCTCAGGAGCTCCGATATGGGGGTCAACACGGCCGAGCCCAAGGTCGGCCCCATGAGGCCGTACATCCCGCCGAATATGGCAACGGTGAGTATCTCGACCGAAAGCGCTAGACCGGCCGCCGACTCAGGGTTTATGTAAGAGAAGTATTGGGCGTAGAAGGTCCCGCCGATGCCAGATAGGGCGCCGCTGATCACCGCGGCGAGGAGCTTATATTTTCTGACAGGGACCCCGAGGGCAGCTGCCGCCTCCTCATCCTCTCGTATGGCGACTAGGTAATACCTAGTCCTCCTCATGGCCCTGACGAGCAGCACGATCAAGGCCCACATAGCCAAGATTATCATATAATAAGCCTCCTTGGAGGCGAATTGGAAAAGGTGGGGCACGTTCCCAAGATACGGCGGGAAGATCCCCAAGGAGCCCCCGGTGATTTCCCTGAAGGCCGTCAATAGCTCCACAACTATCAACCCGAACGCCAGCGTCGCCAAGGCGAAGAAGGGACCCCTCAAGCCGAACCTGAAGCAGGGATATCCTATCAGGGCGGCCGACCCAGCCCCGACCCCCGCGGCTATCGCCATCCCTATCCAAGGCGATAAGCCATAGTTCAAGAATAACAACGTTGATGTATAAGCCCCGAGCCCGAAGAAGGCTCCGTGCCCCAAGGACAATTGTCCCCCATACCCGCCGATTAGGTTCCAAGCGGTTCCCAAGTAGGCGAAGAGGAGCACGAGGATCAGGACATGGGTCACATAGGGCGGCGGTCCCAAGAACGGGACGAGCGCCAAGGCGACGATGAGCGTGAGGAAGGCCGCCCAGCCACTTCTTGGCCTCATTTTCAGCCTCTTTTTCTCAGACACGGGCCCTCTCCCCGAATAGGCCTGTTGGCTTGCGGAATAGGACCAAGAGGAAGATGGCGAAGGCGAATGCCTTCGCGAGCTCGGCGTTCGTCAGGACGCCGGCTATTGACTCCACTATGCCTATTATCAGCCCTCCGATCATGGCGCCGATGAAGCTCCCCAACCCGCCCAGCACGACCACGATGAAGGCCGTCGGCCCGAAGAGGGCCCCGACCGTGGGGAAGGCGTAATAGATGGGCGACATGGCGGCGGCAGCCACCCCCACTAAGGCCCCGCCTAGGCCGAAGGTCGCTATGTAGATCCTCCTATGGTCTATGCCCATGAGCTCCGCGGCCTCGGCGTCTTGGGCGACGGCCCTTATCCTCCTCCCCACATCGGTCTTGGTTAGCAATGCGTAAAACGCCAAAGCCGTACCCATGGCCACGGCGAAGGCCAATAGCCTAGCGAAGCTAATCCTCATCTCCCCAATCGAAATGCTCGCCGCGGAGTAGGCCGTCAGGACCGATCGAAAATCCGATTTCCAAAGGAATAGTGCCAAGTTCTCGAGAAATATCATGAGGCCTATCGTCGCCAAAACTTGGTTTATCTCCTTCGTCTTTAAGAGGGGGTTTATGATCAACCCCTGCGTCAGCGCCCCGAGAGCTAGTATCGAAATCGCCACGAGCGGCAGCGAAACGTAGGGATCGAGGCCATATAGCGTGAAGGCCCAATACGCAATGTACATCCCTAGCATCAGGAACTCCCCATGGGCGAAGTTAACGACCTTGATGACCCCGAATATCAGGTTTAGGCCTATGCTCATGAGCGCATAGATCCCGCCCAATAGAATGCCGCTTACGATCGCCTGCGCGAGCGTGCCGGGCGCGATCAGAGTTCCCTCTCCCCTTCCCCCAATGGCTCCCCCTTTATGGGTTCCAAAATCTAATAAATCTTATACCTCCGGGAGACCCGCGCCCCTCCTGACCACGTTTATGTGCTCCCTTATCCCCTCCTCCATGCCATAAGATGGCCTATAGCCCAAGTCCTCCTCTGCCCTGCTGAAGTCGAACCTCATCTGCCATCCCCAATCGCCCGGCTCAAGCTCTATTCTGGCGTCGGGCAGGAGGCTCCTTATGTAATCTGCCGCCTCACGAACGGTCCTGCTCTCGCCGCCCACGTTATAGACCCTATACCGCGGGCTTTTGGCCTCGCAGGCCAGCCTTATAGCCTTGGCTATGTCCTTTACGTAATGCCAATTCACCAAAGAGTCGCCGTTCGGGACCTTGACGGGCTTCCCGAGGGCCGGGTTCTCGATCATGGCGCTCGCGAACGCCGTCCCGCCCCTGAGCCTCCCTGGACCATAGGCCACCGTGAACCTTAGCCCTATGTTATCCAACCCCTTCTTTTCATAATAATAATGGCCCATGAACTCGTTCAGGACCTTGCAGGCCCCGTATACGTTAAACGGCTTCGGGGGATCGTCCTCGTTAACGGCCCGGCCGCCATAATAGCTCGCCTTCCCGTAAACGGAAACGGAGCTGGCCCAGACGACCCTTTTGACGCCCGCTATGAGGGCGGCGTCGAAGACGTTGTTCGTGCCCTCGCAATTCACTCTTACAGCCCTCGTGGGATTTCGATCCGAGTCCAAGATCAGCAAATAGGCCAAATGAATCAGGTAATCGGTTCCTTGGCGCTTCATCGTCTCCAGCAGGAGGGCCAAGTCCAAGACGTCGCCATTCACTATCTCGACCTTCCCGGCGGCATCGCCCAAGGCCTTCTCGTTCGGGGCTACGTCGTAGGCTATTACCTCGTGTCCCCTCCCCACCATATCCCTTACGAAATAGGACCCGATGAAACCGGTCCCACCGGTTACTAAGAACTTCATAGGATTGGGTTAGGAGGGGCTGTTAAAAAAAATTGCGATGCTACCCCTTGGCCGATGCTTTTCCCGATGCCGCCATCGGACCGAAATCCGGTGGCCTCCGTAAGACGTAAATATTATTATCTGGCCTATTTTATGATCACAAAACCAGGAGGCGAAAAGGGATGAAGGTGGTCAGATACGATCAAACGCCCGTTTGGAACGCGCCCGGCCAAGAGACGAGGAGGGTAAAGCTCTACGCCACGCCGGAGGACTTGGGGACGAAGGGGCTCACCGTGGGAATGTCCATATACGGGCCCGGGATGGCGGCCCCTTGGCATACCCATGACTCGGAGGAAACAATGTTCGTAATACACGGCAAGGGGAAGTTCGCGACGAGGAAGGAATCCGTGGAAGCTAGTGCTGGAGACCTGCTCTACTTCCCGCCAGGAGAGGAGCACATGCTCGAATGCGTGGGCGACACCTCGCTTGAGATCCTATGGGTCTACACGCCGCCGGGCGCCGAGAAGCCGATAAAGGAGTCGTGGGTCCGGAGGAAGTGATCGGGGCCGCAGCGGGCCTCTCCCCTTTTTTCCTTTTTTTGGTTCCGATTTTACCCGCCTCGTCCCCCGAGCTTCCCCTCCCATATCCTCTCGTAGAGCTTCAGGGCGCCCTCCTTCGTGAGCTGCCTTGGGTTGTTGGGCCTCGGATATTTCTCGATCGCCTCCGCCGCTAGCTCGGGGAGATCGCCCTTCGGGACGCCTATCTCCGCGAGGGAGGTCGGCAGCCCCACGTCCTCCATCAGCCACTTCACGGCCTTCGCCCCCTCCAAGGCGGCATCGATCGGGGAAAGATTCCCTATGTCGACGCCCATCGCCTTGGCGACCTTCGCGAGCTTCTCGGGGCATGCGATCGCGTTATATTCCATCACATACGGCAGCGCCAAGCCGCAGGCGATCCCATGGGGCAAGCGGTACCTGGTGGATATGGTATAGCCTATGCTATGTCCATAGACCACGCCGGCGGTCCCGAGCGCCATCCCGGCCATCGCGGCTGCTAGCGACATATAATATCTGGCCCTAAGATCCCTGCCGTTTGAATAGGCCGTCCTCAAATGCTTTCCTATCATCTCCGCGGCCGCCAAGTTGATGGCCTCGTCCAATGGGCTGGAGTTCAAGGACATTATGCATTCCACGGCGTGGGTGAGGGCATCGAGGCCCGTCCCAGCGGTCAGCCTAGGCGGCATCGTGAGCGTAAGCATCGGGTCCACTATGGAGACGTCCGGGAGGGCATGGGGATCGCTTATCCAGCCCTTCGCCTTGCCGACCACCATAACCACGTTGGGGCTCGTCTCGCTCCCGGTCCCAGCCGTGGTGGGAATTAGGATCATCGGCAGGCCGTATCGCTTTAGCTTCCCCCTGCCCAAGTAATCGGCCACCTTGCCGGGGTTCATCGCCATCACGGAGGCGATCTTCGCCATATCGAGGCTACTCCCCCCGCCAACGCCCACTACGGCCTTATACCCGCCCTCCCTAGAGGCCGAGGCCACCCTCTCGGCGCATTCGATGCTGGGCTCCGCCTCCACCTCGTCGAATATATCCACCTCGAAATCCCTCAGGCCCGATAAGACCTTATCGACGGCGCCGGCGCCGCGGACGCCCTTGTCGGTCACGAGGAGTAGCTTAGCTCCCTCGCCCGCCAGCTCCTTCGCCTCCTGCCCGATCCGGCCTATGGAATTGAGGCCGAAGAATAGCCCCCTCCTGACGGTTTGGAAGGAGGAGATCGCGAGGAGGGGCTCGTATCCCTCAAGCCCGCTCGAGGATGCCATATGGGTCATACAAGGTCTTGGCGGAAACCTTTGATAAAAGTTTTCACTCCACAGAGTTTTTGAAGACCCCCTTTCGTCTAACACCATCCCCAAGCCGGCCCCCTTCAGGATTTCGAGACGCGGTCCTCATACCCATCCGCGCGTCAGTTGAGGAGGAGCAGAGCTCCGTTTCGATAAAGGGAAATGCCGAACATATGAGATGTCCGGGGAAGTCCAATATGGGGATCTCGGGAAGGTCTGCGTCATCGTAAAATGATCCTCAAGGTCCTAACGCTGAGCTGGGCCCGCTCGCGATGAAGGATTCGCCGCCACCCCCGACCGTTGAGGACCTGAGGCCCCCCCTCCCAGGAACCGGAGGCCTTCGCGCATTGGTCGGAAAAAGCTATTTAGAAGACCGCTCCATAGGACGGGTGGAGGCAATCACGAAATGAGCGAATCCGAGAAGATCCTATCGGAGGCCAAAGCCAGAAGGCTTTGTGAGGAGCTCCTTAAGGCCTATGGGGCATCTGAAGCGGAGGCCAAAACGGTCGCCGAAGTCCTCGTCGCGGGCAGCCTGAGGGGCGTCGATTCCCACGGCCTCCAATTGCTGCCCAGATACCTGATCAGGATCGAGAGGGGCTTGGTGAAGCCCGGGGCCGAGGTCAGGATTCTCAGGGACGGCCCGGCCACGGCCCTCATCGACGGTGGATGGGGCTTCGGGGCCGTCGTCGGCAAGAGGGCGATGGAGCTGGCCATTGAAAAGGCGGATCGATGCGGCATCGGGGCCGTGGGCGTCAGGCGGGTCGATCACTTCGGCATCGCCGCCTATTACGCGATGATGGCCTCCGATAGGGGGATGATAGGCATCGTGACCGCGAACGCGAGCCCCGGCATCGCCCCGACCGGCGGCATGAGGCCGGCCCTGGGGACGAACCCCATCGCGATAGCCATACCGGCCGGGAGGCATAGGCCGATAGTCGTTGACATGGCGACGGCCGCGATCCCGAAGAACAAGCTCCTGCTTGCGGCTAAGAAGGGCGAGAGGATACCGTCCGGCCTGGCCCTCGATTCGGAGGGGAGGCCCACGACCGACCCGGCCGAGGCCCTCAAGGGCGCCATATTGCCGGCGGCGGGCCCGAAGGGCTATGGGCTGGCCGTCGCCGTCGATGCCCTATCCGGCGCGCTGACGGGCTCCGCGTGCGCTTTGGACGTCATATCGATAGGCAATAGCATGACCGAGCCGCCGACCATAGGGAACTTCTTCATGGCCATAAGGATCGATGCCTTCCTGCCGCTCGAGGAGTTCAAGGCCAAGATCGATAAGATGATAGAGGACATAAAGAGGGTCCCGAGGGCCCCGGGCGTTCAAGAGATCCTGATGCCCGGCGAGCCGGAGTTCCGGACGGCCGACAGGAGGGCCAAGGAGGGCATACCCATAGATGGGGAAACTTGGAGGCAGCTGAAGGATCTCGCGGCCCAGAAGGGCATGGACCTGGAGGCGCTGGCGGCCTGAGGGGCATCAGGCGGCTACCGCGGCCGTAGGAACCCTCCGGCCATATCTTTCATAATATACTATGCACTCCACGGGTTTCCTCGGGGTCGGGGGCGGGACCTCGGCCGGATAGCCCACCGGTATGACCGTCAGGAGGAACATATCCTCCGGGATCCCGAGCAACTCCTTAGCCCTTTCCCTGTCCATCGTACCTATCCAGCAGGTGCCCAGCCCCATCTCGGCCGCCGCTAGGACCATGTTATAGGTTGCCAAGGTCGCGTCCACAATGGCCCAATCGGACTTCTTCGGGCATGCCACGACCGCTATCGCCAGCGGGGCCTCGGCGAGGAACTTTCCGTATTTCGTCAGATCGGCCAATCGCCGGAGGGTCTCCCTCTCCCTTATTACGACCAGCCTCCATGGTTGGGTGTTCTTTGAGGACGGCGCGCTCTTGAAGGCCTCCAGGAGCTTTTTCAGCGCCTCATCTGGGATCGGATCCTTCTTGAACTTCCTTATGCTCCGCCTGGCCTTTATTACCTCCATAACGTCCAATTCCCTTTCCCCCGAGGGGCCAAGAATAGGAGGCGCGGGGCATCCAAAAAACCTTTCTCGGCCAATCAGATTCAGGCCGAGTTGGGGCGAGAGGATTTGCCGCCGAATGGCGAGGCGTTCATATATGATGGCGATCCCGGCATCGACGATGCCTTGGCCATACTCTTCGCGCTGAGGTCCCTCGGCCAAGGCCTCAGGGCGGTCACATGCGTGGCCGGGAACGTCCCGGTCGCAAAGGCCTTCTGGAACGCCGCGAAGCTCGTCGGGCTATCGAAGCTGGACGGGCTCCGCCACGAGCCCGAGCTCGGGATCGGCTCGGCGAAGCCCCTGAGGGGGCCCCTGAGGACCTCCGAGCACATCCACGGCCCCGATGGCCTCGGGAAAACCCAAAGCCTGTTCTCGGGCGTGGACCCAAGGCCGTACTTGGCAAAGGCAAGGAGCGGGGTCGACCTGCTCGCCGAGATCCTAACCCGCGAGCGCGGCCCGGTGAAGGTTGTGGCGGCGGGCCCGCTAACGAACATGGCCAAGTTGATAACCCGCCATCCCAGCGCGGCGGCTAGGATTGGGGAATTGATCATAATGGGCGGGGTCTTCGAGGGCTATGGGAACGCGAGCCCCGTGGCCGAGTATAACGTATACGCGGATCCGTACGCGGCAAGGATCGTCCTCGGCTCCGGCGTACCGATAAGATTGTTGCCATTGGAGGTAACGAGGAGGGCCGCCGTGAGGCGGATGGACTTGGAGGCCTTGAGAAGCTCGGGCTCGAGGATCTCCGAGTTCGCCCTAGGGGCATTGGAATACTACATAGGGGCCCATATGCGCCACTTGGGCAGGGAGGAGGGATACCCCCACGATCCATTGGCCATGGCCATAGCAATCGATGAATCCCTCATCCTCAAGGAGGAGCTCTGGAAGGTGGATGTGGAGGTGAAGGGAGAAATAACTGCTGGCCAAACGGTCGCCTATAGGGGCCCATGGGCCTTGGAGGGAAACAGGATAAGGGTGGTGAGGGAGGTGGAGGTTGAAAGGTTCTTGGGGGCCTTCTTTAAGGCCTTTGGGAGGGAGCCTTTGGATCGCGCATCCCCTTTGGACCTAGAGCCATGCAACCGTTCTGGTTTGAAGCCTCGCAAAGCTTTCTTCCGGGGAACGAAAAAGGCGGGGAATGGTTTTTGATCGAGAGGATTGAAACCGGAATCGACGGCCAACCCTCCACCCATTCCAATCGAATGGGCGCATCGTGATTGGGTTTTATAAACTATCCCGACGATCGAACTCCGATCGCGATGGGAGCATGGAAGGGTCCCTTGGCCGGCAACGCCAGGTTCCTCATACCGCTCGCGATCTTCGCATCCGCCAAAGCCCTCGCGGCCGTATGGATCCATTCCATCTCGTGGAAGGGGGGATGGGTCTGGGCCAGGGCCTGGAGGGAACTCGGGCCCCCGGAGGGGAGCCCGGCCTACCTCTTCTGCGGGTTCGATAGCGGATGGTACATCGACATAGCCAGGAACGGATACGCATATCCGAAATACGTCTTCATGCCCGCCTATCCCGCCCTGATAAGGGCGTTCGGATCGATCATCGGGGATCATTGGTGGGCCGCCATAGCCATCGCTTGGGCGGCATCGTTCGCATCCCTTCCGCTCTTCCAATCGGTGGCCGAGCGATACATGGATAGGGCTGAGGCCATGTGGGCGGCGCTCCTTATGGCCTTCTTCCCCCATGTATTCGCCTTCACCTCGATCGCCTACTCCGAGCCCCTATTCCTCTTCTCCTGCCTCGCGGCTTGGTTCTTCCACGTAAGGGGCAAAGGGTCCCTCTCAGCGGCGGCGATGGCCATGGCCGCCCTCTCGAGGCCCTATGGCGTCATGATCGCGATCCCCGTCGCCCTCGACCTCCTCGAGCGGAGGGCCTTCCGGAAGCTCTCATGGCTGGCCGCGCCCTTGGGCTCATTGGCCCTATGGGCCATATTCTGCCAGCTCTCGGCGGGCGATTGGATGGCAACCTTGAGGCATCAAGAGTATTGGGCCAAACTGGGCATGCCCTATGGGGTCATAGGGTCCTATATCTGGGGGGCCATCTCCACGGGCGAGCGACCGCTCGCGAACTACTACCTCATAGCGTTCGTAGCCATCATGGGCTATTTGGCGCTTTCCTCGACTAGGGCCGATTGGGGGCTTGGCGCCTTCTCCTCGGCGTGCTATCTGGCCCTATTGATCGTCGGCGCGTTGCCATCCCTCTCCAGGTTCATATCTTTCCTCTTCCCGATCTGGCTATCGGTGAGGCTCAGGAACCATATCGCCGGCGCCGCGGCCCTAGCCCTATCCTTCCCCCTCGGGCTCGCGCTTTGGCTTTGGTTCCTCCAAGGCGCGTTGGTGGGCTGAGCACCGGGCCCTCGGTTCCCATGGGCTCGGGCGTTCCCTTGGGGGAATCGGGGCCATTTCGGAAATCCTTTTTATTCCATGCGCCCCGCATATGCTGAAAAGCCTTTGAGGATTCGTGGCGATGCTCCCGATAAGGGATGAGAACCCATCGAGGATCTTTCCATTCGTCAACTGGGCCATAATGATCGCATGCATCCTGATATTCCTATGGACTTCCTCCCGCGGCCAATCGGGCTTCGAGACGATCGTTGAGGCGTATGGGCTATCCCCGTCCAAGATATTGCGCGGGACCGCGTTGCAAACGTTTCTCACATCGATCTTCCTACATGGCGACCTGCTCCATCTATTCGGGAACATGCTTTACCTATATATATTCGGCGATAACGTTGAGGACATGTGCGGCCATCTGGGATATGCGGCCTTCTATCTCCTCTGCGGGATATCGGCCTCGTTGGCCCACATACTAACCAATTGGGGCTCATCGATCCCCGCCATAGGGGCCTCCGGGGCGATCTCTGGCGTATTGGGCGCGTATGTGATCCTCTTCCCGAAGGTCAGGATCCTGACGGCAATACCCTTCGGCCCTTTCCTCAGAATCGTCTACGTCCCGGCCTACCTCGCCATCGGGCTATGGTTCGTATATCAATTCCTATTGGCCTTCCTCGCCGCTGGATCCGGCATCGCCTATTGGGCACACATCGGCGGCTTCCTCTCGGGCCTCGCCTTCGCCGGGGCTTTCGCTAGGAGGAGGCGCCGCCACCCGCTCTACATCGGATTGGCCTATATTTGAGGCCGGGCCTTCAGGGCGCGCCCGAGGCATACACGGATCCTAGGGAGCGGGATACGAAGGCCAAGAAGGGTGGCATCAATATCAAAGATATCAGCCAGCCTATCCCGGGGATGCCCCCGATCGCCGAGAAGATTAGGGCCATTGCGAACATGACGACGAGCCAAAGAAGGTAGTTCCCCCACCCGACCCTCCCTATTATCCCGATTATATCTTTGAACGCGAACGCCTTAACGAACCCGCCGGTCCTTATCATATGCGCTATCCCCATGGCCGCTAGGATGGCTATCGGGAAGGCCGCGGCGATCCCGATCAGGAATGCGATCCCCGCGAAGCCCAAGATCGGCCAAGCGGACCAGCCGAGGCGGCCGGGCCCGGGCCCCATCATCCGATGGCCGAACATCCATCCCAGGGTGGCGAAGGCCCCGATCCCGAGGATGGCCATGGAGGCGATCATGTAAACAAGGCACGCCGCGAAGACCTTCAACCCGGACGCCCATAAGCCCAAGTAATCCGTCAACCTAGGCGGCTCCTTCGATTCCGGGGTTTCCGATATAATCCTGGCCGCATAGCCGATGGCCACGAAATTCGCTATGGGAATCGCCCCGAGGATCGCCAAAACGATCCACCTCCCGGCATCTGAGGCCATCCTCATCGAATATTCGAAGGCATCCCTCAGGTTCTCGCTCAAATCCAACTTTGATGCATCCATACAACCCTCCCCTCTAGCTTAAAAGATTTGACATGACCCCGCCTCGCCAGTTCCGCATCCGGATGGCGGAGGCCGGTACGATCCCTATATCCCCGATGATGGAGGCTAGGATATGGATATAAAAAAGAGCCTCCGGAAGCCTTCCCCATGCGGGGCGGGCAAGGGGAGAGGAAGATACCGCGAACCATGGCAACGCAACATCCGGATAATGCGCGCCTTTGCGGGTGGATCGACGGTGAGGTCATCGAGGGGGATGCGGAGATCCAAGAAGCCTATTTCGCCTATCGGGAGCTGGGTTGCCAGGAGGTCATGTGGGATTCCGAGGGTAAGGATGTGGATACGCGGGTCGTGAGGAAGTTATTGTCGAAGTATGGGGACTACTTCAGGGAGCATCGGCTCGGAGAAGACATCTTCCTCACGTATAGGATCCCGAACCCCAGGATAGAGGGCGCGGAGAGGAAGATCCTTTGCGAAACCCTCCAGAACATCCCCGTGGCCCACGACGTGGCATCGGCCTTCTACAAGGAGGAGGTGACCCCGATATTCGAGGTGATACTCCCATTCACTAGGGAGGGGAGGGAGCTCCTCTGGCTTCGGAATTATTATGAAAAATGCATAGTGGCAGATGGGGATGTGAGATTGGACGAATCCATGAGGAGCGAGGATTGGATAGGCCCCTTCAAGCCGAGGAGCATAGAGGTAATCCCGCTGATCGAGGACCTCGAGAGCCTCCTGGCGATCGATGGGATAGTCGGGGAGTACATAGATGCCTCCAAGCCAAGACAAATGCGGGTCTTCATAGCCAGATCCGATCCCGCCCTCAATTACGGCCTCTTCTGCGCGGTTATCCTGGCGAAGTTGGCCATATGGAAGCTCAAGGCATTGGAGGAGGAGAAGGGCGTCGCCATTCACCCAATCATCGGCGTGGGCAGCATGCCGTTCAGGGGACACCTTTCGCCTGGAAACCTCGAGAATTTCCTCCGGGAGTATCGGGGATTATCAACGGTCACGATCCAATCCGCCTTCAGGTACGACCACCCGATTGGGGAGGTGAGGAGGGCCATAGCCTTGCTGAACGATAGCCTCCCGAACGGCAAGCCGGACCCCATCGAGCCGGATCGATCGATCATATCCTCCCTGATCTCGAAATTCAGATCCAGATACTCCCGTGTAATAGAGGGGCTCGCCCCGCTCATCAATAGCGTCGCTTCCTACGTTCCGCAGAGGAGGAGTAGGAAGCTCCACATAGGGCTATTCGGTTATAGCAGGAGAATTGGGGCAACATCCCTTCCAAGGGCTATACCGTTCGCCTGCGCCCTATATACGTTGGGGATCCCCCCGGAGTTGATAGGCGGAAAGGTCTTGGAGGATCTTAGCGATTCCGAGCTGGAGGCGCTTCGGGTATTGTACAGGAACATGGAGCACGACCTCCGAACGGCTGGGAAATTCCTCTCTTGGAGGAACGTGAACATGTTGATGGAGTTCCATAGGGAAGTGGCCGAGAGGGTCGGAATGAGCGCGGATGCGCTGAAGGCCTCCATATCGGAAATACTGGGGGATATAGAATCGATAGAGAACTTCGGCATAATGTTGGGCCAAAGCGGATCGGCCCAGAGGAAATATGAGAACTTCGTGAATAGCTTCCTTCTCTCCTATATTGATCGGGAGGAGGGAGAGGCTAGGGAGTTCCTATCGGAAGCGGCCAAATTGAGGGGGTGCTTGGGATGAGGGCCGGGGGCTCCCCATCCCGGCCGAGATCCCTGACCGCAACGCATTTATATGGAGGCCGGGGCCATTAGGCCCGCATCCAATGGGATCCGATGAGGGGTGATATCGATTTGGCAACGGCGGCGAACTCGATCTTCGTCGGCAGGAAGCCCGTGATGAACTACGTCC
>CALIRQ010000009.1 GCA_938042195.1 uncultured archaeon
GGCCCGCCCTCGATTTTTCCATACTTCCTAGCGGCGGCTATCGCCGCGAACATGTTCGCCCTCGGCGTCCTGGGGCTAAGCGTACAGCCCGGGCCGAGTATGAAGCCCTCGCCATCGACCGCCCTTATGGCATCCCTGATCTCGGCCTCCACCTCAAGGGCCGTCTTGAGCATCGTCCCCTTATGGTCTATCCCGCCGGCCAAGCAGAACCTATCGGACAGCTCGGCCTTCGCCCTCTCCAAGCTCAAGGTCGTCCCCTTGTCCCACCAGTGGAGCGAATTGGCCCCATAATCCAAGACTTCATCGATCAGGAGGTCGTCCCCTTGTTCATCGTTATGGGCGTGGATCATCACGACCTCGGCATCCCTCATCGAATCCATGATCTTTAAATCGTAGGGCTTGTTGAACTCCTCGAACTCCGCTCTGGTTATGGATTTGGCCGATAGGGTCTTTATCGAATAGAATATCCCAGCCGCCCCTATGTCCAAGGCCTCGCTTATGAAGTCGATCGTAGTCTCTGTTATCGCTTCGAGACCATCCTTCAGGGCCTTTGGGTTTTCCCTCATATCCTTGCGCACGCGCCCCTCGCCCGCTATCTTTATCGCCGTCGTGAAGGGGTTGAAGACAGTCTCCAAGAATGGAAAGTCCCCAAGCTTCTCAGAGATTATCTCGAGAGCCCTCAATTGTTCGGAGTGGAGCTTTGCCCTTCTGGGGTCCAAGGCCTCCAGCCTCTCCCAATCCTCCGTCGATTTTATCGCGTACTCGGCCACCTTAGGCATCGCGATCCCCTCGTCATACTCCAGCCTCCCGCCCCAATCCTCCAAGAAGAAGAGCCCATCCGGGGTCACCTTCAAGAAGTCCACATCGAACTCCTTTAGGAATGCCAAGTGGGCCATGGCGTTCTTCCTCCCATCCCTTGCGAACTCCCTGAAGGCCATCCCGGCGTTAAGGTTGTAGGCATGCCACCACAGGCTTATCGGGACCCTGTCGGGCGCCTCCCGCGCGACGGCCGAGAGGAGCCTCTCCTTGGCGTTCATCCCCGCCAATTCGATCACGCTAGGATGTGGCCCCGGTTCGAATTAAACCTTTGCGGGCTTCGGCGTTCATCCGATCCCGAGGGCCCTCGAGATCCCCATCAGCTCCGGCCCGGTCGTCGCGGAGCCAACGACGGCGCCCTTCGTGTTCGCCAATAGCCCCGCCTTCACGAAGGGGATCCCGAAGTTCACGGTCCCCGTCCCGACCGGGACCTTCAGCGAATCCTCTATGAGCCTCCTCTCCTCATCGCTTATCGATGGATGAGCGAGCACTCCGGAGTTCGTCGCGACAGCGAGGGCCCCGACGCAGGGGAGGCCCGAGATGCGGCCCCTCCTGACCTCAACCCCGAAGAGCTTGGAAAAGGTCCTTAATAGTCCGCTCGGGAGCCGGGGATCGGCTATCCCCCCTTCATCGTTCACCAATACGAGGTTGCCTAGGGCCGTCCTCTTCGATCGGATCACCTCAACCCTTGGGAAATACGCCTCCAGGACCCGGAGCTCCTCCCCCCCTATAGTATGGGGTACTGCTATGCCGTTAGAGTTCGCGGCGACCAAAACCCCATTCAGCCTGGAGCCGCATATATCGACCGAGCATATCTTGACGCCGAGGGCCCCGCTCAGTGTTCTCTTCTTCCCCTCCGGGACTCCCATTGGGATCAGGGCGACCTCCTCATTGGAGAAGCAGTAGATGCCTATATTTGCGTTGCCGAATATATCCATGCGCTCTATCGGCAAACTCGCCCCATCACCTTCCCGGCGTGGCATCCCTCGTATCGATCGGGAATGGCCTCAAAAGCTTTTTGATGCCTTGGGGGGATGTTGGAACGGAGGCGGTGAAAACGATCGAGATATACGCCATTGAAACGGGCCTGATCAAGCCGGGGGACGATGTCCTCGGGATCGTATTGGATGCCATGGGGAGGGTCGGATTGGAGGTCCGCGATGGCGATATCCTTGCCTTGGCGACTAAGGCCGTCTCGACGGCGATGGGGGCGATCGTCGATCTGAGCGAGGTGAGGCCATCAAAGAACGCGAGGGATCTGGCCGAGGCAGCATCGCTGGAAGCCGAGTTCGTGGAGCTGGTCCTGAGGGAAGCGGATGAGATATACGGGGGGGTGGAGGGGGCCCTGCTGACCCTGAAATCGGGCATAATGGCGATAAACGCCGGCGTCGATCATAAAAACGTCGGCATCGGGAGGGCCGCCCTCTGGCCCCCAGATCCCCAAGCCGTTGCCGATAGCCTCAGGAGGGGAGCGTTCGAAAGGACCGGAAAAAGGATCGGAGTGATCCTCGTCGATAGCAGGATAACGCCGTTGAGGAGGGGGACCGTGGGGTTGGCCGTGGCCGCCTCCGGGTTTGAGCCGGTTGAGGATTGCAGGGGGAGGCCGGATATATACGGGAGGCCTTTGAGGATGACTTGGATGGCGATAGCGGACGACCTCGCCTGCGCTGCTCATTTGGCGATGGGCGAGACCGATCGGTTGACGCCGGCAGCGCTCATAAGGGGGGCACCGATCCGCTTGAGCGAATCGGCCGATGGGGGATCTATCAAGATAGGGCCGGAGGATTGCGTCTTCATGAGGGCCATCTTGGGGCAGGGCCCAAGGCCTAGGCCGGATAGACCATGACCTTGCCCTCCTTATCCTTAACCAGCCTCACCTTCATCCTCCTCGGCGGATCCCCCGATCCCCTCCGCCATATCGCCTCGTTCACCTCGCCGCTTATGAGCACCTCATCCGCCTTCATTATCCTCCTGGCATAATCCCTCAGCATCCTCGAAACCCTCGGGGCCCTCCTCCACATTGGGGCTATCCAAGCCCTCCTGAAGGATAGAGTGCATATCCTCTCCTCCGCGACCTCGACCTCCCCCTCCTTCGAGCGGGATTCCCTTTCGCTCATGGAAAAGCCCCCTAAACCTTAAGCCTATCCCTCCTCCAATTCCTCCTCTTGGGATTCGTCCTGATCCTGCCCGAGGTCCGCGCGACCACCCATGCGGGCACGGCCCTGTTACCCTTCAAGGCCCTGGCGAGCCTTCGCTTCCTAGCGGTGGGCTTGTTATTGGCCAAGGCTCAAACCCTCCTTATCCTTATATCCCTCTTGAGCGATTGCAAGCTCTTTAGGGCCCCCTTCAATTGTTCATCCGTTATAGGGATCCTGACCCTGCCCGATTGGGCGAGCTGTATCAATTGGAGCTCGAGCTGGGCGGCGAACTCCGGCTTGACCATTTTTATGTTCGCGAGCCTTTGCCTAGCCTCGGGGGATAATATTTGGAAGAGCAGGGCCTGCCTCTCCTCCTCGAGCCTCCTCCTGAGCTGGGCCCTTATTCGCTCTTCCTCCGCCGCCCCTTGGAGCTCGGCCATCCTCCTCCTGCGCAGCTCCTCCAACTCCTCGTCGCTCAATCCCCGTTCCCCTTCTTTAGCTCCTTAAGGATCTGGGCAGCGATCCTATCCAGTAGGCTCCGCCCCTCGCTGGTCAACCCCCTCCCCCTCTTCCCAATTTTCTCGACCAAGCCGGCGGCCTCGAGTTGTTGAAGGGGCTCCCTTATGGCGGATCCGCCGCCCTTAAGGACCCTTTCCGCCCTCCTCCCGCTCCTCTTCCTCCCGCCGTATTCGGACCTGAGCCTCGAAACCCCTATCGGGCCCTTCATGTAGAGCTTCCTGAGGAGGGAGGCGCATCTTATATACCACCAATCTGGATCCCTTGGGGGGTGCTCCGCATGGGCCCCGGTCTTCGCCGTTAGGGCCCAATGGGGAGGGGATACCTCGCCCACCTCTTCCTTTATGTACTTGGCTAGCCTCTCGATGAGCAGATCGGGCGGTACGTCGAATGGCGTGGGCAAATCTCAATCACTTTGCTGGCGGATCATCCCATCCCTTTTCTTATAGAGCTCGAGATCCCCTACATATATATTATTCCTCCGGCCCCTCCATCCGGAGCCCTTCGCGCATCGGCCGCCGAACCCGCGATGGGGCCGACGATTGATTCCGCGTTGGGTTCATCGCCCCTTGCGACCGATCGGGAACCTTTTGATCCGCCCGCAATCCAAACAAGTGAGGACGACCCGCGAGCCCCCCCTCGATATGACCCTGACTCTGCAATTCTCGGGGGGGACCAAGAGGGAGCCGCACCCCTTGCAAACGAACAACTTCAGCTCCTTTGGGATATGAGTCCTGGACCTCATCCCTATCTGCTTCGCTAGGGCTATGTAGCGCCTCGAGAGCTCCCTATTCTCCGGGAAGGCCTCCCTCGCCAAGCGGAATAGGATCTCGATCCTCTCCCTTGCGATCTCCCTCTCCACCTCCCTATGTCGCCTCATTCAAACAGGGCCTCGAAGGCCATCCCGGCCTTGGATCCCCTATTGAAGATCGATCAAGATATGTTTATATTGTCCAAAGCCCCTTCGCCTTGGTATCCAAAGGGGATCTAGCCTTGAAAAGGCTGGGCCATGTCCTGCACCAGTCGAATAACCGAAACCTCATCCTGAGATCGGAATCGAACGCTCCTCCCGAGCTCGGAGCCAAAGTCTACGATGCGAAGCGAAGGCCCTTGGGCATCGTGGTTGACGTCTTCGGGCCCGTAAAGTCCCCCTATATCGAGGTCAAGCCACTCCTTACCGATGGGGGGAAATTGGTCGGGAGATCCGTTTACCTAAGGACCGAAAGGGATCGAGCGTGAATCCGCCTTGGAAGAAGAGGGAGATTCCGATACCGTAATCGAGGTTGGACAAAGGGCCAAGGCCTGCCCGGAATGCGGCGGCGCCAATATAATAGTGGATTACGAATCCGCCGAGGTCGTGTGCAGAGATTGCGGCTTCGTAATGGATGAGAAGATAGCGGATACGAGGCCCGAATGGAGGGCCTTCGATGAGGAGCAAAGGGAGAAGAGGGCTCGGGTGGGCGCACCGATAACCTATGCCCTCCACGACAAGGGCCTCTCCACGATGATAGATTGGCAGGACAATAAGGTCTTGGGGAAGAGGGATAACCCATCGAAGCAGATGGAGCTCTACAAGTTGAGGAAATGGCAGAGGAGGATAAGGGTCTCCGATTCGATCGAGAGGAACTTGGCCGCGGCCCTCGCGGAGATGACCAAGATAGCTGAGGCGCTTAACCTACCGAAGAACATCGTGGAGACGTCCTCGATCCTTTATCGGAGGGCCATAAAGAAGAGGTTGATAAGGGGTAGATCCATACATACGATGAGCGCCGCGGCCATATACTTGAGCTGCAGGCAATGCGGGATCCCGAGGACGCTGGATGAAGTAGCGGCGGCATCCAACGTGAGCAAGAAGGAAATAGGGAGGTCCTATCGCCTGATATTGAAGGAGATGAGCACCCCCGTTCCGCCCTCGATGGGCGGGAATTACGCGGCTAGGTTCTCGAACAAGCTGGCGATCTCCGGTATGGCCGAGGCGATAGCGATAAAGATACTCGAGGCGGCGAGGGCCATAAGGCTCACCGGCGGGAGGGGGCCGACCGGGATAGCGGCCGCGGCCACATATATAGCCACAGTCCTGACTAACGAGAGGAGGACGCAAAGGGAGGTGGCCGAGGTAGCCAACGTAACCGAGGTAACGATAAGGAATAGATATAAGGAGTTGCTAGAGAGGATATACATAGAAGTATACGTGTGATGAGGGAATTTATGGCTGGTGAAGCCAGCCGCAGATCGCCGCTTTGGATATGAAGCTGTTTTTGATATTGGCCGAGTCGTCCCTTGAGCCAGTGCCGGATGAGATAAGGGACCATCCGGCGGTTCGGAAGAGCGCTAGGAGGAGGGGGAGGGATCCGGGCGAGTTGATATTGGATAGGAGCCTCCATCATTTCGCCATGAGGGGCCTCCCGAACTCGGGGAAGAGGGGAAGGCCGGATATAGTGCACATGGCCCTGCTGGGAGCCCTGGGGACCCCCTTGAACTGGGAAGGGCTGCTCTCCATCCACGTGCACACAATAGGGGATATGATAATTGATGTGAACCCCGGCGTGAGGTTGCCCAGGAATTATAACAGGTTCTTGGGACTCATGGAGCAACTCTTCGCCAAAGGCTCCATAACCTCCACCTCCGGGGAGGTGTTGCTGAGGGCGCGCCCCGGCCGGATGCAGGACCTCCTCGAAGCCCTGAACCCCTCGATTGTATTGGCCTTCACGAGGGCCGGCTCCCCGAGGACGATGAAGGATTGCGTCGGGGAGCTCATGGGCCGCGATAGGCCGGCCGCCATAATTGGTGGATTCCCTCACGGGGGATTCTCCGAGGGGACATTGGAGCTCGCGGACGCATTGGTCAGGATCGATCGCGAATCGCTCGATGCCTCCGTAGTCGTTTCGAGGCTGATATACGAGTTTGAGGAAGCCCTCGGCCTGCCGGAGAGGCGGGTGCGGGGCCCGGATCAAACTTAATAAAAGCGCCCCATATCGGAGCACGGGTGCTTCATTTGCCGGAGGACGAAGAACTGGAGCTCCTGAAGAGGAGGAAGCTCCAAGAGATCCAAAGAAGGCTCGCGATGGGGCAGGAGACCATCGAGGGGCCTAGGGGCGAGGACCGGGGGGCGGCGTTGAGGGGGGTCCTCGTCGGGAGGGCTTGGGAGGTGCTCGCGGCGGCTAGGAGGCAATACCCGAGGGCTGCGGAGAGTGTGGAAGCAGCTTTGGCGAAGGCGATCTCCGAGGGGAAGATCAGGGGCCCAATAACGGGGGAGCAGCTCTTATGGCTGTTCAGATACTTGGGGCTGAATGTGAGGTTGGAGACGAGGATCAGGATCTACGAGCATGGGGAGCTCAAATCGATAGCGGAGAAGCTGAGGGAAGGGGATTAGGCTCGGAAAGGGGCCCAGGCGGGCGGATCGGCCCCTATCCAGCCCCGCGGCCATATCTTCTCAGGACCCCATCCAGATGGGATAGGAAATCTAGGCAACGCTCCGCGCAATCCCCAATGTGGCCCCTCGCGTCGAGGAGCTCTTCGATCTCCTCGGGGCCAAGCCTTTTGGATATCTCCTCATCCCCCTTCAGAAGATCCGGCAATGGATTCTCGAGACCCTCCATCACGGCCCTCCATGCCCTTTGGGAATGGGCCCTCAGCCTCTCGTGGGCCTCCTGCCGATCCATTCCCCTTTCCACGAGCTTCATCAAAACCCTCTCCAAGCCGGCCCATGGGCCGAACCTCCTCAAATTCTCCTCCACGGCCCTCTCGTTAACCACCAAGCCTTTAAGTATCTCCAAGTAGAGCCTCAAGCACTCATCGATTGCCAGGAACGCCTCCGGCAGGATCACCCTCCTGTTCGCGGAATCGTCCAGGGTCCTCTCGAATATCGCGCAGGCGGCATTATCCCAAGCGACCTTCGGGAGGGCGCTGACGTATCTGGCTAGGGAGCACATCCTCTCCGATTTGATCGGGTTCCTCTTGAACGGCATGGCCGAGGATCCTACTTGCCTCTCTGAGAACGGCTCCTGGAGCTCCCCGAGGGTCGGGGATTGGAAATGCCTCAAATCCATCCCGAACTTATGGGCGCTCTGGGCGATGGAGGACAAGGCCGATAGAACTAGGAAATCCACCTTCCTCGGATAAGTTTGGGTCGAAACCGGGAAGCTCTCAATCCCGAGCCCTTCCATAACTCTCTTCTCCATATCCTTCGGTTTGCCCTTGCCCGATAATATGGCCGCGAAGCTGGCAGATGAGCCGACGGCGCCCTTGATCCCCTTGCCCTTGAGGGCCTCGGTCATTACGTATTCGATTAGCCCCAAGTCCAAGATCAAATCTTGGGCATAGTTGGCGAACCTATAGCCCAGGGTCATGGGCTCTGCGGGTTGGAGATGCGTCCATCCCAAGCACGGGAGGTCCCTATAGCGCGCTATCAGGCCCAAGAGGGCCTCCAAACAATCCAATAGCCTTTCGATTACTATCCCCATAGCCCCCCTCATTCTTAGGATGTCCGCGTTATCCTCTATATCCGCGGACGTTGCTCCCCAATGGAGCTTCCCCCCGCCGATCGGGCATCGCTCGGAGTAGGATTTCAGCTCGGCCATGAGGTCATGCTTTATCTCGCGTTCTATCTCCAGCGCCCTCTCCATGTCGATGTTCTCGGCGCCCATCTTGGATTTGATGTCCTCCAATTCCTTCGGGGATACCAGGCCGTACTCCGCTTGGGCCTCGGCCAACTCGACCCAGATCCGCCTCCATAGGGCCCTGTAGTGGATCTCCGAGAAGATCCTCCTCATCTCATCGCTCCCATAGCGCCAAGTGAAGGGGGATTTGAAGGAACCATAGCCTTGGTTCGATCGCTTCATCCATCCTCACACATCCAAGCAAGGGTGCATCAACTAACTTGGCATCCGAATTTAAATACCCCGAGGGGCGGCACTCCTCAAGGGATCGCCAAAGATTTACAAAAATATGTTAAATTTTTAAGTTTTTAAACCCCTTTATATGCAACATTAATTGAGATTGGGCGTGGAGAGAGCGATGGGCGCTTGGCGGAGGGGGAAGGGGATCAAGGAGGGCCTCTGGGATCTCATATGCCGTAGCGATTTCGAATCGAACCCCCTTGGCGATCGGCTACTGGGGCGGCCTTCCCCGCGGGCTCTCAGGCCGCTTTATGAGATCGCTTGGAGCCCGGCTTTGCTGAGCGCGCGCATGGGAATCGCGGCGCCTTTGGGGTTTGACAGGGGAACGGCTGGGGAGGGACCATGAGGGAATATTTGGTCGAGGTAATCATACAGAACAAGGAGATGGCGAAGGATCCGGAGGGGGAAACGATAGAGAGGGACCTCATCCATAGGGGGGGATACGATTCCATAAGGGCCGTGAGATCGGGCAAATACCTTCGAATGCTCGTCAAGGCGGATGGCCCCGAGAGGGCAAGGGAGATTGTGGTTAAGATGTGCAACGAATTGAGGTTGTTCAACCCGGTCGTTCATTCCTGCTCCGTGAAGGTCAGGGCGAGCGGGAGGAAGGGTGGGGATTGAGGATCGCGGTCCTCAACTTCCCGGGATCGAACTGCGAGCTGGACACCATCTACGTCCTCCGCCGGCTCCTGAACTTGGATGCGGAGCTCGTATGGCATGAGGCCTTCGATCGATCCGGGTATGACGCCGCCATATTGCCGGGCGGCTTCTCATATGGGGATTACCTCAGGGCCGGGACGATAGCGGCCCATAGCCCGGCCATGAAACACGTGAGGGCCATGGCGGATGAGGGGAAGCCCGTGATAGGCATATGCAATGGGTTCCAGATGCTGACTGAGGCAGGTTTGCTCCCCGGGGCCCTCCTCAGGAACGAAGGGTTGAGCTTCGTCTGCCGATGGGTTTCGCTGAGGGTGGAATCCAATAGGAGCGCTTTGACTTGGCTATTGCCCAAGGGGGCGATCATCAGGTTGCCCATCGCCCACGCGGAGGGGCGATACGTTAACGAGAGGCGCGCGATCCGGGAGCTTTGGAGGAACGGGCAAGTGATCTTGACGTACGTTGACGAGCTGGGCAACCCGACCCCGGATGCCAATCCAAATGGCTCGATGGATAACATAGCCGGGATATGCAATGAGCGGGGCAACGTCGTTGGGCTGATGCCACATCCGGAGAGGGGGGCCGAGGGGGTGTTGAGCCCCTTCGGCAGCGAGGACGGCCTCATGCTGTTCGAATCGTTGCTCTATTTCATGAATGGGGGGGATCGGATCTGCGGGGCGGGCTGAAGGCGAGGACATCCCTTTTGCCGGAGGAGTTGGATTACGTAATCGGCCAGCTGGGCAGGGAGCCGAACCGCATCGAGCTCGGCATGCTCGAGCTGATGTATTCGGAGCATTGTTCCTACAAGAGCAGCAGGCCGATCCTGAAGATCCTCCCGAGGGAGGGGCCGAGGGTCCTCGTCGGCCCGGGCTACGACGCCGGTATAGTGGATATAGGAAATGGCTACGTCGTCGCCTTCAAGATCGAGAGCCACAACCACCCTTCCGCCATAGACCCGTACAACGGCGCCGCCACCGGTATCGGTGGGATCGTTCGCGATATCCTATGCACCAACTGCAGGCCCGTCGCCCTCTTGGACTCCCTGAGGTTTGGCCCGCCGAGGAAGGGCAGGACCAAATGGTTGTTGAAGTACGTCGTGAAGGGCATATCGGATTATGGCAATAGGATCGGCGTCCCCACGGTCGCTGGAGAGGTCGAGTTCGATGAGAGCTTCGAGACCAACTGCTTGGTCAACGTGGCATGCGTCGGCATAGGGAGGAGGGACTCGATAGTGCTCGCGAAGATGGAGAGCCCCGGGGATTACATAGTATTGATGGGCAGCTCCACTGGGAGGGACGGCATACATGGCGTCACCTTCGCATCAAAGACCATAACCGCTGAATCGGAGGAGGAGAGGCCCTCCGTCCAGATCGGGGACCCCTTCATGAAGAAGATGATAATCGAGGCCACCTTGGAGGCGGTCGCGACGGGCTTCGTGGCGGGCTTGAAGGACCTCGGGGGCGCGGGGTTGACGTGCGCGCTGTCCGAGATGTCCTTCAAGGGCGGCACGGGCGTAGAGGTGGAACTGGAGAGAGTGCACTTGCGGGAGGAGGACATGACGCCCTATGAGATAATGCTATCAGAATCCCAGGAGAGGATGCTTTTCGTCGTAAAGCCCGAGGGCCTTGAAAGGGTCCTCGGGGTATTCAGGAAATGGGGCCTGCCCCATTCGGTGATCGGGAGGGTCACGGATACCGGGGAGATCTTGGTTAAGTATAGGGGCGAAGTGGTCGCTAGGCTGCCCTCCAAGCTATTGGCGGAGGCTCCGGTCCTGCACAGGAGGGCCAAGAGGCCGAGGGATCTCGCCAAGGCGCTCAAGGTCCCGAAGCCCAGGGAGCCCAAGGACCTCGGGAGGGCATTGGTAAGGTTGCTCTCCTCCCCGAACATAGCGAGCAAGGAGCCCATCTATTCCCAATACGACTATGAGGTCGGCATCAGGACGATCGTGAAGCCGGGCGATGGGGACGCGGCGGTCCTGAGGCTGCTCGAGGAGCCGAGGGCGATAGCCGTGAAGGCCGATTGCAATAGCCGGCATTGCCGCCTCGATCCATTCAACGGCCACGCCGGAGCCGTCGCGGAATCTGCTAGGAACGTCGTGGCGGTCGGCGCCGAGCCGATCGCGGCCGTCGATTGTTGCAACTTCGGGAACCCGGAGAGGCCCGAGGTCTTTTGGCAATTCTCGGAGGGGATCAGGGGCCTCTCCTACATGCTCGAGGGCCTCGGGATCCCATGCGTTGGCGGCAATGTGAGCTTCTACAACGAGGACGAGAGGACCGGTAGGGCGGTGAACCCCACGACCGTCGTAGTGACTTTAGGCCTCGTTGAGGAACTGGATTGGGTGACGACTATGGCCTTCAAGGAGCACGGCGATGAGATATTCGCCGTCGGGAGGACCTACGCGGAGATGGGGGGATCCGAGTATTATCATTGGATCCACGGCATTAGCGGCGGCAGGCCCCCGCGCGCATCGCCGGGGAGGGAGAGGTCATCCATGGCGATCGTCAAGGAGGCGATCAGGAGGGGCTTGATCGACGCGGCCCACGATTGCTCCAAGGGCGGAATCGCGGTGGCTTTGGCCATAATGGCCATAAAGGGGGGATTGGGGATCGATGTGGATTTGGGGCGCATACCCCGCTCGGGGGTGGGGCGATTGGACGAGCTATTGTTCTCCGAATCCTACGCGAGGTTCGTCATCTCCGCCCGGCCCGGCTCCGCGCGCGAGCTCAGGGCCATAGCCGAGAGGCATGGGGGCGCGATCTCGAGGCTGGGGAGGGTGGTCGATTCCTCCGAGCTCTTCATGAGATACGGCGGGAGGGCGATCCGATGCGGGCTTGGGGAATTGAGGGAGGCGTGGAATGGATCCATGAGGAGGTACTTGGGGGAGCTTTGAGGCCGGGGAAGCGCGAGGCCTGCGGCGTGATGGGCATCTCCTTGGAGCGCGGGAACATATCCCCGCTCATATATTACGGCCTGATGGCCCTGCAGCATAGGGGCCAGGAATCCTGTGGGATCTCCGTATACGATGGAAGGGCGCTCAGGACCGTGCGTAGATATGGGCTCGTGGGCGAGGAACTCCAGCGCGTGGCGAGGGCTTTAGGGGGGAGGGTGGGCATAGGCCACGTGAGATACTCCACCCTTGGGGGGCCCTCATTGATCAACGCGCAGCCCGTCCCCATAAGGATGGGCGGGGAGACGTTCTCGATAGCCCATAACGGCACCATAGTCAATTATGAGCAACTGAGGGACTACCTCGCGGGAAAGGGCATCGGGCTGAGGACCAAATCGGACTCGGAGGCGATCTTGAGGATCTTCCTCGACTCCTACAGGAGGGGCTGCGATGTATTCGGGAGCTTGGAATCCTGCTCCGAGAGGATCGAGGGCGGCTATTCCATGGTTATGGCGAACTCCAAAGGGGAGCTGATAGCGGCCAGGGATCCGCTCGGCCTCAGGCCGCTTTGCATGGGAAATTCGGGGAACTCGATCGCCATAGCATCGGAGAGCGTCGCCCTCGATATAAACTCCCTAACCCTAATCGGAGACGTCGAGCCGGGGACAGCCGTCTTCGTTGGGGGGAACGATGTGGAGGTCGAGAGGTTCGCCAGCTGCCCGCGGAGGGCCTATTGCATGTTCGAATACGTATACTTCAGCAGGCCGGACTCGATCTTGGAGGGGAGGAGCGTATACGACGTGAGGTTGCGCCTCGGGAGGAACTTGGCGGATACGATCGATGGCGATATCGACAGCATAGTCCCGGTCCCCGATACGTCGAGGACGGCGGCCGAGGGATTGTCCAGGATGACGGGGATCCCGGTCGCGGAGGGCCTGATAAAGAACAGGTACGTCCACAGGACGTTCATAATGCCGACCCAAGAAGCGAGGGAGGGCGCCGTAAGGATGAAGCTGAACCCGCTCAAATCCGTAATAAAGGGGAAAAGGATAGTCTTGGTCGATGATAGCATAGTGAGGGGCACCACTTTGAAGAACATAGTGGCCATGCTTAAATCCTCGGGGGCGAAGGAGGTCCACGTGAGGATCACCTGCCCTCCGATAATATCCCCGTGCTTCTACGGGATAGACATATCGAGCCGCTCCGAGCTCATAGCCGCCAATAACTCCGTTGAAGCGATCGAGAGGATCCTCGGCGCCGATAGCTTGGTATATCAAAGCTTGGAGGGTCTGATAGACGCGATAGGGCTGCCGAGGGGGGACCTCTGCAACGCCTGCTTGACGGGCGAGTACCCGACCCCGATGGCCCAGGAGAGGGCCGAGGAGGACGCCCGGAGGCCCCCGAGTCAGATCCCGAGTGGGATGGAGGGCATATGGCGGGCATAATAGGGCTATACGGCTACGATCCCGTTTGGAAGATGGCCAGGTTCATATATTACGGCCTGATGGCCCTGCAGCATAGGGGCCAGGAATCCTGTGGGATCTCCGTATACGATGGGGAGCGCATCCTTTGCGATGGCCGCGCCGGCATGGTCGATCAGGCCTTCGGGGAGGCGGAGCTCGAGGCTTTGAGGGGATGGATCGGGATTGGCCAAGTAGACCCCGAGCCGCCGAAGGGGCGCATCGTCTCCAAGCCCTTCTTCGCCAAATGCCCGATTGGGGTGTCGCTGGTTTGCGATGGCTCGGCGGCCGGCGCGGTCGAGGCTGCGAGGGAGCGCGGCTTTGCGGCCGAGGATCCGCAGGGCGCCTTGGCGGCCCTCCTCTCCAAGGAGCTGGCCGATGGGGACCCCTTCGGCGCCGTTGAGAGGATCACGGGGAGGCTTGGGGGCGCTTGCAATTTCATAGCCCTCACCGAGCGCGGGGAGATGATCGCCTATAGGGGCGAGCTTGGCATAAAGCCCATGGTCGTTGGGAACTTCGGGTTCGATTACGGGGCCATCGCGTCGGAGAGCTGCGCCTTGGACGTCATCGGCGCGGAACTGAAGGCCGACCTATCGCCCGGGGAGGTGTATCTCTTCACGCCCTGGAGCATAGAGAGGAGGAGGATCGGGGAGGCGGATCCGAAATATTGCGCCTTCGAATACGTATACTTGGCTAGGCCCGATTCCATAATAAACGGGAAGAGCGTTTATGAGGTGAGGAGGAGGATCGGGGAGAGGTTGGCCTTGGAGAGCGACGTTAGGGATGCGGACTCCGTCTTGGCGGTGCCCGAAACGGCCATCCCATTCGCCTTATCCTTCGCGAACTTTACTAAGAAGCCGATCGAGATGGGGTTCGTCCAAACCGGAAGGAGGGTCCGGAGCGCGATAAGGCCGACCCAGTTTGAAAGGCTTGTGGGCGTACAGCTGAAATTGAACCCAATAAGGGCCGCAATGGCCGGGAGGAGGGTCATCCTGGTGGACGATAGCGTCGTTAGGGGCACGACGACCAAGAACACGGTGAAGATAATGAGGAACAGGATGGGGGCCAAGGAGGTCCATGTGAGGATAGGCAGCCCCAGGATAATCTCCCAATGCCCCTTCGGGATGGAGGTGCCAGATAAGGACGAGCTCATAGCGGCTCATCTCAACGAGGAGGAGGTGGGCAAGGTAGTCGAGGCGGATACGTTCCATTGGCTCAGCTTGGAGGGCCTGGTGGAGGCCATAGGGCTGCCGAGGGAGAGCCTCTGCCTCGGTTGCTTCACTGGGGAATATCCGGGGCGTGGTGATCGAAATTGAAGGTGCTTCTGGTCGGGGAGGGGGCTAGAGAGCACGCGATAGCCAGCGCCATATGCAGGAGCCCACAAGGCCCCAGGCTCTACGCGGCGATGAGATCGATGAACCCCGGGATCCGAGAGCTTTGCCTCAGAAGCGGCGGGGATGTGGCCCTAGGGGATTCGATGGACCCCGAGTTCATCTCCAAGGCGGCCGATAGGTTCTCGGTCGATTTCGTCTTCATTGGCCCGGAGGAGCCCCTTTTCAGAGGGGCCGCCAACGCGGTCGAGGATATGGGCATACCGTGCATAGGGGCGAGGCGCGAGGCCGCGGAGATAGAGATGTCCAAGGCTTTCATGAGGAGGCTGATGTGGAGGCATAAAATACCAGGGAGGCTCAGGTTCCAAGCCTTCAGGAGCATCGAGGATGCGATCGCCTACATAGAGGAATACGCAGAAAGCGTGGCGATAAAGCCAGCTAGGCAGGCCGGTGGGAAGGGCGTCAAGGTGATAGCGGATTTCCAAGCCTATCTCAGCAAGGAGAAGGGCCATGTGAAGGCGGAGCACGCAAAGGCCATAGAGGCGAAGTATATGAAGGGGTATGCCGATATAGAGGATAGGATATTGATCGAGGAACGGGTCGAGGGCCCGGAGTACACAATACAGATGTTCACGGATGGCGATTCGGTCGCCCCGTTCCCATTGGTCCAGGACAATAAGAACGCCTACGATATGGATATAGGACCAGAAACGGGTGGGATGGGCTCGATCTCCGGGAATGGGATGCTCCTCCCCTTCATAACGCGGGAGGAGTACGATGCCTCGGTCGATATCGTGAGGAGATGCGTGAAGGCCATCGAATCCGAGCTCGGCGTGAAATACAAGGGGGTCATATCGGGGCAGATGATGCTCACCCCGATATGGGGGCCGACGATAATAGAGTTCTACAGCCGATTCGGGGATCCTGAAGGCGTCAACGTCCTTCCGCTTTTAAGGACCGATATGGTGGAGATAATGGAGGCGATCGCCTCGGCCAAGTTGCATAAGGTGAAGATGGAGTTCGAGGAGGCGGCGACGGTCGTCAAATGCTTCGCGCCCAAGGGATATCCGGAGCGCAGGGACCTAGCGGCCGGGCATCCAGTTCGGATAGATGCGGAGGCCATAAGGGCCATGGGATGCGAGGTCTTCTATGGCTCGGTGGATCTGGCGCAAGATGGGGGGCTGATCACCGGCGGATCCCGGATCTGCGAGATATTCGCGAAGGGCGAGGAAATCCCGGAGATAAGCGATAGGATAGAGCGCTGCTCGCCCCTCATATATTGCTTGGATGGTTGGGGGGTATTCCACAGGAGCGATATAGGATCGGCGGCGCTCCTTAGTAGGAGGATCGAGCAATCGAACTTGATAAGGGACGTATACAAGTATAGGATGGGGAAGGGACTGATCGGGATGGATATCGATTGGATCCCCGGGAAGGGGAAGATAGTCCATTCGGTGTGGTGATTCGCAATGGCCTTGTTAATGCCCTTCAGGGATTCCCTCGGGACGCCGCTCTACGAGGGCTCCACTAAGGTCCTGCTCTTAGGGGCAGGGGAATTGGGGAAGGAGATAGCCATCGAGGCCCAAAGGCTGGGCGTTGAAACGGTCACTGTGGATAGATACGATAACCCGCCAGCCGCCCAAGTAGCCCATAGGCATTATACGATCGATATGAGGGACGGGGCGGCCCTGAAGGCCGTGGTCCGTAGGGAGCGGCCGGATGCCATAATCCCGGAGGTGGAGGCCATAAACACCGATGCCCTCCTAGAGCTCGAGGAGGAGGGGTTCTTCGTCGTTCCGAGGGCAAGGGCCACGAAGATAACCATGGATAGGATCGCGCTGAGGAGGCTGGCGGCCGAAGAGGCTGGCGTTCCAACGACGCCTTATAAATTCGCGAGCGATCCGGAGGAGCTGGAGGCGGCTTGCGAGGAGATAGGCTTCCCCTGCATAGTCAAGGCTAGAATGAGCTCCGGCGGGCTGGGCTCGAGCGTAGTCTTCCGCAGGGATCAGGTCCGGGATGCTTATGAAACGGCCAGGAGGAAGGCCAGGGGTTATGGGGGCGAGGTCATAGTGGAGGGCCTCTGCCGATTCGATTTCGAGATAACCGAGCTGGCCCTAGCCCATTACGATCCGAACGGCGAGGTTGGGATATCTTTCCCGAAGCCTGTTGGGCACCTGAGGTCGGGCAGCCATTACCACGTCAGCTGGCAGCCGTTCGTTTTGATCGATGAGGAAACTGGCGCGAGCAAGTCCCCGCTCCAAGCCTTCGGGGGCCAGCTCCATATGTCCGAGGACGTCACCACTCGCGACCTCCTTTGGAGATCGGAACACGATGGCGAGGTGCTCTCGGCCGAGACCGCGAGGGAGGTCGAGGAGCAATGCTACGAGATAGCTGGAAAGGTTGTGAGGAAGCTGATAGGGGAGGGAGGCGCGATTGAGGGCCTTGGGATATTCGGCTGCGAGCTCTTCGTCAAGGTCGATGAAGGGGGCAAGCCAAAGGTATACTTCAACGAGATATCGCCCAGGCCGCACGATACCGGGATGGTGACCATAGCGACCCAGGACCTCTCAGAGGCAGCGCTCCACGTAAGGGCCGTTCTGGGCCTTCCGATAGCTGGGATCAAGGTCCTAACGCCCGGTGCGGCGCACGTCATCCTATCCAGCGAGGATTCTAAATGGGCCCCCGGCTATGGGCGCTTGAGCAGGGCGCTTGGGATCCCGGGCGTCAGGGTCCTGCTCTTCGGGAAGCCATCCACTTATAAGGAAAGAAGGCTAGGCTTGGCGTTGGCGATATCCGACGATATACTCGACGCTAGGAGGAAGGCCATGGAGGCGGCCCATTTGATAGAAGGGGGCATAAGATATGGCCGATGAGGCACCGATCGTGGAGGTGATCCTCGGCAGCGAGAGCGATAGGCCCGTGGGAGAGAGGGTGGCGAAGGAGCTTGAGAGGCTCGGGATACCATACGCCCTATCGATCCTATCGGCCCATAGGGATCCGGACGCGTTAGAGGAGCGCATTCGGACATCTAAGGCGAAGGTATTCATAGCCGTCGCGGGCCTCGCCGCGCATCTCCCGGGCTTCATCGCCTCTAGGACCCGGAGGCCCGTCATCGGGGTCCCGGTCAGCGCCAAGCTCGGGGGACTTGACGCCCTCCTATCCATAGCTCAAATGCCCAAGGGCGTCCCCGTGGCTTGCGTCGGGATCGATAACGGCGAGAACGCGGCGATATTGGCAGCTAGGATATTGGGGATTGAGGAGCGCGGTCCATGAGGCTCGCCGGAAAGGTCGCGATAATAACGGGCGCGAGCTCGGGGATAGGCGCGGCCGCGGCCAAGCTCTTCGCCTCGGAGGGCGCAAGGGTCGTCGTCAATTATTCCAAGTCCGAGGGGAAGGCCCTTGAGGTCGTTGGGGCGATAAGGGAATCGGGCGGGGAGGCGATCGCCGTCAGGGCCGATGTCTCGAGGCCCGATGAGGTCGATTCGATGATCCGATCCTGCGTGGAGCATTTCTCCGGGCTCGATGTATTGGTCAACAACGCCGGGCGCATCGTCAGGGCCCCCGATCCCTTTGGCTTGGACGAGGCCTCTTGGCGATCGATGCTGGATGTGAACCTAATGGGCGCCTTCCTCTGCTCGAGGGCCGCGGCCCCGATCATGCTCGAGCGAGGAGGGGGGAGCATAATAAACGTCTCCTCGATCAACAACGTCATGGGGACGGGCAGCAATATGGCCTACGGTTGCGCCAAGGCCGGCCAGATCGTATTGACCAGATGGCTTGCGAGGAGGCTCGCGCCGAGGATCAGGGTCAATTGCATAGCGCTCGGCGTAATAGAGACGCCGATGATAGCCGATATGCCCGATGCCAGGAGGGCCGAGCTCGTGCGGTCCATATTGCTCGGCAGGCTCGGGAGGCCCGAGGAGGTGGCGAGGGTGATGCTCTTCCTGGCATCGGAGGACTCGAGCTTCATAACCGGTCAGACGATAATCGTCGATGGCGGGCAATTCCTGATCTCGCCCTGAACACCTTTGGGCATGGTGGGCTCAGCCCTCCTGCTCCTCCCCGAACTCCCTCCGCAACTCCATGTCCAATCTTTCCTTAAGGGAGAAATACCTCCTGAACCTTTCATCCCATTTCCTGAAGAACCTGAACTCCCTTATGCCGATCGCCAGCCATAGCGATGCGACCACGAGGTTAACGATCACGTAGATCAACATCAACATCCCGAAGGATGGGCCCGCGAACCTCCCGAATCCAATCACTATGAGCAATAGCCTTGGGTGAAGGAGGAAGAATAGCGTTATCAGGAGCGATATCGGGGCCATCGCCAATGAAACTATTAGGATTATCTGGAACCAAATCCTCTCGGAGTTTATGCGATAGATCAAATCGTCTATCATCTTGAGCAGGGAAACGTCCTCCTCTTCCGAGCCCAATGGGGATCCTCGAATCGATCCAGATCGCGGATATAAATCGATTCCTAAACAAAGTTAACCAGATCCCCTCCTGGGGAACATGGCCTCGTAGGGCTCCAATATCTTCCTCAGGAAATCTTGGCCTTTCTGGGTTATGGAGTACAGGGTGATCCTCCTCTTCCCCCGCAACCCCTCCCTCTTCTCTATGAGGCCCTTCTCCTCCATCTCGTCCAAGATGGACTTATGCTTCTGGAGGTTCAAGCCGCAATAGCTGAGGAGGGCCGTTTGGTTGAGCTCCCCATGTTGGACCAACTTGAGCAATATGTCCTTCCTCATATAGATCCTGTCCCTATACTCCTTCGCGGCCGACATGACCGCCTGCACGACCATATGCCCTTCGAGGCCATCTTGCCCAGTAAGGGCTTGCGATCATTTTAAATTTTGGCCCGATATCCAATGGCCCCATCGGCCGATCGGTTGGGGAGCGCCATGGCGCTGGGGTATTCCATGCGCATCCTCTATAGCGAGGAGGCCCCCTATCGGGATCTGCTCGATGCCTTGAGGGAGACATCGAAAAGGATAAGGGCCAAGTGGGGGATGGAGGTCGAGGAGCTGGAGGCATCGAGGCTCGGGCCGGATGAGGCGGAGAGGATCAAATCCGATATGCGCTCGATCCCGCCCCAGATTAGGGGGAGGATCGTCAGCTCGGGTGGGCGACCGCTACCGCTCTCCGGGAAGAAGAATTTGAATTTGCGGAACACTCCGATCCTTTTGCTCTATCGGGAAGGGGAACCGATCGACGTCTATCCCCACCTCCTCGGCGCGAGCTATTTCGGCGTAATCGAGGCCGCCAATAGGATCTTGGAGCTCGGCCCCAGGTTCTACGTCGAATCCAGGGGGCTCTTTGAGGATCCGATTTTGAGGATCTTGAGGGATCACCCGGGGATCGTTGAGGAGGGCCTGAAGTTCAAGGGTTCGAACGTGGACGTTGGAACGGGAACGGCGGACTTGATAATGGAGGATCGAGATGGGAACCCAATCGTGATCGAGATCGAAACGATCGCCGGGGAAGGGGCGGTAGCCCAGGTTTCCAGATTGGGATTCGGTTACGCCGAATGCTTAGGGATCCCCAAGGGCGCCGTGAGGATGGCCATAATATGCGCGGGCTTCGATGCCAAGGCCCGAAGGGCTTGCGAGTCCTTTGGCATCGAACTATACCAAATGGTTGCTAAGAGGATAGTTTGATCATGGGTCAGTTTTGAGAGGTTGGTCTCGGATGCGCAACGCGGCCGCGAAGGGGAGCGCCTTTGAACGGCGGCCATTTCAGCCGCTCCCCAGTTTGGCTTTGGCCATCCTCAACAGGGCGATTTGATCGGCGGGCTTTATGCTCTTGGATGCTATGGAGGTCGCCAGGCCCGCCGTCAAGGGCTCCAGCGGAGAGCCGACGCTCTCCCTCAGATCATGGGGATCGACGGCGACCGCTTGAATGACGTATTCGTACGCCCCAATCGTGGAATCGGCGCAAAGGACCCTGGGCTCTTCCTGGAAGAACCTCACGAGCTTATCCTTAACGTTCGGGACGGCTGAGGTCCTGGTGCATATGTATGCCATCGTGTTCAACCCCAACTTGCTCCAATCGATCTCGACCGTGAACCTCTTTATCACCCCAAGCTTGGCGAGCCTATCGACCCTTCTAGAAACCTTCCTCTCATCCACCCCTAATGCCTTGGCGACTTCCTTGAACTTGGCCCTTCCGTTGATCGCCAACGCTTCCAAGATCCCGAAATCCAAATCATCCAACGCGCCCCTGGCTATAGCCAACTTCGGGCACCCAATGCGTGTTAATGGCATCGAATCCAATATTTATGCCTTTTAAATCAAAATGCTTGGCCCTCACCCCCACGAAATGGAGAAACTTTATATGAGATGAAGTCCGCGCCGCACCCGGTGCCAATAACAATGGCGGGCGCGGAAAAGACCGAGCGATCGGCTAAGGGGTTCTTTCGCTGGGTCATAATCGCCATGGCCGTCCTAGCCATCCTAATGTTGCTCGACGCGGTCTACTTCAGGATCGGGCAATAAAAGCTAAAAGGGCTCGGCGGGACGAACCCCTCCATTTTTATACGATCGCGCGGAAAAGCCGTTGCGATAAAATGACTTCCTAATAGGCCCTCTGGGATCGCCCTTGCCCGAGGACAATCTGGCTCTTCGTTGCGCCCTTGGGACCTTCACTCGGCTCGAGGAGCCCTCCGATTTTTATGACATTTTTTAAAATAAAAAAGTCATTTTATAGCATTAAGATCGCTCAATTCCATCTTCCCATGAAAAATTTATATGAAAAATTTTCAAAAACCCCAAAAGGGATGTCTGAGGAAGTTGAGGTAGAACTAACTTACTACGCGGGCGACGTAAAGCGCCAGAAGGGGATCGAGATAAGCGAGGACGAGGTGAGGAGGATTTGCGGAGAGAGAGGGACAGCGCTCAAGGCATTTAAAGTGAGCACAGAATTCACGATAAAGAAGATATCGATGCTGATCTCGGGCGAGGAGGATAAGCTCCGCGAGACCGTCAAGTCCATCGCGGGGCTTTACGGCAAGCCGAACCTCCCTGGACTGGCCTTCGGAAAGATGAAGAGGGGCAAGCAGATAGCGGAATCGGTCATAAGGGAACTCGGGGCCTGAGTGGATTGAGCGGCCCGCCTTCATGGGCATTGGCTTACGAGAGAAGCTTTAAAAGCCCCGGGCACCCCTTCAAAACGCCATGCGTTTGAGGCGCTGGATATTGCTCCTGTTTTTCATCTTAATAATCGCAAATTACGCCATCCCATATTTGGCCCTATCATCCGCGAGGGGGCTCTCGGGGGCCTTCATGTTCTGGATATTAATATCCCTCATCGCAATAGCCTTGGTTATGGCGGCCTCATGGGGATGGAGGGAGTGAGCCCATGATAAGATCGGCCCATATGTACTTCGGCGTTGCCCTCTTCTTCGCGATCATGCTCGCGATTGCCCATTACGGGAGGAGGAGGACCGGGGCGGGCGTCGAGGAATATTACCTGGCCGGGAGGAGGATGGGGGGATTGGTGGCAGCGCTGACGTACAGCGCCACCACCTATAGCGCATTCATGATGGTCGGGCTCGTGGGCTACGCTTGGGCTGGGGGCGTCGGGGCGATGGGCTTCGAATTGACCTATCTCATCGGGACGGGCCTATTGCTCCTGATATTCGCCCCCAGGATGCTGCTCGCCGGGAGGATCTGGGGCCTCGTGAGCCCATCCGAGCTCCTCGCCAAGAGATATGGCAGCCCGGCGGTCGGGGCCCTCGCCTCCCTAATATGCCTCCTCTTCCTGGTGCCATATACCTCGGTCCAAGCCCAAGGCTCCGCATACCTCCTCACCACGCTCACGGGCGGGGAGATATCCTACGAGGCCGGGTTGGCGTTCATGATAGCCATCATTGCGGCTTTGGCTTGGTGGGGCGGGATGAGGGGCGTCGCTTGGTCCGATGCCATACAAGCGCTAGTAATGATTATTACGGCTACGGCGTTGCTCGCCCTAATGATCCAATCGATATTCGGCGGGCTTGGCGCATTCGTTTCAAGGATCGAGGCGGAGGCCCCGGAGTTGCTAAGCGTACCAGGACCAAACGCCTTCTTCAACTTCCCCAGGTTCCTGGGCCTCACGATCCCGTGGTTCTTCTTCGCGATTACGAACCCCCAAGTTTCGCAAAGGCTCCTCGCGCCAAGGTCCATGGCCTCCCTCAAATGGATGCTTAGGGGGTTCTTGATCTTCGGGCTCCTTTACACGGTGATATGCACCCTGTTTGGGCTATCCTCTCGATTGATATACCCATCCCTCCCATCGCCCGACTTGGCGATGCCGAAGCTCCTTTCGGAGAAGGTGCCCCCGCCCATCTCCATAGTGACGTTGATGGGGATACTCTCGGCCGCGGTGACCACAGCAGATTCCATCCTTCTCTCCTTGGGCTCGATGGTTGGGAGGGATATATATAGGGCCATCAGGCCCGGGGCCTCGGACGTGGAGGAGTTGAGGGTCGGTAAGGCTGTTATAATCCTCATGGCCCTGGCCTTGCTCGCTTTCTCCTGGAGCCCCAGGGGCCTTATAGTGGAATTGTCGGTCCTCTCCTCGGCCGGCCTATTGGCGCTCGTGCCGCCATTCGTTGGGGCCTTCTTTTGGCGAAGGGGGACCGCGCTCGGCGCCATCCTCAGCATGGCGGCCGGCGCGTTGGCAGCGGGGTCCCTCCACTTCTCTAGGGCCTACCCGCTGGGGCAGTGGCCTGGGGTCTGGGCCCTCCCGGTGTCCACAATGGCCTTCCTAATCGCGAGCGCGTTGAGCAAGCAGCCGGGGGGCGTTGATGAGTTCTTCAGGGCCTTGGATGGGGCTTTGGCGAAGAAGAACGTGGCCATCTAGGGCCCCTCGGAGGGGAGGGAGGCCGTTCGACGTCCAATTGCGGATTCTATTGAAAACGACCTATCGGGTTTGCGGGGCCTCATTGGGGCCTCCCGCAAACGGTGCAGAACTTGGCGGCGCCCTGGATCTTCGCGCCGCAATGGATGCAGAACTTCCCCCACCCCTCCGGATCCGGCTCACCGGCTTTAATGCGCCGCTTGACAGCCCCCCTTCTCCGTTCGGCCGCTTGGGCCGTTGGGGCCATGGCCCCGGCCCCCGGCTCCGCCTTGGAGCCCTCCGGTCGATCCCCCTCATCGGATCGCATCGGGATCCCGCGCCCATTTTGGGCGGATCCGGATAAAAATGTCCCCCCAGCCCCGGCGGCCCTCGCGATTCCCATAGGTTTATATTCATGGAGCCCTCCTCGGGACTTGTATACGGGATTTCTGCGAGCAGCGAAATCGCGTATAACCAGTCGAAAAGGTGAGAAGAGGAATGGGTTACGAAAGGCGTGGATTCGGCCCTAGGACCATGTACAAGATAAGGTGCTCCGATTGCGGCGCCGAAGCCGAAGTTCCGTTCAAGCCAACTGAGGGAAGGCCGGTCTACTGCAGGGAATGTTATCAAAAGCATAGGAAGTATTGATCCTTCCCAATTGGCGATTATCCGATCACCCCATTTTTTCATCTAAACGACTTGGCTGCGCGGGCCCCGCTCCGCTCAGCCGGGATGCAGCAACCTTCCCGCCCTTCAGATCCTCAATCAACGCGGCCCGGCTCAGGGATCGAATCCCCCGGGCCCGCGAATCGGCTCAGGAGGGATATTTTGGCGCTCTCCTCGAGCAATTCGGCCAAATCCTCCGCGCTCCTAAGGTTCGATCCGGCGGCGATGATCCCGTGGCCGGATAATATGGCTACGCGGACCTCCGGATCGGAGAACGCCCCCTTAACCAAGCTGGCCATGGCATCGCTCCCATCCTCCGCCGGAGGTATGACCGGGATCCTTTTGAGAATCCTTTTCGAATGGAAGGTCTTGAGCGGTATCGCCTCGCCCCTGACGGCATAGGCCGTGGCGAAGGGAGAATGGTAATGGACGATCCCGCTGACGTCCTCCCGGATCCCATATATCCCCAAATGGGCCCTCAAATCCCTCGTTGGCCTCCCGATCCCCTCCACCGGGCTCCCGGAGCAGTCGAAGACCAAGAGGTCCTCGCCCCTCAGCTCGAATAGGGGGATCCCGCTTGGCTTCACCAAGAAGAGCCCGCCTCCCAGCCGCATGCTTATGTTCCCGCCGGAGGAGGTCTGCATGCCCGATAGGAACGCCCTTCGGCAAATCCTTATGAACTCTCTCCGCTCGCTGGCCCAAGTCGCCATCTCCATCGCCCCGCTATGGATAAACCGGCCTTCGGCCAACGCATCTCCCGTGGCCCGGGAATATCCGATCCCGGTCCGCCATTCCGAATATGCGCTCCATGCTATCGAACATATCGAATACGTCGACATATCTTCCCATCGGAGTGAACGACAGGCCCCTATGCTCATCCGGCTCCAGGTTCTCGTCCGAGAAGACGGCATCCCCCGCGATCACGTAGACGCCCTTATCCGTTTCGACGGCGACCGATTGATGGCCCGGGGAATGGCCGGGCGTTGGGAAGATCAGCATCGATGGGCCGAGCCGATATTCGCCCGAGATCTCCTCGAAATCCGCCCCGTCGAAGGGGGGCGTAACCCCGAGCCTCTTGGATTCGTAGGATTTTAGGTATAGGGGGTGGGGATCGAGGGCGAACCGGAGCTCTCTTCGATGAGCGTAGAACTTCGCATTCCTGAAGAGCTTCATATTGGAGCAATGATCCCAATGGAGATGCGTGAATACGACCGCATTTATATCCTCCGGCTTAATGCCGAGCTCCCCCAAGCGCTCATCGATCCGATGCCCCTCGGGCTGGCGGGAGCCCGGATGATGCCAATCGGCCCTTTCGGTTTCGCACATCCCAGTATCGATCAGGATCCTCTCCGATTCATCCGCCACCAGGAACGCCCAATCCGGGACATCGACCTCCCTTCCATAATCCCTCCCCATCGTTATATAGGCCCCCTTGTCGACCCTTATGAAGCCCGTGTTCATCGGATAGATCCTCGCGCCCATCCGCTTTATCGCCTCGTTATGGGCCCTCGGGACCATCCGCATTAAAAACTTCCCGCGGATCCGGGGATCATTCCCAGAGCCTCCGCCCAATGCGCTCCTCGAAGAGCCCCATGACCTCCTTCGTTATCGGCCCGGGCCTCCCGTCGCCTATCCTGGTGCCGTCTATGGCCACTATCGGCATGACCCCGTGGCCCGATGATGTTAGGAACGCCTCCTCTAGGTTCGGTATCTCCGAAGCCCTGACGAACCTATATTCGACCGGTATCCTCCCGCGAACGAGCTCCAGGACCGTCCTCCGCGTTATCCCGTCCAGGACTTCGCTCCCAGCGGTCATTATCTGGCCACCCCTCACGGCGAAGAAGCTGCAAACCGTGCATTCGTATAGGAGGCCCCCGTGGGAGTAAATGGCCTCATGAGCCCCTTGGAGCCTGGCCCTCCTCAGCGCCCTGACGGCGGTGGCGTAGTTCAGGGTCTTGGCCTCCGGGAGATCCCTCTTGGCCGGATAAGTGATGGCCTTGATGCCCTTCGTGAAGAACTCCTTCGGATAGGTATCGATCGGCTTGACAATCACCAGGAGGCTAGGCCGGCCCAAGGGGGAGAGCGAATCGGGGCTATCGCCGCCGGTGGCCACGATCCTTATGCCCCTCTCGCCGCCCGGGTTCCTATCCAACGCCTCATGGACGATCCCCTCCAACTCCTCCAAGCCCCAAGGCAGCTCCAGCTCGATGAGCCTCGCCGAGTTCAGAAACCTCTCCAAATGATCCCTCAACCTGAATGGCTCCCGGCCGTAGGTCCTAGTGAAATCGAAGACGCCGTATCCCCGGAGGAGGCCCAAGTCCGAGACGGCCAGCTTGGCTTGGCTCTGCGGGAGGAACTCGCCGTTCACGTAGAAGATGGGCTCCTTCGTCTCATGGCCCAAACCCGATCGGATCCAAATCCCCGGCCCGCAAGATAAGCTTGTGGGATGTGACCCCCTTAGGAGGGGTTTGAGCTCATCCAGCTTGGGGCTCCCCTAACTTCGGGCCTCGAGGCCTTAAAGGCCTCAATGCGGTTCGCCCTCCCAAGCGCCTCCACCTTCATTGAGGATTAAGTAATCGGGTTTCCTTTTGTTCCCTTAAGCGACCCCTCAGCTCGTTAGGGCCGAGCTTGTGGGCGCATATTTTCTCCCGCGCCCATAGAGGATCCAAATAGGCCCGGCCCGAGCTGACGCCCTTCAGGATCTTCCCCCGACGTATCCACCGCCCTTCCCTCGAGGATCCTCGAGGTGGGCGGAGCCGATATAGCCGTCCCCAAAGCTGCCCTTTCAAGCGCATTTCATTGGAATCTCTCATGGCATATTATCTCCCCCAAGGGCTTCCTGTCGGAGGTCTCCTTGAAGGCATCTCGGGCGGGATACCCTATCGGGATTACGGCGACCACGTTGTAATCCTCCGGGATCCCCAAGAACTCCTTCAGGGCGGAGTTATTGAAGGCGCCGATCCAGCAGCTGCCCAACCCTTCGGCCCTAGCTGCGAGCACCAAATGGTCGACGGCTATCGAAACGTCCACCAGCATGCTCATATCCCCCATGTAATCCCCTCTGTTGAAATCAATCCTCCTCCCGCAGGCCACTATGACCAGCGGGGCCTCGGCAATGAAGCCCTGCCCATGGCAGAGCTTGGCGACCTCTTCCTTCGCCGACCTCTCCTTGATCAGTATGAACTTCCAAGGCTGGCGATTGGAGCCCGAGGGAGCGATCCTCGCGGCCTCGAGTACCCTTTTTATAACGTCCTCCGGTATCGGATCGGGCTTGAAGGAGCGCACGCTCCTCCTGGTCCTTATGACCTCGTAAAAATCCATGGACCATCCTCGCCCGATGGCCCATATGCCAAATAAAAGCCTACCGGCCCATTCGGGCGGCACGGGAACTATTCCCCATTCAAAAAGCGCGCATAGAGTTAGACAGGGGGCCTTGGGAATAACTCCTATATATGGGATGGCACCGTATCTCAAGCGTCGATCGCGGAGGAGCGGGCCCCGATCTCAGACGTTCCCGAAAGCTATTTTGAGACCCATCCTTCAAAAGGCTTATTAAACTTTATACGATTTTAAACATTTTTGTTAAAAAATAATAAAATAAAAAGGGGCCTCTGGAGCTCTCCAAATCACGCTAATCGGGTTGATGCGACTTGGCGGGATTAAAGGACTCTTTCATCCAACCATCCCTTTCCGAGATGGGAGCCGAATTGCTCGCAATATTCCAAAAGCGCCCATATGAACCCCGTTCTTTGGAATCCTTGGCCAGGGATGTGGGAAGGAACGCTGAGGAGGTGGAGGCGGGGCTTAGGGAGCTTGAGAAATTGGGCCTACTCAGGAGCCCGGAAGGCTATGCGCTCGATTTGGCCAAAGCTAAGGCGATCGGGATCAAATACGCCCCCGGTGAGGGGCGGATCCAAAGGCCGGACATATCGATAAGGGTGGAGAACGTAGTCGCGTCCGGCAAGCTCGATCATGAGCTGGACCTCCAATTCATAAGCAGGATCGCCCCGTCGGCGGAATACAGGCCCGAGGTATTCCCAGGCTTGGTCTATAGGCTGAGGAAGCCGAAATCCGTATCGCTGATATTCTCATCGGGGAAGATCGTCTGCGCCGGGGCCAAGTCGGAGCGCCAAGCCAAGATGGCCATAAATAAGATCGTGGAGGAGCTGAAGATGAAGGGGATAGTGATCGCCGGGAACCCGGCCGTCCGCATAGACAATATAGTGGCATCGGCCGACTTCAGAGGGCAAATCGACCTTGAGGGGATGGCCGAATCAAAGCCCAGGACCATTTACGAGCCCGAGCAATTCCCGGCCCTAATATATAGGTCTGACGATCCGAAGGCCGTGATGCTCGTATTCTCCAGCGGAAGGGTGATTTGCTCCGGGGCCAAGAAGGAGAGGGATGCCAAGCGGGCGCTGTATAAGCTATTCTATGATTTGGCGGAGAGCAATTTGATATTCAGGACGGAGCCAACTTATGGAATGATGCCCTCGATAGGGATCCCATCCCCAATGAGGGATGTTCCCCAATTGTAGAGCCTTAGACGCGGTCCCCATCGGCCCTCTTGACTAAGAAGAGCGGCCCCTCCTTCTTAATTATAATAACCTTATCGCCCCTTTTGGCGGCATCTTTGAACCTTGCCTTCCAAACCTCGCCCCTCCACATCAGGAACCCCTCCCCCTCGGCTTGGACGTCGTCCAAGGCCTCCGCGATCTCCCCTACGCCCTCGCTATGAATGGGAGGCTTCCTGCGGGCCCTGAGGACCTTGAAGGCGACGAAGGCGACGAAGGCCAAGAAGACCCCCGCCGTCGCCCCTATGGCCATTAGGAAAGATATGATCCATTCCTGCGACACGGCCCATTTCTCCGGGCTGAGCGAGAGGAATAGGAAGCTCCCCAACAACACGCATATGATGCCTGATGTCCCGAAAAGCCCGAAGCCGGGGGTCAAGGCCTCGACCAGCAGTAATACGAAGCCTAGCGAGAGGAGGAGGATCGCGCCCAGATCGACTTGGGCCATCCCGAGGCCTATGAGGCCCAATATCGTCAATATAGTCCCGGCTATAATCATCGGGTACACGGCCGTCATCAGGCCGAAGAATATGGCCATGAAGCCGAAAGTGAAGAGCATATAGCCCACCATGGGCTCGGATACCACCCTCAGGACCTTCACCCTAAGGCTCGGGGAGAACTCCAGCACCGACGCGCCCCTGGTGCTCAACTTTACCTCGCCCAAGGCCGTCCTGACGGCCCTGCCGTCCGCCGCTTCCAAGAGCTCCGGCAGGGTCCTAGCCAATATCTCCACGACCCCTTGCCTATGGGCTTCCTCGGCCCCAAGGTTCAGGTTCTTCCTCACAAAGAGTTCGGCGGCCGTTTCGTTCCGGCCGTGCATCCTCGCCCGCTCGGTCGCGAGCTTCGCGAGCGCGTTTATTACCTTCGTATCGTTCACCGGGACGCCGGTCGAGGTCACGGGTTGCGCCGACCCAATGACCGTGTGGGGGGCCATTGCCGCCAAATGCGTCGCCAATAGGATATAGGTCCCGGCCGACCAAGCCTTCGCCCCCTCCGGGTACACATATCCAATGAAGGGCGTATTCGATGCGGCTATCGCATCCATTATGCCCATCATGGAGTCCACGAGCCCCCCAGCCGTGTTCAATTGAAGGACTATCGCCCCAGCCCCAACTTGGGATGAGTACGATATGGCCTCCTTCACGGCCTCATAGCTCGCCGGCGTTATGGTCTCCTCCAGCCTCACGAGGAGGACCCTAGAGCCATAGGGAGCGGCGAGGGGATGGGGAACGCGCGCCGCCGAGATGAATGCCAAGAACAGGAGTATGGCTATTGGCTTGGCCTTACCATTCATCGCTTGACCTCCCCCTCCTCCTTCGGCTTCGCGGGCGCCAGCGCCACCTGCTTAGCTATGCCCAAGGCGGCCGCGATATCCGAGAAGGTCGAGGGGGCTATCACTATCATGTTCCTCTCCCTGGCTATTTCGGTGAGCGTTTGGAACTCCCTCAGCCTGATGGCCAAGCTGGGATCCCCATACGCCTTCGCGGCCTCCGCCAGGATCCTCGAGGCTTGCTCCTCGGCTTGAGCCACTATTATCCTGGCCCTCCTCTCCCTCTCGGCCTCCGCCTGCTTGGCTATTGCCCTAAGCATCGCCTCGGGGAGGCTGACGGCCTTTATGGTTACGTTGGCGACCTTTATGCCCCAAGGATCTGTCAATATGTCCAGTATGGAGGTGAGCCTCTTGCTCAGTTCCTCCCTCTTCGAGAGCAACTCATCCAGCTCCGATTGGCCCAATACGTCCCTGAGGGTCGTCTGGCTGAGCAGGTTCGTCGCGAGCATATAGTTTTCGACGTTCACTATGGCCTTTGTGGCATCCAGGACCCTATAGTATACAACGGCATCGACATCCACGGTGACGTTATCCCTCGTCACGATCCTTTGAACGGGGACATCAATCGACTTTATCCTCAAATCGACCTTCACCAGCCTATCGGCCAAGGGGATCCTCAATATCAAGCCGGGCCCCTTGACCCCGGCGAGCCTCCCGACCCTGAATAGGACGACCCTTTCGTATTCCCTAACGACCTTCACGGAAGCGAGAATCAACATGAGCGCGACTGCGAAAGCCGACATCCATGGTAGGTATTCTAGGACCGGGGTGAAGCGGAGGGGCATCAGGGATGCCAATACTATCAATAGCAATATCAATAGGACTATCGCCCACCCTACTACTGCCCCGGAGGGCTCCCTCCTAATGCTCTCCATAAGAACTCCCTTTTTCCCTTAAAGACTTTGCATACCTCTATAAAAACCCGATGGGAGGGCTTTTATAATGGTCTTTTGGAAGTAAAGGCCATGTCGGTTGTTAGGGAACGCGAAGTCGATTTTTGGGAGGTCCAGCCTGGGCTGAGGGGGAAGGTCCTCGCGATTGGGGAGAGATCCATGATGCTATATGGCGTCTTGGAGGAGGGTGCAAGCTTCCCCGAGCATAGCCACCCCCATGAGCAGATCGGGTTCTGCCTTAGGGGGAGGGCCGAGTTCAAGATAGGGGAGGAGATCGAGCTGGTTGAGGAGGGATCCTCATATTGGATACCGCCGAACTCGCCCCATTACGTTAAGAACGCTGGTAGGGGCGAGTTCGTGGAGGTCTTCACGCCGCTTAGGGAAGACCTTCTAAGAAGGGGGTTCGATTATCTGAGGCGGTGAAAGGGGGAGGGGGATGGTGCTGGTCTTCCATGCCGAGGAGGCGAGGGCGAAGACCTCGGAGGATAAGAGGCGCTCCGAGAGGGAATTGGCTTCTGAGGAGCATGGGGTGAAGAATTTCTTTATCCACCTCGAAAGCCTAAGCCCAGGGGCGGGCCCCACAGGATATCATTACCATAAGGTCAAGGAAACCGTCTTCTTCGTCCTGAGGGGGAGGGGGAAACTCCTCTTGGAGGGCGCCGAATACGAGGTGGGGCCGAATCACGTGATCGTTATGAGGCCCGGGGAGAGGCATGGGATCTTGGAGGTATTGGGAGAGGAGGAGTTCGAGTTCTTGGAGGTAGGTGCCCCTCCTGTGGAGGATAGGGTCCCTGTTGAACCCTAGGGGGCGGATCGGAGGTGCGGGGAAACCCTCTCCTTCAATAGCCTTTTCAGCTCGGGATCGTTTCGGAAATAGATGTCCGGTATCCCAAGTACCACGACCTTATGGATGGCCCAAGGGAATTTCTTGGCGATGTACTCCTTATGCATTTCCTCCATGACGAATATCTTGTCCGCCCAAGCCGCCAAATCTTCCGTCAGGAATCTTGGCGCGCTGGGCGATATCCCGGCCGATTTGGCCTCTAGGCCATCCTCGTTCCTGAAGAGCTCCTCGGCCGTCGGGCTCCTCTCCATATTCCCGGTGCAGACGAAAAGCACCCTCAACTCGATCCCTCAGCCCCGATCGCTTCGATCCCCCCTTAAATTCTCCACTATTAACGATAAAGAGAGGGGCGTGTCCCTACAAATCGGCCTTCAGAGCGATCTTTTTTGAAGTACAGCCCTTCGTTCAAGAAGGGTATCAGTGCCATCAGGACGGCGCTCTCGGTGAGCTCCTCCCTATCCATCAGCCCCTTGGATAACAACCCTATCGCCCCCTCCCCCCTCCCGATTCCCTTGATCCCGAAGATCGCGTCGATCGCGCCCTCCACATCCCTTCCCTTCTCGAGCACCTCCTCGATTATGGCCGGCGGCTGCTCGAACCCGGGCCCGCATCCGAGGGAGGCCCTCCCCGCTCTATCCCTTAGGGCGCACCATTGGAGTTCCAAGTAGCCCGTCAGGGCATTTGGGAAGTGGAATAAGCCGGCCTCTATGCCCACACCGAAGTCCGCCCCCGACGCCTCCAAGGCCCTAGCGGCGCGGTTCATCGCCCCCCTTATGGTCTCCTCGCCAATCGGTTGCGGGGGCACCCCGGATTCTACATCCATCCCGAAGACCACCACCCCAAGTCCTTGGAAGGCCCTCGAAAATGCCCTCTCCGCGGCTCTGATCTTCACGGGATTCGTCGAGCCCACCGCGACCCGCAGGGGAGGGCCGCGGCGCTCGGGAACAGTGCTATCCTCCAACGCTCAAATCCCCAAGTAATCCACCCTAGCTCTCTTCAATTCCTTGAAGTCTAGTTCTTCTCCGCCCACGACCTTCAGCCTGATCCTAGCTTCGCCGCCCTTTAGATCGATCACGTTATAGGAATTGGCGAAGAAACCCCTCAGCCTTGCTGAGGATAAGCTCCCGGCGTGGACGATCTCCATTCCCTCAATGCTCCACCTCCAAGGCCTGTGCCTATGGCCGCAAAGGAGGAGGTCAACCCCGCCCTCTATCAGGGTTTGGAGGACGTCTCCAGCATCTATTATCGTCAGCCTATCGGGCCCCGTATCCGGTATCGGGAGGAGGTGGTGATGCATCGCGACTATCTTCCTAATGCCACGGCGCTTGGACAGCTCCCTCTCCAGCCAAAGGCCCTGCCTGTAGCCGACCTCGCCCTCATCCCGATCCGGCCTAGCGGTGCTCAGGGAGATGAGGACGAATCCATCCCCCTCCAAGATCCGCCTGAAGCCAAAGAACCTCTTGAAAGGCAAGTAGCCGGTCGATCGATAATCGTGGTTTCCGCTCAAAACCACGAGCTCCTCGGCCGAGAACCTCTTAATGGCATCCCTGGCCCCCCTCAGCTGGGATATGAGCCCATCCTCGCTCAGATCCCCGGTTATAACCACCAGATCTGGATCTAGAGAGTTTATCTCCTCCACGGCCAAGTCGAATGCATCGCGTTGGAATTGTGGTCCAAAGTGTAAATCAGAGGCATGGACGATCCTAGTCATCCCGATTCGGCCCACCGGTCGCCATTGTTCGATCATCGGGCCCCATTCGATCGATCGCCCAGCCTAAAGCTTGGAAACCAACCTCAGGATCTGATCGTGGATCTTCCCGTTTGAGAAGACCATGTCGCTCCTCCTCGGGACCCATTCCCTCCCCTTGAAATCCGTCGCCATCCCGCCCGCCTCTTTCACGAAGAGGACCCCAGCCGCTACATCCCACGGATCTATTTGCTCCGTCACATAGGCCTCCGCCCTGCCGCAGGCGACCCATGCACATTCCAATGATCCTGACCCCAATTTCCTGACGTCCCTAGCCCTTAAGAGGAGGGCCGCGTTAATGCTGCTTACCCTAGATGCCCTCCTCTCCCCTCCCTCGCAGGCGACCAAATAGCAATCCTTCAACTTTGAGATGTCCGTAACCTCGGCTGTCCTCCCGTTCACGGTGCACCCGCCTCCCTCCTCGGCCAAGAAGAGCTCCCGGAGGAATGGGGCATATGCTGCGCCGAATACCGGATCATCGAGATGAAGCAATGCAACCGATATTGAGAAGAAGGGATTCCCAATGGCGTAGTTGCTGCTGCCGTCCAATGAATCAACGACCCACGTGAACTCCGATCCCCTATCGATGAAGCCGCTCTCCTCGGTCAATATGTTATGATCCGGAAACCTCTTGGAAAGGGCGGATATCAGCATCTCGTCGATCATCTTATCGTACTTTGTCGTTATTTCCTTCGACCTCCCCCTCAGCCTTATCAATGAGTAGTCTTTACAATAATGCCTCATCAGCTCCCTTCCAGCCCTCTTCACCAATCCAACGATGAACCTTTGCATGGATGTGGAATGGTAGCCCATTCGATTAATGTCTTTCGATCCCCGGGCCGTGCCGGGGAGGGTTCCCGCCTCATTTGTCAAAGGCCTGCGGGGCGTTCAAAAAAGCTTTTAGATGGGTTATCCCAAAAACTTGAACGGGTGTCGTCTTTTGGAGCTTATGGAAGCGATAAGGAATAGGAGGTCGATCCGGAGGTATAAGCCGGATCCGGTTCCCGAGGATAAATTGAAGGCCGTTTTGGAGGCCGCGATCTGGGCCCCGAGGGCTTGGGAGCGGTGGGAGTTCATTGTCGTCAGGGATGCCGAGACCAGAGGGGAGCTTGCGAAGGCTGCGAAGGGCAGCGAGCACGTTGGGGAAGCCCCGGTCGACATAGTCGTCTGCTCCAACCTCAAGGGGGCTAAGGCGAGGGATAGGGAGCTATATTCGATCCAAGAGGCAGCGGCCGCCATCCAGAACCTTATGCTGAAGGCCCACGAAGAGGGGCTCGGGACCTGCTGGGTCTCGGAGTTCAGGGAGGCGGCCGTGGCCAAGGCCTTGGGCATCCCGAGGGGGGTTAGGCCCTTGTCAATAATCTCATTGGGCTATCCGGACGAGGCCCCCTCCGCCCCTAGCAGGAAGGATTTGGGCGAAGTGGTCCATTGGGAGAAGTACGGGGCCCGCTGAGCGCGCTGGGAGGGGAAATCCTTGGAGCTACGCATCGGCGGGGCTAAGGTAGTCCTTGTGCGGGGCGATATAACCGAGCAGGATGCGGAGGCGATCGTCAATGCCGCGAACCCAAGCCTCATGGGGGGCGGGGGCGTGGACGGCGCGATCCATCGAAAGGGCGGGCCGAAGATATTGGAGGAATGCAAGCGGATAAGGGCAATGGAATGGCCCGAAGGCTTGCCAACCGGGAAGGCCGTCATAACGTCGGGGGGAGATTTGAAGGCCCGCTACGTGATCCACACGGTCGGGCCGATATGGCAAGGTGGCGGGAGGGGCGAGCCGGGGCTCCTCAGGGAGGCCTATTTGAACTCCCTCAAGCTGGCGGTCTCGAGGGGCATAAGGACCATAGCCTTTCCCTCCATAAGCACGGGCGCCTACGGATATCCAATCGAAGAGGCCAGCCGAATCGCCCTGAGGGCAATCAAGGATTTCCTCGAAGTCGAGGACGGGCTGGATGAGGTGAGACTCGTCCTGTTCACCGAGGGGGACCTGAAGGTATACGAAGAGGCCGCCAGGGAGGTCCTTAAACCCTGATCCTCGGAAGGAATTGGGGCCTCCCTATACCCTTAGGGCTCAGTTATTCCGCATTAAAGTCGAATTTATCGCCTCCAATCGATGGCCAAGGTTTTCCAAAACGATCCTATATATGTGGATCGCAACCGACCTATCCACGAATCGATGGACCTTGCTATATTCGACGAAATATCCTATTGGGATCCTTGGATCCGTCAAATCGATCTTATCCCTTCCCCCGGATAGCTCCGGGTAAAGCCACCAAAGGCTTGAATATGAAGCGTTCTGCCAGACCATGTAACGGATGTTATTATTCAGATACCATTCCCTGAGCCTCTCCCTGCTCCAGCCTTGGGCGTACCAATGGATCCGGGTGCTCGAGTGGAACCTCCTCGGGTCTATCTTGCTATAGTATATGACCGTGGGGCTGTCTGAGATCACGCCGCCGCCCTCGTATATCGTTGTTAAGGCAAGACCGGCCTCCAATTCCGGCTTGACAACATAGGTCTTAAGCGGGAATATCCAAGCATCTCTCAAGGGCAGAAGCACGATCAACAGAAGGAGGGCCATGAATAGTGCCTTCTTTATATGCGAGCGTTTCAAGCTCATATCTCCCAAGGGCGATATTGAAAGGATCGAGGTCAGGGGAAAGACGTATATCGAATATTTTGGTTCGGGAAGCGAGCCGCCCAATAGGATCTGGGCCCCAAGGTACGCCAAGAATGCCGACTCCAAGATCGCGAGGGTCCTTATTTCGATCCTTTTTTTCAGGAGCCCGGCCGCTAGGCCGATCGGGAGGAGCCAAGAAGTCATATTGAGCATTGAGTTGATAAAATTCGTGAGCCTTCGAAAACTAGGCCCAGCCCTCCCGTAGAAATACCTGATGTCCCACCCTGTCATGGTCGTTTGGATCTTATACCAAGCCAGTGGGTCATTTGTGTTTGCATAGCTCCAAAGGCACCAACATATTGCAACGGCTCCGACGCAGAGGGCGAAGGCCAATAGCTTCCTAACCCTGAACCTCCGCTGGATGGCCAAGAGAGCCAGCAACGCGACTGCAAAAAACCACGCATCATATCGAGTCAACATGGCCAAGGCTATGGAGGCGAGGAACGGCACATGCTTCCCTAGCAAGTAAAAGCGGATGGACGAAATTACGAGAAGGCAGGATAGGGTTTCGGTCAAGGCTAAGGTATTGAGGTCCACGAACCATGGTTGAAGCGAAAGGGCAGAGGCGGCGGCGATCCCGAGGTCTTCCCGGCCGCTTAAATTTTTCATGATCGAATAAGCGATCGCGCAAGTTAAAGATCCGAAGACGATGTTCACGGCATGTGGCGCGGTCAGGTCATAGATGCCGGTCAAATTCATGAGGAATGCGTTTATGTAATGGTATAATGGCAACCAGACTATGCGCATCTCCTCTTTGAAGGAGGTATAGATATAGCCATTTGTGGCCGTCAAGTAGCTGACCAACCAATGGTGGTAGCTATCGCCATAGTAATCCAATCTCCTGTTGATAATATGCCAAATCCTGATAGAGAGGGCCGAACCGAATATGGCGATCGGAATCGCGGCTCGAATAGGGGCCGTCCAACGAAACAAGCTTGCCCTTATTCCCTCATAGGTGCTCAATGTTCAAGGCCCTCCTTGGCGCATTTCGCAACCAAGCTCATCCAGGTGGGCTCCTCTACCGCTACCATCCTCAAATCCGCGTACTTCAAAAGAAGCTCGAACTCATTCAGGGAGAAAAGTCGCACATTCACTCCATGCGATAAATGGTAGAGCTTGTATAGAATGCCAATCGGGGAGAGCTTGGGTATAAGAAAGACCATGTAGCCATTATCCTTCAGATGGAGGCGCAAATTCTCAATTATGGCCAAAGGATCCTCGGAGAACTCCAAAACCCCAGCGCATAGGATCTTATCGAACCTCGCCTTGAGGCTGAAGGAGCTGAGGTCCGCAACTATTATATCCGCTCCGCTAGCGCTCGCCACCGCTGCCATCCCCCTCGAAAGATCCACCCCTAGGGCATTCGCGCCGAGGGCCTTGAGGGGGATTAAATAATAGCCGGCACCGCAACCCGCATCCAATATCAAATCTCCATGCGTTGGCGAGAGCATTTTGAATATGCTCTCCATCTCCCTTCTCCTTATTTGGTTCAGGATGGGAGATGAGGTCATCTTGGAATATCTCTCAGCGATCCTATCGAAATGTTTTCTGACCTTAAGCTTTTTCCCGAGCCCTTTATCGCGCCTAGACATCGGAATGCTTTCTAAGCCTAACGCTTTTAAGCAATTCGGTCAATCTAAGATGCAGCGCCTTGAGCATATCAGTAGTAGTTCCTATGAGGAACGAGGGCGAGAATGTCCGCCCCCTAGCGGACGAGATCCACGAGTTCATTCGAAGCAATTATTGGATGAACCTCATTGAGGTGATATTTGTAGGCGATAATAGCGAGGACTGTACTTATGAGGAGATCAAGCCTTCCTCGACCAAATTCCCCCTCATCAGGGCTATTCGCCTAAATGGGGAGGGGGGAAAGGGCGCGGCCATAAAGGCGGGGATCAGGGCGGCAAAGGGCGACATAGTGGTCATGATGGATGGGGATCTGCAACATTCCCCGCGATGGATTCCGAACATTGTGAGGGGGATTACGGATGACGGGTTGGATCTGGTCGTTGCCGCTAGAGTGGATGGGAATTACTCCCCCTATAGGAGGACGCTTTCGAGGGCGTTCAGCGGGATCTTCAATGCCCTCTTTGGGCTACGCCTAACCACACCCAATGAAGGATTTAAGGCTTTCAGGAAGGACGCCATTTCCAACTTGAACGTAAGCGCGAATGATTTTGATTTCGATATAGAGCTGTTGGTTAAGGCCAAGAGGGCCGATCTGAGGATCGGCGAGGTACCTATCCCCTTAAGGAGCAGGCTTCATGGATCCTCGAAGGTCCGCATGCTTAAGGTCATCCCCCTATTCATATATAGGATGGTCAGGCTATGGCTGGATCGAGGAGGGTGTTCTGCCTCACGATAGATCTTGAGGAATGTACCCTACCCCAAGAGTTTGGAGGGCGACCGCTCGGCGAGGAGGAGTCCTTGGGGCTATCCGAAGCTGGCGCCCATCGATTATTGAAGATCATCGAGTCCGAGGGCATAAGGGCCACCTTTTTCGTTACCGGCTTCTTCACATCCAAACGGCCAAGGCTTGTGAAGGAGATAGCGGATATGGGGAACGAGGTTGCGAACCATGGGCTTAGGCATTATGGCCCCGTATTAGGACCCAGCGAGCCGAATGGCCTCTTGAAAAGCGGGGAGATCTTGGAGCGGGTCACGGGGGGGAGGCCGCTTGGATACAGGGAGCCGCGCTTGAGGATCGGGCCGGGCATGATAGGAGCCTTGAAACGACTTGGCTACGCCTATGATAGCTCGATCCTCCCGGCCTGCGTCCCAGGGAGGTATAGTAGGCTGAGGATGAGGCCAGCACCGTTCGCCTGGGATTGCGGGAAAGCTGGGCGGTTGATCGAGATCCCCATCTCCGCGACGCCGATCCTAAGGATCCCAGCCGGTTGGTGGTGGTTCCGAAAGAACTTCGGGGATCGCATCTGCAGGATCTGCTTCGACGCCATATGGAGGCTGGGCCTGCCAGTCATTTGCAACATCCATGCTTGGGAGCTCTCCGAATTACCAAGGATGGAACGCGTCCCGGCCCATGTGAGGTTCAACTGCGGGCCTCCATCGGAGGCCCAAGTGAAGGGGATTATCGCCCATGGGAAGAGCGCCGGAGTTCCTTACGATGCTCGATCTGGCCGAGAGAATTTCAAGGAATATCGAGAGATTGAATTTGATCGAGCCCATTTAGGGAGTTGGACCGGGGCCGCTTTACTGGATAGTTAGTTCAGTGGAGGTTGCATCTCGACATCCGGGCCGAGGCCCTTCCGCGCAGGTCAGTCCACATCATCTGCCTAACGTTATCGCGTGGGCCCTTATAGCCTTTTGGCCCCCCTTAAACCATCACCGCCAAAAATCCTTGAGAAGGGCCCTCGCGAGCTCCCTTGGGAAGCCTATCCTCGCCATCTCATCTATGACCTCTTCAAAACCCTTCCCCTCCCCCTTCAACCTCGAGGCCATCTTGGCGATGAACTCCCGCCTCTCATGGGGATAGACTATCCAATCGCTCGTCTCCTCAACGTAATAATCCGGCACGATCGAGCTCGTCGGCTTATAGTGCAACGTCGCCAACCTCACCTCCCTAGCCCCCAACCCCTTGGCATGCTCCATCGCCAGCCTCAGGCTGCTACCGGTATCAGCCACATCGTCAACTATCAGAATCGCCTTGCCCTTTATTGAGTCATCCAAGGGTTGGACTATAGTCGGCTTCTTTTCCGTTCTTCCTATGTCGACGTAGAACTGGATGCGCATGTTCATCACGTTTGGATTGTCCAGTAGGTCGGAGAGAACCCTGGCCGGGATCCATCCGCCCCGCGCGATCCCAACGATCACATCCGGGAAGAACCCGCTCCCCCTTATCTTGCTCGCCAAGCGAATGCATAGATCGTAAACCTCGTCCCAGCTCAATACGAGGAAGCCCATCCGGATCACGCTCCTTATTTAAGGCGAGGGGCGACTTATAGCTTATTTTTCCTCCCGGGCGGCTCGGTGGACCCTTCAGCTCCTCCAAGGCTTAAATAGCTCTTGCTCGTGGGTTCGGCCGATGGCCATAATCGCCAAGCTCAAGGGGCTTGGGCTTTACGCCGCGATCATGGGCTTGAAGGGCTTCAGCAACAGGGGCGTCGATGAGACCCTAGCCGCCATAAGGTCCGCGTCGCATTCCAAGTGTGTCCAGGCGTTTGATGCCGATTTGATAGCCGGCCCCGAGCATTTGATTTGCGCCGCCACAAATGCCGCGAAGGGCTTTAGGGAGAAGCCCATATCCAAGGCCCTTGAAACGGAGTTATTGCTTTACGCATCGGGGCAAAGGCAGATCGATGTCGCCATAGAGATGGTTGGCTTGAGCCCCGGAACAAAAAATTTGGCCATTGTTGTCATAGACGGGGAGAAGGGGCGCCTATTGGAGTCGCTAAAGACCATAGCGGAGGCCGTTGGGGGCCAGGAGAGCGATTCCATCCTATCGATATCCAGCCAGGGGAAATTGGAGCGAATCGTAAAGGCCTTTGGGATATCGGATGAGGAGATGAGGGGATTCGTCGGAAAGGATCCATCCGAGGCCGTGAAGAAGGCGATCATCGAGAGGTCGGCCATATTAACGATTCGATCCTAGCGCTTATACATCTCCCTCTTTTCCCTCTCCACGGAGAGGATCTCGTCCGGCCTCAAGATGGACAGGCCAGTAATGTCGCCTATCACCTCCACCAGCACGATCCAATCGGGATTCTCGAGATCAACCTTCCTATCTATCCTAGACGCCAATGCATCTATTATCTTGCGGGATTCCAAGGGCGATCGCCTCTTTTCAATGACTATCTTAAACTTCTCGCCATTCCCTATCGTTCCCTTTAGCAAATCTATGGCCTTGATCATCTCATCCAGATCCGTCCTAACGACGAGCTCTATCGGCTTTATCTTCAGGATGTATCTGAACTCCCAGGGCCTATTCAAAAGGATCTCCCTGAGCCTCCTTACGGCCTCCTTCGGCTCCAAACCCGTCTCGGCGGTCAAGAGGCCGGAGATCCCGGTGAAGTCCGCTCGGGGGTCCCCATCGCCGACCTCCTTGAGCAGGTACCAGATTTCGCTTCGGGCGTTCCCCTCGTTCCCCCTAGAGGTTGAAAGCAATAGGTTAAAATCTTGGCGCATGGATCCTTACACCCGAGCCGCATCTTTGAAAAGGTAGCCATTTGGGATTTAAAAGATCGACGGAGGGGAGCGATTGAACGCTCCTAAGATCTCGGTGATCGTGACCTGCTTCAATAAAGCCCGAACTTTAGAAGCCTGCATATCTTCAATTTACGACCAAGCGGTGGATGGCCTCGAGGTCGTGCTCGTTGATGACGGCTCCACCGATGACTCCTTGGAGAGGGTATCGAAGTTCTCCGGCTTGGGGGGTTTCCGGCTCATCAAGATGCCCCATAATGGCATATCGGCGGCCAAGAATGAGGGCCTCAGGGCCTCGCATGGGGACATAATACTGTTCCTAGATGGGGATTGCGTCCTCGAGAAGGGAGCCCTCGCGAAGGTCGTGGAGATCTTCGAAGCGGGGGATGGGAGGCTCGGTTGCGTGGGCGGGGAGGTGAGGGCCCTGAACGGCTCAAGCGCGATAGCCAAGACCATAGAGCTATTGCAGAACGAATTTGTGAGGAGGTGGCCCTTCGGCGCGAACGTGGCCTTCAGGAGGAGCGTATTGGAGGAGCTCGGGGGCTTTGATCCCGACATGGAATGGGGGGAGGACGCGGACTTATTCATCAGGATGAGGAAGGCCGGCTATGCCCACATCATGGTGAAGTCCGTTTCGGCGAGGACCGAGAACCCAGAAAACTTCCTCGATTTGTTCAGGCAACGATATAAATGGGGGAGAGGATTTGGGCAATTGATCGATCGCCATCCCGAACTCTTCGATCATAGGATCAAGTTCTGCTTCGCCCTGAATTACGCCATGCTGGCATCCCTGATCTCCTCCGCGGTCCACCCGATCTCCCTGCTAGTCTTCCTCTCCCTAGCGGCCATAAACCTTCTCCGATTCCTGCCCTTGGCCCTTCGGGCCTATCGGATCTCCGGCGAGCGCTCGCATTTGGTGCTTGTCCCCCTCGTGAAGGCGACGAATGCGCTCGCATATTCCTTAGGCTGGCTTATCCATCTTATCGGTCGATCCCCTTGACCTTATCGCCGCCCTTATGGCCTCCCAATCCACGGGGCCGGGCCTCAAGAGCCTTGGCTCTCCCGAGGATAGGTCCACAACGGTCGATCCGACGGCTAGCGCCGCCCTTCCGCCATCTATTATCAGATCGACCTCATCCCCCAGCCTTTCAAGGGCCTCCTCCGCCGTGAGGCAAGGGGGACGGCCGCTCCTGTTCGCGCTTGTGCCCACTAAGAACCCCCCGCACTTGGAGATGAGGGATAAGGCTATCGGATTTTTCGGGATCCTTACTCCCACCGTAGGCCCTCCACAGGTCACCCGGGGCGGAAATCCGATGTTGCGGAGCACAAGGGTCAACGGGCCGGGCCAGAACCTCTTCATCAATTCCTCGGCCGCTTCATTCACTTCGGCCAAACCGCGAAGCCTTTCGGGACCGTCAACAAGTATCGGAACCGGTTTGGCCCTCTCCCCCTTGATCCTGAAGACTCTCTCAACGGCCTCTCGCCTGAAGGGATCGCAACCCAGGCCGTAAACCGTATCCGTGGGATATATGAGGACTCCACCTTCCCTCAGTATTCGAGCGCCCTCCTCAACAGCCCTTTGTCCCGATAGAATCCTCGCCATGGCAAGGCGGAGGGCACCAAAAGATTTAAAAAAAGATTTGGTTGGCATCCAAAACGCTGGTGGATTTCATGGAAGAGGAATGGTCCGAGGAGGATTTCGAAGAGGAAGAGGAGGACTGGGGTGCCGAGGAGGAAGAGTGGGAGGAAGAGGAAATAGAAGAGGAAGAGGAGTGGGATGAGGAGGGAGCGGAGGAAGAGGAATGAGGAGATAGGCCCCCCAATCCCCAGATTTTTAGCTTCGCATCCTTATTTTTGATGAAAATTGGCTCGGATGAGCGGGCTTGCCAAGGATAGCGATTCTCGATAGGGAAAGGTGCAAGCCAGAGGACTGTGGACGCGAATGCATGCGCTTCTGCCCCGAGGTAAGGGGGGGCATCGAGGCCGTCAAGTTCCCTGAGGGTAAGGGATCCCAACCGCTCATAGCGGAGGCCCTCTGCTCGGGATGCGGGATATGCGTAAAGAAATGCCCGTTCAAGGCCATTTCGATAATCAACCTCCCCGAGAGGCTTGAGGGGGAATGCGTCCATAGGTACGGCCCGAACTCATTCGAGCTCCTCCGCCTCCCAGAGCCGGGCGAGGGCGCCATCACGGGATTGATAGGCAGGAACGGGATGGGGAAGAGCACAGCTCTCAGGATTCTCTCGGGGGAGCTGAAGCCCAACCTTGGGGATTATGAATCCCCCCCAGATTGGGATCGAATAATCAAGAGGTTTAGGGGATCCGTCCTTCAGGAATACTTCAGGAAATTGAGCGGCGGGGAGTTGAAGGTCATCAGGAAGCCGCAATATGTCGACGGAATAAGGTCCGTTGTGAGGGGTCGCGTCCGAGAAGTGCTCGAGGGGCTTGATGAAGCGAACAGGTTATCGCGCATCAAGGATGAGTTCCACTTGGGGCCGATATATGAAAGGGAGGTCAAGGATCTAAGCGGGGGCGAGCTCCAAAGGCTTGCGATAGCGGCGGCTTTGCTCAGGGAGGCGGATGTATATATATTCGATGAGCCCTCGAGTCACCTCGATGTTTATCAAAGGCTTGAGGTCGCAAAGGGGATCAGGAGGTTGGCGGACGAAGGAAGGACCGTGTTTCTCGCCGAGCACGACCTCGCGATGCTGGATTACCTCTCCGACCAAGTTTGCATACTCTACGGCGAGCCGGGCGCCTACGGTATAGTATCGCATCCGAAGGGCGTCAGAAATGGCATCAATATTTACTTGGATGGTTACATGCCCGACGAGAACATGCGCTTCAGGGATGAGCCAATAAAGTTCAGCCCGAAGCCCCCCAGGAGGGCCGAGGATTTAGGCATACCATACCTTCGATGGCCAAGGCTTGTGAAGGATTACGGCCAATTCCGCCTCGAGGTCAGTCCCGGGCGCATATTCCAAGGGGAGGTGCTTGGGCTGATGGGCCCGAACGGTATAGGGAAGACCACCTTCATAGAGCTATTGGCGGGCCTCGAGCGGGCCGATGTCGGCGGAGCCCCTTTGGAGGGATATGAGCTCAGCCTGAAGCCGCAATATATCTCTGGGCTCTACAGGGGGGTCGTGGGGGAACTCATTAAGGAAGCTTTGGGCGCGGATCCCCTTGAGCTCCCGGAGGCGGTGGAGCTGGTGAAGTCATTGGGCTTGGATGGGCTTATGGAGAGGAGGGCTGAGAACCTGAGCGGGGGGGAGCTCCAAAGGCTTGCGATAGCGATTTGCTTGCTCAAGGATGCGCAGATCTACCTCTTGGATGAGCCGTGCGCCTACTTGGATATTGAGGAAAGGTTCTCCGTAGCGAAGGTCATAAAGAGGAGGGTTATGGAGGCGAGGGCTTTCGGGTTCGTTGTGGAGCACGACATAATCCTCCAAGACCTCTTGGCGGATCGGCTCATGGTATTCCTAGGGAGGCCCGGGGAGGAGGGCTTTGCCGGAGAGCCCCAAGCGCTCAAGGATGGTATGAACTCCTTCCTGAAGGATCTGGGCGTGACCTTTCGCAGGGATGCGGATACGGGGAGGCCCAGGGTTAATAAACCCGGCAGCAGGCTCGATAGGATCCAGAAGGGATCGGGAGAATACTACTACGCTTGAGGCCCATGGGGAAGGTTTACTAATAGCCGGGGACCAAATATACCCGGGTAATGGGATGGCCAATTATTGCCTCGAATGCGGGGGGATCCTGACTTACGATCCGCTCCTGAAGAACTTCTCATGTAAATCCTGTGGCGCCACGTACACCTACGAGGAGTTGCTTGAGCGCAAAGAAAGGCTGGATGGCAACGACGAGGATCGGAGGAGGAAACAAAAGGATTATCTCCAATGGTGGCTATCTAAGAAATAGGTGCCAGCGCTTTAGAAGACGCCGTAAGCGGTTTCCCGTCCCGAATGGTTAATGTGATTGGAGATCGGGGGACGCCTCGCTTCAGGGCGATCCCGGCCAAAAGCGGACGCCCTTCGCTCGGCCCAATATGGCGCCCCGCGAGCAATAGATTTATATTTTAACTCTTTTGCCCTTCCTTTAACAAAAATTGATTGGTGATGGCCCTATAAAGCCGGATTTGATGGGGAGATCGCGTTCAACCCGGAAAATCGGCGAGAAGAGAGATCGAAGGGGTGAAGGAGGGAGGGGGGGTGAATCGAGGGAGGGCATCGCCAGCGAAATGAGCTTGCAAATAATCGGGCCTCCGAGATTGACCCGCTTCGAGAAGGCGAGGATCGTGGGCGCTAGGGCGCTTCAGCTGTCAATGGGAGCTCGGCCGTTGATAGATGTGCCATCGGAGTCAATGTCCCCAAGGGATATAGCCCTCCTAGAGCTCGAGGAAGGCGTGCTCCCGATCAGCATAAGGAGGATGCTGCCCGACGGCACCAGTCAGAACATACCGCTTAAGTGGTTGCTGAAGGGAGGGGGGTGAATCGAGTCATGGGATCTCTATATCGATTAAGGGCGCATGTTGCTGGGCACCATATATGTCCGTATCCATCTCATCCCCGCACGGGTATCTCCTCGGTATCGTTATCTTTATCGCCATCGCGAAGTCGTAATTTATTATTCTTACATCCTCCTCCTTAACCTTGTAGAGCCTCGATATAAGCTTCTCCGTGAGCACTCCGGAGTTCTTGACCCTTTCGTAGTTCTCCTTTTTATCGAACATTATGTCGAATGTAAGTTGGAGAACTTTGGCGTTCTTGCTCCTGAGCACGCGCGCAAGTTCTATCAATTTGGCCAAGATCCCATCACCTTACATCAACATACTCTATTGGAAACGGCTCGCTGGGGTCCTGGACCTCCATCAGGTGATATATGTTGAATGCGTATGTCGGGCCCATCGATATATCGGAGGGGGAATACGGGAACGCCAGGTTCCCAGCCGTGGCCTTCCTCCCCTCGTAATGGTAATGTAGCATGGTCGATCTGGCGACGGCGCAAATGGCATCGGCCATCTCCTTAGTCTTGGCTATTGCCTCTATTATTATGCATAGCTCATGAGCCTTCGCGTCCAAGGGCTCCATTTCACCCATGACCCCGTTCTTCCCGTAGATGCGGAAGTGCAACCTATAATCCTCGGGCTGGAACCTTCTCTTCAGGTCCTCCCTCGTTATCTCCTCGACCGCTTTTGTCACCTCCTCTATCCTGGATATCATTATTGGATCCCTGACGCCGGCGATCGATATGGTCCTATAACCAGACATTTTCACACCCTCCAGCTTTATCCTCCATACGCCCTCCGAGGGAACGAATTTGCTGCCGCTGACCTTTACAGTCCTCTCATCATATTGCTCGAACTTGCTTTGGGAGAGGTCCATCATTCCATCGGGCTCGTAGATGTAATACGGATCCGGTTGTTCGTAAAGCGTATGGGCGGCCACTGAAACCGGGACGCATTTCCTAATGGGGTTCAATGGCTTCAGCAGGAAGTAATCCCTCTCCAAGTACGCCATTATGGAATCGGCTGCTGAGCCCGGCGTCGCGCACATGGCGCCGCATTCTATTATCTTGGCCATATGCCAAACCAACCCAGGGTCGTAGCCCTTTATCAAGGGCAGCGCGGCGAATATCGCCGTATCACAGGACCTCCCGGCCAATACGACCTCGGCTCCCCCCCTCAGGGCCTCGATGTAGGGGGTGGATCCCATTTGTCCCACTATCCTGACGGCCTCATCGACATCCCTCTCCTCGAGCTCCTTTATCGGCCCCAAGGGTTTCACCTCGCCCATTCTGATCTTCCCCTTGAGGTAATCCTTATTTATCTCCGAGTGTATAACGGCCATCCTGAACTTCAATCCCTTCTCCTCGGCGATCTCCTCTATTATCCTCCTATTCCATTCGATGTGGGGCTCCCCCCCTGAGCCGCCAGCGGTGCCTATTATGAAAGGTATCCCCCTCTCCACAGCCTCCGGGAGGGCTAGCTCCAGATCCCTCTTGACGCCGGCCTTGGATGTGAAGGAAACACCGGCCCCGAGGTAGTAGGGCCCAGGGTCTGTCGATCCGGCATCGACGCCTATTACGTCCGGATCCTCCTTTAACCCGTTTTCCAGAGACACTTCCGCATAGCCATATCCCAATATCCCATTTAGTGAAAGGACCCTGAGCCCCATTGATCGCCGACCTCGCGACTTTGGAGTCTTTCGACAATTTAAATTTAATCATCGTCTGACTACAGTTCAATATCAATTTGACATATATCGGAAGATTTATTTTCAATCCCTTGTAAGGAGCGGGGAATCTTAAAAAAGAAGGGGCACCAAATGGAAACAGATTACCTCACACTCGATTCCATAGGCAAGAAGGTCCTGATGACGGGGAACGGCGCTGTGGCGCGCGGGGCAATAGAGGCGGGCGTGAAGGTCGCGACCTCTTATCCGGGGACCCCAGCTTCGGAGATCCTCAGCTCCATAGCCGCCGTCGCCAAGAAGGCCGGCATCTATGCGGAATGGTCCATAAATGAGAAGGTCGCCTTCGAGGTCGCGTTCGCCGCATCGCTCTCCGGCCTCAGGGCCCTGATGGCCTGCAAGCACTTGGGTTTCAATTGGATCTCCGATGCCTTTCTAGTTTCGGCTTATACTGGCGTTAATGGTGGATTGGTCGTGGTCGTCTCCGACGATCCCCACCCCCATAGCTCCCAAAACGCCGAGGACACGAGATATTATTCCAAGATGGGGAAAGTCCCCTGCCTCGAGCCCTCAGATCCCGGGGAGGCTAGGAAGATAATGCCGATGGCCTTCGATCTCTCCGAGTCCTTACAATTGCCAGTCGTCGTCAGGCTCACCTCCAGGATATCCCATTCGAGGGGGGATGTGGAGCTCGGGGAAATGCGGAAGGAGGATAGGGATCCCAAGTTTGAGAAGGATCCAAAGAGATATGCCGTCATAGCGCCGCACGCTAGGGAGAGGCACCTCTGGCTGAACAAGCAATACGCGAAGGCCGCGGAGGCTATGGAGGGCTTTCCGCTCAATTGGATCGAGGGGCCGAGGGGGGATTTCGGCATAATAGCCAATGGGTTGAACTACTCGTACGTCAAGGAGGCCCTTGGGATTCTCGGGATCGAGGCTCCGATCCTCAAGCTCTCCTCCGCGAACCCAATCCCGAGGAGGCTTGTGGCGAACTTCCTGAAGGGCCTTAAGGAATGCTTGGTGGTCGAGGAGATAGAGCCGATAACGGAAGAGAGCGTTAAGGCGATAGCGCAATCGGAGGGGCTCCCCGTTAAGGTGTATGGCAGGTCCACTGGGCATATCCCCCTCCAATGGGAACTTAACCCGGACATCGTAAACGGCGCGATCTCCAAGATCATCGGCTTGAGCAACCCCGGCCCCGGTCTCCTCGCCAAGGCCGTTCAACTGGAGGTCAGCAGGAGGACTCCCTTCCTATGCGCCGGTTGCCCCCACAGGGCCAGCTATTATTCGATTAAACAGGCCTTGAGGAGGATCAATAGGGGGGGCATAATCGCTGGGGATAGGGGTTGCTATAACCAAGGGATATATCCACCGCTTAATGGATACGATACATGCATATGCATGGGAGCTAGCATAGGGATGGCGTGCGGGTTTTATAAGGCTGGGATAAAGGAGCCAATAGTCGCAGTTATAGGTGAATCGACCTTCTTCCATGCCGGCATCCCACCGTTGATAAATGCCGTCCATAATAATGCGAACATAACGGTCGTGATATTCGATAATAGCTGGACGTCGATGACCGGCTTCCAGCCCAATCCCGCAACGGGGATAAACGCCATGGGGGAGGAAACCAAGAGGTTGAACGTGGAAGAAATATGCAAGGCCTGCGGGGTCGAGTTCATAAAGGTCATCGATTCCTTCAAGGTTAGGGAGCTGATAGATGCGATAGAATCCGCGATAAACTTCCCAGGTCCGGCCGTGGTGGTATCGAGGCACGAGTGCGCGGTCAGGGAGACGGCGAGGCTGAGGCGGAGGGGCGAGCGGCCGAGGCCCTACGCGGTGGACCCGACGAGGTGCACCGCCTGTAAGATCTGCCTATCCCAATTCGGGTGCCCAGCTATCTCGATCGAGAATGGAAAGGTGTCTATAGACAAATACTCCTGCACGGGCTGTGGCGTATGCGCCCAGATCTGCCCATCTAAGGCCATAGTCCAGGTGGAGGGGTGATGAGGGAGAACCTCAACGTAATACTCGCGGGCGTCGGCGGACAAGGCGTCATCCTATCATCGACTATTATAGGGGAGGCCGCCGTCGAGGAGGGATTGAGCGTCAGGATAGCCGAATCGAGGGGGTTAGCCCAAAGGGGGGGCATCGTGACGAGCCATATCAGGATAGGGTGGGGGATCCATTCGCCATTGATACCGAAGGGGATGGCCGACGGAATAGTTGGGTTCGAGCCCATGGAGTTCCTGAGGCATTGCGAATACTTGAGGGGGGATGGGGGATTCGGGATCGTCAACGGGAATCCGATACTCCCGGTGACCTCGAGGATCGGATTGGAGAAGTATCCAGATTACGAGGCCATGATGGAAGCAATAAGGTCCTCGGCCGAGAGGGTCTACATCATAGACGGCTCGGGGATCGCCGAGAGGCTCGGGAACCCCAATATGCTCAGCATCGTTATGGTGGGCGCCCTATACGCAGTCGCCGAGCCCCCGATCTCGAGGAGGGCGATGGAGGAATCGATAAGGAGGAACGTCCCAAAGGGGACCGAGGAAGCCAATTTGAAGGCCTTCGAGGAGGGCATAAGGGCCATCGAGGGATATTAGGTTGTTCAGGACCCATGCCCGGATAGGGATCGAGGGATTTGGGGCCTATCTGCCCAAGTACAGGATAAGGATCCGAGACCTCCCGCTGGCCCATGGGTCCCCCTCACCAGATTTCGAGAAGGCCATCTGTGGTCCGGATGAGGACGCCGTGACCATGGCAAAGGAGGCGGTCGAGAGGGCTTTGAGGATGGCCGGCGTTGGAAGAGGCAAGATCGGATCGATCCTCTGCGGGACGTCCTCCAATCCCTATTCGGGAAAGCCCATCGGGACCATTTTATCGAAGGCCTTGGGGATGGAGGGGGCGATCCTCGCGGCCGATATAAACTTCTCGGGCAAATCCTGCTCCGAGGCCCTTCAGCTATGCTTGGGGCTCGTGGGCAGCGGGATGGTGGATTACGCGATCGCCTCCGGTTCGGACTCGATTCCGGAGCCTGGGGGGAAGGGCGCAACGTATTCCTCCTGCGGGGCCGCCGCCTTTGTCATCGGGCGCGAAAGCGGGAGCTCGATAGCCTCCATCGAGGGCAGCTCGACATGGGTGATGGACGCGCTCGATACTTGGTCTGTGAGGGGTTCGGCTCAGAGGAGGAACAGTGGGCGCTTCGCTGAGAGGGTCTTGGCTCAATGCGTAATTGCCTCCGTGAAGGATCTCCTAAGCGGGCTCGGCCTAAGCCCGGGGGACTTCGACCATGTTGTGTTGCCCCAAAGCGATCCCAAGTCCGCATTAGACTTGGCCAAAAGGCTTGGCTTAAAACCAGAGCAAATGGAGGCTGGGTTCGTCCTCCCTAAGGCGGGTAACGTGGAGTCCCTCTCGGGGCTGCTGGGCCTGATAGCGGTCTTGGATGTGGCGAAGCCATCCGAGAGGATATTGGTGGCGACCTTCGGGAGCGGAGCCGGGAGCGATTCCTTCAGCCTCTTGGTTAAGGACGCGATAGAGGGACGCGAGAGGGGGGATTTCCTGAACCAAGTCTCGAAGAAGGCCTACATCGATCATAAGGCCTATTTGAAATTCCTCAACCGCAATTCGGGGGGATCGGCTTGAGGGGGGTCGCCATAATCGGCATAGGGTGCACAAAGGTCGGAGAGCATTGGGATAAGTCCCTGAGGGACTTGGCCGTCGAAGCCTCATTGAGGGCGATGGAGGACGCTGGGCTTTATGATGCGGATTACGTCCTAGTTGGGAATATGATGTCAGGCTACCTTCAGAACCAAGAGCACCTTGGGGCCCTCGTGGCGGATTCGCTCGGCCTCCAAGGCGCGGGGGCCGCAAAGGTCGAGGCGGCTTGTGCATCCGGCGGGATGGCCGTGCATATGGGATGCCAGTTGATAGCCTCCGGCGCCGCGGACTCGGTCTTGGTGGTTGGGGCTGAGAAGATGACCGATGCCACTACTCCGGAGGTGACGAAGGCACTTGCCATGGCGGAGGATCAAGAATACTCGGCATACACGGGCGCGAGCTTCATTGGGCTGAACGCCCTAGTGGCTAGGGCTTATATGAAAGCCTATGGGGTTGAGCCCGAGGATATGGCGCTCTTCTCGGTCATATGTCACAAGCATGCGTTGGATAACGAGTTCGCCCAATTCAGATTCCCTATAACGGTCGAGGCCGTTATGAATTCGCCGATCGTCGCCGATCCGTTGCACCTGCTCGAATGCGCTGGCATAGGCGATGGGGCGGCCGCCGTATTGCTGGCCTCATTGGATGGGGCGCGCAAGATCGCCGATGCACCTGTGGAATTGCTCGCCTCCACCGTGAGCACGGATAAGTTCTCGCTGCATCAAAGGGACGACCTTACGAGCTTCAAGGCGGCGAGGGCATCGGCGGAGGCCGCCTTCAGGAGGGCCGGATTGAGGGCCGAGGACATCGATGTCCTGGAAGTCCACGACGCCTCCTCGGCGCTGGGCTTGATCGCCCTCGAGGATCTCGGTTTCGCCGAAAGGGGCAAAGCGGCGGAGCTCATAAGGGACGGGGGGATAGAGATCGGCGGGAGGATACCAACGAATACTTTCGGTGGCCTTAAGGCCAGGGGACATCCCGTGGGCGCCACCGGGGTATATCAGATCGTGGAGTTGACGAGGCAATTAAGGGGGGAGGCCGGGAAAAATCAAGTGGGGGGCGCAGAAAGGGGATACGCGCAGAACATCGGCGGGGCCGGGACTACGATCACCGCGCACATACTCGGGAGGGTCGATTGAATTGAGCGTTCCCAATTACCTAAGGGAGGCGCCGCGGAGGCAGAGGATGGAGGGCACAAGGTGTAAGGGCTGCGGCGCGATCCATTTCCCGCCCAGGGCCGTATGCGATCGCTGCGGTGGGAGGGATTTGGAGAGGGAGGAGTTGAGCGGGACGGGGGAGTTGGTGGCCTACACGGTCATAATGTATCCACCGAAGGGCTTCGAGAACCAAGCCCCCTATGCGATCGGCATCGTCCAGCTCAAGGAGGGCGTCAGGATCTTGTCCCAAATAGCGGATTGCGATCCGATGGAGCTCAGGGAGGGCATGAGGGTGGAGATTGTGATAAGGAGGATTAGGGAGGATGGGGGATTCATCGAATATGGTTATAAGTTCAGGCCCGTTTAAAGGGCCTCATCCGCCGAAGCGCCTCCTTATCCTACCATAGGCCCTGAGGGCGCTCAGAGCCCTCATCGCCCGCTCAGGCGAAGGGAACGCTGGCACACCTCTTTCCTTCAACCATGAGGCCGCCTCCTCGCATTCGCTCCCGCCGATGAAAGCCGCCACTATGGGCTTATTGTTCTTCAATTCCGAGTATGGCCCATAAATGGCCTCCGCGACCTTCATCGGGGAGGTTATGGCCGTATGGCAATATAATACGGCCAAGCCATCGACCCCGGGATGCGCCAAGGCCTCCCTTATGGCCCCCTCGTATTTATCGGCGGTGCCCATCCCGGTCAAATCCACGGGGTTCTTGGCGCTCCCGAACTCGGGCATATACTTCCTCAAGCTCTTCGCAAGGTCCGGCGGGGAATCGGATATCGGGATCCCGTAGCGCTCCGCCGCGTCGGTCGCGACGACCCCGGCACCGCCCCCATTCGTTATTATCAGGGGGAAGTCCCCAAGCATGGGTGGCTGAAGGGAGAGGGCCAGGGCGCTATCGAAGAGCTCTATCAGCGAGCTGACCTCTATGACCCCGCATTGTTTGAATGCCGCTGAATAGATCAAGGGTGCGCCCGCCAAGGATCCCGTATGGGAGGCCGCGGCCGCCACCCCCCTCTCCGATTTCCCGGCCTTGAGAGCCACGAGCGGCTTCTTGGGGCTAACCCTCCTGCAGGCCTCTATGAACTCGGGGCCCGCGTCCAAGCCCTCTATGTACATGGCTATGCAATTCGTATGCTCGTCCCTCTCCCCAAAATAGAGTATCAGCTCCGAGAAGTCCACATCGGCCTTGTTCCCTATGCTCGCCATCGAGGAGAGCCCAACCCTATAAAGCCAAGTCCAGCCGATCAGGGCGATAGCCAAGGCCCCGCTTTGGGATATGAAGGCCGTCCTGCCGGCATAGGGCAGGGATTGGCAGAAGCTGGCATTGCATTTCTTCCAGCTATTGGAGATCCCCACTATATTCGGCCCGAGGAGCGGGATCCCATTCTCCCTGCATATCCTGACTATCTCATCCTCCTCCTCCTTTTTCCCTATCTCGCTGAAGCCGGCCGTGATCATGGCCACGGCCTTAACGCCCTTCCTCACGCAATCCTCGATCGCGCTCTTCGCTATCCTCGCCGGGACCACTATGAGCGCGAGGTCGACCTCGCCCGGGACCTCTGATAGGGATGGGAAACACTTCAATCCCATTATCTCGTCGGCGTTCGGGTTTATCGGATAGATCCTCCCCCCGTAGCCGCCCTCGACGAGGTTCCTCAAGCATTGATAACCTATCTTCCCCGGGTCCCTTGAGGCCCCCACCACCGCGACCGAATTCGGTTCGAACATGAACCTCAGCTTCTCCACGACCTCCTCCCTTATGCCAGGTATCCTCATTTCGCTCACCATCCCCCCCCGAATGGCCTAAGAGAAGATTCATCCGAATCTTATATTGATTTACCCTCGGGACCTTGTCAATCCCCGGCCTCGGGCTCGCACCTCTTGGCCATCACATAGGCATCTTCCCCATCGCTATAATAATGCCTTATCCTGTTCACTATCTCGAACTTCAGATTCCTATAGAGGCTGATGGCCGGATGGTTCGTGACCCTCACCTCCAAGTATATCTCGCTCGCTCCATAGTCCCTCAAGGCCCTCATCGCCTCGATCATGAGGGCCCTCCCTACGCCCCTCCTGCGGTGCTCCGGGAGGACCGCGATGGAGATTACGTGCCCCTTCTTGGCCAGTTTCCATCTATCGAACTCCGATAGGCTCCATTCCACTCGGCACATGACGTAGCCTAGTATCTTCCCGTTGAGCTCCGCGACTACGAAGGAGTTTGGGAAGCTCTGATGCAGATCCAAGTAGAAGAACGGCGTATAGTTCTCGGGGAGGCATTCCTCATTTATCCTCATCACCTTATCCAGATCGGCCTTGGAGAACTTCCTAAGGATGTAGTTTCCGAGGGCATATTCCTCGCCCATCCCGCCCATCACCGATCCTGCCTTACGATGGCGAGCCCACCCGAAGACCTCGGGAGCGTCTCCCCTCCCCAGAGCGGGGTCCCCGCGCCCCGTAGCCCCCTCCCCGAGGCTACTAAAAACCTTTCCAACCCGAGCGCGGCTTGCGATCGAGATACGCTTTAATCCCCCGTTGCCAATTGGAGCGGATGGGTTGAGCGAACGCCCATGGCTCCGGCTCTTGGCCCTCGAGCTCCTGAGGGAGCTCAAGCCCGGGAAGGGCCCGATCCGAATCCCGGAGCTCGGCTCCAAATATCCGAACGCCGTGCTTAGGGGGAGGCTGGCCGAGATGGCCGAGAGGGGCCTATTGGAATTGGAGGGGGATCGGGTTTCCGCCAGCGCAGCGCAAAGGCTGAAGCTGGCGCTCTTTGCGGTCGAGAATGGCGCGGAGCTCGATTCCGTGGGGAGGGCCATGGATTGGAGGGAGTTCGAGGATTTCGCGGAGGAGATCCTGAGGAATATGGGCTTCAAGTGCGTCAAGCACCTAAGGTTTAAGGGAAAGAGTAGGGCCGAAGTGGATCTCCTAGCCATCGGCCCCCTCTTCTCGCTCTCCATCGATTGCAAGCGCTGGAGGCGCGCCAACGAGGGTGGGATCTTGAAGGCGGCTGAAGCCCAGAGGAAGAGGACCGAGGAGCTTGGGGAGTGGCTTGAGAGGACCGGTTTGGGCCGGGCCATGGGGATGCCGAACGGCGCGATCCTATGGCCGGTGGTTTTGACGCTCCTGGAGCAAGGAATCGGGGTCAAGGGCGGGGTGGCCATCGTCCCAATCCTAAAATTGAGGGATTTCCTCATGAGGGCAGATCCATCCAGCATGGCCCCCTAGCCGGGGAGGCACCCCCATGGCCTCGCGGCCGGGGTGCCTCAATACGTGGAAAAGTATTTCTATCTTCGCGATGAAAGGATCCAGTCGAGTCGGGCTGGCTTGACCATATCAGACCTTTATGGGAGGTCCATCACGGGCATCAGGATCGCGCTGACGCAAAGGTGCAATCTCCGCTGCCTCTATTGCCATAGGGAGGGGGAACGGGGAGAGGGGGCGGAGATGACATCGGAGGAGATCTCGGAGATCGTCAGGTTGGCCAGCGGTTTCGGCATAAGGGCCGTGAAGCTGACGGGCGGGGAGCCCCTCTTGAGGGAGGACATAGTGGAAGTAGTTGGCGGGATCAAGCGCGGGGCCCAAGTGGAAGACCTCTCGATGACCACCAACGGAACGCTCCTCGCCGATTTAGCCAGGGACCTGAAGGCCTCTGGGCTGGATCGGGTGAACGTTAGCTTGGATACTTTGGATAGGGGGACCTATGAGCGCATCACCGGGTCCGACCGCCTCGGGGACGTCATCTCCGGTATAGAGGCGGCGGCGGGGGCAGGGTTGAAACCGATCAAGCTAAACATGGTCGTCATGAGGGGGATAAACGATGGAGAGGTTTGGAGCATGGTGGAGTTCGCGAAGAGCGTTGGCGCCATCCTCCAATTGATAGAGCTGGAGGCCCTTTTCGATGATGAGATATATGGGAGATATCACTTGGACCTCCTTGGCGTTGAGAAAGAGCTCGAAAAACGATCGAGCAGTGTGGAGGTCAGGCCGCTTCATCACAGGCGGAGATATCTCCTGAAGGGGGGCGGGGAGGTGGAGGTGGTTAGGCCGATGCACAACTCGGAGTTTTGTGCCAATTGCAAACGCATGAGGGTCACATCGGACGGCAAGCTCAAGCCCTGCCTAATGCGGGAAGATAACCTCGTCGACCTGATCGCCCTAATGAGGGAGGGGGCCGACCCGAGAAGGCTCAAGTCGGCGTTCCTAGAAGCGGTCGGCCTCAGGGCTCCGTTCTTCGGGGAGGCGACTCGCGCGGGGGGCATTGAGAGGCCAACGATGGATCGCCGGCTTGGGGGCCGCGGAGATATGGCCCCTCCGCAAGGGTAGTCCCATAATTCGGCCCGATCACTCACGAGGGAGCGGCCATCCATCCCAAAGGAAGAACTCCAAGCGAGTTTCCGACGCCCATTCGACGCGAAGATCCATCGATTTGGAGCCGTATCCCTCCGCCGCCACACCTATGGCATATTCGCCCTTCGGGAGCCAGAGCTCGAAGCGGCCATCGAGGGAGCAGGTGAAGGCCTCGGTCCTATGGGCGCTAACCCCGGCCCAAGATATGGGCCTCGGCCTGCCTAGGAAGTCGAGGCCGAAAACCATCCCGCTCACCTTCCCCAGCTTCTCAAGGCTTACGATGACCGAAACCGATCCGGGGCTGCGAGCCTCGAACTCCACCCTGCGCGTTTGCTCATAGCCGGGGACCAAGACCCTTATGGAGTATTCGCCCGGTAGCAACCCCCAATCCTTTTGTGGATATCCATCGGTGGTATCGTAGAAGTTTGCCCATCTCATGGCCGGGTTGCCAGCATATCTTTCGAACCCCGATACGATTAAGCTGCATTTATATTCATCATGCCTTATGGTAGTTATCTTCGCGCCCACCATCCCGCCCCTTCGGTCGTAGAGCTCGACCCTTAGGGAGGCTTTCCTCCCAATATGCTTCGGGATCCCCTCCTCCTTGAGGACCACCGTCAGGTCAACGTCGACCCCCTTCTCCAAGTCTATCTCTACGTGGCTCGTCGAGTTCAGGTATACGGGAACGAGGACCGGGGCCCGTTGGATGTAGCCCACCGTGTACGCCATCAGCATATAATCCCCGGGTTCCAAGCCCGTGTAAATACCGCCGTATTCGATATTGACCGCAGAATCGGAGGCGGGCTGGGTGGCGTTCAGGATCGCGACCACCTCGCCGAGCCAATTTACGACCTCGACATTTATCCTAGACCCGGGGTGGGCCCAAGGCCTCGGGGCCCGCGGCTTCTCCCAATCCATTGAGGTTATCGTTATGTTTAAGCGCCCTCCCTTGACCATCTCGAGGCTTACCTTCGTCAATGAGCACCCGGTGCCAACGGTGGCTATCAGGGGCTGGAGTTGAAGGTATCCCCCAGCATCCACCTCGATCCAATAGTCGCCCGGTGGCAAGCCGTAATCGAATGAGCCGCGATAATTGCGCAGGCCCCTCAACTCAATGGATGCTTGGGAGTCCCCGGGATCGGCATGGGAGAAGCTCAGGGCCGAGAGCCGGCCCCTGGAATCGTAGGCCCTCGCCCTAATCCAAGTGCGCCCGGTTAACTTCGAGACGGCCTTCGCCCCCGGGAGGTCCTTGAAGTTCAACATCACCTCTAACCGACCGCTCCTATGGAGGTCCATCTCGAGGTCGATGGACGAGGTCCCGTTATGGGCGCTTATCACGTAATCCCTCGTTTGTATGTATCCCCATACATAGGCCCTAACGTAGTAATCGCCCGGCGGGATGCCGGAAACATAGGTCGCATAGTCTTGGGGAACGTGTCCCGTGTACTCGGTGGCGTTCAGCGAGAGCTCGTGGTTATAGGAATCCTCATCCGTGTAATGGAGGGGGGAGGGCACCCCGGGGAAGGAGGTGCTGGCTATGGACCTGAGATTCATATCGAGGAGCTCCACGGCGATCGGCAATTTCTCGCCCCAGCGGATTGGCCTCCCACAGCATTTCGACCAGACCGTTATGTTCGCGATTAGCCCCTCGCCTATGTAGGCGTCGATGCCCTCCAGCGATTGGCCCTTATGGACCGATATGGGCCGGTCGAGGGTCATGGGCGGAAAACCGCTGGCGGAGAACGTAAGGTTGTACGTGCCCTCGGCCAAGCCATAGAGCGTATAGGCGCCATTCGCCAATTCATTGAAGTAAGCAACGGCCTCGACCCTCCTCCCACCCGGGGTCAGGCCGCTCGCTAGGACCTTTCCAGGCCTAGTCAAGGGCTTACCATAGCGCCCGAGGTCGGGTCCCCCATAGCGCACCGTGCCCGATACATAGGCCGGATTTATGTCCGCCTCCACGACGATCGTTGGGAAGTTCTCGGCCCCTATCGATATCGTTTCGTTCACGAAGACTTTGAAAAAATATCTCCCAGCCACAGAGGGCGCTGTTAAGTTGAAGAGCCTCAGGGCGCATCCGTATCCCTCATATCCCATTTTCGGCGATGTTACGTTTAATACCCTCACCCTCCACCAGCCCGGGGCCCTCGCATCCCAAGAGTCCATAGCCCTCACCGAGATCAGGTTATAGTCGCTAGTGGCATTGGTCCAAACGTTCGATGTATCGCCTTGGTTCAGCCCCTGGAACTCCGGGGGTATGTAGACGTCGATGGAGCTGTAATTGCCCTTCAGGGTCAGCTCGAAGAGGAGGTCCCCATTTGCACCCACTAGGATCGAGCTATTGGGATAGCTCAGGCGCACGAGGGCCGATGAGTCCCCGAGGAAGAGGGAATAGCGCCCGGGCGATACCCGAGCAGTTTCGCCTGAGGCATGGGCCCAAGGGGATGGGGCCAGCAAGAGCAAAAGGATGGCAACGGTCGCCCCTCGTATCCCGGCCACGGCTCCCTCGCGCCCCCATGGCTATGGTCAAGTGCCCCCGCTTCCCCGCTCCCGGGAGCCGCTCACTCCTTCCTCAAGGCCACGACGGGCTCCAGCCCGGAGGCCCTCCACGCCGGATACAACCCGGCGCCGATGGATAAGAGCATGGAGAGGCCCCATACCGATGCCAAGTCTTGGGGGTAGAATATGGGCTTCATGCCGGCGGCGGCCCCGCCGAACCTGAATATGGGCATAGCCCCGAGCCCGAGGTTGGCGATGAGGATCCCGACCACGATCCCGATCGTGCCCCCGATCAGGCCTATTATTATGGCCTCGTCCAAGAAGAGCAACAGTATGGAGGAATTATTGAAGCCCAAGGCCTTTAGGAGCCCGATCTCCTTTATACGCTCCGTAACGGATGTATAAAGGGTCGTTATTATGCCCACGGCCCCCACCACGAGCGAAACCACGGCGACGCTCTGTATATATGTCGAAATGCCCGCGAGGAGCGATTGGATATTCTGCGCTATGGCCCTGGGCGATATCACGCCTATATTGCCCCCATATTTATCCCTGATCCTCTTCTCGACATCCGCGTTTATGGATGGATCCGCCGTTACCACATACAACCCATCATACTTCCCAGATCTCCTGAACAGGGAGTTGGCGGCGGATAACGAAATATAGGCCACCCTATCCGTTTGCACCCCGTAAGCGGCCAATATCCCCTTCACTTGGAATCCCCTGCTCTCGGTCACGGTCTTTTGTATATTCCCAGAACTTTCCACCCTGGAATGTTTCACAACGACGCTCTGCCCAAAGGTGGCGAATGAGCCCGAGAGAGCCGGCGGATGAGCCACCTCATAGCCCAAGACGACCCCTGTCGAATCATGCTTGCTCAAGAGCGATCCCTCGTCGAGCTGGAGGCCGGGATATACGCTTAGGAGCTTGGATTGATCTATGCCGATCAGGTTGATGCGCCTGCTCCTCCCCCCGGCGCTTATCTCCACTGAGTCCGAGAAGAACGGGACGACCTCCTTGACACCCGATAACGACTTTATAGTATTAACAGTTTGATCGTTGAAGGTTATGCCGGTCCCGCCCCCTCCGCCGGGGCCCCGGAACGGCGATGGGTTAACGATCAGGACGTTCGCGGCGAACCTGCTGAACTGCTCGTTGACGTAAGCGGATGTCCCCGCGTTCATACCGTTGAGGGTTGTCATCAAAGCGGAGCCGACGAGCACCATCAGGATCGTCAAGCCCGACCTGAGCTTCCGCTCCTTTATCGCCTCGAAGGCCAGCTTAGTCAATTCGAACCCGTTCATTGGGATCGCCGAACCCTGCGTTTTTTCCTAATATAAAGGATGGCGATTGCGACCACCACCAGGATCGATACGGCAAGCGCGAAGTTCCATTGCAGGTATAAGGGCCCGCTCGATGCCCCGCCGCGGGCCTGCGGGACCTGGGATATTGGAACCTCCACAGGGATCGATAGGGAATGCCTCTCGGACAGATCGTCCAAGTAGGTCAATACAATCGTCAGGGGATACGTGCCGTTTTGGGTCCTCTCCCTAACCCTTACGTAGAGGGTGAATGGGGCGGGCGAGTTCGGATCTATCTGGCCCAAGTAGCTTGTGCTCTCGTCCAAGGGCTCGAAGGGCTGGCGCGGAATTACGCTTACGTTGGCGTACATGGCAGCAATGTTGCCTTGGTTAAGGACCGTGCCGGCAAGCGCCAGCCTGGCCCCTGGGAAGGCGGGCTTGGGATCGAGCGAGAGGCCGTATACGACCATCTTTATCCAACCGCGGACGAAGATGTTGAAGGCATAGGTTTCCGTGTAGTAGGATACATAGCCCAATCTCTTATAGCTTATGGTTACCGAGCATGGGTAGGTATTTCCAACGGAGCCCGACGGCGCATATATTGTGACAGGCAACGACTCGGAGGAGCCCTTCCTAAGGGATTCCATCCTCCAGCTGCTCGGCCCTATGGCGACCAGCGGTGACGGAACGCTCAGGGCTATGGTGAGATCGTAGAGGTCCTCGTAGTTGTTGGATATTTTTATCCAGAGCGATTCATTAAAACCTGCGACCACGAAGTTCCTCGAGGCCGTGACCTCCAGCCTGAGCACCGCCGCTGAGCAAGGGATCGATGTCCCCAAGGGGGCCAAGAGCAGGACGATGAGGATGAGTTGGGGCTTGAGGGATTTCATCTCCCCCCACCGGTCAAGACTTCTTCCCTCTCGACGAGGCCATCCCTTAAATATATTATCCTATCCGATTTCCTCGCGAGCTCCAAGTTATGGGTGACGACTATTATGGTGGCGTTCCTCTCCCTATTCGCCTTCCTCAACATCTCCCACACCTCCCTCCCCGCCTTCGAATCCAAATTCCCGGTCGGCTCATCGGCCAATATGAAGGTTGGGGCGTTCATCAAGGCCCTCGCTATCGCCACCCTCTGCTGCTCCCCACCGCTCAAGGTCGTCGGCTTCTGCTGAAGCTTGGACCCAATCCCCATCGCCTCCAGCAAATCCCTCGCCCTCCTAGCCCTCTCCGATTTCGGCAAACCCTTCACTATGGAGGGGAGCTCGACGTTCTGAAGGACATTGGCCCTCTGAACGAGGTTATACGCTTGGAAGACGAACCCTATCTTCTCGTTCCTGAATTTCGCAAGCTCCCCATCGTTCATCCGGGAGATGTCCACGCCATCTATGTATATCTTACCCCCGGAGGGCTTATCGAGCGCCCCGAGCAGGTTGAGCAATGTGGATTTTCCGCATCCCGAGGGCCCAACTATGCATACAAATTCCCCCCTCTTGACCTCTAAGTTCACGCCGCGAAGGGCCGGAATCTCGACCAAGCCCGTCTTATAGACCTTCGTTAGGTCAACTACCTTGACGGCGAGATCCTCCCTCACGGGCGATCGGGCCTCCGGGCGCTCAAGGATCGGCACCGCCGGCCTCAGCGTGGCCAATGATGCCAAAAGGGCTAAGGAGTAGAAGAGGAGGGGCATCAGGAACGGAGAGGGGCGGAGGGCGGCGAGGAGGGCCATCAGCTCCGATCCCGTCGGCCCGCCAATCAAATAGGCCAACCCTAGCGCTGAGGCGAGGGCCATCGCGTAATCGCCCCGGGGGGAGGCCCTAAGGATGCCGTAGATCGCGGCCGCGATGACCATCGCGGGGATCGCCGCCGAATAAAGATCGATTTGATTCCTATTCCCGATCAAGGGCAGGCCCATATTGAGCGCGGCGGCGCCAAGCAGCAGGATCGCACCGGTGCCTTGGGCGAAGGATCTCTGAGATCTCTGCATAACGGCGGAGACCCCTTCCATGGAGAAGCCATCGGCGATAATAATCTTTTTTCTCACCCCACCATCCACCCCCTTCCATATCCAGAATGTCTAGAAGTTGCTGCCCTGACCAACTCCCTCGCCTCCCGCTTTCCAAACCTGCCCATATAATAAGATTGTGCAACATTGTTACAGAATGGAGGAGGCGCCATTAGCTGCAGTAATCTCTAGCGATCCGGCATCGATCAAAGGCTTCGGTCCGATCCGTGTCGGCGATCATTTCCAAATCGTCATTGGAGAAGCTCAGATATGTTTATAACTATGAGATAAAGATGGGATACCAGGTGACAGTTCGTGGAGAGGTATAGGTGCACGATTTGCGGATATATTTATGATCCCGAGAAGGGGGATCCTGAGTCTGGAGTTATCCCCGGAACTCCATTCAATGATTTGCCGGACGACTGGGTTTGCCCGCTCTGCGGGGCAGGGAAGGATTCATTCGAAAGGTTGGATTGATATGGTCGTCAGGAAATTGGGGGATGGCGTATACTCGGTTGGCGCGATCCATTGGGATAGGAGGCTCTTCGATGAGCTCATACCTTTGCCGGATGGCACCAGCTATAATGCCTACTTGGTGAGGGGCAGCGAGAGGACCGCATTGATAGATGCCGTCGATCCGACGAAGGCTCGCGAGCTCATCGATAACCTAAAAGGGCTCGGGGTTAAGGAGATCGATTATATAATCTCCAATCACGCCGAGCAGGATCACTCCGGGGCCATACCAGATGTCCTGAGGGCGTTCCCGGGCGCGAGGGTCGTGACGAATCCGAAATGTAAGGAGATGTTAATGCAACTCCTCCTCATACCGGAGGGCGAGTTCATGACTGTGGTGGATGGAGAGGAGGTTTCGCTTGGGGATAGGACCCTCAAGTTCATCTATGCTCCATGGGTCCATTGGCCCGAAACCATGCTGACCTACCTGGAAGAAGACGGCATATTATTCACCTGCGATCTATTCGGCTCCCACCTGGCCACCTCGGATCTCTACGCCACCGATGAGGAGAGGGTCTACGAAGCCGCTAAGCGCTATTATGCGGAGATCATGATGCCCTTCAGGGCTACCATAAGGAGGCATTTGGAGAAGATAAAGGGCTTTAGGCTCGAAATGATAGCAACGAGCCATGGCCCGATTTACAATGAGCCCGATTTCATCCTGAAGGCCTACGGGGATTGGGTTTCGGATTACGTGAAGAACGAGGTCGTCATAGCCTATGTTTCCATGCATGGCAGCACGGGCAAGATGGTCGATTATTTCATCGATGCCTTGATCGAGAGGGGGATAACCGCGAAGCCCTTCAATTTGACGAAGACGGACATAGGGGAGCTGGCCATGGCCCTGGTCGATGCCGCCACGATCGTTATCGGCTCCCCAACGGTCCTAGCGGGGCCACATCCCAGCGCCCTTTACGCTACCTATTTGGCGAGCGCGCTCAGGCCGAAGCTGAGGTACGCCTCCGTGATAAGCTCCTACGGATGGGGGGAGAGGGCCATTGAGTATTTGAAGGGCATGTTGACCCATCTGAAGGCGGAGGTCCTCGAGCCGGTCGTCGCGATGGGACATCCGAAAGAGGGGGACTTCAAAGCCTTGGATAGGCTGGCTGATGAGATCCTGAAGAGGCATCAGGAGGATGCCCTAGTGAGGAAATAGGACTGCAAATTAAACCCTCAAGGTTGGGGCGTCCAAAAAAGTGGAAAAAAGAGTGGGGAAATCAGTAGCTGCTCCCTTGTATCCCAAGCAGGAGCTCCAGTTCCGTTATGTGCTCTTGCTCCTCCATCAATATGTGCCTCACTTCGTGTTCGAGCAAGAAGTCGTAATATCCCCGCCCCCTATCCTTCGAGAGCTCCTCCAGGATCTTCCTGTAAGTGTCCACGGCTATCTTCTCGTCCTTCAGGTTCACCCTGAGGATCTCGTCCAGGCTCTTCGCCGGATGGGTCTCGGCCATCCCCATGCTCGGCACTCCTCCAAGGAGGCCTATTAGGGTCCTGAACTTCTCCTGGTGCTTATTTTCGTCATCGGCGATCTCCTTCAGCCTCTCGATTATTGGCTCCGCATTTATTCCATCCACGACCTCGGCATGGCTCAGGTATTGGACGAAGGCCGCATGCTCCAATTCCAGCGCGTGGTTCAGCAGCTCCAGAATCTTCTCCTTCGCCAAGCCATATCCCTTATTACCATTGGGCTGAGCTCTTTTTATGTTTTATCTTTATCGGTTAATTCCAATTAATTCTCAGATGCAGGGGCTAATGGAGCGAATGGGGCACCCGGCAGTTTTATTTTGGTCACGGAATAGGATTGGTCCCAATGCCGGGTGGATCGATCGAGGAGGACGTCGTCGAGAAATTCCAAAAGCGATATGGCGGAGGGCCCTCCATAAGGCTGCGATCCTCGGGGGAAAGGGTCTTGAAGGTGGAGCTCCAGTTGGATCGACATCGTGAAATTGGTCACCATTTCTTGGAAGAATTGGCCTCGGATTTGGAGGAGGCGACGGGCATACCTTACGCGGTTTGGGATTTCTGCGGCGCCATCGGCCCCGGAGCGATCCTCGTGGCAAAGCTCGTCCGGCTGGATTTCTTGAACGAATTGAAGGAAGCCATTGGGGAGGTCGGCGATCTCGTAAGGGGCCGAATGAAGGAATTCGAGAGGGTCGGGGGGAGCGAGGAAGGATTATTCGGGGAATTATGCTTTTGCATATTAACCGCGAATTTCTCGGCCGAGGGAGGGGTCAAGATCCAAGGGGCCATAGGGGACGGATTCCTTAGGCTGAGCGAGGGGGAGCTCTTCAAAAGGCTTAGGGAGTTGGGCCACAGGTATCCGAGGGCGAGGACCAAGTACATCGTGGAGGCCAGGCGCTTTTATGGAGGGTTGGCGGATAGGTTGAGGGGGTTCCCCGATGCCAAGGCGGCCAGGGAATGGTTGGTCGAGAACGTCAAGGGTCTCGGGTATAAGGAGGCGAGCCATTTCCTGAGGAACGTGGGGTTCAAGGACGTCGCCATAATAGATAGGCACATCCTGAGGTTCCTAAAGGGGAAAGGGCTGATCGAAGAAGTGCCAAGATCCATTAGCAGGGGGAAATACCTTGAATTGGAGAGGCTGCTCTTGGCGATCGCTGGCAAGCTGGGGATAAGCGCCGGGGAATTGGATCTATACATTTGGTACAGGATGACCGGGAAGGTCCTGAAGTGAGCTCGGTGGTCCGATGAGTCAAGCCGAGAGCGCAATCGCCAATTCATAAAGCCTCCTATCGAAGGGCTTCTCAACCATGCAAGCGTACTCGAGATTGACCGGGACTATGCGCCCCGCTTGAAGCGCAGTCATATCCCTCTCCCTCCCCTCGAGGAGGAACTCGACGCTCGCCGCGCCCATCTCGCAAGCCAACAGCCTGCTCCGGGCCGTCGGGCGCCCTCCACGCTGTATATGGCCCAGCCTCGTGAGCCTGACCTCGAATCCGGCCCTCTCCTCCAGGGCTTTCTTCACTTGCATGCAATCCCCAGCCCCCTCGGACATGACCACGACCCCGGACCTCCTCCCCCTACGGCCGATCTCCTTAAGCCTCTCGCAGACCTCCTCGATGTCGTACTTTACCTCTGGCACTAGGATGGCCTCGGCTCCGGCCGCCAAGCCGACCTCTAAGGCTATGAAGCCCCTGTTCCGGCCCATCACCTCTACGACGAAGATCCTCTCGTGCGATGTCGCCGTATCCCTTATCTTATCGATTGCCTCGAGGGCCGTATTAACCGCCGTATCGAAGCCTATCGTCGTATCGGTCCCGGCTATGTCGTTGTCTATTGATGCCGGTATGCCGACGATCGGAATCCCGCTGGCCTCGTGGATCCCACATGCGGCCCTGAAGGAGCCATTACCGCCTATGACTATGAAGCCATCCACGCCGTTCCCCTCCAAGACGTCGGCGGCCCTGGAGATGCCATCCTCCGTCTTCATGGCCTCGGCCCTGGAACTTTTCAAATAGGTCCCCCCCAGGTGCATCAGGCCGTCGACCATGATGTCGTCTAAGAAGATGAAATCGTTGGCCAAGAGCCCGGCGTAGCCCCTCTCGAACCCAATGACCTTCAAGCCCTTCGAGGTGGCCGTCTTAACGACGGCCCTAAGGGCTGCATTCATACCCGGGGCATCTCCACCAGTGGTGGCCACCGCGATTAGTTTCATATCGAATCACTGATCCGGAAATTGAATTAAACCTTTACTCTTCAGGTCTTAGAACAAACTTTCATATATAACGTCGAATCCGAAGAGGAATATTTTAATCGGACGTCATTCTATCTTCTTCTTGAGAGCATATCCAGCGATTGTTAGGAATGCGAGAGAGTATAGGGCCAAGGCAACCATGTCCAGCAGGAAGGTGGTCATTGTCATCGGACCCCCCGAGGATATCCGCAACGCCTCTACTGAATAGGTTAGCGGCAGGAGGCGGGCGATGAACTGCAGCTGGGGTGGCATTAGCTCTAAGGGGATGAATGCTCCCGAGAGGAAGGTCATCGGGAATCTGAGGAAATTGGCGAGCATCTGGGCCTCTGGGACCCATTTCGCATGAGCGGAGGCCAAGACTCCGAGCGCGGAGGAGGAGAGCGATGAGAGCGCGATAGCGAGGAGGGCCATTGGGAGACTGGTAATGGCGATCCCGAGGGCGAGGGCCAGCGGTACGAAGATCGCGATCCCGAGGGCCGATCCGAACAAGAGGCCGGCTAAGATCTTCCCCAGAAGTATGGTCGACAGGGAAACGGGCGCGACCAATAGCCTTTCGAAGGTGCCGGTCTGCTTCTCCAAGACCACGGCGACGGCCTCGATGGAGGTCGTACCGAATAGGACGACTAGCGAGGTCAGCCCGGGGGTGATGGATTTGGGATCGATCGGCCCGGCGATCGAGAAGGCGAGGAATAACGATATGGGCATCAGGAGCGCATATGTGAGGTTCGGAGCCTTGAAGTAGTAGGCCTTCGCGTCCTTCTTGGCTATATAAAGTGCCCTGAGGAGATGCTCAATGGGAGCTATAGCCAACATCCCCCCTCCTCGCGGGCTCCTTCTCCACCCTCATCACCTCTGGGCTCAGCCCGGTTATCCTCACAAAGGCATCCTCCAAGCTAGGCTTCACCGTATTGATGGATGTTATCTCAAGGCCGTTCCCCCGGGCGAAATCCGCGAGGGCTTGGAGGAATCCCGTTACATCGCCGACGTAAACCCTGAAAACCTCCCCTAACTTAGAAACCTCCTTGACGTGATCCAAGGCCGCGAGCCCATCCACCGGCCCCCCTCTAGGACCGAAGGAGATGTCGAACGCGGTCCTCCCCTCGACCCTCGACTTCAGCCCCTCCGGCTTGTCCTTGGCGACGATCCTCCCCCTGTCGATTATGGCTATGCGATCGCATAGATGATCCGCCTCCTCGATATAGTGGGTGGTTAGGAAAACGGTCGTGCCCCTCCCGTTCAATTCCCTTATCAGGCCGCGAATCGCCCTAGCGCTTTCAACGTCGAGGCCGGAGGTGGGCTCATCCAAGAAGAGGATGCTCGGCTCGTGGATCAGGGCGGCGGCTATGGTGAGGCGCCTCCTCATCCCCTTGGAGAGGTTCCCGACCCGATCCTCGCGCCTATCGTAAAGCCCAATGAACTCCAGGAGTTCCTTCGCCCTCATCCCACGGGCGCCTCTTGGCACGCCGTAAAGCTGGGCGGCGAAGATGAGGTTATCCCAAGCGCTCAATTCATCGTAGAGGTTGGAAACCTCCGGGACGACCCCGATCAGCCTCTTAGCCTTTATGGGCTCGCGCGTCATATCGAATCCGGCCACGATCGCCGACCCTGAGCTGGGCTTCATTTGTCCGGTGAGCAGGCGTATGGCGGTAGTCTTCCCCGCCCCATTTGGACCCAAGAACCCGAATACCTCGCCCCTTTCGACCTCGAAGCTTATGTTGTCCACCGCCAGGATTTTGCCATAATATTTCGTCAGGTTTATTGCCTCTATCGCGCCATCCATTTTCATTCCCCTAATGCATCAAGTTAGCCTCTTTATCAAGGTTCTTTCATGAATCCTTATGGCCGCGAATATAAATATCGCCGCGAAGACCGACATCATCACGAAGTTAATCGCCATTGGATAAAAGCTCCTACCGGAGATCAACTGTCTCGCCAAATCAGTGAAGTACGTTAACGGGGAAAGGGAGGCCACGTACTGCCCCCAGCTGGGCAACTGCTCAATCGGCACGAATACACCACTTATGAAAACGAGCGGGAATTTTACTAGCGACGATAGCATCATGGATGTGGCCGGAATATCCGTTGGGGGATAGGCCGAGAGGAGGACGCTTAAGGCCGAGAAGCACATGCTTGCGATGATCATCCCAAAGAGCAGGACCACAAAGTTCAATAACCCCACATTGAGAATTAGGGCGAACGTTATTGGAATTATGGATATGAGGAGGCCGAATAGGAAAGAGGAGAGCACATCTCCCAAGATGATGGCCCAAAGCGCAACGGGGCAACACAAAAGCCGCTCGAGGGTCTTAGAACGAGTTTCCCAAGGGATTATGGATGGCCCAACGGAGGTTGCGGTGAAAAACGTCGTCATGCCCATCAGCCCAGGTAGCACTTCCCTTAGGGATATGCTCCTCCCCACAATATAAGCTAGAGCCAAAAACAGCGGGAAGAGCAGACCGAAAACGATTACGGGTCCCTTCGAATAGTATATCTTGATGTTCTTTTCGGATATTGCAAGTGAGCGCCTAAATTGCTCCGCGAGTCGGATCATTGGCAAGCCTCCTTTTCCCTTATCAGCTTTATGAATATGTCCTCGAGCGAGGGCATCATTGTATTTAGACTTAAAATCCGTAAACCATTTCCCTTCGCGAAATCGACTAGGAACTCGATAACCTCAAATGGATTGGCCGTGTATATCTTTATTTTATTTCCTGAAAACGAAGTTTCACCCATGCTTGGGCATTTTGAAATCTCCTTCATATTTAAGCTTTTGTCGAAAACGGCTTCGATATACTGCAGTTCCATGCTTTTGGCCCTCAGGTTCTCGGGGGCGTCTATGGCCGCGATCTTCCCGCGGTTTATTATCGCCAACCTATTGCACAGTTGGTTCGCCTCCTCCATATTGTGAGTTGAGAGGAAAACGGTTTTTCCATCTCTATTATATTGCTTAACTTTTTCCCGTAGGAGCCTCGCACTTTCGACATCGAGCCCAGAAGTCGGTTCATCTAGGAAAAGAATTTCTGGATCGTTCACTAAGGCCATGCATAATAGGAGTTTTTGCTTCATTCCCTTTGAGAAGCCCTTGACGAGCCTATCCTTAACCTCGTATAACCCAAATTCCTTCAATAGTTTTATTTTCTCTTGGAGCCTCCGCTCCGAGATGCCATAGAGTTTGCCCATCAATACCAAGTTCTCCCATGCCGAAAGGTCTACATAGGCGTTTGAAACCTCCGGGACTATTCCAATGCGCTGCTTGACTTCGATCGGATTCTTGGTGACGTCGTATCCCGCTACGAAGGCCGCTCCCCCATCGGGCCTTAGCAACCCAGTCATGATCCTGATGGTCGTCGTCTTCCCGGCTCCGTTTGGACCTAAGAACCCAAAAATTTCCCCATTTTCAACTTCGAAGCCTATTCCATCGATCGCCGCCACATCCCCATAACGTTTCGTTAAGTTTTGAACTTTGATCGCGGGCTCCATGGCACAAGCCTCTAATTGGGCTCTTGCATTCCCGGCGCAACCATCCGGTCCTTGCTCTTAATCCTTCCCGGCATACCGGCTGAGGAGAAAACCATTTCGCCTCTTGCCAGGTCGACTTTCTCATTGCCTGTGGTAAACGTCCCGGAGCCCTCAATGGGATAAAAGCATATGTCATGGGGTTCTGAATGCACGGGGATCTCTCGGTCGTTTTCAAGGCAAACGAGTACTATACTATAGTTCTTTGCCCTCAACGAGTCCCTTTTTACGCATTTGCGATTTTCCGTAGTATCCAATAAGTCTTCATCCCGAGAAAAATTCTACAGGTCCGCAAGCTCATTACATCCATTTTCCATCTCCTCGTAAATAAAGAAAAAGGGGCTTGTTGGGCTTAGCGTTTTAGAGCTTTCAGGCGCTCGTCGATTTTTTCAAGTCTCTTTGTAAGATCCTCTTTATACTCCTCCAGCATCTTGATCTCCTCTTCAATCGACATACGATATGGCCAACCCATCAATGGCCCATGATCACAACCCCATCCATGGCGGCTCACTCCATATCCGCAACAATGGCACAACCTCATCACCCCCTATACAGCAAGGATTTGTATATCAATGTCTAATATATAAATGTTACTTATCCGGCTAAAGAAATCCAGCAAGTTGGGCAAAAGGAAATGCGGCGGGCTAATGCGAAAGATCGTCGATCCCAAGATCCTCCATGCCCAACCCTCAACGCCGGCCGATGAGCGGAATCTTCTCGGAGCCTCGGCCGGGAGGATCGGAATGGCACCCCCGTCAGAAGTGCGTATCGTAGAATCGGATCAGATCGTCCATCAGCTGCCTCCTCCTCTTCACGATCTCAAGTCCCTCCTTCAGGGCCCTCGCGCCCGCTTCGGTTAGGGTGTAGACCCTTCGGTCCGCCCCCGAGCCCTTGCTCTCCCACCTCGAGGCCAAGAGGCCCCTCTCCTCCATCCTCCTGAGCATCGTGTATATGGCCCCGGGCTCCGGGACGTAGTCCTTCGAGGTCATCCGTTCCAAATCCTCCATTATCTGGTATCCGTGCGACGGCTTCTCGTAAATGATCTTCATTATCAGGAGTTGGATGAGCCCCCTCCCGGGGTAATGACAGACCCCATGTCCATGCTTGCACATATGTATCCAAAATACGTAAAGCATGAATATATAAATAAAGTTGTCCCTTGGATGACGAGGCGTCCTCGCCATTTATGGGATGGCCCCACTAGCTGGACACGTTTCATTGCCGAAGGACCTAACCGAGGAGGCCGTTCGCCAAAAGAGCCTCGGGGAAGGGCCTTCGCTATGGATCTATATCGGCTTAAGGGCGTTTGGGAGTTCTGTGGGCATAGCCCTCTGCGCATTCACCGAGCATCATAGCATGGCCATTTGGCCTAGGCGCGTGGGAGCGAGTGAGAGAAAGGGGGGTTTCGCGCAGTCCGCTGCTTTTGGCACGCCTCGTTAGCGGCTGAGCTTGGATAGGAGCTCCTTCAGCTCATCCACCGTGGGAACCCTGCCGGAGATCACGACCTTGCCATCCACCACTACGGCGGGCGTCATCCGGACTCCTAGCTTCGCGAATTGCCTCCAATCCGAGACATGCGATATATCGGCGGCCAGCCCAAGCTCTTGGCATGCAGTAATCACTCTCTTCTCCGTCACTAGGCACTTTATGCAACCGGGCCCAACGACCTGTATTTTCATACGCCAGCCCTCACCTCCTTCAGAATATAAAATTCCCCCAGAACCATCCCACAAAGGTCCCGAGGGCCACTATCGCGGGGACATAAACCAGGGCCTTCTTGGCCCCGAATACCCTCGCTATCGCCAGCCAATTGGGTAGGCTGAGGCCCGGCCCGGTGAGGAGGAGGGCCAGGGCAGGGCCCTTGCCCATGCCCAGCCTCATGAGCATATCCACGAAGGGGGCCTCGGTCATCGTGGCAAAGTAGCTTATCGATCCTATCAGGGTCGCGAGGAAGGAGGCGGAGAGGCCATTCCCTCCGAGCCAGCCCCTGATCCAATCCTCCGGCAATAGCCTCCCTATTACCCCGACGACGAAGACCCCGGTCAGGAGCAGGGGGGTTATGATCCTCACGAACCACCAAGTCTCACTAAGCCATTCCCGCAGCCTATCCCGGGATATGGCCTTTAGGGCGTAGATGGCCATGGCGGCTGTGAAGGCGGCCCAGACCAAGACCTTGTTGAGGTAAGGCCCACTTCTCACCAAGTAATTGGGCATTAGGAGGGAGAGTAGTATCAACAATATGAGGGCAAGATCCCGTCGGGCGAAGATCCTTCTATTCGCTCGCTCCCCGCTCGGCTCCCCCGGGGCGACCGCATCTGGCCTCTCGCCTCGGAAGGCCAAGTCCATGACGCTACCTACGATGAAGGCCATGAAGAGGGCGGCGATCACCCTGGAGGCGGCCATCCACCCGCCGAGGATGCCCCCCGTGTAGGTGAGGGCCAATATGTTCGCCGCCGGCGCGACCCAGAGGACGATGAAGGCGACGCCGATCCCGGCTCCGCTATAATAAAGTCCACTCGAAACCGGGATCACGGTACAAGAGCAGGCGGCCAGGAAGAAGCTGGAGGCCGCCGCCAGCGAGAAGGATTTAACCTTGTTCGCCCTCTCGCCCAACTGGTCCAAGACGACCTCCCGGTCGATGAAGGTCACCATCGCGCCCGCCAATAGGAAGGCCGGGACGAGGCAGGTCAATACGTGGGCGGCGATGTAGTCCTCTAAGGCGAGCAATCCCGCGGCCGCCAAATCCAAGAGCGCTTCCAACGCCATAGAGCTTCCTGGTGTTCTGGGGAGATATTTAAACATTTCTACGAATTTAAATATATGATCATTTAGAATTTGTTGGATTGCTTCCGATCGGGGGCCCCATCGATCAGCTCTCCTCTCAGCTGGCCGGTCTCGAAAAACCGGAGGGGCAAATGAAATTGGCCTCAGGTGAGGGGTGACCAAATTGGCCCCAGGATTTGTAAATGATTCAACATAGATGCGGAAAGCGTACAGCGAAAGGTTTATTTAAACCGCGATGGATCAAGGGATTTTAGGCCTCGCTGTTCGATTTTCCCGGATTGAAGGTCTTCAATCGATTTCTGGGCCTACAATATATTTAAATATATCATCAGGACCAAAAATATATATGAGAAAAAGGTGCGCGCGATGTCAAAATCCGACCTTAATAGGATCCAAAGGCTTCTGAAATCCGGGCTCTCCAAAGCCGAAAGCCCAGCGCAATATATGAGGGAGCTCAAGAGGCTGGTGAGGGATGAGGTGCACAAAGGCGCGATCGAAAGGCAGAGCAAGATTCTGAAGGCCCTTTCGAATCCAGAGCGCCTGAAGATAATGAAGCTTCTGAGCGCTCGAAAAGTCTGCGTATGTGAGATAATGGCCGCCTTGGGCCTATCCCAGACTACGACATCCTATCACCTAAGGGTGCTTAGGAGCGCCGGCTTGGTGAAGGGTGAGAAAAGAGGCAAGTGGGTCTTTTACACGATATCGAGCCCGGATGCCATGAGGCTATTGGAAAAAGTCGCGTAAGCGCATCCCCAATCAGAAGCCGATCCCCAAGAGCACGGAGGCCATCTTACCGATCAAGAATGTCAATCCCGCGGACCCCAAGCCAATCGATACAATTTCCAAGACCTTTCTCCTAACTGGCAGGGAGGCCAAGATGGCCACGAGGAACCCAGTGATCGCCAAAGCTACAGCCGCCGATATTACGGAGAGGGGCATCGCGATCGATATCGGGAGGCCGAGGAAATAGGGGAGCAAAGGTACGAGGGCCCCAGAGATATTCGATAGCCCGGAGTAAATCCCGGCTCTGCGCGGGCTCCCCAATGATTCCCCCTTCAGGCAGTATTCCTCCTCAGCTATAATCTTGGAGAGCAGATCGTGATCCTTGGAAGATTCCTCAGCCATCGCCCTTGAGAGCTCCGTGCTATATCCCCTTTTCGCCATGTGACCAATCAGCCTCTCCTTGAATACGTGCGCGACGTACCTCGATGCGTCCCTGACCCTGCGCATGAGGTTTTCGCTGACCTGCCTCTGCGCCTTTACGCTGGCGAAGACGCCAATCCCCATAGAAAGCGCGCCGGCCACCGCGACCACGAGCCCGCCCAAGGCCGTGTGGAAGGGGTCCCCGTAGGCCCCCGCCAAACCGGATGTGATCGACAATATCTCGACCAGCCCATCGTTCATGCCCAAGACGGCGTCCCTGATGTGGGCGATGTGCTCCTTAGCCTTGGATTCCTCCTCGAGGAGTTCCCGCTCGTGGAGGAGCTCATCCTCCAGAATCTTCCTCATTTGCTCCTTTTCCGATCCATCGATCTCGGGGCTCTCGAGGAGCTTTGAATAGAGTTCGATGGCCTCGCGCTCATCCCTCTCTAGCAACAGCAGGAAGACCCTGAGGCCCAATAATCTGTGCATGGCGAAGTGGAGGGCGAGCCTTAGGCCGCATGCAGCCCCCTTTGGCACCAGGCGGTGCCTCCTCCTGAGGAACTCGCGCCAGAACTCGGCATGGCGGAGTTCCATCTCCGCCATCTTCTCCAATTTCGATTCGATCGGCCTCCCCCTATGGGCGATCGCCAAGCGGTCGTATAGGATCGAGGCGTAGATCTCGTCCGATAGCGCCTTCTCGGCCGTTTCCAAGGCACTGGATGTCGATGTAAAGGCGATTGTTCTTCCGTTCAATGTATGTATCCCATATAAACGGGATCGAAGCCCTTCACTATTTTGGGCGGACGCCCGCCCAAATCCGTGCGGGCCATTGTCCCTTCCAAGAGTTCCAAGAGCTCCACTGGCCCTCGGGCGGCAATCCTGGTGGCATGGTGGTCTTCCCCGAATAGCTCCCTGCAGATTCCATATACGAGCTCCCTTGTCTGCTCCTCGTCGATATGCCCCAAGCTATGGAGATATTCGTGGAGGAGCGCCACGAAAATATAGGATTTGACCTCTATCTCGTCCCTTGCACCGGCCCTCATAGCCTCCAAGGCGAGCCTGTTCATGACTATGGAGTTGGATCCAAAGCTATGTAAAGCCACTATATTGGGCGGCAAATCCGCCAAGACGAGCATCAGACCAGCCCTCTCCTTGCCAATGATTGCCTTGACGGCCTTCTTGACGATTAGGAATATTTCCCGGAAGTCCTCGGACTCGCCCAGGTCCAACCGGACACTTCCGGAGCCCCTCCCCAAACCATCGCGGCTTGGATCCGAGAATCCCATGGGATTCGCCCCATACTTTATTTTAGGAGCAATTAATAAGCTTAACGTTGTGAAGCAAATTCCCCACCCCTCCTTATGCCATATTTGACAAATAGGTTTATCGCGAGCACGAGGAGCATGAGGATCAGGGCGGCCCCCCAAGCCTTCCCATGCCAATCGGCATAGGGAGATATAGCGTATATATAAATCATCAATGGTATTGCTGAAACCGGATGAAGGATGTCGGAGGCGAACTTATTGCTGCCGAAGGCCGTGAAGAGGAGCGGGGCTGTTTCCCCCATCACCCTCGCCAAGATCAACAGGGTTCCGGAGGTTATGGATGGAGTCGCCGCGCCCAAAACTATGTGGATTATTACCCGCCATTTTGGGGCCCCCAAGGCTAAGCCCGCCATCCTCAAATCCAATGGGACGAGTTTAAGGGCCTCCCCGAAGATCCTCACCATATTCGGGATGGCGAGTATGCTCAGCGCCATCGCCCCGGCCAAGGCCGAGAATCCATGCCTCAGGACCACGAAGGAGTAGACGAATACGCCAGCCACTATGCTTGGGGTTCCCGTGAAGGCGTCGTTTACAACCTCTAGAACCTCACCCAACCTTCTATCGCGATATTCCGCCAAGTATATGGCGATCATCAAGGATGTCGGGACGCTGATCGCCATAGTAAGGGCCGCGAGGATAATCGAACCCTGTATCGCGTGCGCTATGCCGCCCCCGGCCTCGCCGGGGGGCTTTGGGAGGGAAGTTAGGAAGGCGGCATCGATTGATCGAATGCCGTTCATCGCCGTGGTCAGGATTATGTGGATCAACGGAAAGGCCACTATAGCCACCGATGATGCCGAGAAGACCACCAATAGCCAGTCCTTTACCTCACGGACCTTTGCCATTTCATCACCACCGACCTTCCGGCCAAGTTTATGAGGAGGGAGATGAGGATCAGCAGGAGCGCAATGGCAGTCAGAGAGGAGAGGTAGAAGATATCGGTGGCCTCCGCGAACTCATTCGCCAGCACCGAGGCCATCGTATGGGCGGGGCTGAGGAGGGAGGGTGAGATCGCATATGAGTTCCCTATCACCATCGTGACCGCCATAGTCTCCCCTATGGCCCTCCCATAGCCCAATATGAGGCCGCCGATTATGCCGCTCTTTGCATATGGTATGCTCACGTGCCTTATGACCTCATATCTCCTAGCGCCCAATCCATAAGCGGCCTCCTTCAGTTCCCGCGGTACCATGAGGAGGCAATCCTTCGACACCGTGACGACTATTGGGGTTATCATGAACGATAGCACGATTATGGCTGCGAGCATCGAAAGGCCGCTCGGGCTCCTGCCGGAGAAGAGCGGCAAGAATGATAGCGGGGCCAGCAGTGTTTGGAGGTAATCCCTAACGAATGGCACTAGGACGAAGATGCCCCATAGGCCTATTATTACGCTGGGTATGGCGGCTATTAGCTCCACTACGGCCGAGAGTGGCTCCCTGAGGCCCCTTGGGGATATCTCGGAGAGGAATACGGCCACACCGATCCCCAATACCGCGGCCGCCAGCAAGGCGAAGGTCGAGGAAACTATCGTGCCATAAATGAACGGGAGGGCGCCGTAGACCCCATTGAGCGGATCCCATCTTTGGCCGAGCACGAAGGCGACCCCGAGCCTTCCCCAAGTCAGGCTGGAGGCGGAGAATAGCTCGTGGATGAATATGGCCGAGAAGATCAGGAATAGGATTGAAAAGAGGAGGGTCAGGGATCCGAACTTATCCCTCATCATTTCCGGATCATCGCTATCGTTTCCAAGTTGAGCCTCTGCACCTCTGGCGGGAGAGGCACATAGTATAGGTCCTTGCAATATTTCTGCCCTTCGGTCACGGCCCATCTTAAGAAGCCCACCAAGGCTTGGGCCTTATCCTTGTCCATATAAGATAGGTCCTTATAGACCAATAGGTAGGTGAAGCTGGATATGGGATAGGATTCCTCCCCCTCCGCGTCGACGATGCTCACTTTATCCCAAGATTCGTCTCCCCTTGGGAGCTTTGGGACGGCTGCGGAGGCGGCGCTGGCTATTGTGTCGAAGTTCGCATGGACGAACTTCCCCGCCTTGTTCTTGATGAGCGCATAAGGTATATTGTTTTGAAGGGCGTATGTGAGCTCCACGTAGCCGATCGAGTATGGCGTTTGCTTGACGATGGCCGTGACCCCCTCGTTACCCTTGGCTTGGACCCCCCTCGCTCCAATAGCCTCGGGATAATTGAAGACCTTGCCCCTTCCCACGCCCCTCATCCAATCGCCGCTAACGGCCGATAGATAGTCCGTGAATACGAAGGTCGTTCCGCTAGAATCGGACCTCTTCACAACGACTATTTCCCTATCCGGGAGCGCCATCCCTTCATTTATTGAGGCGATCCTAGGGTCATTCCATTTGGCGATTTTGCCCAAATATATGTCGGCCAAAACGCCGCCGCTCAACCTCAGCCTCCCCTCGATCCCCGGGAGATTATAGGCCAAAACTACGGCCCCAATGGTTTCCGGGAGATGCAGGAGGCCCGGAGCCCTCTTCGCCTCATCTGGCGTTAGGGGCGCGTCCGAAGCCCCGAAATCCACAGTTCTCTCCGATATCTGCTTTATGCCTCCCCCGCTTCCTATGCTTTGGTAGTTAATGGCTACCATGCCATTGGTAAAGGCCTCGTATTCTTGGGACCATTTCGCTATGAGAGGGTAGGGGAACGTGGCCCCGGCCCCCAAGAGGACGATCCTCCTTCCAAGGGTGGGCTCGGTGCCGGTTTGGGTCGTAACCGTTGGTTGAGGTGGTCCGATTGGCCGCTGGAGCGTTAGAGACGCTACCGCAATTATTACCAAAGCGAGTATTGCTGCGATTACAAACTTTTTTTGAATGCCCATCTTTCCATCACCTCGCCGAACCTTATATAATCGCCAAATATATATATTTCTGCAATATTCTAAATAGTTTCCCGAAAACTATATGGGAGATGGAGGCCCATTGAGCAAAAGGGAAGTCAGGAGGATCCAAGTAACCGGCGGCTCAACCTTTATAGTTTCCTTACCGAAGTGGTGGGCGGAGGATCTGAAACTGAGGCGGGGCGACCTATTGGACATCTTGCCCCAACCGGACCAATCCCTAGTCATCATCCCAAGGGGCAGATCCGATGAGGGGAAGATGTCCGCCTCTATAGATGCTACCTCCATCGAGGATGCCGAGGGGATCGTGAGGCTCCTAATAGCGCGCTATCTGGCCGGATACGATACGATAAGCATCCGATTCAGCGGTCATGCGCCGGATTTTGGATATAGAATCAAGGACGCTATAAGGAGGAAGCTCGTCGGGGTGGAGGTCATGGAGAGTTCCTCCGATCGCATTGTGGTGCAATCCCTCATCGGACATTTGGAATTTCCACTCAAGGCCGCGATAAGCCGCATGTACGTGCTCTCCTCGATGATGCATAGGGATGCCGTCAGAGCCCTCAAGGAGGTTAATCTTTCGCTAGCCGATGACGTTGAGCAACGGGACGACGACGTGGATCGCCTATACTTCTTCGTGGTCCGGCAGCTAAAGTCCGCGGTGGTGGATAGATCGCTGATAAAGGAGTTGGGCCTCAGCGGCCCGAAGGATTGCCTCGGGTATAGGCTTGTGGCGAAGAGCCTCGAGAGGATAGCTGACCATGCCATCAATATAGCGCAGGCGGCCCGCATGCTGAGCGCGCCCGTGGGAAAGGAGCTCATGGGATCCATCGAGGAGGTAAGCTCCGTCGCTATGAATGTTTGCGAGTATGCCATGAGGGCCCTAAGCAGGCTCGATGTGGAATTAGCGCAAAGGTCCATATCCCTAGCCCGGGAGGTTGAGGCGTTCGAGGGGACTTTAACAAAGAGGATCCTAGAATCCGGCGCGACGTCCCAGTCCATGATCGGCCTGAGACTGGCCTTGGAGAGCATTCGCAGGACGGCCGATTATGGCGCGGATATATCCGAGATCGCCATAAACCTCTCGGCCTAAAGGGCCGGAGCGCCTGTTCCCACCCGTTGATTTCTGTTAAACGTCCCGAAATCTTTTATTACCGCTCCCGACTAACCCATTAAGCGTTCAGGGATGTCCCAAATAATCAAGGCAACGTCCTCGAATTGGAAAGATTTAATGAAGTCCGAGGTACCGGTCGTCGTGGAGTTCTACACGCCCACCTGTCCGTTCTGTAGGCAATTGACCCCAATATTGGATAAGCTCTCTCGGGAGTACGCCGGGAGGTTGAAATTTGCGATGGTGGACGCATCAATGGAGAGCGAACTCGCCTTGGGATATGGCATAATGGGCGTTCCAACGATCAAGTTCTTCTGCGCCGGCAGGCCGATCGGGGAGATGGTCGGCCTCAGATCCGAGGGCGAGCTCAGGGCAAGCCTTGAGGATATATTGAAAAGATATAGGAGATGCGTTTCGGAGAGCTCACCGCTTTACGCCTGACCATCCGACGGCCAAACCCCAGTGGTTGCCTGGCTAATGGGTGGAGGGGCTCCATCGCGAGCCGGTCCCCTTGGCCAATGGCCTAGGCCAATTTCCAGCGCTTCTCCAACGATCTGCTGGCGAATATGGCTTGGCCTATCGAGGTCCCATTATCGCCGGGTGGGATCAACTTGGGCAGGCTGAGAATGTACCCCTCCCCCTCCACCCTCTCCCCGATCGCCCTAGTTATATGCTCGTTATAGGCCACCCCGCCCGTGAACCCTATAAACTTGACCCCCCGAGCCCCCGCCTCGCCGCAGGCCAATTCGGCCAATCCCCTCGCGAGGTATTCCTCCGAGGATCTGGCTAGGTCCTCCTTGCGGAATCGATTCCTTTGCCTGAAGACCTCCTCTAGGAGTATATCTGTCTTCAGTACCCCGCCCTCCAGCTCGGGCTCGAGCCCTAGAACGTCCCTCCCCTTGGAGGCGGCCGCCTCGAGCTTCATGGCCGGCTCCCCCTCATAGGTCCTCTCCCAGCAAATGTCCAGCAGAACAGCGATCGCATCGAGCATCCTCCCGAGGCTGGTCGTCTTGATAGTTCCCCTCCTGGCTTGGGAGATTATCGCCTCCGCCTCCCTTGGGCCATGGGGGAGCCTCCAAGCCCTTTCGAGGAACCATTCCTCTACATCCCCCCTACCGAGCAGTGCCCCAACCACGACCCTTATCGGATATCTGGCCGCGAGATCTCCGCCCGGGAGCGGGTGCTCTTGGAGGTGCCCAACCCTCTCGATCCTTTCGCCGTCGCAATAGAAGACCTCTCCCCCCCAAGCCTGTCCATCCAATCCATAGCCATAACCATCGCATACGATGCCGATCGCCTCCTCCAAGCCGCTCTCCTCCATGAGGCCCAATAGATGGGCATGATGATGCTGTACCCTGACGACCTCGATCCCGAGCTCCCCCCCAAACCTCTCCGCCAATGCGGTCGTATGGAAGGAGGGGTGGAGATCGCATCCTATGGCGCGCGGCTCGGCTCCCGTCAACATCAATAAATGTTCCGTCGCGGACCTCAAGAACTTTATCGAGTCCGGGGACTCCACATCCCCTATGTACTGCGATGGGTATGCCAAGTTCCCTTTCAAAACGCATGAGCTGACATTGGCTTCGGCCCCGATGCCTATCGAATGATGGCCGAAGCCATGGGAGAGGGTTATGGGGAGGGGGACGAAGCCTCTCGACCTCCTTATGAATACCGGGGCGGTCCCGTTCACCCTGACTACGGAATCGTCGCATCTATGGAGTATCGCCCGGTTATGGATCAGGAAATAATCCACAACCTCCCGGAGCCTCTCGAACGCCTCCCCATCGTCCTTGACTATCGGCTCTCCGGGGAAGTTGGCGCTGGTCATCACGAAGGCTGGCTCCCCAACGCCATCGAATAGCATGAAATGCAATCCCGTGTAGGGCAACATGACCCCGATGTTATGAAGGCCGGGGGATATCAGCTCCGAAAGATAGAAATCGTCGCGCTTCTTCAGGAGCACTATCGGCCTCGAGTAGGACGTCAAAAGCGATTCCTCGGCCTCATTCACGAGTGCGAAGGTCTTCACCGTTTCAAGATCTCGCGCCATTATCGCGAACGGCTTCTGCCTCCTATGCTTGAACCTCCTCGCCCTCGCGATGGCATCGGACCTCAGGGCCGATATGGCCATATGATACCCCCCTATTCCCTTTATCGCTATTATGGCGCCCCCCTCCAACAACTTCCCAGCGGCCCTTATCGGATCCCCTCCTCCAACCTTCGAGCCGTTCCTGTCGTATAGGGCCACGGCCGGGCCGCAGGCCGCGCAAGCGATCGTCTGGGCGTGGAACCTCCTATCCAAGGGATCCGAGTACTCATTGGCGCAGGATTCGCAGAGACCGAACTCATTCATCGCCGTATTGACCCTATCATATGGTGGCCTCTCGATTATGGTGAACCTCGGCCCGCAATTCGTGCAGGTTATGAAGAAATAATCGAACCTCCTATTCCCGGGATCCCTCAGCTCGGCGAGGCATTCATCGCATATGGATATATCTGGCGGTATTATCGAGCCGGGGGATTCCCTCCGCTCATCGCTCCCCAGTATGGAGAAATCCTCTAATCCGCAGCCGGCGGGGATCTCCTCAACCGAAAGGCTCTCTATCTTGGACATCGGAGGCGGTCCGTTGCGGAGGGCGGAAAGGAGGCCCTCTATGCCCTCGGGCTCCCCCTCCGCCACTATCTCAACCCCGGCGTCGCCAGTGTTTCTGACGAATCCCTTCAGGCCGCGCCCCTTCGCGACCCTGTAGACGAACGGCCTGAAGCCAACCCCCTGGACCACCCCCCCAACCCTTATCCTAACCCTCAAGACCGCGGCTCACCCCGCGAGGGGCGGGGGAAGGTTCATGGTTCCATTTGGGGCTCGGCTCTGGTTTCATCGGGCATCGGTTTCCCAATACCAGCTCTCGTCATCGCCCCGAGGCTAAAAGTTTTTATTGGTTATAATGAACCCGCTTATAAAATTGACCGAAGCCGGGCGATGTCCAAGGTCATATCCTTGGCCACATATGGCCTGAGGTCGAGGGGTCAAAGGATAGCCGAATTTCTGAGGGCCTTTTGGGAGGGCCCGATACTATTCGACCTGGCGGAGGATTTCGAAGGATTCCTTAGGGATTACATAAGGGGGGAGATCTCGGAGGCGGAGCTTTGGGACGGCTACAGGATGTTAACTGGCGCCCAAGAGGCCTTCGTGAGAGCCTCGACGATGGCGGTGGAGCCAATAATAAGGGCGCTTAGGGGCATCAGGGAGCGAGCCGCGCAGGTCCATTGCTACCAGAGCCTCAGCTCCGTCGTCGAATCATATAAGATCGCCGAGAAGATAGTCCTCCTCCAGTTCAGGTCCAAGGTCCGAGGCAAGGTTGATGTGGGGGAATGGAGGAGGGTCCTATTGGCTGAGGCGAAGTGCGCCGAGAGGTTTTGGAGCGAGACCCTCGACGCCATCGTGGAGAAGATCAAGGGATATCGCTTGGGCGCCGTGCTGTACGATGGCGACCTTGGGGAGCTGAAGCGCGGGCTTGAGGGGAAGGGGATACCCTTAGAGGTCCTCCCGTTAGGAAGGTATTGGAGGACCCCCTTGGATGTCCTCAGGGCCATGATGAGGAGGAGGGAGGTCGGTGATGAAGAGATCGAGCTGTGCGTTAGGAGGCAGATGGATTATTTGAACTTAGTCATCAGATCGGAGGACTTGGATGAGGCCCATGAGAGATGGACCGAAGAGATGGAGGCTTCCGGATCCGCTCGGTCGGGGGCTCGGGTTGATCGATAGCCCATTCGGCCGCATCCTTCCCTGGAAGAAGGTAAGGGATTGGTTCTGCTCAGCTTGCGGGGAATGCTGTAAGCACTTCGAGGTTCAGCTGAGCCCCTACCAGCTAGCCAAGATCGCCCCATTTGGCGCGGCATCAAGGATCCGATTCGAACATGGGAAGGTTTACCTCAGCAAGCGCCGAGATGGGAGATGCGCCTTTCAAGAGGAAGTGATGGGCCTATGGATCTGCTCGTTGGGCGATCGGAAGCCGACCGTATGCAAGCTCTGGCCCTTCCACGTATTCAATCGTCCGAACTATGGGAGGGGCGAGCAGGCAGAGTATGAATATGATGGAAGGAAGTTCTACATATACGTTAATTCCTATTGTCCAAATATAACGCTGGGCCGTCCAACTGAAAGGCTAACCACGCTGGTCTTACCTGAGGTCTTGGACATAGCCCTCGGGAGGTTGGGCTCGCAGAGGTATTCGACGAGCAGGATCCTCGACCACGCAATATCCCCGAGAGATCTTTGGGGCGCGCGGCATGCGCAGCCAGAAGCTCCTGCGATCCCCGTTCGCCTTGGGCAATGCGTCGCACTGGGAGATTTGGCTAATGCGAGCTTCTACCAGAAGCGCTTCTTTAGCGCCTCCCTCTCGGCTTCCATTATCAATTTGAAGAGCCTATCCGAAATCCTCCCTTCCTTCTTCAATATCCTCTCGGCGTCCCCCGGATCGAGCCCCTTCCCCGATAGGGCCAAGAATGCAACTTTCCCGTATTTCTCATAGAGCTTCGCCGATCCCTCGGCGAACTTGCGAAGCCTCGATTCCCTGATGGTTGGATTGCCCCTCTTCTTCAAAACCCTTTTGACGATGTCCTCCGACTCCTCGAACATCCCAATCCTTTTGGATCCGCATAGTGGGCAGGCGATCTCATCCGGCAGGTCCTCGATCCTGAAGATCTCGATGTAATCACCGCACGAAAGGCAGGCGAACGTCCTCGATTCGCTTAATATGCGGCCCTTGGTCGACTCTACCAAGACCTTCGTGAGCTTTTCTGGGGGTATCAAATCCACCTTCCTGCTCATCCTCTCCAATCCTAGCCTTGAGAGCGGGCTGAGCTCGCCATCGGTCCTCAACTCGATGACTTTGATCTCCCCATCCCTCATCCGCCTCAGGACCTCCATCGCGCCCCCTACATCGAGGTCCTTCTCCAATGTTTCTTTAAGCGCCTCCTCGAATATTGCCGTCCCCTCCAGACCCCTCGTCAGCTTCTCCAGCCTGACGCTCGTAAAGTCCGCCCATTTGGATATTGCGCCGAACCTCCTCGCCACGTGGATCAGCCTCCTCTTGAAGAGCCCGGTCCTGGTGATGACCGCCCTCATTATGGCCGCGATGTCGAAGGAGACGAGTCGCTCGAGGCATTCGATTGCCTCCTTTGCCGAAGGGGAACTTGGGAATTGCACGACTATCCTGTAGGGGTCCTGCTGCACCCCCACGGCTTCCCCAAGCCTATTCGATAGCTCGTGCCCCAACAGCCTCCCCAACGACCTGTTGACGAGGGATCCGAAGTGGCAGGTGATTACCACAAGCTCGCCGGCGCCCTCCACCGTAACCAGCCTATCGTGCGGTATCGGCAATCCCCTCCGAGCTTGCTCGAACGTTTCGGAGAGTGCCTTCCTCATAAATTCCACGGGAGCGCCGTACTTATCGGCCAGCTCCCTCAACAACTCCCCCTCACCCTTCCCAGCGGAGAGCCCCTCGCTGATGTGCCTCCTAATGGCCCCGACCTCCTGAGCCACCTCAAACGGGACGGGGATCTCCTCCCCAACCCAGCTCGGTATCGCCCCGCTCGGGTCCTTGACGGGCTTGACGTAGATCCTATCGCCGTGGATGCTCATCAGCTTCCAAGGGCTACCCCTGACTATGAACTTGGTTCCGGGGGCCCCATATTCGGCCACGAAGGCCTCGTCCAATATACCAATCGGCGAGTCGTCATCCTCGTTGATGACGAGGTATTGCTTCTCATCCGGTATCATGGAGAGCCTATCGAAATAGTACTCGTATACCTCCTTGATCCTCCTCGGCCTCATCACGACCTGATCCTCCGGGGAGTACCAAGCCATCCTCGGGTATCTGGAATGCATGTAATTGATCACCGAGACGAGCTCCTCCTCGCTCAGATCCCTGTATGGATAGGCCTTCCTGAAGAGCTCCAATATCTCCCGCACGTACCACTTCCCCTTGTTGATCAGGAGTCCGGCGATCTGATGCGCCAAAGCATCCAACGGCTTCCTCGGGATCGAGGCTCGCTCTAGCTCCCCCTCGTAGGCCCTTCGAACGATCGCCAGCGACTCCAACGCGTCGTCGGAATCCATCGCGATTATGACACCCTCCGCCACCTTGGAGATCCGGTGCCCGCTCCTGCCCACCCTTTGGACGAGCCTCGTCACCTGCCTCGGGCTCATGTATTGGATCACGAAATCTATCCGGCCGACGTCTATCCCGAGCTCAAGGGAGCTCGTGCAAACGATGCCCTTCAGCTCCCCTTCCTTGAGCCCCCTCTCGGCCGAGATCCTGGATGGCTTCGCTAAGGAGCCGTGGTGTATGGATATTGGGAGCCCGCCATCCCAAATCCTGAACCTGCTGGCTAGGACTTCCGCTATCGACCTAGTGTTGGTGAAGAGCAATGTGGACTCATGGGCGTTTATAAGCTTGCGCATAACCCTCAGCCTCGCCGCGACCTCCGGCCTAGTATAGAGCCTCAACGCGAGCTCCTCGTCCGAGGCGGTCGGGGTCGGATATAGGACCCTCAGCTTGACTTTCCTCTCAAACGGGACCTTGAGGACCCTCACCGGCCTATCCACGCCCACCAAGAACTTCCCAACGATGTCCGGCGATCCTATCGTGGCCGAGAGGCCTATCAGTTGGAAATCCCTCCCCACGAGCCATCTGATCCTCTCCAAGGCCAAGGAGAGCTGGCTGCCGCGCTTATCCTCGGCGAGCTCGTGGAGCTCATCCACTATGACGCATCTCAGGGCCCTCAGGTTCCTCTTCATGAGCCTGCCGGTCAACAGGGCTTGGAGCGTCTCCGGAGTGGTTATCAGGAGGTCCGGCGGGTTTCGGGCTTGGGAGCTCCTCTCCCTGACCTCGGTATCGCCGTGCCTAACGCCGACCCTGAGCCCGAGGCGGTTGCACCACCATTCGAGCCTATCGAGCAAATCCCTATTGAGGGCCCTCAGGGGGGTTATGTAGAGGACCTTGATCCCGGGGCCAGGCCGATCGTTTATGAGGCCATTCAGCACCGGGAGTATCGATGCCTCCGTCTTCCCCGAGGCGGTCGGGGAGATCAATAGCACGTTCTCGCCCCTCATTATGAGAGGTATCGCCTCCTCCTGCGCCCTCGTGGGCGAGGAGAAGCCGAAGTCCCTCACGGCCTCTCGAAGGGGCTCGGAGAGCAACGAGAACGCGCCGAAATCGCTTGCTTCCATCCTTATATTGCGCCTATCCCCTATCCCTATTCCCCCCCATGGCCCTCCCAAGGCTGGATCGGATAGGGATATCTTGCGGATCAGCTTTTCGGTTGGGAAGGATACCGAAATAATAAATATTCCCGAAGCCAAATCGCCATCGAATGGCCCACGCGGATAGCATGGGCTAACCCGTTCACGGCGCTCCCGTAAGGGCCGCCGGCGCATTGGGGAACGGGCCGATGGCCCGAGCGAGGCCCCAGATGGGGCCAATAGGTTCAATCGAGCCGGTGATGGACATTGGAGAGGGTTTCCGAAAAAGCGTTGAGGGAGAGGATTGTGAAAAGCATGCTAGACCTAATAGTCCTGAGGCTCTTAAAGAATAAGCCCCGTTGGGGCTATGAGATAAATTTGGCCATACGGGAGGAGTACAAGGTTTACCTCAGCGCTGGGACGCTCTATCCACTCCTCCACTCCTTGGAGAGCGATGGATACATCGAGGGCTCTTGGGAATCCGAGGGCGGGAGGGATAGGAGGATATATAGGATAACGCCAAAGGGAGAGGAATTTCTCGCGGCTGGTGAGAGGGCCTCGGATGACATAAACAGGAGGCTCCAATCGAAGGGGCCGTGAGGACCGAAGGGATGGTATCGGAGCCGCGGGCCGCCTAAAGCTGGCCCCGATCCGGCTTATCCGATGCCCAACGATTGCACTCCATCAAGGCTCGGCCTGGGGCCATGCCCTGCAGGAGCGCAAAGCCGCCATAAGATCCGAAAGCGCGTTCCGTATATCGGGTTCGCTCCTCCCGCCGGCGCATACGATATTGCCATTCTGGAAGAGCAGGAGAGAGATCCCGGAGGCCTTCACCCTATACTTCAGCCCCGGGAATTGCTCCGGATCATATATGGCCCCGTCCAAGAAGCGGGCCGCCCTCTCCAGATCGAGGCGCGCCCCAAGCCTGCAGGAAGCCACAACGTTCCGTATGATCGCCTTGGGCCTCCCGAGGATCACTATGCCGCTCCTCCTGAGCTCCTCCACTATGGCATCTATGGCCGACTTGGCCTGCCTCTCGGATTTGGCGCCCGTGCATACTACCTTCCCCGAGCTGAATATGAGGGCGGTGGCCCTAGGGCGCTTCAAATGGAATATCAGGCCCGGGAATATCGCTGGCCTATACTCCGCGCTGGGGAGGGCCTTGGCTATCGAGTCCAGATCGATCCCCTGGCCCAGCTCCGCGGAGGCGACGACGTTCTCGATGCTTATCTTGATCCCTTCCAAACCCCCTCCCCTCGGACGGGCTCGAATGAGGCGTTCGGGCCATTCATTTGGATCTCTTGGACCGGAGGTCGAAGGCCAAGGCCAATATGACGAATAGTAGCATCATGGCAATTCCGATCGGCCTCTTGAGCCAGAGGGCGAGGAGGCCGATTCGGGGGGCCTGCGCCACAACCCTCCCGATAACGTAATCCTCCGGGATGCCGGGCAGAGGGTCGAACCTATCCGGCGCTGGGTTGTTATCGCCCTTCGTGAGGAAGTAGATCCTCCCTCCCCTTTCGACGATCCCAATGACCCTATGGATGATGGCGCCATTTGCCAAATGCGGCGGGCTCTTGAAGACTATTATGTCCCCTACGGCTATTTCCCTTGGGCTCGCCCCTTTCACGACCACGAGATCCCCCTCTTGATAGGTTGGGAGCATGCTTCCCCCAACAACGACCATGAGGGGATACTCGCTCCCGAGAGCGAACCCGAGGGCGACCCAGCCGGAGTAGGAGATGAGGAGGACGGCGGCCATCAGCAATAGGGATCTAAGAATCCCCTTGGGAGCCCTTGATGGAGCCAAGCCTCATCCGCGCCCCCATTCGGGGTTCCCCAATGCCCCCTATTTTAATTTACCCGATGCGAGCATTTCCCTCCGCGGAGGTGTTTGGGGCTGGATGTGATCGATATATACCTATTGAACTTGGCCCTCACGATGGCCATGTTCTTGGTGCTCATATTCAGGGCTTGGATAGAGCTCAAGAACTATCAGATCATGTGGAGGGAGATAGGCTTCAGGAAGACGATGGAGCTTATAAGGAAGGTCCTGAGGGCCGAGAGGGATTCGTTCCTTGGGGTTGAGGGGGGACGGGAGCTCTACGAGTTGCTCTGCAAGGTCTTCGAGGTGGAGGCGGAATAGGCGGCCGGCGGGCGGGGCAAAGCATAAAAATCGGGCCGGGAAGGGGTTTGGAGACGACTATGATGTCTCAAAGTTACGGTGAGCGGTGATCGAAAGGCATTTTTCTGAGTCGTCGCAAGCCCCTATCCCTTCTCCTTAACGATCCTGTAGAAATGGACGTCGAGAAGGGTCCTTATGGCCTCGAGCCTCATGCCGAAGATTTGCTGCAACATGGCCTTCGTCATCTCCGAGGGCAGGATTGGATGAGCGACTTGGATCTTCTCCCCTGATATCTCGAATACCCCCAGCCCGAATTTGTTGAGCACTTCGAATGCCTCCCTCATCTTGGCCGGGTCCTTGCCATCTATCCCCCTAATCATCATGAGGGATCCGAGGACGTCCCCAAGCTCCCTCCCTATGATCTCATAATCCTCTTCCCGCAATTTCTGGATCATCACGTCGAGCATCCTCTTGGCGAGGATCACCACTCTAACGGGCCCGAAGTAGAAGAGGCCCCCGTTCCATCGATCAATCGTATACTCCTTCCCGAATTTGACGCATTTCTCGACGAATTCCTTCAGGGATCGTATCCTCCCCTCCTTCAACAAGCCCATTATGTACTCGAAATCCTCGGGATCGAACTCCACCGAGGTGATGTGCGACCTCTTCTTATCCTGCCTCTCCATACCCTCCGCCGCGCGCCCCTCTTGGAGGATTAGGAGCCCAGCGTCCTAGGCATCGCCGCCCTAAATGGCCCCACCCCGCCTTTTTTAACCTACTATACTGGAAAATTTAAAATATTAGTATGTCCAACAAAAATAAATGGATCCATATATGCAATTGGAAGCCGCATATCCAAGGGGGGTCAGGGTTCTTTACCCCCGGGAGCTCGAGACGCTCATATTCCCCAAAGAGGATGGGCGGATAGTGGAGGCCCTGCTCGTCCTCAAGGATAGGTCGGATTGCCTGAGCAAGGTATTCGGGTTCCTCCACGGGATCGGGGCCGAAGTGGAGCATATGGAGATGTATAGGTCCGAATGGGATGCGGGGAAGAAGATCCTCACCATGTTTCTGTCCTTCCCCAAGGACACCTTCAAAGTCGATTCGCTAAGGGAGGGGCTTTTGGGGCTGGATGTAGCTGAAGAATTGGAAATAGTTGAGCCGCAGCCCCTTCCCTATGAAACCATGCTATTCCCGATCAGGAATCTTCATAATAGGGTCCTGCTTTTCAGGGCGGAGCATGTCCATTTCGTAATGGATAGAATGGAGAAGATACTCACGCCGGCAGGGGCCGCCGTCCTATTCTTCAATATGGGGCTGGAGAACGGGAGGGCTTTGAGGAGATTCATGGATACGATGGCGTGGAGTAGGGATCTGAGCTTCGAGGAGAAGCTCTGGGTATTGAAACATCACCTCAAATCCGTCGGGATGGGCGTGGTGGAGTTCTTGAACATCGACCTCGAGGCGGGGTATGCCTCCGTGAGGGTTTACGGTTCATTCGAGGCCGATGGTCGGAAGAAGGGCAGGCCGATATGCCATGTGACCCGCGGCCTCTTCGTTGGATTCTTCGAGGAGGTGCTCGGGAAGAAGGCGAAGGCAACCGAATCGAAATGCGCGGCCATGGGGAACGATTTTTGTGAATTTGAGATCCGCTTTAGGCCCTAGAAGCCTAGAAGAGGCCTTGGGTCTTGAAGTAATTCTGATCTATCACCAGCTTCGGGATCTTCAGCCGACCCAGGGGTATGTCGCCAGCACGGAAGGCCTTGATCTTCTGATTCCTAACCACCTCCATCGTATTCCTCTGCAAATGCTCTATCTTGAACTCCGCCATGCCCATATCCGTGACTATGAAGAAGGGCTCGAGCTCGATGCTCTCCCTCATGACCTTCAGGATCTCGGCCTCGAGGGCCTCCTTGCCCCTAAGGTATTCGGCCTCAACATATAGGACGACCTCGGGCTTTCCTCCCTTGTACCGGAGTGTCATGAACCAATCCCTTATTCTTCCGCTCTCCCTTACCCTCGAAAGGGCCCCGAAGACATATTTCACGCAGAAGGGGGCCGCCGCCACCTTGACTAGAGTCGCCTCATATCCATCCAAACCGAGCTCCGGCTCATCGACCTTCCTGAGGGCCCTGCCCAGCATCTCGAAGGCTGGCAATCCCTTCGGGCAATCCGGGGGGTCCTGGACCTTCTTTATGATGTCGCCCGTCCTATAGTTTATCCTGACGAAGCAATCGGAATTGACCGTGAAAACCGCCTCGCCTATCGTTCCATCCGGCACATTCCATAGGAGGCGCTTCTCGGGCTCATGATCCGGATCCCTCCTCTCCCTTTCAATCTCCTCCAACGGTATGATTAGGGGCACATAGTTATCGAAGGCGGGATGCATCTTATCCTTATGGAATCTTTCCCCCTCCAAGAAGCATTCTCCACCTCCCCCAACGACCTCGGTTGAAGCGTAGATCATGCAAGAGGGTTTGCCGAAGAACCCCGTGAAGAGCTCGTCTTGGAAATCGGTCCTAAAATCTCCGGACATATAGAGCTGGCAACCCCTGAATGCCCTCTCGATCTTCTTCTGTGCTATAAATAATAGGATCGTGGAAAGCAATGGGATTCTCCCGTACTTCTTCAGGAGCCTCCTCTTCTCATCCCTCAGGGCTAATAGGTGGGCCACGTATGGAAGCGTGAATAGTATATCGAATCTACCGTTATCGAAGACCTTATGCCTATTTTCGCCCAGTTCGGTGAAGGGCACCCCTACAGCCTCTCTTATCCAATTCAGTGCTAGCATTGGAACGGTCATCGAAACATAGCCCATGGGGGCCCCGAGGATGAGCGCCCTCGTCTCCGGGCCGAGCCCGAAGTTGTACATAACCCTCCCTATCATCCTTCTGAGCATATCCAAATCTTCCTCCGATGCCCATACGATCTTTTGCCTCCCAGATGTGCCGGAGGACTTCCAAAAGGCCACTGGCTCAGCCGTTATGAGCTTCTCTAGCCCCCCAACCTCGTCGGCCTTCCTCTCGATATCCTTCCAATCTATGGCGGGGTAATCCTCCAAGTCCTCTATATCCCGTATATTCTCGGCGTCCTCGTAGACCGGATTCTTCTTCGCGGCGGGTACGACGCGATAGGTAAGCCAATCGTTCTCGAATTGTTGCCAAAACTCCAAGGGCCAATAGGCCGTCATCTCGATGTATCTACGTATTTCATCATAGGTTATCAAAGGAAACACACCACTCGATTTTTTCGCATCAAAACCTTAAAAAATTTATTATTTTCAAAAAATAAGGCAGAATTAAATTGCTTTGCATTAAAAAAACGTAGCCGATCTGAATGGACTTAAATGAAAAATTTAGCCCGGATTTCACGTTATAAAGTTCCTCAATCCTAGTTGGCGAGCGTATGCGACGACCTCTTGGAACTCCTCCCTCCTCAGCCTCCTCCCGAGCTCCTCTACCTCGTAATACCTCCATTCGGGCCTATATTGATCCATTATGTTCACCCTTGCCCAAGCCCCCAAGTTCTTCGCTATCCATTCCAAGATCGGCTTGGCGCAGCAATCTATATGGCTCGGCAGGACGAGGACCCTCACTATTATCTCGCCGTATTCCTTCGCGGCCAATAGGTTCCTGGTGGCGACATCCCAATAGGATGGCGCGGAGGAGATCCTCTCGGCGCATCCCCCTGGGCCGTATTTGAAGTCCAGCAGGTATACATCGGCGAAGTGGGCCAAAAGCTTGGCCGCCTCCTCGCTATAGTAGGAGTTGCTATTCCAAACGATCGGGACGTTCTCCCTTACGTATTTGAAGGTTTCCAGCCATTGGGGGAGCCACGGCGTGGGCTCCCCGCCAACAAGGTTGGCGTTCCTGCACCCCCTCGCCCTGAGCGCTTCCACCTCCTTCGCCAACGATCGAGGAGCATACGGCCTCCCGACCTCGTACCATTGGGATATGGACCAATTTTGGCAATGGAGGCAGGCCATCGTGCAACCGTTCGTGAATATCGTCCCCGATGGCACGAGCTCGGGCTCCTCGCCCAAGTGCTCGAATATGGAGGAGACGTGGATCTCGGCCCCGCATCTGCAATACCCCAACTCCCCCTTGGCCCTATTCCTCCGGCAGCGCCTTTCGCAAAGCCTGCAGCTCTCCAAGATCCTTCGGGCCAAGCATAGCTTGAGGTCCAAAAGGGACCTCTCCGGGATGCCCGAGCCCACACCGAGGCCCTTCGCATCGAAGGCCCCCTCAAACTCCCTGAAGCTAGATATGGCCCTTTCGTGGAGCCCCCATAGCTCCTCCTCCACCGCCCCCTCTTGGAAATCCAGCGGGATTTGTTTGCAAATCATGAACTTGGCCAGCTTCCTGCCCTCGAATACGTCGAAATAGCGGGATAGGCTAGACCTGCAGGCCTCATCCCGTAGGACCTCTATTGAGTCCGGCCTCAGGACCCCGAAGTAGGCCAATTCAGCCCCCGACTTCGGTATTGAAGCCGCGGCTTATGGGCTTTTCCCCTAGAGGTACGTGGAGCAAACCCCGCAGTACCAGCGCCCGGCCTTGGCCTCGTAGGTCAATGGGTTGCCGCAATTGGGGCAGGTCTGGATTGGAGGAGGCGTTGGGACGAGCAGGGCCGGGATGGCTATTGGCCCGTATTTAGCCGTGAGCTCCCCCGCTTTCGTGTAGGCCAAGAAGAAGAATATGGAGGCGAAGAGGGAGCCCGTCAAAAGGCTCACTATCGCCCAGAAGAGGCATGGCGTCTTGGCCGACTCGAATCTTCCCTCATCGATCTTCTTGAGGGTGGTTATGTAGACCAGCAGGAATATTATCAGCCCGAAGAGCGCCCAAGCCGTGATCCCGGCGGCTACGTAATAGACCGGGACCGTTATGATGGGCCACCACCATATGGTCATATCCGAGTAGAGGTAGGGCCAATAGGCCCACCAGAACCATACGCATATGCCGAGGGATATAAGGAACCCGAAGAGGTAGGAGAGTACCCCGAGCGCGGCGTAAACATGCGCGGACCAGATATCGGCCGGCCTTTGGGACATCGCGCGGCAGCCTCTTGAATCGGAATCGCGGTTTTTAGGGGCTCTATTGGATAGATAACATTTTGCATTCGCTAACCCATCATTTTAATAAAATTTATAAATATCTATTATAAATTTTCCCATAAAATTTTTCATCTATGGTCTATAGGATGCCAATAGGCTGCGCGCATATTCCCAATGTTTCAAAATTCACCGGCGGAGGAGGTCGATCTTATCAACATCGCGCTGTTTTTCGAATAAATTTTATATACGGCTTCTCTCCCGCAAAAGATGCGCGGAGGTTGGGCGATGCGCAGGGAGTTCCGAGGGGATTCAGTTTATACGGGTCGCTCCCATAGCGGTAGCGCGCATCGAAACTCCTGAGCCCGCACCACGAAATCTTCTGGAAACCTTTCTGGAAGCTTCGAATGGATCTAGATACAACATATTCCGCCATTCTCTCGGAATGCACCCCGCGAGACAACCTCCGAGCCTGAAAACGACTAGTTGGAGGTGACATGTTTGGAAAGGGTTTTAGGCCTGCCGTTGATAACGGCCTTAGTGGTTTTTGGGATGCCCGCACTGATAACCTTGGCCCTGATCGCTTGGGCCCTTTGGTTCAAGGGGGAGGCGGAGCGCAGATGAGCATGGCGATGGCCGAGATAGTGCTGCTCTCGATAGCGATATACTTAGCCATAATAATGGCCATGGGGTTGGCCTTCTCCAAAAGGGTCAAGACGGCCTTGGATTTCGCAACCGCCGGAGGGGGGTTGGGCTTCTGGCTTTATACATTATTGATGGCGGGCTCCCTCATGAGCGGGATGACGGCGATGGGCGTCGCTGGGCTGGGGTTCCAAGCAGCTTATCAGACTTGGTGGGAGCAGCTGGCGGTCCCGCTCTCCATAGCGATATGCACGGCCATATACGGGCCCAAGCTGAACGCCATTGGAAGGAGGCTTGGTTTCGCAACCGTACAGGATTATTTGGCCTTCAGGTATTATGACATGAAGCTGGTTAGGGGGATATCGGGCCTGATATCAATATTCGTCTCCGCAGTATACTTGATAGGGCAGTATGTCGCCATAGGCATAGTATTAAAAGTGCTTATGGATTGGGAATATTGGCAAGGGCTGCTCCTCACCGGGGCCATAGTGATACTATACGTCATGGCGGGCGGGTTGTTCGCGGTTGCTTGGACGACGCTCTTCCAGGGCCTCATATTGGTGATCGGAGTGGTCCTAATGGTACCCCTCGTACTGGGCTCCGTCGGTGGCTTCGCCTCCATGAACGAGGCCCTTAGCGCCGCCAAGCCCGTAGGGCCCTTCAAACCCCCCGGGCTAGACATGCCATTTGGGGGGTTCGAGTTCCTCACGACCCCCCTCTACAACCTTACGCTCTTCGGGCTATCGGTCTTCCTCGGGCTCAGCGTCGCGCCCCATATAATAAACAACGTATTCGCCTTCAAGGATGTTAAATGCATAAAGTGGGGGCCCCTCGCGGGATTCTTAATCGGCGCCATAGTGCTCGCCTCGACGAAAATAATTGGGATAGCCGGCAGGGTGGCTTGGAGCAAGGGGCTAATCGATATACCGAGCCATCCGGTGGTCCCCGGGGCGAAGTGGTCCGATATGGTGCTCCCGGCGATGATCAAGTTTGCCGTACCGCCGGTGCTCTGGGGGCTGTTCGCAGTGGTCATATTGGCCGCGGTGATGTCCACTACGGATAGGCTTCTATTGACCATAGGGACCAACTTCTCTTGGGACATATACCGGAACTTGATCAACCCAAGGGCCAGCGATAGGAGGATCATGTCCATAGGCAGAGCGGCCGTGGCGATCGTGGGCTGCCTGACAATATTGGCGGCGCTATCCCCTCCCGCGTTGATCGCTTGGCTCATATGGGCGGCGCTGGGCATGATGTTCTCCACGTGGTTCGTGGTGCTCGTGGGGGGCCTATTCTGGAGAAGGGCGACCAGGGAGGGCTGCATTGGGGGGATGCTATCCGGGTTCTTGGCCACGGTCGTCGCCGGCATAATAGACGGGGGCGGGATATGGCCTCCCCCGCTTGGGTTCCGGTTCCCATTCTACTACGCGGTCCTAGGATTCATAACGAGCTCCTTGATCTTCGTGGCGATTAGCTTGGCGACCAAGAGGCCGCCGGAGAGGGTCATTGAGGATAGCCTGACCGGGCCGTTCCTGAGGTGGGCTGGTAAATAATGGGGCGGGCGAAGGGCGCTTTAAAGAACGCATTCTGGGAGCCGGAGGCCGAGAGGCTGAGCCCGAAGCGGATAAAGGAGGTTCAGAACGAGAGGCTGAGGGGGCTCGTGAGGAGGGTTTACGAGGGGAGCGCCTTCTACAGGAAGCTTTTGAGGGAGAGGGGCATAGGGCCCGATTCCATAAGATCCATTGAGGACCTAGAGAAGCTCCCCTTTACAACCAAGGAGGACCTAAGGGATAATTACCCCTTTGGCCTTCTGGCGGTTCCATTCTCGAAGGTCGTTAGGATCCATACGTCCTCCGGGACCACTGGGAACCCGACCGTTGTGGCCTATAGCAGGAGGGATTTGGAGATATGGGCGAATTGCATTGCGAGATGCCTCACGATGACCGGCGTAACCCCGGAAGACGTATTCCAAGTGATATTGGGATACGGCCTATTCACGGGGGGCCTCGGATTTCATTATGGTGCCGAGCTGATAGGCGCGAAGGTCCTGCCGTCGTCAACGGGCGGGACGAAGAGGCAGGTCAAGCTGATGAAGGACTTTGGGGTCACGGCCTTCACGAGTATACCGTCCTATGCGCTCTACTTAGGGGAGACGGCCATCGAGATGGGCATCAATCCCCAAAAGGACCTGAGGGTCAAGACGATAAGCTGCGGCGCCGAGCCTTGGTCCGAGGGCACTAGGGATAAGCTCGAGGACCTATTCGGTTGCATGGTCTTCAACTCCTACGGGCTATCGGAGGTCGGCGGCCCGGGTGTGGCGTTCGAATGCATTGCCCAAGACGGGCTCCACGTTTGGTCGGATCACTTCCTCATAGAGGTCATCGATCCCAAGACGGGCGAGGCCCTCCCCCCCGGCGAAGAAGGAGAGCTGGTCATAACGACCCTATCCAGGGAGGCCATGCCGTTGATCAGATACAGGACCAGGGACATAGCGATGATCCTGGATGATGACGTATGCGAATGCGGCAGGGCCCATAGGAGGATCTCATGGATAAAGGGGCGGACCGACGATATGATAAAGATAAGGGGGGTCAACGTCTTCCCGAGCCAAATAGAACACGTTCTAATGAGGATGCCTGGTGTCGGGAACAATTACCAGATAGTGGTTGAGAAAAAGGGCCACATGGACGAATTGAAGGTTAGGATCGAGGTCACGGGGGATATTTTCAAGGGCGAATTGAAGGATTTGGTCGAACTCAGGGAGAGGATATCCTCGGAGCTCGAGAACGCCCTAGGACTCCGCTTGACGGTAGAGCTCGCGGAGCCGGGCTCTCTGCCTAGGGCCGAGGGGAAGGCGGTTAGGGTTCTGGATCGGAGGCCGGAGAGATGAAGGTGAGGAAACAGATCTCCGTATTCGTCGAGAACAAACCCGGTAGGCTATCGAAGGTCCTGGAGGTTCTTAGGGATGGTGGAATAGGCGTAGAGGCCTTCATGATAGCGGATGCCGGCGAGTTCGGCATAATCCATTTGATCCTAAGCGATCCGGCTCGAGGAAAGGAGCGCCTAGTGGAGAGCTCCTTCGCGATTTCCGAGAGCGACGTCTTGGTCTTGGGATCGGTTGATCAGGATCTGCTCCTCGAGCTCTCGACCGAGCTCGGGAGGAGCGATATCAATATTCAATACGCCTACGGGTCCTTAGGCGAAAAAGATTTAATCGTCATGAAGCTCTCTGATCTGGAAAGGGGCGAGGAGATCTTCAAGGGGATCCTTTCGTCTCGGAGGGCTCCCCCCGCATCCTCCGAATAGCCATCGCCACGCTCCTGAGGATCTCGGATCTCGGCCTCCCGTCCCTATCCACCACGACGTATCCGCTCCCTTCCCACCAACTCCCGGGCCTGGAGGCGCGCTTCTTCGAATCCACCCTGAGCCCCAGCCGCGAGGAGGCCCTCTCGACCTCCTCCAATGTCGGGGAATCGATGGCCAAGCCCCTCGGGATCTTCCTCCCCCCTCCCCTACTTTTAGATGAGTCGAGGTTCTCCAGCCAGATTACCATCTTCCCCGGTCTCTTCATGATCCAAGTCGATCCGGATGGGAGTTCATTCCAAACCCTTCAGAAGCACGGCGTTCAGGACCCCATCCTGACCGGGCCTCGAGGTCACCTTCGCCTTTCCCAAGGGCGTGGAGATTATCGCGCCCTTCGTTATTATCCCGCGGCGCTGATAATCCACATTGGCCGGGTTCTTCACCACGCCCTTCACCTCGACGACTTGGCATTTCCCGGTAGTGGTGTCCACGACGTTCGCGACATTCGCCGATAGAAGCTTGACCTTAAGGCCGCCGCCCCTCGTCCTCTTCTTCAAGGCCTTCCTCTCCCCGAGGCGGGTTTCGGACGGGGGTCCCCCCCTTTCGAAAGCCCTCTTTCCGCGGAACGGCTTCCTCTTCCCCCCGGTCCTCTTCCTCTTGTGAAGGTCGCCGTGCCACATCGACATATGGAAGCCCCAATCCCGGGGTTCGCGAGGGGGGATTTAAGACTTTTTCTTTAACGCCCTGGATTCCCTGGGCCTTCTCCCCCAATAGGGCCCTTAGTTGCCTTTTAAGCGTCGGGAGATCATAGCTCAGGTTGAACATATCCGAGAACATCCTGGTCGTCCTCAGGATCTTGGTCCGCCCCATCCTCTCCTCCTCCACAAGCTCCATCTCCTTCAACTTCCTGACGTGCCGATACGCGAGCTTCCCCCTCACCTTGACCAGATAGGCCTGCGTGATCGGTTGCCTAATGGCTATGAGGGAGAGCGACCTCAGAGGCCCCAAGGTCAAAAGCCTTTTGTTCGAGAACTTCTTCACGTGTTCCACGTACTCGGGCCGCAACTGCATCGCATATCTATCGTTGGGTAGCCTTAAGATCTGGATGGGGCTCCCCGAGCCATCGTATCTCTCCGCCAACCTCTCGACGAGCCCCTTCACCTCCCCCTCTGGCCTCTCAACCAGCTTGGAAAGGGCGCTTATCTCCAAGGGGCGGCCGCTCACGTAAAGGGCGGCTTCGATCAGGGCCATGGGGTCCTTGGGATCTGAACGGCCCTTCAACCGGCTTCGATCCTCGGGATTATTCTTATATCCCCGATGCCATCCTCCTGGAATAGCTCGACCCTTCCCTCGTTGGCCAAGAATAGCAACATTACGAACCTCCTTATGGCTTCCAATGCCCTGAGCCCGCTGATCAACCTCAAGAAAGATATGCTCTCCCCCAGCTCCCCGTATAGCGCTACGAGCAAATCGTAAAACTCGGATATCTTGCTCTCTATATCGACCAAGAACTCATCTATCGGGGGCGGGCTGGCCTGCGGAAGGCTCGGGCCCCTCCTCGAGGATAACAACAAGGACTCGTCCAGGAGCGCATCCCTCAGGGACCTCAGGATGTCCTCCATCGGGATCGTGGCGTACTCGAACTTGAGGGGCAATGGGAGGGGGGGCGGTAGCGGGATCCGCTCCACCTCGGGCCCGGGCTGGGGGGGAGGCCTTGGGGGCTCCTCCATCTTCAGGACGATCTCGGATTTCATCCTATGGATTATCGAGGAGGAGAGGAGGGCTATGGCGGATGCGTAGAAGTCTATCGACCCGCGGTTCCTCATCTCATCCAAGAAGGAGTCCAGAAGCTCGGCTATCTTGACGTCCCAAGGCCTGAGCCTATGGAGGCGGGCCAAGTCGAAGAGCAGGGCATAGGGAGGATTCAACCAGAACGGCTTGCCCGACATTCATCCCCACCCGCCCGCGATTGGCCCAAGCGATGTCCCCTTTCGTCCGGGGTCCAGTATTTCAGCCTTTCCAAGGCCATGGAGGGATGGGTTGGGAAATTCTCCCCTCGGCCTTCGCCGGTTCGACCATGGGGCGGGCTTAGTCGCCCTCGATCTTGGGCAAGCAGACTACGTTGGATTCGCCATCCTTTAAGTATACGCCGTAGACCTTGTCCCCAGCGGATATCATGGAATCCCTGAGGGTTATGACTATGAATTGGGAATCCTTGGAGCGCTCCTTCAATATCTCGGCAAGTTTTTGCGAATTTAGCGGATCCAGATGAGCATCTATTTCATCGAAGGCGTAAAATGGCACCGGGCGGAATGCCTGCAGCGCTAAGATGAAGCACACCGTAGCGACGGACTTCTCCCCGCCGCTGGCGCTCCCTATCGAGAGCTCGGCCTTGCCCGGGAACCTAGCCGATATATCCACCCCGCCCTCGAAGGGGTTCTCCGGGTCCTCCAAGATAAGCCTCCCCTCCCCGTTCGTCATCCTCCGGAATATTTCTTGGAAGTTTTGCGATATCTTCTCGAAGGCCGAGAGGAAGGTGGCGAGTTTCTTTTCCTCCAGCTCCGCCATGAATTTCAATATGGAGCTCTTCTCCATCTCCAGCTCCGCTATCTTGGTGGATAGTTGCTTGTAATTGTTCTTCTGCTCCTCATAATGGATTATGGCCAATTGGTTCACCAATCCGATTCGCTCGAGCTCCTCCTCAAGCGCCTCCATCTCCCTTTGGAGTGCTTGCGAATCCAATCCCGCAACGGTCAAAGGGGAATCGAACCCGAGGTCCTTCAATCGAATGCTGAGGAGCTCGATCTTATTCCTCCTCTCCTGAACTCCCCTGTCCAACTCCCTGATCAATCCCTCGATCCTCTCCATCGATTCGACGATATCCGATATATCCCCCTCGAGGTTCCTTAGCTCGATCTCCAAGGCCCGCCTTTCGGAGGCGATAGATTCGATGGATTTTATCAATTCGGCCCTCTCGGCCCTCAGGGCATCTAGCTCCCCCTCGAGGGATCTCTTCCTCCCCTCGATCCTCTTGATCTCCAATTCCATGGCCACCATCTCCACTTTCAATGCGGCGATCCTCCTCGAGGCCTCCGCCATTTCCCTAGCGTTGCCCCTGATGGAGTACTCCAAGTTCATCATCTCCCTCTCCACCTTCGCGCATTCCTCCTTGGCCAATTCCAGCTCCCTTGAGATGCGCTCGCTCCTGGCCCTCAATTCGATCCTGACCTGGCGGCGGATCGGGTCGTTGATCTTCGTCATATCTCCCTTCAACATCTCGATCTCCTCGAGGGCGGCTTCCCTCTCCCTTGAGAGCTCCTCAAGCCGCGCCTCGAGGTTCGCCTTGGCGATCGCCAGATCCCTCATCTCCCCATCGATCGCCATCAACGCCGATTCCATGCGAGCGATGCCGGCATTGATTCCCTCCAATTCCCTCTCGGAGGACTTCAAGGAGGCCTCCATCATGGATTTTTTCTCCAAAATCTCCCCCATCGCTTCGGCCAACGCATCCCTCTCCGCCCTCCTCGTCCTGATTGCCTCCTCGAGCTTCTGGATGCGATGCTCCAGATCCTTCCACATCCTCAGGGCCCCGGCTGAGGATCTGGGACCCGGATCCCTATTCGATCCGCTCAAGAGGCCGCCACCGGGCTCGCAGAGGTTTCCGTTCTTCGTGACGGCCCTGATCCCCTTCGAATAGCAATAGGCGGCCGCGGCCTCGGAATTTACTAGGACCGTATCCCCGAAGACGAAGTCGACGGCGGGCCTCAGGGCCTCATCGCATTTTATCAGCTCCGATAATGGTCGGATGAGCCCGGGAAACCTCGGGGGGGAGTTTCCCCTCGGGGCCAAATTACGTAGGGGTATTAGCTTCATCTCGCCGACCCAATAGCGCCGCGATTTCTCGATGCACGCCACGGCAGCCTCCAAATCCCTCACAACGATGGCATCCAACCAACCATCCGAGGCCGCTTCGATGGCCCTTCCGTATTCACTCCCATACTCAATCAGATTTGAAAACTTCCCGATGAATCCGTCCAGCAGGCCCAAGCGGGCCAATTCCTCGATCCCCCGGACAGCCGAGGGGCCGAGCTCGCTTTGTAATTTGGCGCTTAACCCCGCCAGCGCCACCCTAGCTCTCTCGAGGACCCCCTCGGCCCCGCCGACCTCCTCCTCAATCCTCTCCACTTCCCCTTTCATCTTCACGAACTCCTCGCGGATCCTCAGCAGCTCCAACTCGAGCGCCTTGACCAAGTCCGATGCCCTTCCCCGGCTGGCGTATAGGGAGGCCCTCATGGATTCAAGGGCCCTCTTCCTCTCATGGAGCGAGGAGAGCCTCCCATCAACGGAGCCGAGCTCCCTCCTCGCGCCCTCGATCTTGGAGTCCAAGTTGGCCAGCCTCACCTCCAAGGACCTCCTCCTTTCCCCAAGCTCCCTAAGGAGGCCCTCATCCCTGACGATGCCATCCTCGATGGCCTTCATCTCCTCGTTCGCGGCCGACAGCTCCGATGCAAGGCCCTCAACCCTGGATCCCAATTCCCTCCTCTTGGCGAAGAGGTCTCGGTAACGCTCCGAGAGTCCCTCGATCAAGCCCCTGAGGGATGCCCACTTGGCCTCCAAGGACTTTATTTCATCCCCCATCTCCCGGATCCTCGAGGCCTTGATGCCAATCTCCGCGGATAGGGCCGATATGGAGTTGCTGAGGTCCGAGATCCCCCTCTCCAGCCGGAAGAGTCTCTCGTTGCCATTCGCCGAGAGCTCATCCAGGGCTCTCTTCTTCGCCTCGATCCCGGATTTCTTGGAGGCCAGCTCGGCCCTCCTCGCCCTCAGCTCGCTCAGCTTCCCGTTGAGCTCGGCCAATTCGAGCTCCAATGGCCGGATCTCATCCTCAATCCTATTAATCTCGAAGGAGGCGAGCATGGCTTTGAGCCTCGAAACCTCGCCCTTTACGAAGGAATGCCGGATGTAATCGTTCCTCTCCCTCTCCAAGGATTCCACCCTTTGCCTGACCTCCGCCACCTTTGCCGATGCGATCTTTATGTTCATCTCCGCCCTCTGCAGATGGACCTCCGCCTCCTTCTTCTTTTCGTCGTAAACCCCTATGCCGACGAGATCCGCTATGATCTTCATCCGTTCCTCGGGGGAGAGCTCGGCTATCCGGGTGACGCTGTGCTGCGGGACCATGTTATGGCCCGTCGCCATTATGTTCGCGGAGGACAGCAGATCCATCAGGTACTTCCTCGAGATCTTCCTACCGTTTAACCTATACACCCCCTCCCCTCCCCCGCTGTACTCCCGGGAGATTGTGACTATATCCGAGTCCACCGGTATCCTTCTATCGAGGTTTTCGAATTGCAGCGAAACGTATGCGGATCCGGAGGAGGACTTCTGGCTCCTATGTATGACGTCCGATATGGCGGCGCCCCTCAACTCCCTCGGGCTCAACTCCCCCAGGGCGAACTTTATCGAATCCATTATGTTGCTCTTCCCGGAGCCGTTCGGCCCAGTAACTATCGTAAGCCCCTTCTCCAGTGATATTGTGGTTTTCTTGCCGAAGGTCTTGAAGCCCTTGATCGTAATCCTTTTTATGTGGACCAACCCGAGATCCCCGAGGTCCGATGGCCGGTCGCTCCCTCTACCTCCCGAACCTCCTCGATCTCCTTTGATAGACCCTTATGGCCCTTAGTAGGTCGATCTTCCTGAAGTCCGGCCAATATATATCCAAGAAGCAGAGCTCGCTATACGCCGATTGCCATATCAGGAATCCACTCAAGCGCTCCTCCCCCGAGGTCCTTATGATCAAATCCGGCTCTGGTTTCGGCAAATGGGCAGTGTAGAGGTTCCTCATGAAGAGGTCCTCGTCTATCTCGCTCGGTTCTATTCTTCCCTCCTTGACCATCTCCGCGATCTTCTTCGTCGCATCCAATATCTCCGTCCTCCCCCCATACGCCACGGCGAGGTTGAAGTAGTAATCGGCATAGCCCTTCGTGGCATCCTCCAATTCGCTCAACAAAGCCCTCAGGCTTTCGGGAAGCAGGGAAAGCCTCCCGAGCGCCTTCACCCTAACCCTGTTCTTATGGATCTCCGGATTGGAGATGATCCCCCTCAGCTTCTCCTCCATTACCCGGAATATGTTCTCGATCTCCTCCTTGCTCCTCCCGAGATTCTCCGTGGAGAGTATATATACGGTGACTATCTTTATGCCGAGCTCTAGGCACCATCGCAGAAACTCCTCAAGCGTTTTGGCGCCGTGGTTATGGCCCTCGGTCATGGGCAACATCCGTTCTGAGGCCCATCTCCTGTTCCCATCCAGTATGACAGCTATGTGCTCCGGCATCCCCTTTCCCTTGATCTCGCTCAGCAGCTTTTTCTCGTACAGTTTGTAGACGCCCGTGAGCTCCAATACCCTCTTCAGCGATATCCCAGCCAATCCCTACGGCCCCCCGGTCGGGACCGTGCAGCCGCATTTCCTCTCCGAAGGGATCGAGGCTATAACCCCTTTGAGGATCGCGTCGATGAGCGGATAAAGCCTTTCGGCCATCTCTAGCACCTCCTTGGCGGTCACCCTCTCCTGCATGCCAGCCGCCATGTTCGAAACGAAGCAGAGCGGGCAATAGCATATGCCGAGTTCTCTCGCCAAGAAGGCCTCCGGGGAGGCCGTCATGCCGACGAGGTCCGCCCCCAAGGCCCTCAGCATCCTTATCTCCGCCGGGGTTTCGAACCTCGGCCCCTCGGTCACGGCCATTACGGAGCCGCTCCGGACGACAGGAGCATGTTTTCTGGACTCCTCAAGCAAGAGGCCCGATATCTCCGGGCAGAAGGGCATGCTGACGTCTATATGGGTGACTGGGGCCGCATCGAAGAACGTCGATTTCCTGCACTTCGTGAAATCTATCAGGTCTGCTGGGATCGCTATATCCCCAGGCCTATAATCTGGGTTGATCGCCCCCACAGCATTCGTGGAAACTATTCGCTCGACGCCAATGGATTTTAGGGCCCAGATGTTGGCCCTATAGTTGATCCTATGGGGGGGAACGCCGTGCTCGGGGCCGTGGCGGGGCAGGAACGCCACCCTCCTCCCGCCAATCTCCCCCAAGGTTATCCGAGGCGGTATGCCGAATGGCGTCCCGATGAGCATGGGCTCCCCCGATGCCAATATCCTCTCGAAGCCCGTGCCGCCAATTATAGCTATCCTGACCCGATCGCTCCCAACTCTCAAATCCGGTTCGGACCGCGGTCCCGATTGAGCCGGGTCGATAATAAACCTAAATTGCCTTTTTCTCCATCAAAATCTTGAACTCCTCAAAGGATAATTTCCTCCTATTTTTAAATTTCTCCGAGGCGATCCTCTCGAGCTCCTCCATCTTCCTATTCGCTCTATCCTCCTCCATGGCCTTGATCGCCGCCTTGAGACTTTTGATCCTCTCCAAGCATTCCAAGCGCTCCCTATGGGCGGTATCCGCCGCCCCCTTGACCTCCACGTATTGGCTTTCCGCCTCCTTGATCTCCGCCCTCAGGGAGTCGGCGGCTTTCGCAAGCGATGCGATCCTCGCGTGAAGCTCATTCCTCCTCCCCTCCTTTTCGGAGATCTCGGACCGCAATCCCTCGATCCTCCTCCGGATCTCCTCCAAGTCCTTCCTGGAGGAGAGCTGACGCTTCACCTCGGCTAGCTCCGATTCCAGCCTCCTCACCCGCTCCACGAGCTCCTTCTCCCTCTCGATCGGGAGTGATGATGTCTGAATCACCCAATCCAGCCTGCGGATCTCCTCCTCCAAGCCCGCCTCGTCGAGCCTCGCGCCCCTTCCCCTCCCCAGCGCCTTGATGGCCGCCGAGGCCTTGCGCTTGAGTTCCCTTTCTTGGGCCTTCAATTCCCTAAGGCTTTGGTTGAGCTCGTCCCTCGCGCCCTTATTCAAGCGGATCTCCCGGATTATCTCCCTCAGCTTGAGGCTTAACTCCTCCCTTCTCTCTAGGATTCGCCTCGCATCGGAATTGTAGGAGTCCCTCTTAATCCTGAGCTCTTCGGCCCTCCCTTTCAGTTCCCCTATGGTCTTTCTGAGCTCCTCCGCCCTCGCCATATGATCGGCCAACTGCAATCCCACCAAAGGCCCAGAGGGGGCTATAGGACTATCTTGGCGTCCACGACCGCCGCGCCCCTTTCGTAGGCCATTATCGGGTTCAAGTCCATCTGGGATATCTCCTGGAAGTCCATCAGCAACCTCGACGCCTTCTGGATTATATCGACGAGGGCGCCCTCATCGGCCTTCGGCATCCCCCTATAGCCCTTTAGGATCTCGTATCCCCTTATCTCCCTCAGCATCTCCTCGGCATCCTCCCGGGGAACGGGCGCCACCCTGAAGGTTACATCCTTGAAGATCTCCACGAATATGCCCCCCAAGCCGAACATGATCGTTTGCCCGAATTGGGGATCCCTTATCCCCCCTACTATGACCTCTATGCCGCTCGGCGCCATCTTCCTCACCATGACCCCATCGATCCTCGCATCGGGCCTCTTCCTCTTAACGTTGTTCAAGATCATGCGGTAATGGGCCCTAACCTCCGATGGGCCCTTCAGGTTCAAATATATCCCCCCGACATCGGTCTTATGGAGGATGTCCGCGGAAACCACCTCGAGGACGACGGGGAACCCCATTCGCTTGGCGAACTCCACGGCCTCCCCTTCGCTCCTCGCCAAGCGATATTTTGGCACCGGTATTTTGTAATCCTTGCATATCTCCTTGGCCTCGAGCCCCGTCAGGTTCTTCCTGCCCTCGGAGAGCGCCCTCCTGATTATCCTCTCGGCCCTCGCGCCCATCCGCGATTACCGAGCGCATCTCTCCTCCATGATATTAATAAATCGCTTATGGTGGCCCAATTCCCTCAGGGTTCCAACTCCTCGCCCCCCCTGAGGGCCCTCGTGATCTCGGCGTAGAGCTCCGTGAGCCCGATTGCGCTCTTGGAAGATACGGGCAGTGGATGAAATTCTATGCCTATCCCGCTGATCGCCCTAGCCAGCTCCTTGGATATGAGATAGGCGGTCCCCTCGGAGGCCCCCCTGAGGGCCTCCTCCAAGTTCTCGACGTCCTCCGACCACCCAATAACGGTCCCGAGCTCCTCTTCAGACAGGAGGTCGGCCTTGCTGAGGACGTAGATCTGCGGCAACATCAGCCTCTCATAAACGGCCATCGACATATACATGTTCGAGATATAGTTCATCGGGTTCTTCGAGAACGGCCCGTCGAATAGATAGACCACGGCCTTCGGATCCTCCGTGAACTCGGCGGCTATGAACTTCCCGCTCTCCCGGAAGGCGAAGAGCTCTATCTGCCCCGGGGTATCCACTAAGACCAAATCCGCGCCCGTGGATTCGACCTCCTCCCTCAGCTCCTCGAGATAATCCCCCATCAGGTCGGCGGCCATGAGGAGGGCCCCGTTCGGGCCCAAGCCGTATTCTTCCATGAGGCCCTCGACGCTCACGTAGGACCTTATGTCCACATCGGGATTATATGGAAGGGATCTAGCGCCAGGATCCAAGTTGAGCGAGATCGCGTCCTGATCCTTCAACCTAATCAGGTTTAGGAGCTCGGATGTCAGGGCCGATTTACCGGAGCCGGCCATGCCGATAACGAATACGGCGTACAAGCCGATCCCCGCCTATCCCTGTAAAGGTTTTATATTCGTGCCATCGCAAGAAGCGTTGGTTGCGATGAGGAACAGGCTAGGGCTGAGCGCCCCCCGATGATTGCGAAACCGGGTTCCTGAGCAACTGAATCCCCTCAACTACCCTCCCGTCCGATCAACTTGGATAAATGGGGGCCCTTGAATATATCCGATAGATAGAGGTAGACCTCCCGCGCCAACTTCCCAGCCGCCACCGCCCTAATTATATCCGTGGCCGTGATTATGCCCACGAGCGACGAATCCCTGACGACCACAAGCCTCTTGATTCCCCCCTTCACCATCTCCCTAGCGGCATCCTCCAAGGGGGCATCCTCGGGGATCGTTCGAACCGGAGCGCTCATCACTTCAAGAACCCTCAGGTCCTTCGCCAATTTCCCCTTTGCCACGACCTTGGCCAGTATATCCCTCTCGGTGACTATCCCCACGGGCCGCCCCCCTTCCACGGCTATGATCGAGCCGACCCTGAGGCGATTCATCCTTTCCACGGCCTCATCCAATCGATCGCCGGGGGAGCATGTCAGCGGATCCTTAGCCATGAGTTCGCGGACCCTTGTCGGCTCGGACATCGCTGGTGGGCCTTCGGGCATCCCCCTTAAAAACGAATGGGTCGACCGCTCCGAGGGGAGCGGGACCCGATGCCCCTCGAACGCTTTTAAACCCAGCAGTGGTGCGGATCAAGCGATGGTAAATGCTCGGCAACGATGGAGGTGCTTGCCCATGAGGCTGGAGGACGTGGAACTTGTCCAAAGGGTTGAGGTGGGGGATGCGGATGCGCTGATAGTGATCGATTTGCAAAACGATTTCATGCCATCCGGCGCGCTCCCGGTTGAGGGGGGCGATGCCATCGTCCCATCCATAAACGCCCTAGCCGAAAAATTCCATCGCCTCGGCAACCCGATCATCGCGACGCAGGATTGGCATCCCCCGGGCCATCTCTCCTTCGCCAGTAGCCATGGGAGGAAGCCCTTCGAGAGATATGAGGCTGAGGGGATAGGCCCGGTCCTTTGGCCAGATCATTGCGTCCAAGGCTCCCCGGGGGCGGATTTCCATCCGGGCTTCGATGCGAAGCTCGCCAAGGCCGTGATCAGGAAGGGTTTCCGCCCAGCCGTGGACAGCTATTCGGCGTTCGTGGAAAACGATAGGAGGACGCGCACGGGCCTCTCGGGTTATCTTAGGGAATTGGGGGTTGAGCGGATCTTCCTCTGCGGGCTGGCCTTGGATTATTGCGTCCACTTCTCGGCCCTCCATGGGAGGGAGCTAGGCTTCGAGGTCCTCATCCCCATCGATCTCACAAAGGCCATCGATTCCCCGCCCGGCAATCTATCGAGGGCGCTGGACCTAATGGTCGGGAGGGGGGTCAAATTCACTAGATCCGAGCGCATATCCGCCCGCGGATAGGCCCGAGGCCGATGAGGATCCAAAATAACCATATATCGCCCCAGCTTTAGTTGAGGATTCGGTGAATGGTTTGAAGGGGATAATCGCGGGCCCAGCCTCCTCGGAACTCGGGGCCAAGATCGCTTCCGCGTTGGGCTGGAGGCTCATACCGTTGGAGTTTAAGGCGTTCCCAGATGGGGAATCCTATATAAGGATCGATTGGGAGGGCTTTGAAGGCTCCGACGTCGTCCTAATCCAATCAACCCATCCCCCCCAAGATAGGCATTTGATGCAATTGTTCCTGATGGCCGATGCCGCCAAGGATGCGGGGATGAGCATAGAGGCCGTCGTCCCCTACTTGGCCTATTCTAGGCAGGACAAGATGTTCAGGGCGGGCGAGGCGGTGAGCGTCAAAACCGTATGCAAGCTGATGAGGTGCTCCGGGATCGGGAAGCTCTTCGTCGTGGATGTGCATTCCGAGGAGGCCCTCGCCCGCTCGGGGATTCCAGCCAGAAATATAACGGCCATGTTAAGCATAGGCAGATATTTCTTGGGGAAGGGGTTGAAGGACCCAATCGTCGTTTCGCCCGACGAAGGGGCCAAGCGCCATGCCGAGAGGGTGGCCGGGATATTGGGTTGCGAGGCATCCAGCTTCAGGAAGGAGAGGGATCGCATCACCGGCGAGGTCTCTGTAACCCCCTCCGGGGCGCGCTTCTCGAGGAGGGACGTCGTGCTCGTCGACGATATGATCTCCACCGGGGGCAGCATGCTCAAGGCGATGGCTGCGATCAAGGCCGAGGGCCCCAATAGGATCTTTGTGGCTTGCACCCATCCGCTCCTCGGCGAGGGCGTTGGGAGAATGTTGCTGGAGGCCGGCGCCGAGGAGATCGTCGGGACCGATTCCTTCCCGAACCCGTTCGAGAAGGTCTCTGTAGCCGACCCGATCGCGGAGGCCCTGAGGTCGAGCGCCTGATTGGGAGCCTCTTCTTCCTCCTCTCGAGGGATCACCCCACCCTGCCCCGGGCCGAGGTGGAGGCGATACTCCAAGCGGAGGGCTTTCGCTTCGAGATCATAAGCTCCCGGCCCGGCCTCCTGAGGTTGAGGGCTGATGCGGCGGCTCTGAGGGCGGTTGGGGCGAGAAGCCTGATGTGCAACCTCTGCGGGCTCGAGTTGGCGCATTGCGATGAGCTCGGGGAAGGGGCGATCCTGAGGGCTTGCCGCGATGTCGATCCCGGCCGTTGCTTGAGCCCAGGGAATGGGTTCGCCGTCAGGGTCCGGAGGCTCTTAGGCGCAGGGGGGCATTTGAGGAGCCCGGATTTGGAGAGATCCATAGGGGCCCTCATAGCCTCCGGATCCTGCGGGGCAAAGGTGGATCTGGAGAGGCCGGATAAATTGTTCTTGGGCATAATCTCCGATGATGGCTTCACGCTGGGGCTCGCGATGGCTGAGGGAGGCGCCAGATCCTCCGCCGCTAGGGCGCCGAGGAGGAGGCCGTTCTTCCATCCGTCCAGCATGCCGCCTAGGTTGGCCAGATGCATGGTCAACCTTTCAAGGGCCAAGGCCGGCGAGGCGTTCCTCGATCCATTCTGCGGGGCGGGGGGGATACTTCTCGAGGCGGCGTCGATGGGCTGCGAGGCAATCGGGTCGGACATCGATCTCAAGATGATCCGCGGGGCGAGGGAGAACTTGAGGCACTTCGGCCTACCATTCATCGGCCTAGTGCGATCAGACGCCGCCCTATTGCCCATCCGCGGGATTTGGGCGATCGCGACCGATCCTCCATACGGAAGGAGGGCCTCATCGCTCAAGAGGCGCCTCGAGGAGATACTCGCCGGGTTCATCCCAAGGGCGCGCGATGCCCTAGAGCCGGGGGGCCATCTTTGCATAGCACATCCGAGCTCGATCGATGCGGCCTCGTTGGCGATCGAGGCGGGTTTCGATCCTATCGAGAGCCATGAGCTATTCGTCCACAAGGGGCTGACGAGGGTCGTATCAGTCTTCGGGAGGCGTTAAGGGCCGTGGAGATTCGCTTCCTCGGGACCGGGGGGAGCATCCCGACCGGGTTCAGGGCCTCGCCATCGGTAGTCGTTAGGAGGGATGAGGAGTTGCTGATGTTCGATTGCGGGGAAGGGACGCAGGTCCGCATGGCCTCTTGCGGGCTTGGCCTGAATAAGCCCATGAAGATATTCATCACCCATATGCACGGGGATCATGTCCTCGGGCTCCCGGGGTTGATTATGAGCATGTCGCTCCTCGGCAGGACGAGGGAGCTTGAGATCTACGGCCCGCCAGGGATCCGGGAGTTCCTAGAATCGATCGGGAGGATATTGGGATATGATCCGAAGTTCCCGATCTCGATCGAGGAGGTCCGGGCCGGCGGGGCGGTGGAGGGAAGGGGCTACAGGGTCCTAGTAGAAGCGGCGGATCACGGGATCCCTTGCAACGCCTTCTCCCTAGAGGAGGGGGCCAAGAGGGAGTTCCTGCCAGAGAGGGCGATGGAGCTTGGGGTCCCGAAGGGGCCCCTTTGGAAGGAGCTCCAGCTTGGGAGGGCCGTTAGCATAAACGGGAGGATCGTGGAGCCGTCCCAAGTGCTCGGGGAGCTCAAGCGAGGGAGGAAGATAGTATACGCCTCCGATACTAGGCCCTCCGAGCCCATAATGAGCCTCTCCAGAGGCGCCGACATCCTAATCCACGATTCGACATTCGACGATTCGAGGGCCGAGGAGGCCAAGGAGTATGGGCATTCCACCGCCAGCGAGGCGGCATCGGTGGCGAAGGGGGCCGAGGTCAGGGCCTTGATCCTCTTCCACTTGAGCCCAATATATCGGGACCCGGCCCCTCTGCTCCTCCAAGCCAAGCGGATATTCCCAAACTCCATGGTCGCATATGATTCCATGGCGCTGGAGCTTTAGCCCGATCCCGAGCGCCCCTCCGAGCCACGAGCGGCTGGCTCGGTAAGCCATTCGATGAGCGCGTCCGGGTCATCGCATTCCACCCTGACGGATATAGGGCCCAAGGGCGATTCCCCGAAGGGCTGGGAGAAGGAGATCTTCCCCGCGAAGGCGGCCTGCTTATGCAAATGGAACTCCAAGGCGTTCCCGATTTTGGATGAGGACAAAATGGCCTTGGCGGCGCTCCTTATCCTCTCGGCCCCTATGAGGGACTTCAAGCGATCTAGCGCCTCGAGCCCCTCCGAGGATCCCCTGAGGAGGGCCGAGCCGTTCCCAAGCCCCTCCTCAGCCAATCGCACGTTCGGGAATATATTCGCGATTGCCCTCCCCACCTTTTCTTGATCCTCGGTGGGGTTTACCATCGCGCTGACCTCTACCCTGATCTTATCCACCTCTCGATCCTCCCCATGAGCCCCTTGAACTCCTCCTCCAAGTCCGCCAAGGTCCCCTCGTTCCGGATCACGAGGTCCGCGAGTGCTATCACATCGCCAACGCCGACCTTCAGCTCCCTTTCGTCCCTTTCCCTGAAATCCTCGGGGGACTTGGGATCGTCCCCCCTCCCCCTCCTCAATAACCTTTCATACCTGAGCTTGGGCGGGGAATGCACCGCGACGACGATCACCTCGAAGCGCCTCCTGAACTCATCCACCTCCTCCAAGTTCCTTATCCCCTCCACGACGACCACCTTCGATGGGTCCGATTCCACTTCCGCCGAGAGCCTCTTCACTATCGCGGCCCGACCCCCCTCCTCCCTCAACGCGAACATCAGGCCGCCCAAGGTTCGGGAATCCTTCGGAAGGCCCCGCCTCTCAGCTTCCCGGCGGACGATGTCCCCGCAGATGTACACCGGGTACCCGGCCTCCCTGAAGAGCCTCGAGAGCTCCCCCTTGCCGGAGCCGGGCATCCCTGTCGTGGCTATCACGAGCTTCGCGCTCAAGCGCTCTCGCCCCGGGCGGACGCTCGCAGAAGATAAATAGAATCGGGCGGATTAATATTTGCGAGCGCCGGGGGATGGCGCCTTGAGATGCTTCATCTCGGTTGACTTGGAGGATAGGGACTTCGTGGAAAGGGTGGGGAGGGTTCAACGCGACCTGCTGGGGATTTGCGGGGGCTTAAAGCTCGTTGAGCCCCAAAACCTCCACATAACCCTTAGGTTCTTGGGCGAGATCGATGAGCGGATGGCCTATGGGGTCTGCGAAGCGATAGGCGGGATTGAGTTCAACCCCTTCGAGGTGGAGCTGAGGGGCTTGGGGGCCTTCCCAAAGGACGGCTACGCCAATGTCATATGGATAGGGATCCGAGGGGGTCGAAGGGAGCTGGAGGAGGTATCGGGGAAGATCGAGTCGCGCTTGAGGGGGCTTGGCATCCCGCCGGATGAAAGGGGCTTCTCGCCGCATTTGACGATAGCGAGGGTGAAATCCCCCGGCTGTAGGGCGAAGTTCAAGGAATTTCTCTCCGGCTCGAAGGAGCTGGAGTTCGGGAGGGTGCTCGTAGAATCGATAAGGCTCAAGAGGAGCGAGCTCTCGTCAGAGGGGCCCACGTATTATACCCTTTGCGAGGCCCGCGCCAAATGAGGGATGTCTCCCCCGTCTTGGAGGAGGTCCTCCACGCCCTCCGCCCGGATGGGGCAGAGAGGAAGAGGATAATGGGGTTGGCGGAGGAGCTGATGAGGCGATTGGGGGAGGAGGTCCGAAGATCTGGGTTTGACATAGAGGTTAGGCTCGAGGGCTCGGTGGCGAAGGGGACGTGGATCAAGGGGGAGGCGGATCTGGATATATTCCTCAGGTTCCCGAGGGACTTCGAGAGGGGGGCTTTTCGCAAAATCGCCTTGGAGCTCGGGAAGAGGGCCCTCTCTGAGCATCAGCCGTACGAGAGGTACTCCGAGCACCCCTATGTGGAGGCGGTGGTGAATGGAGTGGTGGTGGATATCGTCCCCTGTTATCGGGTCGAGCCCAGGGATTGGCTCAGCTCCACGGATAGGACCCCATACCATACGAAGTATGTGATCGAAAGGCTCGGGGAGAGGGGGAAGGACGAGGTAAGGCTGCTCAAGAGGTTCTTGAGGGCCAATGGCCTCTACGGGGCCGATGCCAAGGTCAGGGGGTTCAGCGGAATGCTTTGCGAAACCCTGATCCTGAAGTATGGTTCGTTCGCCTCCCTCCTCGAGGGCGCCGCAGCTTGGGGGAGGCACGAGGTCATAGATGTGGAGGGCCATTATGCGGGTAGGGAGGAGGAGGCTAGAGAGCTCTTCGGGGAACCCCTTATAGTCATCGACCCGGTCGATGGGGGCAGGAACCTCGCCTCGGCCCTTTCGGAGGAGAACCTTTGGAGGTTCGTTGCCTTGGCTAGGGCGTTCTTGGAGGAGCCCTCGGCGGATTTCTTCTTCCCAAAGGAGGTGGTCCTCGGCCCAAGCGAGTTGAGGGCGGAGCTCGAAAGGAGGGGGTCCTGCCTCGTGATTCTAGCCTTTGGAGGGATCGATGCCGTTGTGGACGTCGTTTGGAGTCAGCTGAGGAAGTCGGAGGCAGTCCTCAGGCGAGCGCTCGAGGGGGAGGGGTTCAAGGTCTACAGAGCATCGGCGTGGACCGATGAGAGATCAATGAGCGCCATCGCATTCGAGTTGGAGGCGGGGGAGTTGCCGCCCTTGGAGCTCAGGATCGGCCCGCCGGTCCTCCGGAGGGCCGATTCCGAGAGGTTCTTGAGGAAGCATAGGGGCGCCAAGGATACGGTCGGCGAGCCTTGGGTTAGGGGTGATAGATGGGCCGTGGAGAAGCTGAGGAGGTTCAGGAGGGCTGGGGATGCGCTAGAGGGGTTCCTAGAGGGGGGAGGGGAGGCGTTGGGGATCCCGAAAATGGTCGCTGAAGCGATCCGAAGGGGCCATGCCGTATTGATAAACGATCAGGTATCTTCACTCTTGGAGGACAACCAAAAGCTCAGCAAATTCCTAGCCGAGTTCTTAGGCGGTTGGCCCATGGCACGAGGGGGGATCGGGCCTCGAGCGACGAGGTGAGGATCGAGGTACCCCAAGGCCTCTCGTTCGAGCTCCACGGCCCCTTGCTGTGCTATCCCAAGCCCGATCCCTCTGAGTTCTCGAGAAGGGTTTCGGAGATGAGCCGCTTGGGCGTGAGGGGGCTGATCTTAGGCGGGCCCAAGGAGATCGGGCGGTTCCGGATCTTGGGGAAGGGGTGCACTAGCTTGGTTATCAAGGCCGAGGCGGCCGAGGGGATGGCGGCCCTCAAGGTGAGAAGGATCGATGCCAACAGGCCGAGCATGGCGAGGGAGGCGGAACTGCTGGCGCTTGCAAACCGAGCCGGGATCGGCCCGAGGCTCATGGGGGCCTCGGAGAATTTCCTACTGATGGAGTTCGTGGAGGGTTACGATATATCGAGTTTATTGGATAGCTCCCTGGAGATGGGCCCCGGCCCGGAGGCGCTGAGGAGCGCCCTGCGGGCCCTCCTCCTTGACGCGTTCAAGCTGGATTCGATCGGTTTGGATCACGGCGAGCTGAGCAGGGCCGATGGGCACATCATGATAGCTCGGGACGGGAAGCCCTTCATATTGGATTTCGAATCGGCCAGCGTGAATCGGCGCCCCTCGAACCTCGCATCCCTCGCCCATTACCTCTTCCTATCCCGGCGCTCGGGCGGGCTCGCCTCAACCCTAGGGCGACCGGATCGAAAGGCCCTAATAGAGGCCCTCCGGGAATACAAAATGGGCCCATCGATCGAGCGCTTTCGGAAGGTCATGAGGATCCTCGGCCTCGGCGAAGGAAAAGAAATATAGGCCCCTGGATGGCCCTCTAAGGGCGGGGCAGTCGTCTAGTTTGGTCCAGGATCCCAGAGGCCATCGGGGAGCCTGGGGCGCTGGAGACCGCTTCGAGCGGCCGAAGGTCGCGGGTTCAAAATGGCCCGAGCGGCCATGGGAATCCCGTCTGCCCCACCAAGGACCCCATGGCGATTCGACTCAAGGATCTATGGGATCGTCCGCTCGGGGCTCGAAAACGCCCAGGTAGTGAACTCGGGGAGACATTCGAGGGAATTGGGGGGGGGCGCTCGAGGGAGCCGGGGCAAGCGAAGCTCATAGAGCTGGAGAGGAATCCATCGCCCAGCCATAGCCGGAGAAGCCCATGCGCCCATGAGCTCCGAAGTTCCGATCCTCGGAGAACAACACCATTCAAGGGAGGCGCGACCCCCTCTCTCGATGCGGCGGAAGGATCCTCGCAGATCCCCCGAAGATCGCCTTGAACTCATCCCTTAGGAGCTCCGGCAGGGCGCGCCCCATATCCCTCGCGATCCCCCCCAAGGCCTTGCTCACTCCAGTCGAGTATTGAATCGCTCGCTTGGGGCGGCTGGCAATCCGCTCCGGGAGGCCGATCTCCTTGGCCAGCGCCCTGAGCAACACCTTTCTCTCCCCTCTCTCGGCATCGAGGAGGAGGCGAATGGGAAGGGAGAGGGCGAAGTCCACTATCCCGGTATCGGCGAATGGGATCCTGAGCTCCACTGATGACGCGGAGCTTATCTTATCATCGCGCTCGAAGTTCACCAGATGTGAGTTCCTTATATCCTTCAATAGCAACTCCCTAGCCAGCCGAGGGCCGCCGGAGCGATGGGCCCTCAGGGCCTTCATATAGCCCCCGAAGCATTCGTCCGCCCCCTGGCCCGTCAGCGCGACGGCGAAGCCCAAGGCCGACGCTTCCTCAAGAACCCAATAAAGCGGGATCCCGATAGCAACCTTCATCGGATCCGAATCCTCAATCAGCCAAAGGATCTTCCTCAGATCCCCCCTAACGTCCTCCGGCCCCTTCTCGACCTGAATGAGTTCGATTCCGATCTCCCCCGCGGCCCATTTCGCGAACTCGAGCTCCCCGCTGCCCCTCAGCGAGGCCGAGATCAATAGGACCTCCTTCCCAATCGCGCTCGCCATCCGGGCTATTATGGAGCTATCGAGGCCCCCCGAGAAAGCTATCGCAATGCGATCCGCATCGCGCAACCTGATCCTCAAGGAGTTCTCCATCAATTCCCCCAAGCGCGCCTTCGCATCCTCGATTCCCAGCCGCTCGATCCTCCGGCGCCCGATCCCCCGGGCCCTGCGGAACCTAGGCTCATCGCCCTCGACCACGCAAATCGATCCGGGCGGGAATGATTCGGCATCGGGTATGCCAATGGCCCAAAGCGCCTTGGCCTCGGAGGCGGCCGCGAAGACGCCCTCCCCCTTGCCGAAGTATAGGGGCTTCAACCCCAGCGGGTCCCTCCCCAGGATCAAGGAGTCCCCGCATAGCGCGGCGAACGCATAGGCCCCCTCGGCTTCGGCCAAGAGGCGTTCGAAGCGCTCCAATCCCCCGCCCCCCAAGAGCCCTCCAATGCCGCTTCGGCATTCGGGCGAGAAGACCCTCCCATCGAATGCGATCGGATCGCCCCCGGCCAAGATGGGCTGCGGCGAATCCCCCGGGAGGAGCCGCTTGAAATTATGCCCTATGGCCCTTGGGCCAATCCCCCTCAAATCCCAAGGATCCGCTGGGAAGATGACCCCGCTCGGATCGGCGATTCCGTACCCGGTCCCTCGGTGATCTAAGGCCTTCAGCATCCTCGCCAAGGGGTTAGAAATGTCCCCCGATCCGGAGCTGGATATGGCGATGACCGAGCCCATTCCCAACGAACCCGATCATGGCAATAGGGATCTCTGCTCAAACCCCTTTCGCTTCTCCTTCAGGAGTGCCCAATCCTCCGGGGCGATCTTCCCGCCCGCGTATTCCTTTATCCTCTTCGCGATCGCGGGGCCTATCGTCGGGACGCTGAGCAATTCACCAACGGTTGCCCTCCTGAGGCTCTCCTCATCCCTATAGCCGGCATTATATAGCGCCCTCGCCCTAACCCTCCCCACCCCCTCGATCCTCACGAGGAACAGGAGCTCCCGCTTGACCCCATGCCTGACTCGGGGGATGAGCTCCTCGAGTACGCGCATGTATTCCCCCTTGCCCAATAGCTTCGAGATCTCCCTCGTCGCGTGGAGGAGCCATTCCGCGTTCTCGACGAGCCTGAGCAGGTCCCCCGGCTCCACCCCGTGCCTCTCCAAGATCCTCTCCTCGCCAACCTCCCCTATCCAATCCATCAGGACCGATGCGCATTTAACTTCCGCCAAGAACTCCTCATACCCATAGTAGGATTCGGGGCTTAGGGGCTCCAATAGGAACTCGCCCTCGTGCTCCTCCGCCAATGCCTCGAGCCATTCGTATTCCCTGCGCCTCGGGTAGGGCCTCGGGGCCATATCCGGGGTCCTGGAGATGAGGTGGAGGAAGCTGAACTCCGTTATCCTCTCCGCGCCATTGAGGAGGCCGTCCCTGATTATGACGGCTGAGAGGGGATCTATGTAGAGCTCGGATACCCTCTTGCCGAACTCCGTGGCGAAGATCCTCCGCCGCCTGAGCTCGATCATGCCCTCCTTGTATAGGAAGGAGAGGACCTTCCCGAGCTTCGGCCTCACGCTCTCCATACCGTATTGGAAGGCGCAGAGGGTCTTCCCGAAGAAATCGCTCAAGCCCTCCTCGGAGCTCGCGTAGCCGGTCGCTAAGGTCGCCAATACATGCGGCCTGAGGACGCCCTCCATGGCCATCTTCGACCACAGCCTCTCCGGCTTGGCCATGACGTAGCTCTCCATCAGCATATCCCTCTCGTCCTCGCTCCTCGCGATCAATATGGCCTCACCGTAATCGTCGAACCTCGGCCTACCGGCCCTCCCGCAAAGTTGCTTATACTCCAAGACCGAGATCGGGGATCTGCCGAAGCCTGGCTCGTACCTCTCGTGGCTACTTATTATCACGGATCTCGCGGGCAGGTTGACACCGGCCGCCAAGGTGGGCGTAGCGACCAAGGCCTTTATCCAACCATCCCTAAAGCCGTTCTCGATGATCTCCCTATCCCTCGTAGATAAGCCGGCATGGTGGAAGGCCACGCCATCGGCCACGAGGCCCGAGAGGGCCTCGCTCAGCCTCGTTCGCGAATCGCCCTCCAAGATCGACCTCGAGATCGCCCTCAAGCGCTTAGCCTCCCCCCTCCCGAGGATGTGCTTCACGTATGCGGATGCCTTCCTCGCCATGCCCATCGCCGACCTCCTGGTATCGGAAAAGATCAAGACCTGGCCCCCCGACCTGAGGGTCTCCAAAGCCACGTCTATGACCGGATTCCCTGATTCCTGCGGGATCCTCCTCGATGAGCCATCGTTGAAGCAAACCTCCCCGTCGCAATATATCCCCTCCCTGAGGGGGACGGGCCTCCACTCGGTCGCGATGCGCTTCGCGCCAAGCCAATCGGCTATCTCGTCGATGTTGCTCACTGTGGCGCTCAGGGCCAGCACCCGGATCCTCGGGGCCACGGCCCTCAACCTTGTTAAGGTCGCCTCCAAGGTCGGCCCCCTATGGGGATCCGTTAGCAAATGAACCTCGTCCGCGACGACGATGGAGACCTCCTCAAGCCATTTGGCCCTATGCCGGAGCAGGCTATCGGCTTTCTCGTTGGTGGATATGATGACGTCGTACCTGGAGAGGTGGGGATCGGAAGTGTCGTAATCGCCGCTCGTTATAGCGATCCTGACCTTGCCCCCCGACGCCTTCTCGAGGCCCTTGTACTTGGAGAAATCCCCGTACTTCTCCCTGGCCAGGGCCCTCAATGGCGTGAGGTAAAGCGCCTTCCCGCTCCTCTCGAGGACCTCCTTCATGACGACTATCTCGGCCACGAGGGTCTTGCCGCTCGCGGTCGGGCTCGCCAGGACCAGGTTCCCCTCATCCAATACGCCCGACCTGAGGGCATCGGCTTGGGGAGGGTATAACTCCCTATAGCCATTCTCGGTAAGGACTCGCATCAGCTCTTTGGGTATGTCCAGCTCCTCGATCCCCAAAGCCGAAGCCCTCCCCCATCGGACCGGGTCATATCAAGGCCCTCTTGTACTGACCGGGCTTCGGCGAGTATATTATCCCCTCCTTAACCAGCTGGTTCAGTACAGAGGCCACTTCCGCCTCGCTCATGCCATATTGGCTCGCGAGCGTTCCCTTCAGCCTTTCCTCCTCCGCCGCCCCGTACTCCTTCTCCTCCTTGGCTATCTCCCCCATGATCGCCTGCATCTTATCCCTCAGGCTCTTGGGCTTGCCGGTCATTATGACGTCGATATCGATCTTACCGGTCGCAACGTCGATCCCGACGTGCTGTAGGGAGATCGTCATTAACCTTATAGCGGCCTTAGCGTCCTCGGAGGTGACCTTGTCCCTGAGGAAGCACCTGGCCCTAGCCTCGGATATCCTGATCAGGGCCTCTAGCTGCCTCGGGGTTATGGCGATCGGGGAATCGGAGGCGCCTGAGGTCGCCCTCATCTTGAGGTAGAAGTCCTTCAATTCCCTTATGGCCTCATCGGTCAGGGTGGGCGTGATCCTCTTCGCGTAGCTTATGTACTTCCTCAGGATCTCGGGCGGCAATGGGGAGACCTCGGGCATGGGGGTGGCCCTGATCTGATGGGTCCGAAGTATGTGGTCCGACATCTTCCTATCGAGTTCTTCGTCGGGCATATCCCTGAAGACGAATATGAGGTCGAACCTGGATAGTATGGTTATGGGGAGGTTTATGTTCTCGCTAACGTTCCTATAGGGATCGTATCTGCCCAGCGCCGGGTTAGCGGCGGCGAGCACGGAAGTCCTGGCGTTAAGCGTGGCGACGATGCCCCCCTTGGCCACTGAAACGGTTTGCTGCTCCATCGCTTCATGTATGGCTACCCTATCCTCCGGCCTCATCTTGTCTATCTCGTCTATCGAGCAGACCCCCTTATCCGCCAATACCAAGGCCCCGGCTTCGAGGGCCATCCCGCCGGATTTCTCCCTTATAACGGCCGCCGTCAAGCCGGCTGCGGTGGATCCCCTGCCGCTCGTATACAATCCCCTAGGGGCGACCCTGGCGACGTATTGCAGGAGCGCGCTCTTGGCAGTTCCTGGGTCCCCGACCAGCAATATGTTCATATCACCCCGAAGGTTTATGCCATCAGGGAGCTCCTTCCTGACGCCGCCGTGGAGGAGGTACAATATGGCCTCCTTCACATCCTCATATCCATAGATCGATGGCGCTATGGACATCTTCAGCCTATTCAGGATCCACGGATCCTTCGAGAGGCCCTTAAGGTATCTCTCATCCTCCGGCGTTATCTCGAGGATCTCCGCCTCCCTGCCGGATACGTCGACGTAGTTGGCATCGAGGTAGAGCTCGAAGGTCCTGAGCCCTCCCCTCCTCCCCGCCATCGTTTGCTGCGCCCTCACTATGCCGGTTATCGACGCCCTATCGCCAGGCCTTGCCGCATCGACCAAATCGTCCCTAAGGGTCACGTCTATGGACCTTGGGAGCTGGCCGGGTGGGAGCTCCTCCGGCTTCTCTTGGGCGCGTATCTCCTGCGAATCTATGAAGCTCGACTCCTTCTCGTCGAAATCGAATTGCCTCGCCTTGCAATTGGCACAGAAGAGCGGGACCCTCATGAGCGGCCCCTTCTGCTCGACGAGGGTTATCTCGTTGCACCTCCTGCACCTGAAGGCCGCCTTGACGACAAGCGGCTGTACCGGGGTCGCCCTTACGATTATGGCATCGATCATCACCAATTTCCCGATGTGATCGGCTCTTATCCTCCTGAGCGACAGCCTCTCGGGCAAGCCCCTGAACCTGACGAAGAACTCCCCGACCTGCTCCGCGTATTCGGGATCCTCGATCCTCATCTGCTCCAAGATGGATGCATTGGCGTACTTCAGGGCCTCGTCCGGGTTGTTGACGATCTCCTTCGCCAGCTCGGGGTCGAAGGCCATTAGGTCCTCGAAGTCGACGATCAGTGATTTGGAGCCCGTGAGGGCCATTTGGGACAGCCTCCTCCTGTACTTTTGCTCCTCGATCTCGGTCCTGAAGCCCCTCAGGAATTCCCTGAAGCTCTCTTGGAGCTCCGCCGTGCTCATCGGGCATCCCCCTCAAGTGCCGCGAAGCCCTTCCAAGCCATTATCACGGATCGCACGCCCTCCAACAACAACCTCTCCTCCGGCGTGAGGTTCTTAAGCGCCTCCTCCGATTCGGCGCCGGCGGAGGCTATCGATAGGATCTTCCGGATCCTGCAGTTCAATATCTCCTCGAACAATCCCATGGCCTTCTCAAGCTCCATCAGCTTGGAGCCGTCCGCCTTGGAAGCGGCCCTCAAGTTCGATAGGTACTCCTTCATCTTGAAATAGAAATCCTTTCCTACGGCCGATATCTGCCTAGTCGCCGGGATCGTCTCCCTCCAATGGATCTTCGAGAGCTGGATCAGGTCCATCCTCGCGGAATCGGCCGGCTTCGCCAATCCGGCCTCGGAGAGCTTCCGAGAGATCCAATATAGCACCTCAATCTCCGCCCCGGCGCTTGCCTCCAGATCTCCCCCGCAGACCCTGAGCTTGACGGGCTTGAGGAGGCGCATTTTGATCGGAGAGTTCTCGAACTCGATATGTATATCCCCGAAGCTCATGCCGCCCAAGGACCCCTCGCCAGAATCGCTTATGGCGAATGGATTACTTTACCCTTACCCCAGCCGGCGGGCCGGCCCAGGGGTCGGCGGGATCGGATGCGCCTTAAGCGATATAACGCCGTAGCCCCCTATAGGGGGGTGGTCGCAAATGGGCCGTCTTGAAATCTCGAATGAAATCAAAAGAAATCAAATGAATCGAATCCAGGCCGAAAGGGGCCCATTTTGGGCCCCATCTCGGCGAAAGGGGCTCGAATAATCGAGGGAAATCAAGCGCCAAAATCAGGGGATGCGGAAGAAAGCCTGCCGCGGCAGGCCGTACAACCGTACGACTGGGGCGGAGGAAATCCTCGCCCCTTCGCCGAAAGCTCAATTTGGGAAAGAATGAGGCGTATTATGATTTTTTCGACCTATTTAAACGAAAGTTTTTAAAGCAATAATTCCATAACCTTTGAATTAGGGTGTCAATTGAGCGGAAGGGAGTTTTACCGGGATACGCTGGGGAAGATAGATCGCTCGGCCGAGAAGCTTGGGCTCGATAAGGGCGTAAGGGAGATATTGAGGTATCCCCGCAGGGTTATCGAGGTTTACCTCCCGGTCAGGATGGACGATGGGTCCCTCAAGGTGTTTTGGGGATGCCGAGTTCAGCATAACTCCGCCAGGGGCCCCTATAAGGGCGGGATAAGGTATCACGAGAGCACAGATCTAGAGGAGGTCAAGGCCCTCGCGGCGCTGATGACGTTCAAATCCGCCGTCGCCGATATACCGTTCGGCGGGGCGAAGGGCGGGGTGGCCTGCAACCCAAAGGCCCTCTCGAGGGGGGAGCTGGAGAGGATAACGAGGCGCTATACGGCGGCGCTGGCGAACGACATTGGCCCCTACACCGACATCCCGGCTCCAGATGTGAACACGAATCCCCAAACGATGGCTTGGATCGTCGATACCTATAGCCAACTCAAGGGGAGGAAGGTCCCGGAGGTTGTGACCGGGAAGCCGATCAGCATAGGGGGATCCCAAGGGAGGGAGGAGGCCACGGGAAGGGGGGTGGCGATATGCGCCGAGGAAGCGATGAAGTACAAGGGGCTGGATCCCCAATCGGTAACGATCGCCCTACAGGGCTTTGGGAACGTCGGCACCCATGCGGCCCTGGCGCTCTCGGAGCTGGGCTGTAAGATAATCGCGGTCAGCGATTCGAAGGGTGGCGTTTACGATTCCGAGGGCCTCCCGATCAAGGACTTGATCGAGCATAAGCGAAGGACCGGCTCCGTCGTCGGCTTCCGAAACGGCTCCGAGATCGGGAGCGAGGCCGTTTTGGAGGTGGAGTGCGATGTCCTCATACCGGCCGCCCTCCAGAACGCCATAACAAAGGAGAACGCGAATAGGATAAGGGCCAAGGTCATGGTAGAGGGGGCCAACGGGCCGACGACGACCGAGGCCGATAAGATCTTGGAGAGAAGGGGCGTATTCGTCGTCCCGGATATATTGGCAAACGCCGGCGGGGTCATAGTCAGCTATTTCGAATGGACGCAGAACCTAAGGAGGGAATATTGGGACTTGGAGGAGGTCAGGGGAAAGCTCGAGAAGAGGCTCAAATGCCAATTCAAAAGGGTCTTGGAGACATCAGAGGAGTTCAAGGTCCCGATGAAGGAGGGGGCCTTCATACTTGGCATTAAGAGGGTCGCCGAGGCGCTGGAGACGCTAGGCCTCTTCCCATGAGCGGGCGCCATCGGCCGAGCTGCCCCGAGGATCCCCCAAGGGGCCCAATTGAAATATCGTCGCGGCGGCCCAAAGCCTTATCTTATTATGCCCCATGAGCGGGCCTTAGGGCGATCTAAATGGCCGAGGAGAGGCATATGATGTGGACGGAGAAGTATAGGCCGAGGACCTTGGATGAGATAAGGGATCAAAGCGAGATCGTTTCGAGGCTAAAGAAGTTCGTAGAGGAGAGGAGCATGCCGCATTGCCTCTTCGCCGGCCCGCCCGGGACCGGCAAGACGACGGCCGCGCTCTGCTTGGCCCATGACCTCTTCGGCGAGAGGTTCATGGACCTGTTCATGGAGCTGAACGCGAGCGATGAGAGGGGGATAGACGTTATCAGGACGACCGTGAAGGAGTTCGCGAGGGCCGCAGCGATCAGCGAGGCCCCTTTCAAGATATTGGTCCTCGATGAGGCTGATAACATGACGGGTGATGCACAGCAGGCCCTCAGGCGGACGATGGAGAGATATACGGACACGTGCAGGTTCATCCTGTGCTGCAATTACTCAAGCAAGATAATCGAGCCGATACAATCCCGCTGCGCCATCTTCCGGTTCTCCCCATTGGGGGAGGGAGACGTAAAGGACTTCTTGGGGTGGATAGCCAAAAACGAGGGCGTTGATATAACGGATGGGGGCTTGGGGGCGATCGCGAGGATCTCCGAGGGGGATTTGAGGAGGGCGATAAATCTCCTCCAAGCCGCCTCGTCGCTAAAGGGGGAGATCGACGAGGATTCCATCCATCGCCTCGCCGGCCGGATAGAGCCCAGATATGCGAAGGAGATATTGGAGTTGGCCATAAAGGGGAACTTCTCCGAATCCAGGAAGAGGCTGAGGAGCCTCCTCCTAGAGAAGGGCCTCTCGCCCTTGGATATCATAAGGCAGATCCACGGCGAGATATTCCAGATCGAGCTCCAGGAGAGGGACAAGCTCCTCTTGGCCGAGATGCTCGGGGAAGCGGATTTCAGGATATCCCAGGGGGGGGACCCCGAGGTCCAGATGAGCGCCTTCTTGGCGAAGCTGGCTTCGCTATCCTCGAGGCCCAGGGGCTGAAGCCATGCGGCCCGCCGAGCAATGGGAGGAGAAGTATAGGCCATCCAGCATCTCGGAGATCGTTGGGAACAAGGAGGCAATCGGGCGGCTGGTCGAATGGGTTAGGAAATGGGGGAAGGACCCAAAGGCCAAGAGGGGCGCTTTGATATATGGCCCGCCAGGCAGCGGCAAGACCGTCGCGGTCGAGGCGCTGGCGAGGGACCTCGGCTTGGACCTCATAGAGGTGAACGCGAGCGACGATCGATCCAAGGGGAAGCTCGAGAGGATGATCGGGGGCGCCGCCAGCGGGATGAGCATACTCGGCAAGGGGAAAATATTATTCCTAGACGAGGTCGATGGAATGAGCCCATCCATGGATTCGGGCGCAATGGATTACATCGATGAGCTCCTATCCAAGGCCAATTACCCGGTGATCCTCGCCGCCAATAACGCTTGGGATCCGAAACTCGGGAGGATAAGGCAAAAGTGCGAGCTGATCGAGTTCAAGAGGATCGGGGTAAGGGAGGCGGTCCCGTTCCTGAAGAGGGTAGCCGAGGAGGAGGGCATAAGGGCCGATCCGGAGGCCTTGAAGCTCTTGGCGGAGCGGAACAGGGGCGATCTGAGGGCCATGCTGAAGGATTTGCAAACGCTCTCCCATCCCGGCGGGGCGTTGACGAAGGAGGATGTCCAAGGGGCATCCCGAAGGGATCGAACCGATTTGATATTCAACGTCCTCAAGAACGTATTCTCGGCGAAGAGCTGCCAATCCGCGAAGATCGCCATCAATGAGGCCGAGGTGGATCACGAGATGCTTTTCGAGTGGATCTACGAGAACGCCCCGCTGTGGCTCTCGGACCCGGGCGACCTGGCCAATGGTATGGAGGCCCTAGCCAAGGCGGATCTGCTCTTCAACATAGCCAAGAGGGAGCAGAATTGGGGCCTGATCTCCTACGCCATCGATTTAATGACCGCTGGGGTCGCCATGGCCAAGGAGAGGTCGAGGGCCGGATGGGTTCCGATGAGGTTCCCCGAGAGGATAGCCCTGATGGCCAAGACCAGATCGGAGAGGGCCATTAGGCAAAGGGTCCTCGGGAGGATCGCGAGGCGATGCCACCTCTCGAGGGCATCTGCCAGCGCGAGCGTGTTGCCCTATGTCCTCGAGATAGCCAGGAACGATTCGAAGGCCTTCAAGGGCCTCGCGGAATGGTTCGGGTTCGATGGCGAAGAGATCGAGTTCCTGAAGTCCCTTTGCGGATCCCCCGCGCGCCGGGGGTCCAAGGAGGCCTAGCCCCTCCTCAAATGCTCCACTATATGCGCCGCTTCCGGTATTATCAGGTTCTCCACGGCCAACTCGACGGCCTCGGGCGATCCGGGGAGGCAGAATATGACGGATTCTCCTCGGATGCCCGCGGCGGCCCTCGTGAGGAGGGCCGGACTGCCTATCCTCTCGAAGCTGATGTGCCTGAAGAGCTCCCCGAAGCCGGGTAGGTCCTTCTCGAATAGCTTCGATACGGCCTCTATGGTCACGTCGCCCTTCCCTATGCCCGTCCCCCCAGTAATTATGACGACGTCGGCCCCCTTGAGGGCCTCCAATACCGCCCCCAATATGGCCGACTCCTCATCGGGGACCATTGCCCTCATGGTTAGCTCGTGGCCCCTCCTCCCCATAAGTCTCGCGATCGTTTCGCCGGAGATATCGGGCTCGCCGGAGCCCTTGCTTCGTGAAGTGCTGCATGTTATGACGGCGAATTTCACGCTCTTCGGCGCCCTCCCCTTATGCGCCTCGGAGGTCTCGCTCAAACGGCCTCCCCCTTCCTCTTCCTCTCCACCCTTATCGCCCTTATCTCCGTGAACGGATATTGTCCTTCCTCGTCCTTCTCGTACTTCTTAACCATGTCCCAAACGGTCAGGAGGAACGCGGAAACTGCGGCCAGCGCCTCCATCTCAACGCCCGTCTTGGACGCCGCCCTCACCCTTGCCCTGACTTCGATGGAATCCTCGTTGAGGCGATGCTCAAGTTGGACGTGTGCGATTTGGATTGGGTGGCAAAGCGGTATCATCTGGCTCGCGTTCTTGGCAGCCATTATCGCGGCTATCTCCGCCGCGTATATGGGATCCCCCTTCTCGATCCGCTCGCCCCTTATCAGCTCGATCGTCTCCCTCCTCATTCGGATCTCGCCGAACGCCACCGCCTCCCTCACTACGTCGCCCTTCCCCGAGATATCGACCATCCTCACCCTGCTCATAGCGCTCATATCCCCCTCGCGGCCGTCTACGAATGCTGGTAATTTATGACTTTATCCCACCTCAGGCCCCTGAGCCCGATGAGGGTCGTCCTCCCCCTGATGCCCGCCCCCGAGGGCCTGAGCGAGAGCAGGCCAGCGATGGAGAGCCTCCTCGCATATTTCCATAGCTGGGTATGCCGCCTCGGCGCGAGCCCGCGGAGCCCGCAAAGGGCCAAATACTCTCCCTCAGCATCCCCCATCCTAACCTCTTGGGAGGGGCCCCTCCCCAAAGCCCTCGCCACCGCCTCCAAGAACAGCCTCTCGTGATCGGATAGATCGCCGATCAAGCATGGGTCCGGCGAGGTCCGAGCTTCATGCAAAGCCCTTTCCGCATGTCCCGCGCCAACCGAGCCAGCCCCTTCGCGCTCGGCCAGCGCAGCGGCGATCCTCAGGGCCCTGATCGCGAAGCCCGCGTCCCCGAACTCGGAGGAGGCGTCGGCGATCAGATCCAGCGCTTCCCCCTCGATGGCCCCCTCCCTCAGCGCCATATTAGCCCTTTCGGCCAAGATCGCCTCGAGCTCGGCCTTCGAATATCCCCGAAGCCTCAGGATACCCCTCCTCAGCGCGCTGAGGGCGCTCCTATCGATCCCCGCCAAGCGGTTCCAATCCCCCAAGGAGAGGATGAGCCCGAGGTCCCGGATGCCAAAAGCCTCCCCGGGCCTGGAGAGAATGTAGATCGGATCGGCCCCCTCGGCCCAAAGGATCGCTTCCGCATCGTCGAGCGCTAGGATCGGGAAGATGCCGCGGTTCGGGATCTTCCCAATAAGGCCTAGGAGCTCCTTGGAGGAGCGGCCCCTGAGGCCATCCCCAGCCCCGAAGTAGGTCAAGGCCACTTCGAGGATCTTGAACAGCCTCCCCCTGGCCCTCCAGCAGCTCACGTAAGCGCATTTTATGGCCCTCCCGCGCTTCAAGCCCTCCGCCTCCATAATCTGCCCGAACCGTTTCAAAAGGGCGGTCTTCCCGCTCCCCCGCGGCCCGACGAGGACCATCAGCGGGGAGCCGCCGCGCTCAAGGGCGGGCGATAGGAAATGTTGCGCCATATCCCGCAGCTCGCGATCCCTGCCGATGAGATTCCCCGGAACGTATTCCGGCGAGAGGGGGAACGGATCCCTCAGGATCCCTTCGCCCATCGGCCCCCGCCCCGCGATGCCGCCTCGTATAGCTCTATAACCTCGTATATGGAGTCGCGCGGCGGAGATCGGATCTCGATCAAGTCCCCGCGCGCATCGGTCAACTTGACCCCGAAGGACCCGTCCCTCATCTCTCCTATCTTGGTCGCCATGATCCCCTTCCCCCTGAGCGATCCCAAAAGCCCCTCCTCGGCCTTCGGATCGACCGAGATCAGCAGGCTCCCGGAGCCGAGCAATTTCATCGGATCGATGCCCAAGGATGCGCAAATGGCCTTGGTCTCCTCCGCGATCGGCACCCTCGCGGCCTCTATAAGGGCTCCCAGCCCCGATGCGGCCGCCATCTCCCAAACCCCGCCCAATATCCCGCCCTCTGTCGGGTCGTGGAGCGCATGGACCCCCTCGACCCTCGCGGCCACTAGCGCCTCCTCGACGACGCTTATCCTCCGGAGGAACCCCTTGGAGCGCTCGATGAGGTCCCCAGGCACCTCGAGGATATCGGGATAGCTGATCGAGATCACGGCCGTGCCCTCTATCCCGGCCGTCTTGGTCATGATTATCCTATCCCCGGGCTTGGCGTTCCTCGTTACCAAATATTTATCCTTGGGGCATTCCCCGGCCATCATTCCAACCACGATCGGGGCCCTTATGCCCGGCGCCACCTCCGTATGGCCGCCTACGACGGCCACCCCGAGCTCCTTGGCGGCCCGATCCACTTGGCCCATTATCTCCCTCAATTCGCCCTCGCCGGACCCCTCCGGCAGGAGGACGGCGCATAGGAACCATTTCGGGATCGCGCCCCTTGTCGCGACATCGTTTGCGTTTATGTGGACCGATAACCATCCGAGGTCCCTGCTGGCGGCAGTTATCGGATCCATGGCCAAGACCAGCAGCGCATCCCCCATATCTATGACGGCCGCGTCCTCGCCTATACCCGGGCCTAATAGGACCCTTGGATCCGGCCTCCCGGTGAAGCCGAAGACCAGCTCCAGCAGCCTCTCGGGGGGCACCTTCCCGGTTTTGAATCCGCCCAACCCCAAGCCACTTTTCCGATGGATCCGGAGTCCAGCTTAAAAAGGCTGGCCCGTCTGATTCGCTAGCGCGATGACCATATGGAGCGCCCATGACCGTTTAGCGAATGCTGCCGGCAGGGGAGCGCTTCGGCAAGAACCCCTCCTGGCCCCGGACGGTTACAACTATCGGCTCCACCAGGCCGAGGCGGAGCCCGGAAGGCATTGGTTCATCCAGAGGGTGAGGGGGGAAGTGAAGGCGGGGCTGATGAAAAAGATGATAATTTTATGTTATTTAACACAAAAATCAGGAGGGTACGTTTTGCTGGGTTATTGCATGGGCGAGGTCGGCCATCCCATGCCTCGCCATGCTTCGCCTCTTGGCAATCCCCGTTAAGGCCCATCTCGGGACGCCGATCACCTGCTACCGATCTTTTCAAATGCATCCAGAATGGATATAAGAGACCATTGCTCAAAAGTGAGTCCCTCAGACCGGCGCTGAGGAAAGCCCAACCTCCCAATCCTTAAGTTGACGACCTTCATAACTATGGGAAAAGCTTAAGTCCAGCATCAACTCGAGGAGAAATCCGATGAATAATATTAATGAGCTGCTCCAAAATATCTGTCTTGATTCACTAAATGCTGGGTGGTCAAGTGAAAGAGAAAAGCTAAATCCTATTGCCGAATTTATGGAAGAAGGTTGTGGAAGCATTAAAATCGACCTCCCAATTAAATTTTATAAAAGCAAGAAACATGACGTGCCTACCAATATTATCTTAAACATAATAGCATTGCATCATAGGGATTACTTTAGAGCAATTGCGGTATTGTGTTCATGTGCAAGGCTGTAAGCTGGGGCTTGAGGCATTTCTTAAGAAAATTAAGGAACTTGATAGTGGATTAATAAGGATAGTTAAAGGAAATTTACGCAGACTTATCCGCCATATTGAAAGAAGGGACCTTAAGCGCCGAGATAGGATTTCCATCTGGAAATCATGGCGGAGTGGCGTAATGCTTTCAGCAGAAAAATCGGCCATTAGACGTAAGTGCACTCCAGTCATTAAAAAAGTAAAGGTCGAACTGGTTAAAGACGAAATAGGCAAAATGCAAATAAGAGATCTTGAGGCTACACGTCCATTAGGTTTATTTGGTTTAATGCTTCAAGAAAGTCCAATAAGTTCGGCGAATGTCACAAAAGAAAGCCTTTAGAAGCTGTCTTAAGTTGTTTCCACAAACGCTTATATTTTCCCACTTTTGTACGAGGCCTCGTGGGCTTTATCGCTAGCCTCTCGACGAAATCGGCCAAGGAGACCGTGGAAGGAACTATGCTGTGGGCTTTATCGCTAGCCTCTCGGGGCATCGGGCCGGCCCGATTCCAACAGCGCGGCGTTGAGCCGCCCGATGAAGCCGGTGAAGCGTTCCTCAGGAACCCTGGCGCCGGCCGATGCCCTCGCATAGACAGCCGCCTTCCCTAGGGGAACGGCATATCGATGACGTATGCCACAAGCCCTCGATCCTGATGCACTCCCCGATCGATCGGATTCAGCTCCTCTTCCCTCCTGGCGCTCTCCAGGGCCGATTCGATGAGCCCCGCGTAGGCGCTGGGCGACTCTGGCGGCGAGGTGGGAAACTACGCCCCACTTGAAATCGTAATCCCGCTTCCTACCCTCGATCCCTTGGACCAATACGCTCGTTTCGAAGTATGCGGACCTCTTATCCCAATCGCAAAGCGATCGGCCACGGCGCCGAGGATCGCCACTGGCCCCCTCCCCTGGAAGAATCGATACGCCAGCTCCGAGGCCGATGAGCGGATATCGTGGACGACCCTAGCGTGGATCTCGTCATCTGATAACCCCTGGGAAGGGGATAGGGATCGATATAGACCGCATCGCCCTTCTCGCCAAGCCTCGAATCTCATCCAAGGCAGCCGATAGCTCGCTCGGGCGCGGATATATCGCATATTATGACCGAATCGCCCCTCATCCGCGCTTCTCAAATCCCCAGGAAGGCCCACCGGATGCGTGAAGAGGACCGAGGCGCCGGGGTTGGCGGCCAGCGCGAGCGCCTCGGCGCATAGCCCATCAGTCGCCGTGCGTGAACATCCTCGCGGCCATATCGAAAACCCGTTTTGGATCCCGAGGATCCGATGCGCCGAGAGATAGATAAGGATTCCACGAGCATGGAGGTGGGGCGCACGGCGCAAAGGTTCGCGGGGGCCGATGCCCGGGCCGGGTTCAGGGCGATTCTATATCCTTGAACTTCGTCGTCCCACGCAGGCTGAACCTTATTGTGAACCTGCGGGGGGATTCGCTGTCCGGGGAGCGGTAGCTCCCCTCCGCCTCCCATAGATCGCCAACTCGGCGGATCCTCCTGAACTCCACGCCGTAGCCCTTCGGGCAAACCCTTTGGATCAACCTGATGGACCTCTCCCTGACCTCCCGCTCGGTTATCCCCGGCCTTTCGAAGCGCAGGATCCCTCCACCCCGATCGGCCGTTCCGCGGCCTTGCCTTGTAAACCTTTCCAAAATGGATGCCCCATCGGCGCGATCGCGCAATGCCCTTTCTCGCCATTCGCTCGCGCCTGAGGAGGATGTAGGAGATGGCCAGCCAGATCGAGGATCCAATAGCTGAAGCCTCTGGCCAAATAGCTTGAGGGGGGTCCGCCTGGCCCCCGCATCGGCCCCTTCGGATGGCGCGGCCGAGGCCTATGATCGATTGAAAGCCGTTCATAGACCTTAAGCATAAAATAGTGCGGTTGATATCGAAAGACCATCACCGAGTGCTCATCGACCCTGGGGCTCCCATGGGCGGCCATTGCCATCAGAGCCGCGCTCGCGAGCACGGTGGCGTAATGCGGCCGCCGGGATTCGAACCCGGGTCACTGGCGCTCCGCCCGATCAAAGTTGGCAGGCCAGCGTCTTGGACCAGGCTGGACTACGGCCGCATCGAGGGGATTTCACTGCGCTCTTGGCTTTAAAATTTTGTTGGTGCCGAGGGTGTGACTTCCACCGGCTCATCGCCGGCTTTGAACACACGACGCCCCGGTATCGGATCCGGGCGGATCTTCAGCCGGGTGCTCTCCATCGCCCCTGTGGGGGTCAGGCTGAGCTCTCGAGGGCCCTCGTCGCCGGCCTACCTCGGCTTCCCTCGGCGACCGCTTAGGTCGAATCGAGGGGGAAATAAAAAATCTTCCGCCATGGTCGCCCATGCCCGGCCTATGGGGGCTCAGCCTTGTTCATCTCGATCATTATCGTATCGTTTATGCTGGGCTTGCCCAGCCTTTCGTATTCCTCCTCCGTTATCACCATATCCACCTTCGCATCCCATTGCCCCCCGAGCGAGATGGGGCCGCCGATGACGAGCCCGCCCGGGAAGGCCGCCTCGAAGGCCTGTTGGATCCTGGCGGCTATCTCCTCAGCCACCCTTTGCTCCTCCGTCCTCCCGATCGGCTCTATCCTGGCCTTCAGGCCCCTTCTGATGAGCACCATCCTGACCATGCCGCCCCCCAAGCCCATGACTTGGTGGACCCTCAGCTCCATCAGCAACGCGGCGAACACCCGGAATGGCTTGGGAGGGGCCCTATTAAAATCCACCTAACCGCTGGCCGCCCTCCCTCGGCCAATCACCTCTATCCTGATCGATTCATCCCCCCTTATCGAAACGCCCTTCAGCTTCGACACCATCCCGAGCACCGAGGCCCTTATGATTTCGGAGGCGAACCTCTGGATCGGGACCTCGGCGCCGCCGACGATTATCTCGGCCCTCAGGGAAGGCTTGGACCTGATCACCTCGCAATCCCCCGCCCCCGCCATGCCCTCCGAGATGGCCCTCGCCATTCGATCGCAGGAGCCCCATTCGCACCTTCCGCAATCCAAGCCCGGCAGCATGGCCCTCGCGGCCAACCTAGCCCTCTCCCCCGAGATGAAAGCGATCGCCCCCTCTACCAAGCCATTGAGAGCATCGGCCGAGCCGGGCCCCGGGGAATACACGCCTATCACCTTACCCTTGGCCCTGGCCGAATAATATTCGGCGTCCTCCGCTCTCGCGGCGCAGATTATCTTCCCAACGCCCTCGTCCTCCAGGACCTTCGCGGAGAACCCCTCCAACACCATCGAATCGGCCCCAATGGCCGATGCTAGCGCCTCCAGCGAGGCGATGTCCAACTCCCTGTTCAAGATGATCGCCGTTTGGCCCTCCGAGGCGGCCATCGAGATCTCGGCCCCGGCTTCGGAATGCCTCCAAGTATCCGTCCCGGCCCTATCGATCGAGAAGCCCTTCTCCGCGATGTGCTTAACGGCCGCCGGCCTATGGCCGCGCCTCCTGAGTTCGCGCAAAAGGGCCTCGACGAGCGACGTCTTCCCGCTCTTCTTCCGCCCGATCACGGCCACCTTTGGCAACCGGGCGGGTCCTCCGAGGCCCATCGGCGATCCCTTGCCATTGGGCGCATCGGCTTTGGGCATCAGGATCCACCGCCGGCTCCGATCCTGCGCATCGCCGCGCCGAGCTCCCTCAGGAAGGCCTCGTTCTCCTCCCCCCTGCCTATCGTCACCCTGGCGTGCTTGGGGAGGCCCCAAGGCCCCATATAGCGCACCACGATGCCCGCCCTTAGAAGCTCATCGCAGATCGCCTTGGCCTTGGGCCCCAAATGGACCAAGAGGAAGTTGGCCGCGCTGGGGACATACTCGACGCCCAGCTCCTCGAGGCCTCGATACAATTGGGATTTGCCAGCCTCCGTCATCTCCCTGACCCAAGCCAGATATTCCTCGTCGTCCAACGCCGCCAAGGCGGCCGCTTGGGCCAGCGAGTTGACGTTGAAGGGCTCCCTCACCTTGTTCATCAGCCCTATGACCTCCGGAGACGAAACGGCGTAGCCGATCCTCAGGCCGGCTAGGCCGTGGATCTTAGAGAAGGTCCTCGCCGTTATGACGTTCCCCCTCGATTGGTATTTGAGCGAATCTGGGTAATCCCCGCCCTCCCTGTAGGCGTATTCGAAATAGGCCTCGTCGAAGAAGACGAGGCAATCGCTCGGGACGGAATCGAGGAACTCCTCCACCTCCTCATTCGAAACATATGTCCCGGTGGGGTTGTTGGGATTGGAGATGAATATCAAGCGCGTCCTCGGCCCTATCCGGGAGGCCATCGCCCTCAGATCGTACCTATAGTTCCTCAGCGGGACTTCCTTCACCCCTAGCCCCTCCGCCTTCGCCGCTATCCTGTATATCAAGAAGGTCGGCGCGGCCGTTAGGATCTCGTCGCCCTTATCGGCGAAGGCCCTTATGGCCATCACTATCAATTCGTCCGATCCGTTTCCAAAGATCAGCCTCTCCTCATCGAAGCCGAGCTTCTCAGAGAGGCGCTTCCTTAGATAGTAGCAACCGCCCTCTGGATACCTGTTGACGTTGGGCAGGGCCTCCCTGAGGGCCTCCAGGGCCCTCGGAGATGGCCCGAAGGGGTTCTCATTCGAGGCCAGCTTCACGACCTCCTTTAGGCCGAGCTCCCTCTTGACCTCCTCTATTGGCTTCCCGGGCTTGTAAACCTCCAGATCCCTCAGCTCCGGCTTTACCCTGAGCCCCAAGCTCCAGCACGCTCCGGCGCACCCCACCGGGCCGGCAGGGCTTAAAAAACCATCCCCTAGGAGGGCGAAAGGGGGACCGAACTTCCCCGAGCTCGTCCTCGAAAAGCTCCTCACCCTGTTGAGCTCCTGAAGCCCCTTTTCCTTGGCCACTTGACCGAGCATCGATGCCTGATGCTCCCATGTCCTTCAGGGCCCCGATCTTTGCCTCCTTGACGATGCCTATCTCCTCCAAGGGCTTCGATATCGCCCTTTTTGCCAGCCCTGCATCATTAGGCAAGGATGGCTTATCCTCCCCAATCGAACTCTGCTATGCTATGTGCGTATCGAATTAAGCCATGAGCATATAGCGCCTCAATCGAAGCCGGCCCTTGATCGCCTTGGGATCCGTCCCATCGAGCTCGCAATAAGGGGCCCAAGGCCCCAGGGCAGACCGCGGTCATCGGATAGGATTTAGCGGCTAGTTATCGAACTGCCTCCTCGCCTTCCCATCCCAGAGAAGGCGGGGCTTATTTGGGCCTCAACCCACTGAATAATGGGCTCGTAAAGGGGATTCGCTTAAATAATTTGGTGGACCGGCGGGGATTTGAACCCCGGACCTTCCGCATGCCAAGCGGACGATCATACCAGGCTGATCTACCGGCCCCGGCATAGTCGAATCCGGATCGCCTTTATAAATATCTCACCTGCCGAGCCGGAGTCCATGGGGAATCGTTCCCAGCCGCGGCCTCAAGCTTTATCATTGGAAGGATGCGATTATCCCATGGGGGAAAAGAGGGGCTGCGTAGATCATGAGGAAGGAGGAGCTGCTGATATTGACCATTTTGCTTTTTGCCATGCTGGTCCTATCGGGCACCATACCGATCGGTCCCGCGGCTCCGAGGCCGCAGCAAACGATCATCCCGGCCCAGACCGCCGTGATGACCGTCACCCCCGTGACGGCAATCCTCCCGATCAACTCCACGGCCGTCCCAGAGATAAGGAGCACCCCGGCCCCTCCCTCGACCCTAAGCGGCTGAGGGTTGGGGGCCCAGCCCAATGGGCCGCTAATTAATGCGTAGCCTCAAAGGCGATTCAATAGTTCGGCGAAGGCCCTAAGAGCCTCGCCCTCTGGGGCCCCGGAATGGATCGATGCCAACGCCAGCTTCCCGTATTTCGCCGCCAGCCTCTCCGCGAGGGCCCTGCTGGCCATCGGGTATCGGCTCCCCATTATGATCGAGGAGATCGAAGGGCCGGCTGAGGGCGGTGCAGCGGCAGCCAATGTACCCAGCCTCGCGGCCCCCTCCGCGAATATGCAAATGACCGCGTTCTCAAGCTCCAAGAGGGTAGCGGAGAAGATCCGCCCGCCTATCTCGGCCTCGGCCCTCCTCAGCTCGGGCTTAATGGTGCCTAAAGCTCCTCCCCTTCCTCGGAAACCCTCATCCCGCCCGCTTCCACTATGGCGACGGGCCCCCGATACCCCGTATAGGCCCTGAGGGTGCCTCGGGATCTATCCAAGCCCTTCAAGAGGCCGAGCCCAAGTAGGAACCCATCGCCATCCTCGAGGCCCAGCAAGGTATTGTCGGGGATCTTCCCTTGGAAACCCCTGAGCTCGATCGATGCCAGGCCGAACTCCCTAATGGAGCCCGGGGATAGCGCCCTCCGGAACTTGGCCCTCCTATGGGCCCGCCTATCCTCCCTGGGCTTCGCCCTGGCCATCTCGGGTGCCTCAACCCGGATCAGCGGGGCCGAGATCATGCCCTCGAGGCCCCCGAGCTCCCCGATGCCAATCACGAGGCTCGGGCGCAGCTCCTCGATCATCTTAGCCTTATACGGGAGGCCGTCCCCTTCGAGCCATCCATCCGTGTTGACAATGGCGGAGGAGCCGCGGGCCATCCTATCGATCAACCTTCCCACACCGGTTATTATCCTATCCTCGACGCCATGGGGGCTGACGCGCCCTATGAATACGGAGAGGTCGGCGGCGAGCTCGGAGAGCGAGCTCACGGCCATTTCCGCGCGGGAAGCGCAAATAGTCCCTGGAGAGCCGATCTCGCATTGGCCGACGTCCGCATCGACGAGCAATGCCTCCCCGGCCCTATCGACCAGTCCATTGGCCGCCATTATGGAGAAGGCGTTCTTCCCCGAATCGGGCCCTCCGACCACGAGGATCGTACCTCCGTTCAAATCCCATACGGCTTCGAGGGCATCCCTCCAAGAGCGCGGTATGGGATCCTCTGGAACCCTCCTCAGCTCGCCCCCCTCCCCCAGCCTCACCCATAGGATCGAATCCTCGCGAAAGGCCATCGGGAGGCTGTTCCCGGACCTCACCAAGATCGGCCTCCCCGGACCCAAGGTCGCGCCGAACGCCTCCGCCGATCCGGATTTGATCCGGGCGAGCGCGGGGCCCAATAGGATCGCGAACTCCCCCGCCCCGAAATCGACGGCCGCCTCTTCCCCGAGGGCGCCCCCGGTAACGCCATCGCCAAGGCCCAAGCGGTTCACCCGCCCAAGAAGCCCATCTTCTCCAAGAGCCTTGCGGCCGTCCTCGTCAATTCCCTGGGCCTCAGCTCATCCCTTTTGAACCACCTAGTATCCTCTGCATCCCCCGATGCCCTCGCTGATCCCCCCAAGGGCCTGGCCAAGAAGTCCACTAGGACGTAATGGAACCTGATCCTCCCTTCCTCGTCCCTCACTATGTTGTCGATCACGTCCAGGAGCTCCCCAACCTCAACCTCCACCCCGGTCTCCTCGAATATCTCCCTCTTCACCGCGTCCCTCAATCGCTCCCCGAGCTCCACGAGGCCCCCGGGTATCGACCAAAGCCCCTTGCCGGGCTCGTGCTTCCGCTTCACCAATAGGACTTCCTCGCCATCTCTTATGATAACCGCGCCGACCCCCACGAGCGGGGCCCTCGGATACTCCCTGCCCGAGGCCATGGGCATCATCCGCCGCTGGAACTTTTAATTAACCTCATCCTTAAGCCAAGGGGCATATAAAATACAAGCGATGCGCTGTTGGAAGGGGTCCGGAGGATAAGCACTGGCTACCCCGCCATCGACGACCTCTTGGGCGGGGGATATCCGGTCGGGCACTTGAGCCTGATCTACGGTGAGGCCTCGAGCGGCAAGACCACCCTGGCCCTCATGGCGAGCGCCGAGCGGGCGAGGCGGCGGCTCAAGGTCCTCTACATAGATTCTGACGGGCGCTTCTCCTGCGAGAGGTTCCTCCAAGTCTCCGGCGACCCCGGATCCTTGGAGATGGTCCTCGTCTCATCACCATCGGATTTCTGGGATCAGAGCAGGCTTATCCTGAATCTGGAGGCGTTCCTCATGGCCGGCACGGGCCTTGCGGTCGTGGATTCCATAACATCCTTGTACAGGCTCGCCTTGGGATCCGGGGGAGACGCCGTCGCGCTGAACAAGGCCCTATCGAAGCAGCTAGCGTATCTTAAGGGATTGGCGAGGGCCAGGGGCTTGCCGATCCTGATCACCTCCCAGGTCAGGTGGTCTGGCGGGGATTCGGCCGAGCCCGTGGCCAAGAGGATATTGGAGTATTGGTCCGATGCGATCATCGGCTTGAGGAGGTCCCAGGGCGGGCTGAGGGAGGTATCGATCCTGAGGAATCCCGGCTTTGGGGGCACGGGGAGGGGCCTCTTCTCAATCGGGGATGCGGGCTTCACCGCGCCCCGCGGCCCAATCCCTTTTTAATATGAAAGAGGCCCCATAGAGCCCGAAATGGACGTGTCGGTAGGCTATGAGGAGGCCCTATGGGTCCTTTACTTCATCATACCCGCCTACTCCTCCAACTCCCTCCCGACGATCTTCAAGGGAGGCCCACCGATAGACGGGGGGAGAATATTCCTTGATGGGAGGAGGATATTCGGCCCCAGCAAGACCCTGAGGGGCCTCCTCGGCGGCCTACTCGGCGGCTCCCTCTTCGGCCTCATGGAATCGGCCCTGCTCGGCTGGGAGCTCCTCCCATTCGCAATCCTCGTCTCGGCGGGGTCGCTCCTCGGGGATCTCCTCGGATCCTTCATCAAGAGGCGCTTGGGATTGCCACCGGGATCCCCGGCACCCCTTCTGGATCAACTTGATTTCGTCCTGGGGGGATTGGCCCTCGCATATCCGCTCTACGGGATCCCAATTGGCTCGATAGCCATGCTACTGGCAATAACCCCGCCGATCCACCTCTTGGCCAACCATCTGGCCCATAGGATCGGGCTCAAGGATCGGCCTTGGTGAGGGCCGGCTCAGCCGACCTTTTGGTTTAGGAGGGATAGGGAATAGAAGACTGCTAGGAGGATAAGGGAGAACCCTATGAGTAGGTTGAGATAGGCCTCCCTGGGCCTATATAGAAGCCTTGTGCTTTTGTGAAGGGAATAGAAGCCAGCGAATCCGATCGCGTAGAGGATTGCGGCTACGAGGCTCTCGTTCAAGGTCTGGACGTTTATGCTCCCGGGGTATAGGAAGGACCACCTCCCCTGCCCGGTGGTCACCATGGCCAAGGGCCTCTCGAGTAGATTGTAGATGCCGCCCATCAGCGCGAATATGCTGAAGGCGATGATCCCGATTAGGGCTGCCATCGATATCATCCTGAGAGGTGTGGCCCTTGGCTCGAGCCGCTTGCCCGCCACCCTGATCCTCCAAAGGAGTTTTGAAAGCCTCCTCGACATCCCGCCCCTCCGGCATTTGGGTTTGCCGTTAGAAATATTTAACTATTCACCCCCTTAAACTCCATCCCGCATGGACCGCGGTGGTAGCGGTTGCCCCAAAGGATAATTTGCAAGCGATGCGGGAGTAGCCTTTACGAAGGGATAGAGCTCGAGAGCCCGTCGGACGTGATACAGCGCTATAATGGGACCTGCCCGAACTGCGGGAACAAGCTGGAGTTCAATTACGAAAACATAAGGATCGTGCCGAGATGATCCCCAAAGATCCCGCCGGCGCGCATCCGAGCGGTGGAGCCTCGCTTAGGAGGACGGCCGTATACGAATACCATAAGGAGTTCGGGAGGCTCACTGAGTTCGCGGGGTTCGAGATGCCGCTTTGGTATAGCGGCATAGTCTCGGAATGCTTGGCCGTTAGGTCCGGGGTCGGGATCTTCGACGTCTCCCACATGGGCAGGATATTGATCAGGGGGAGGGATGCGGAGGCATTCTTGGATCGGGTCTCCACGAACGACGTCGCGTCCCTGAAGCCCTCCAAGGCCCATTACTCCCTGCTCTGCAACCCAAATGGCGGGATAAAGGACGATATAATCCTGTTCAAGTTGGATGAGGGCTCGTTCATGATGATCGTGAACGCGGCGAATAGGGAAAAGGACTTCTCATGGCTCTCGGAGAACTCCAAGGGCTTCGACGTCTCCCTATCGGATATCTCCGAGGCGGTGGCCCTCTTCGCGGTGCAGGGCCCAAGGGCTCGGGATGTCCTCCAGAGGATCTCGCAGGGCGTGGATCTGCGCGGGATCCCGAGGTTCTGCTTCATCAAGGCGGAGATCGGGGGGCTGGGCTGCCTGATCTCCGTGACGGGCTATACGGGCGAAGATGGCCTGGAGGTCTTCGTCCCGAATGCCGAACGCGGGCGGAGCGCCTTGGAGGTTTGGAGGGCGATCCTCGATGCCGGGAGGGGGTTTGGCATTAAGCCCTGCGGCCTCGGCTCCAGGGACGTCCTGAGGCTCGAGGCTGGCCTATGCCTATATGGCAACGATATAGACGAGGAGACAAATCCCATCGAGGCGGGGTTGGCGTTCGCGGTCAAGATGGGGAAGGGGGAATTCATCGGGAGGAGCGCCTTGGAGGCAGTTTCGAGGGAGGGGCCGAGGAGGGAGAGGATTGGCTTGGTGCTTGAGGACGAGGGGATCCCGAGGCGGGGATTCGAGATATCGAAGGGCGGGGAGCGGATAGGGGAGGTGACCAGCGGGACCTATTCCCCGACCCTGAGGAGGGGGATCGCGATGGGCTATGTGGGGGCGGGCTCCGCGGTCGCGGGAGATGCCGTGGAGATATCCATAAGGGGGAGGCGCGCCAGGGGCCTCATCGCCAAGTTCCCATTGGTCAAATGCTATTGGGGCTCGGAGGCGGCCAAGGGGGAGGAGGGGGTTAGAAGGGCGAGCTTCGTATATAAGGGCGTGGCCTTTCCGTAAAATGGCGGAACCCTCGGGATGCGATCGATGAGGATAGAAACGACCTCCAGGCTACACCAGTTCCGAAGGTTCGTCATAACTAGCACATGCCAATCCTTCATGCCCGAGGAATATCTGCGTGATGAGAGCGTTTTCCCCGAGAGGCCTCAGAAGGAGGGGAGGATCTACGTCGAGGCCGGGGACAAGGCACTCTTGGGGAGGGTGGGGGAGATAGAGTTCGTGAGGGCAACTAACGTCCTGGGCGTGATCTATAACTCCAAAAGCGGGAGGACGAGCCTAAGGTGGAGGCAGATAAGGGGGGATCTCGGCAAGGTCACCGGAGAGGCCAGCGCCAACTCCCTCGTCAATCTCTACGCGTCTGGGGTGCTTGGGAGGGATTTCCTAGAATCGTTGAAGGCATCGGGCCAAAGGGAAGCTTAATAACCCGGCCGGATCGGATGGGATCGGCCGATTCGCGGCCGGCGCCGGGGTGGCAGAGCGGCAAAACGATCGGGGAGGGCCATTGCGCCGGACTCGAGATCCGCTACGAGGGATCCGGTTCTCCCTTGAGGAGAGCAGGGGTTCAAATCCCCTCCCCGGCGCCACATCGGATCATCGGGAGGCCGTGAGGTCGGCCATGTCGACGCTGATCTCGCACATCCTCGTGAGCGAGCTCAGGAGCCCGAAGATAGCCTCGACCCTAGCCGGACCCTCGAGGAGCGATTCGCCCAGTCGGATCAATTCCCCCTCCATCCCCGGCTTGGAATTATGGATATCCGAGGCCGCTTCCAAGTCCCCAGACATGACCGCCTCGAAGGCGCCCTTGAAGGCCTCGTGGATCCTCCGTCCCACCTCCGCCATGATCGCCGCCTGTTCGCCGTTCAGCCTCACCGCCGAACCCCTAGCCACCTCCGCTATCGCCACGGCGCAATCGGCCACCGCCTCTATGTACGTGGCCAAGAGCCTGTAATCCACGCACTCCTTCGGGCTTGGGAAGCCGGGCCTATGGGGCCCGCCCCCCGATAGCGCGGTCCTCAGAGCCCTCACCAATAGGAAGTAGAGCCTATCGACCTCCTCATCCCTCTCCACAACCGTGGAAGCCAATTCCCCATTGCCCTCGATTATCGATCGAAGGGAGTCCGCTTGCATCGAGGCAGCCACCGAGTGCAATCGCCTCAATATCTTCTCCGGATTCAAGAGCTCCGGCTCTACGACGCATTGTATGGCTATGTTCTTCGAATCCTCCTCCAATATCTCCATCCCTATGAGCGTCTCCAATGCCGCCTTTATCCTCTCCCTGGATTTGGAATCTATGATGGAGTCGGAGCTTATGCGTATCAGATCGTAGCCCGAGAGATATTTCTCCACTATCTCCCTCCCGATCAACGGAGAGGGGCGAATAGCGGCCTCTCTAAGGGCCCCTTGGGCTTCCTCGCCCCGCCACGGCTCGATCGATATTCGGCCGCCCTCGTCGATCAACCTCACGGCCGAGCCCTTCGAAAGCCCAAGCCTCGAGGCCCATTCCCTCGGTATGGTTATGAAGAAGGTACCATCCGAGGTCCGCTGCACCTTCCTGAGCTCCATGCCGCCCATCGCCCAAATCCGGGGCCCAATAAGATAAACCCTTGCCCGAAATCGTTTATATTCGGCCTCGCCGCTTGAGCGATCGGGTTGTCGGATTCGGATGGGCTCAAGAGGGCGCTCTCGAGGGCCCTCATGGCCGGCCTCCAGATAGATGCCAAGGCCATGGAGGCCTTGAGGGGCCTCGGCCCCGCCGATGCGGAGTCCGCCATAGAGGCGATGATATCCGAGGCGAAGGCCTCCGGCGATTTCGTGATAAGGTTCGAGGCCGTCCAAAGGATCCTTTCCTCCAAGGGAGGGGAGGGCCCAAGGGCGGGGGGCGCCCCTACCGGTAAGGCCGCTTTGCCCCATCCGGCCAGGGATTACGAAGCGGACATAAGGATATTGAGGGGATCCGGCGCGGTTCAACCCCAAGGGAGCGGGCCAGAGGAGTTCTCCTCGCTCTTCAGGTCGAGGTTCGAAGCCCTCTCCAAGATCCTGAGGAGGAGGATGGATGCCAAGGATGCCACGGGGATCGCTGAGGCCCTAGAAGCGAGGAAGGGGGATCCGGTGAAGTTCATAGCGATGGTTTACGAGAAGGTCGAAAGGGAGAGGGGGCTCGTCATATCGGTCGAGGATCCCGAGGCCAGCGCCGCCGTGCTGGTCCCCAAGGATAGGAGGGAGCTCTTCGATCTATCGATGGCGATCCCATTGGATCAGGTCGTATGCATCTCCGGCAAGCGCGGGGCCGGCGATCTCTTCATAGCCGATGAAATACTTCTGCCCGACGTGCCCGATAGGAGGGTGGAGCCCCCGGGGCTTCCCTTGAACGCGGTCCTGCTATCGGATCTCCACGTGGGCAGCAGGACCTTCATGGATGGGCCCTTCAGGAGGTTCTTGGCTTGGCTGAGGGGCGATCTGGGAGGGGGGGATTTGAGGGCCATCGCGAGGGCCGTGAAATACCTCATAATCGCCGGGGATCTCGTGGACGGCGTGGGCGTTTATCCGGACCACGAAAGGGATTTGGCCATACCGGATCTTTACAAGCAATACGAGAAAGCGGCCGAGCTTCTCCAAGGGGTGCCGGATTACGTCGAGCTGATAATCATACCCGGGAACCATGATCCGGTTCGGCAAGCGATCCCCCAGCCGCCGATCCCGAGGGATTACGCGGAGCCCCTCCTCGAGGCGAGGGCGGTGATAAGCCTGGGGAACCCGGCCGAGCTCCTGATCCACGGGCTGAGCTTCTTGGCATATCATGGGAGGAGCCTAGACGATCTGATGGCCTCGGCCCCGGGCCCGGAGGGAAGGAAGCCGGAGGCGGGGATGGAGCTATTGCTCAAGTGCAGGCATCTATCGCCACAATACGGGGGCAAAACGCCCACGGCGCCGATTAGGAATGACCTATTGGTCATAGAGGATCCCCCGGACGTATTCCAAGCCGGCCACGTCCACGTATTCGGGTTTAGATCCTATAGGGGGACGAAGCTCGTGAACTGCGGGGCTTGGCAATCGCAAACCGATTATCAAAGGCGGATGGGATTGGAGCCGACCCCCTGCATAGCCCCCATACTCAGCTTCGCCGATTTCAATCTCCAACGGATCGATTTCTCCTCCGAGGCGCTGGAGCTCATCTGAGCCTTCTAATTAAAAATGAGTAGAAACCCATAAATAGTAGAAGCCAATTCCCCGGGTGGGATGGCGGATGGCCGGCGAGCGGGGTGATTCCGAAGGGCTGAAAGCGGGCGCTTTGGGCGCGAGGGAGGCCCTCCTCCTCTGCATCGGCGGGATGATCGGGATAGCCATATTCACGCTTCCATCCACGACGTTCGCCCTTTGTGGCCCCTCCGCCGTCCTGGCTTGGGCCTTCGCTGGCGCCCTGATGCTCATCATGGGGCTCAACCTCGCCGAGCTCGCATCGGCTTTCCCAAGGGCCGGAGGTATCTCCATGTACCCCCGGGAGGCCCTGAGGGGGGCGGGGAGGCTGGGCGATCTCCTCGGCTTCCTCTCGGGATGGATCTATTGGTTCACGTTCGGGGTCCTGGCCAACGTGATAGGGGCCCTCTTCATCGGGCAATATCTCTCGCTCCTCATACCATCCATGGCCCCAAATCCCGCCGCGACGGCCCTCGCCGCCTTGGCGCTCGTCCTCGCGTTGAACCTAATGGGCATAAGGATCGCCGGGATCGCGAACGCCGTCCTAACGGCCGCGTTGGCATCGATACTCATCCTCTACTCCGCCATCGCCCTCCCGAGGATCGATCCCGGCCTCTTGGCCCCCTTTCTCTCCGGCCGGCTGGGCCTAAGGGGATTCTTCATCAGCATAACGGTGGCTTGGCTGGGCTATACGGCGTGGATGGCGATAACCTCCGTGGCCGAGGAGGTGGAGGAGCCACAAAGGACCGTGCCGAGGGCCATATCGGCATCGATATCGATCGTTGCCATCCTCTATCTATCCGCCCTCCTGGCGACGGTCGGCAACGTGGGATGGGAGGAGCTAGCCATGAGGGACCCGGAGGGCTATTATGCGCCGTTCGCCCTCGTCGCCTCGGCCTTGGGCCTCGGTTGGCTGAGGGGCCTCATATACCTCGCGGGCTTATTGGCCATATTGACGACCATGCTGGTCCTATTGATGGATGGCAGCAGGGTCCTTTACGCGATGGGAAGGGATGGGGCGCTGCCGAGGGCCCTCGCCGCGACGAGCCGGAGGTTCGGGACCCCTTGGGCCTCACTGGCGTTCCTATCCACCGCATCGGCTCTATTGTTGACCCAGCCCCCATCGCTGGTCTATTACCTGATCCAAATGGGAGGGGCCAATTTCGGAATGGTCATAGCGATAAATTGCGCATGCGCCCTATACCTGAAGCTATTCGATAAGGGGTCGTATAACCCCAAATATAGAGCGCCGGGGGGACCGGCCCTGCCGGCCATCGCGATCGCCATAATGGCCTTGGCGATGAGCCAATACGATGCGGAGGTCTATAGGCTCGCCCTCATGTGGATCGGGATGGGCGCGGTGATCTACGCCATCGGGAAGGTCCTCGGCCATCGCTCGACGGAAGCCCGCCACGTCCGCCCCGGCGGCTATGGGGCCGAATCGACCTCCCCCTCGTAATCGAGCTCCCTCAGCCTCAGATGGGGGCTCACCTTGGCGCCGAATAAAACGCATCCGGCATCGATCCAAACGTCGTCGCCCACAACCGATAGGGAATGTATCCTCGTCGGCTTGTCGGGGGAGGATTCTATGGTAACGTGCCTGCCTATTATGCTCCCGTTTATGTTCGCGTTCTCCCCTATGCGGACCCTGTCCATTATCGCCGAGTCCTCGATGACCGCCCCCCTCCCGATCTTCGTATAGTTATCGATGCAGGAGTTCGATATTCTTACGCCCTCCTCTATTTGGCAATGCCTCCCGATCAGAACGGGCCCCTCCACCTCTATCTTGCCCTTCCTCATCATCTCCATTATCCTCTCCCTCCTCTCCAAGGACTCGGGGCTCTGCCCTTGGATCCATATCCGCTCGCCCGGGGAGATCCTGCCCTCGAGTTCTCCGATGCATTCCAAGCGCCCGGCCAATATATCGTACATGGCCTCGAGGTATCGCTCCGGGGAGCCGACGTCATACCAACCCTTCTTGATTATATAGCCATATACGCCATAACCGGATTCTATCAAATGCGGTATGAAGTCGTATCCGAAGTCCAGCCGCTCGCGCCTCGATATCCTCTCCCTGATCCAATCGCTTCGCATGACCTCCCTTATATCGGGGCTGAAGACGTATAGGCCGGTGTTCGCGAGGTTGGATGGGGCCTCATCCCTAGGCGGCTTCTCTACGAACCTCCGGATCCTCATATCGCCGCCCACATCGGCAACGCCATAACCCTCCGTGTCCTCGACCTCCTTTAGACATATGGTGGCGATCCCGCCCTTCTCCTCGTGGAACTCCAATAGGCCCCTCAGGTCGATATCGAATATGTTATCGCCCTGAACGCCGAAGACCGGATCCCTTATATCGTAATACTCCAATACTATCCTAGCCGAATCGGCGCTGCCGCAATCCTCCTCGTTCGGCTGATATTTTATATGGGCCCTCGGGATGAGGCCGTGCTTGGCCGAGAAGCCCAGCCCGTCTTGGAAATAATCGAATAGGTCCCTGAAGTTCCTATAGCCCTTAACCCCGAATATGAAGTTCCTAACGCCCTGCCTCGCCAGCCCGAGCATGGCGATCTCTATGAGGGGCATGTTCGCGAGTCTGACGCAGGCCTTCGACGTTGTGGCCGTTAGCGGCATCAGCCTCTTGGCGATCCCGCCGACCGGTATTATGACCCTCAAATCCTCCGGCTTGACCAAAGGGAGTTCCCCAATAATTCAGCGGGGGAGCGCGGCTTTAAATTTGGCGGGGCCATGACTCCAATCGCCAAAAGGGGGCGAGGGGCGATCCGATCCTTGAGGCGTTTGGTTTTCGAGAGGCGGATCCACGAGGCGGAGCTTCTAAACCCAGAATCGGGATTCGAAGCCGAGGTCCGCTCGGTGGAGCATCGGAGGGATCCATTGACCGGCGCTCTTTGCCGGATCAACGTCGAGCGGGCCGGGAGGATTAAGGAGGGCGCCAAGGGGGGAGCGGATATCCCAGCCCCCCGGGGGGCCTCCGAGGGGGATTGCGTCTTTTGTCCCTGGAACGTCGAGAGCATGACCCCCAGATTCCCGGATCGATTCATAGAAGGGGGAAAGCTGAGGATCGGCTCGGCGATCCTATTCCCGAACCTATACCCGTTCAGCAAATATCACGGCATAGCCGTATTCTCGAGGGCCCATGGGCGATCGCCGAGCGAGATTCCCCCAGAGGAGATCCGGGATTGCCTAAGGGCTTGCATCGAGTTTTTGGCGATCGCGATGGAGAAGGATCCCGGGGCCGCTTATGGTTCCATAAATTGGAATTATATGCCGCCCGCCGGGGCGAGCATAATCCACCCCCATCTCCAAGCCATAGCCGATTCGATCCCAACACGCCTTCAGGATGAATTGCTCCGCTGCAGTGAGTCCTATTACAAAAGGCATGGGAGCAACTATTGGATCGACCTGATCGAAACTGAGGCGGAGCTCGGCGAGAGGATCATCCACAAGGGCCCATTCATGGTTTGGTTGGCGAGCTATGCGCCGAGGGGCAATAACGAGGTCTTGGGCATATCGCCTTGGATATCCTCCATATTCGAGCTCGATGGAGGGCGATTGGGGGAGCTTTGCGCGGGGATATCCAAAATCCTCCGGGGATATTGGGATATGGGCATCAGGAGCTTTAACATGGGCATCGTGCCGGGGCCGCTCGATCGGGAGGTCGAATATTACTCATTGAACCTAAGGCTCCTCTCGAGGCCGAACCCGGAGGCCCATTATACGAGCGATTGCGGCTTCATGGAGAGGATCCATCTCGAAGGCGTTGTGGAATCGATGCCCGAGGCGGTCGCTGGGAGGCTCAGGAAGGCCTTCGTTGATTGATTTCGATCGATGCCTCCCCAGCCGAGATTCGGCGCCTCCGCTATTGGCCGGGGGGCCTCGATAAAAAGGGGTTTTCGGCCCGGGAGATTCCCCGATGCCGGCCCCGGGCTCATTTGGATAGGATTATCTCTATCGTGGAGACGTTCATGGGGGCGTTCGTCTCCTTGCTGACGAGCTGCTCGG
>CALIRQ010000010.1 GCA_938042195.1 uncultured archaeon
CGCTACCGGATTGCTATGTGATAGCGACAGCGGAAGCGGTTAGGGCGATCCCCCTCTTCAAAGGCGTCGAGAAGGAGATGGAGCCCATCCTGGGCGGCTTGAAGGGGCTGAAGGTGGCATTCCTGGAGGATTTTGAAGGGATATAGGTCGCATTTAGGGCCCCGCCCCCTCCAGCCGCATCGCCCAAAAGGGGATCGCTTAAAAAAGGCTTAAAGAAGGGCCTAAAAACGGATAAGGAAGAATTGTTTATGGAACATGTTCGAAACCCGCTGGCCAGATGGTGGATGGGACATGAAGGATTCGATCGCAAATGAAGGCTCTCTGAAAGAGCAATCAGATAGCGAATCCAAAGGGGCTACGGGATTTGGCGCTGAGGGACTTCAGCGGCCCAAACGCCGGAGGGGCCATGGATAACCAGGAATCAGCTATTAATGTATAAGCTCCAAGGGAGGGCTCAAGAAGGCTTAGAAACATCCCGCAAAAACCCGCGGGCCCTCGATTTGCCTTCGCTTCGCCAGCGCGAGCTTCAATGCCTCCAAGAGGGCGAATGGCAGGACGGATAGGGCGGCGGCTATTATGATGTCCGATGCCGTTGGGATGCACATCCCGAAGGCATCTCGCACGGCGGGGATGAGCAATATAGCCAAGGTCAGGATGGCCGATGAGGCGACCGCCAACCAAAGGGACCTATGGGGCCTGACCTTAATGATCGAATGGGTGAGGGAGCGGCAATTGAGGGCCACGACGAGCTCGAAGAAGACGAAGGTCAGGAAGAGCGTGGTCCTAGCCTCAGGAAGGCTGATGTCCAAATCCCTCCAGAAGGCCCAGAGGAGGATCGGGGATAGGATCGCGGGTATGGCGGAGAGCATGAGCTTCACCTCCCTCGTGAAGACGCTCTCCTTAGGATCCCTGGGGGGCCTCCTCATAAGGTCCGGATCCGGCGGGCTGACGCCGAGCGCCAACGCCGGGGCGCCGTCCGTGGCCAAGTTGACCCATAGTATTTGGGCCGGGACCAAGGGCAGCGGGAGGCCCAAGAGGACGCCCCCGCCTATTACGATTATCTCAACCAGATTGCATTGCAACAGATAGGTCAGGTACTTCTTTATGTTGTCGTAGATCCACCTGCCCCTTTCGATCGCCTTGATTATCGTCGCGAAGTTATCGTCCGCCAGAACCATGTCCGATGCCTCCTTCGCCACATCTGTGCCCGTTATGCCCATGGCTATCCCTATGTCGGCCCTCTTTATCGCCGGCGCATCGTTGACGCCATCGCCCGTCATGGCGACGATCTGCCCCCTCCTCTTCCAAGCCTCCACTATCTTGGTCTTATGGAGCGGCGAAACCCTCGCGTATACGCTCACCTTCTCGACGATCGCCTCCAGCTCCCCTTCGCCCATCCTCTCCAGCTCGGCCCCCGTCAGCACCATGTCGCCCTCCTTGAAGATCCCCATCTCCTTCGCGATCGCGACCGCCGTGAGCTTATGATCGCCCGTTATCATTATCGGCCTTATCCCCATCCCCTGGGCCACCCTGACCGCCTCCTTGGCCTCCTCCCTAGGGGGATCGATCATGCCCACGAGCCCGAGGAAGACCAAGCCCCTCTCCAAGGATTCCTCGTCGAGGCGGGACCCCTCCGGGATCTCCTTATAGGCGACGGCGAGGACCCGGAGGGCATCGGAGGCCATCGCCTCGTTCACGCTTAGGATCTCCGCCCTTTCCCCATCCTTAAGCCCCCTCACCTTCCCGCCCTCGCTTATGTAAGCGCACCTCTCCAATACGACCTCCGGGGCGCCCTTCGAGAAGGCGATCCTGCCGCCCGTTGGGGATGCGTGAACGGTGGTCATGCGCTTCCTCTCGGAGCTGAAGGGCAATTCGCCCACGCGGGGCCATTCCCTTCGGACCGCCTCTTGGTCGAATCCGGCCTTTGCGGCGGCCACGATAAGGGCCCCCTCGGTCGGATCCCCCTTTACGCGCCACCTGGCGCCATCCCTCTCGAGCTTGGCGTCGTTGCAGCAAACGATCGCTCTCATGAGCAGGGGGAGCGAGCCCGCATCGGGATTGATGGCCGCCTCCCCGATCCGGAACTCCCCCTTTGGTTCGTAACCCGTTCCGCTAACGCTGATGATCCTCCCATCCGCATATATCCGCCGAACAGTCATCTCGCCCTTGGTCAAGGTCCCCGTTTTATCGGCGCAAACCACCGTCACGCATCCCAAGGTCTCAACGGCGGGCATCCTCCTAACCAAAGCGTTTCTCTTGGCCATCTCGTGCATCCCTATGGCCAAGGTGCCGGTCACGATGGCCGGCAGGGCTTCGGGGACGGCCGCGACCGCGAGGGCGACCCCGAATAGGGCCATCTCCAGCGCGAAGGCCAAGGAGAGGAAGCCCTCGAATATGACCTCCTTGGCTATCCCGAAGCCGACTATTGAGAAGCAGACCGCTAGGCATAGGATCCCGAGCCATTTGCCGACCTCCCCCATCCTCTTCTCAAGCGGCGTTTCCTCCTCCTCCAAGGCGGCTACCTCCTTGGCTATCTTCCCGAACTCCGTCGCCATCCCAGTCGCCGTCACGACGGCCCTCCCCTTGCCATAGGTGATCGCGGTCCCGGAGAATACCATGTTCCTCCTATCGGCCACATAGGTGTCCTCGGGCAATGGATCCAATCGCTTCGGCACAGGCGTCGATTCGCCCGTTAGGGGCGCCTCGTCGGCCTGTAGGCTAATCGCCTCGATCAGCCTAGCATCGGCGGGCACCCTATCCCCCGCCTCGAGGAGCAGTATATCGCCCGGCACGAGCTCCCTCGATGGGATCTCCCTCTCAACGCCGCCCCTCAGGACGGTCACCACGGGGGCCAGCATCCCCTTTAGGGCCTCAAGGGCCCTCTCTGCCCTATACTCCTCAACAAAGCCCAATAGGGCGCAGGCCACGACTATGGCGAATATTATCGCGGCGTCGAGCACCTCACCCAGCGCGGCGGAGAGGATCGTCGCCAGGATCAGGATCACGATGAGGACGTTCTTGAATTGATCGATCAATATCTTTAGCGGGGATTCCCTCTCTTCGGCGATGAGCTCGTTCGGGCCAAACTCCTCGAGCCTCCTTTTCGCCTCCTCTTCGGCCAAGCCGTTTCGATCGGTCCCGAGGGCGCTTAATACTTCTTCGATGCCCATCGAATGCCATGGCCTGGACTCCATGGAGCACTCACCAAGCCCTTCGGAGATTATCGAGGCGGGTAATGTAAGGGGATCGGAATAAAACGCTTTCCCTGGGGCTTAATGGTGCCGAGGGGGGAGGCGCCCTAGCGAATATTGCCCTCGTCCTGAATACGCCGAGTAGGGCGATCGGGAGGGAGGCGAGGGCGGCGGCCGTTGCCACGATCGCATCGGGGTGGAACGCGGCCAAGAATGCGAATAGGAAGGCGAGCGCCTTCATGGGGAGGTTTATGGCCGGATGCCTCCCATAGGAGGCGTGGATCCCGGCCACCGAGGCCAATACGCCCAATAGGACGACGGCGAAGGCCCATGCCATCGATGGGCCGGGCTCGATGACCAATTCGCTCCTTACGAATACGGAGAACATCATTATATAAAGCGGTATGGCCATCCATAGGAGCGGATTGAGGCGGCCAAGCCCTCTAAACCCTTAAAGGCATTTTTAAGGGGGCGTTGGGACCCAATTAGGGGCTAGCTAAGGTTATAAATAGCGGATCATTTAAAAAGCGCGAGGATTCCGTCGGGCCCAAATCCCCAAAGATCTGGCGGAGGGGCTGGGAGGGTGAAGCGCATGGGCAGGAATTCGATCGAGGCTCCGATGGCTCTTAAGGTCTTGGGCCTAATGGACTTGGCGAGGCTCGCGCTAGCCCTTACGGATGAGCCCCAGATACTATGGCATTTCGCGTTCGAGAATAAGCACGTCCTAGCACACCTCAGCTCCTATCTCTACTGGTCCGGCGATATGCCGATCCTATCCTACGCCTTCGTGGAGGAGCCGCGGGGCGCCTTCCTCGGGTATAGGAGCGATGGGCAGGCCGGGGAGGAATGCATCTATTCCAAGGCCCCCGATGACCCGAAGTACAATTTCGCATCGATCATCGACCTGAAGAGGCCCCCAAAGCTATTCGAGGATTCTTTGAGCGGCAGATTCAAGAGCCCCATGGCCCCGATACTTATCGATATTGAAGACGTATCCGGCATAATCAGGGCGATGCTCCCCCAAGCGGTCAAGGACGGGATGAGCGCGCCCCTATGGCAATTCGGGAGGGGGAATGAGTTCGTAATAGGATCGCATTTCGCCTTCGAGCATTACTATGACTTCGATTCCCTTCCCATATTCCTTTACGCCAAGCTCAAGAGGAGGATCGATCTCCCCTTCGTCAAGTATAATGCCTCGAGGAACTCCGGGGAAAGGGTTGAGTTCTCCAAGAATACCTCCGATCTGAAGTTCTTCTATGCGAAAATAATAAACATAGAGGATTTCCCGCTCTTCCCATGAGCGCGGTCGGCCGGGCGGCCCGTGCAGATCCTCGGACCAGGCGAATGGGCTTCAAATGGCATCTTGGACGGCATATCGGAAAAATTTTTATTCAAGCCCTCCTTCCGAAGCCCGTGTTTCAGAAATGGGCGGAGCCAAGAAGAAGAGCATTTCCCAAATGGAGAAGGCTCAGATCCTGAAGGAGAGGAAGGAGAAAAAGGAGAAGAGGGAGAGGGCCCAAGCCGGGACCACCGAAAGGCTGTTCAGGATAGGGTTCTCCTATGACGAGGGGAAGGTCATCGATGCGATGAACAAGATGAAGGTCATAACCCCATCGACTTTGGCATCGCAGCTGAACATAACCCTGAGCGCTGCGAAGGAATTGTTGAGGGACATGGAGAGGAAGCGCCTCGTGAGGCAGGTATTGGGGAACTCGAGGCTGAAGATATTTTCAGCCGTTTCGGCCTAGGATCATCCTGATCCTCGAGCCCTCCCTCAAATCCCCGAGCTTGGCCAAGAGGTCCTCGCGGACCGCCCCCAGCCTCGTCACCTTATCGTTGAGCCTTACCCCCTCCAGGAATATGCAGATGGCGGAGGGCCTGGGCCAATAGGCGATCGCCCCCTTGGGGGCTTCTTGGACCGGTTTCTCATTACCCATGCCCAAGGGGATGCAGAAGTATATCCCCCCATGGGTCTTGAAGACCCTTCCCTCGAAGGACCCCCTCCTGCGCAGCGCATCGACGGTCCTGGGCGCCAGGAACCTTAGGAGCTCCCCCTCTACCTTCATCTCCCCCTCCACGAGGAACTCCACCGGGATCCTGGAATCCGACAGCCCGATTCACCTACCTGCGATTTGCCCACACGGGAGGGAGCCCTCATTTAATGAGCTTCCTAATGGTGTCGGCCATGTACTCTATGTCGTCCGGAGCGACCATCGGGTGGACTGGGAGCGAGAAGACTTGCCTCGAAGCCTTCTCGGTCTCCGGGAGCGCCCCCATCCCAAGGCCGAACCTCTCCATGTAGAAGGGCATGAGGTGGACCGGGGTTTCGTAATACACTTGGGCATCTATGTTCTTGGATCTTAGCTTCTCCACCAATTTGTTCCTCCTGCCGGCGTTGGCCCCCACGAACCTAACCGTGTAAACGTACCACGAACTGGATCCGTTCTCGGGGGCCTTTGGGGCCGAGAGCTTCCCAACCATGCCGAGCGCCTCGCTCAATCGCGCGGCGTTCTCCCTCCTCCTCTCCAACATGCCGGGCAATTTTTGCAATTGGGCCAAGCCTATCGCGGCCGATATCTCGGTCATCCTATAATTATGGCCCAGCCTTACCGACCAATAGGGCCTCGATTCCCCATGCGCCCTGATGGCCCTGAGCGCTTCGGCGTAATCGTCGTCGTTGGTTGTCACCATGCCCCCCTCCCCAGTGGTCATGTTCTTGGTCCCATAGAAGCTGAAGCAGCCCATATCCCCCATGCTCCCGACCATCTTCCCACCCAGGCTAGCGCCATGCGCTTGGGCCGCGTCCTCTATGACCGCTATCCCCCTTTCCCTCGCGATCTCGAGGATCGGATCCATATCGACGGGCTGCCCATAGAGGTGGACCGGTATTATGGCCTTGGTCTTATTGCTCAGGACCCTGCTCACCGCGTCGGCGTTTATGGAGAGGGAATCCGGGTCTATGTCGGCGAAGACGGGCTTCGCCCCGCATAGGACGGCGGCCTCGGCGGTGGCTGAGAAAGTGAAGGATGGCATGACGACCTCATCCCCCGCCTTAACCCCAACCGCCAAGAGGGCCGCGTGGAGGGCGGCCGTGCCGCTGGAAACGGCGATGGCATGCTTCACGCCAATGAAATTCGCGAATGCCCTCTCGAACTCCATGACCCTCGGGCCCATGCCGTTCTTGTCGGTCAATACCCCGCTCAATAGCACCTCCTCGACCGCCCTCAGCTCCTCCTTCCCGATGCAGGGTTGGTTAATCCTTATGTAGTTGCGCAACCCGATCCACCCCGAGGTTTAGGGCGAGAGGATGCGAGGACCCACTCCATATAAAACATTTTCCTTTGGCTTTGATCCGCGGCATCGCGAGTCCGCCGCTAAGCCAGCAGCCTCCTCCTCATCAAGTTGATCGAGAGGATCGTCAGAACCGCCCCCACCGAAATCAACCACGCCAAGCTTATGAGCGATTGCGCGCCGAGCCCACCCGCCGCCAGACCCCTAGATATGAGGACCACGTGCGTCAGCGGGAAGAATATTTGTGATGCCAACTGCATTGGATCGGGCAGGGCCGATAGCGGGAAGAAGGTTCCGCTGAAGAGGAACATTGGGGTTATGAAAAGGAAGATGGGATAATTGAAGGAGTCTATGGTTGGAGCGATCGCGGTGAAGCACATCGCCATCGATGAGAAGACCAATCCAGCCAGGAGCGAAAATGGTATCAATAGCAAGGAATCCGGTAACTTGATCAATTGGAGCGCTAAGAGGATCGGTAGCATTATGGAGGTGTTTATGAGGCTCTTGGTTGAGCCCCATACGATCTCTCCCAAGATGACCTCATCTAGGCTCAGCGGCGTGCTTATTATGGCGTCGAAGGTCTTTTGATAATACATTCGGACGAAGGAGGCATAGGTGCATTCGAAGAATGATGCGTTCATCATGGAGATGCCAACCAAAGCGGGGGCTATGAAGGCGGCATAGGGCATGCCATCGACCTCCCCAACGTAAATCCCCAAGCCGAACCCCATGGCCAAAAGGTATAGGATCGGCTCCAAGAACGGCAGCACGAAGTTGACCTTGACCGTCTTCAGGAATACATCCCTGTTCCTCATCCAAACCTTCCAGACCCTATATGAAACGTCCGGGGGCCTGAGGAGATCCAAGGCCTCAATCCCTCAATGCCTTGCCTGTGAGCTTGAGGAAAACGTCCTCTAGGGTGGCCCGCCTTATGGTAATGTTCTCAAAATCGCAAACCCCCATGAGCTCGGAGGCCAATCCCTTTGGATTCCTCGCGAAGATATGTATCCTGCCGCCGAACTCCTCATATAATTCCCCCTCCCTTAAAACGCAATCCAATACCTCGGGCCTGCTGTCGACCTCCACCACCTCTGGCCCGACATGCCTCTCGATGAGCTCCCTCGGGTTGCCCTCGGCGATTATCCTCCCGAGGTCCATTATCACTAACCTATCACAGAGTTGGCTCGCCTCCTCCATGTAATGCGTGGTCAATACGACGGTGACGCCCTCCCGCTTCAATGCCCTGATCTTTTCCCAAATGGTGTGCCTAGCTTGAGGGTCCAAGCCCGCGGTTGGCTCGTCCAAAATCAATATCTCGGGGTCATTAATTAAAGCCCTCGCCAATATGAGCCTCCTCCTCATCCCGCCCGAGAGCTTATTCACGGCGGAATTCCTTTTCTCATATAGCTGCACGAACCTCAAAAGCTCCAAGGCCCTTCTCTCGGCTTCCGCCTTTGGTATATCGTAATACCTAGCATATGTCGTCAGGTTCTCAAGGACCGTGAAATCAGGATCTAGATTATTATCCTGCGGCACGACCCCCAAGATCCTCTTTATCTCCCTGGGCCGCTCCCCGACCTCCATGCCTTTCACCAAAAGGCGGCCGGATGTCTTCGGGATCACGCATTGAATCATCTTCATCGTAGTCGTCTTGCCGGCGCCATTGGGGCCCAAGAAGCCGAAGCACTCCCCCTCATTTATTTCGAAGTTTACGCCATCGACCACCAAGACCCCGTCATAGATCTTCGTCAGATCAATGGCCGATATGATTGGGGGCATTTCGGACCTTGGGCTTGATGCTGCTCCATGCAAATAATTTTTATGTCAAAAAGCACGGATCCGCCCGGGATGGTTTTGCCCCCAAATGGCGATGGGCGGCTTCCGAAGGACATCGATCAGATTATGATCAGCTTCGTGCGCTCGATGTCCTCGCTCCTTTGGAATATCCCGACGAAATCCCTCACCCTTTCCGCCTCCCCATCCAAGAGGAACAGCTCGAGGCACTTGCCCTCCTCGAAGCGGTCGTGGAGCTGGGTGTGGATTATGTCCAAGAAGCCGTGTTTCACATCGCAGACTAATCCCTCGGCCTCTTGCCCATGGATCAGTACCAATATGCCCCTGACCCGTCCTCTCATGGCCTCCCTCTCCCTCGCATCCTCCATAAACATCCTCAGCGCGGCCCTGATGGCCTCCGAGCGGCCCGAGAAGCCCATCTCGGCGCGGACCCTATCCAACTCCTCCAGCACCCTCGGGCTCAGGGATATGCTTATTATGGCCATGGCCATCAGGACGCCCTTATGTTAATATGGATATATAAAGGCGAAGCATAAAAATTATTAAGAATTTCATAAAAACTTAATAATGAGGAGCCCCATTTCCTCGGCCGAGGGACCGATGGAGAATCGGTTGAGGCTCGTTGCAGTGGAGCTCGCTCGACATGTGCCCTTCACGGCCCTCGGAACAGCCCTGGGAAGCGCTCTAATCGCCATCCTCGTCTCCTCGAGGATCGCCGCCGAGGCCTTGGAGGACGCCTTTTATATATTCCACCCGCTCCACCTCCTTCTGAGCGCGATCGCGACTACGGCCATTTATGTCAAGTATTCCAACCCCGGGGGCCGAAGGACCAAATGGGCACGGATAGCGGCGATCGGCTATATTGGGACTGTCGGCCCAGGCACGATAAGCGATTCCCTGATCCCCTACATGGGCGAGGCCCTGCTATCCCTTCCAAACCCCGAGGCGCACATAGGATTCGTGGAGAGGTGGTGGCTTGTGAATCCCATGGTGGCGATCGGCATCGCGATCGGATATCTGGGCCGGAGGACCAAGATCCCCCACGCTGGGCACGTCATGCTCAGCACCTTGGCCTCGTTGTTCCATATAGCCATGGCGTTGGATGGCGCGGATTGGATCCCATTCCTCCCCGCCCTTTCGATCTTCCTCTTCTTCGCGGTCTGGATCCCCTGCTGCACCAGCGATATAGTATTCCCGCTCCTGTTCGTGAGGGGGGATGCCATTGGCCGCGATCCCCAATGCGATGGCCATGCTGATACCCGCCCGGCCCTACGGCAGGACGAGGAGCATTGCCAAATCGTTCACGTTGGTCCCGGTCGGGCCGGTGTATATCAAGCGCCCGAGCTCTTTCAGGATTGAATGGGAATCGTTGTTCTCGAGGAACTTGACCGGATCGAGGCCCCTCACCAAGGCCTCTCCGGCGGTTTCGCCGCTAACGATGGCCCCGGCCGCATCCGTGGTGCCATCTATCCCATCGCTCCCGATGGAGGCGAACCAAGTATCCCTCAAGCCCGCGATCGAAATGGCCACGGAGAGCGCCAATTCTTGGTTTCTTCCTCCTTTCCCCTCCCCCCTAAGGGTCACCGTGGTCTCCCCGCCGAACAAAACGGCGCAAGGGGGGCTTAGGGGCTGCCCTCGATCCCGGATCTGCTTAGCGATAGAGCCTATGACCTTGCCGACTTCCTTCGCCTCGCCTTCGAGGTAGGAGGTCGCTATCATCGCCCTCAAGCCGCGCGACTCCACCATCGCGGCCATGGCGGAGAGGGCCCTCATGTTATTGGCCACGATCACGTTCCTAACGCCTTCGAATATGGGATCCCCGGGCTTCGGGGTATCGGGGATCCCCCCTCCCAAACCCTCCCTGAAGCGCTTCAATATGTTCCTCGGAAACCTATCGATCAAACCATGCCTCTCCAGTATGGCCCACGCGTCCCCATAGGTGGATGGATCCGGAGAGGTCGGGCCCGAGGCTATGGAGCTTATGTCATCGCCGACTACATCCGATAGGATCAGCCCAAGGATGCGCGCCGGATTAGCGTGCTTAACCAGCTGTCCCCCCTTAACCGCCGATATGTGCTTCCTAATGCAGTTCACCTCCCATATGTTCGCGCCTGCCGCCAAGAGGAGCTTGGTCGCCTCCACCTTATCCTCCAGGGTTATCCCGGGAGCCGGGTATGCGAACAGGGCGGAGCCCCCGCCCGATATCAATGTTATTATGAGGTCCCTATTGGAGAGGCCCTTCGATATCGAGAGGAGCCGCTCGGCCGCTCTCAAATTGAGCTCGCTCGGGATCGGATGGGTCCCCTCCAAGACCTCGATCCTCTCGGGCCTTTTGTCGCCAACCGATCCCTTCGGCGCTATTATCGCGCCGCCCAAGATGGCGTCGCCCAAGGAGGCCTCGCATGCCAAGGCCATCCCGGGGCTGGCCTTCCCGAAGCCTATGACCATGACCCTCTCGAACGATCTTATGAACCCCATCAGGCCGGGGAGCGCTTCGCGAACAGATGCGAATGGATCCGCCGCCCTCAATCCCTCCTCGAGGATTTCCAGGACCAGCGATTCGGCCTCGCCCTTAGCGATCTCCTCCCAATTGGCGATCCTTCTCAAGATCCCGATCGACCAAGGGGCCTTGACCGGAAGCCTTTAAAAAACGCCGCTCCCTCTAGGGCGGCCGAAATGGCATTCAAGGGCGCCGGGGCGTGGGGAAGGCGCGACCGCGTGATGGGAATTGGCAGCCCTCAAGGAGTTCATTAAGGAATGCGAAGGCGAGCTCTCGGCGGCGTTGGATCGCCTTTATCCCGGGGCTAGCCAGAAGGACCTCCGGATCGCGGAGCCGCCATCGAGCGAGCTTGGCGATCTTTCGTCATCCATATCGTTCGAATTGGCGAGGAGGTTCGGGGGGAAGCCCCTCGAAATAGCGGATAGGCTGGCGTTCGACATATCCTCTCGCAGCCTGAGGTTGATAAGCTCCGTGGAGGCCGTCAGGGGCTACGTGAACTTTAGGGCCAACTACGGGATCCTATCCCGCCTCATAATAGAGGAGGCCAGATCCCGGGGCCGGGATTATGGCAAACCCGAGGCCCCCCTTTGCCAAAAGATCCTGCTCGAGCATACAAGCGTGAACCCGGTTCATCCCATCCACATAGGCCAAGCCAGGAATCCCGTGCTCGGGGATTCCCTGGCGAGGATCCTAAGGGCCGTGGGCAACGAGGTTTCGGTCCATTTCTACATAGATGACATGGGGAGGCAAAGCGCCATAGCGGCCTATGGATATCAAAAGCTGGGGAGGCCCAAGCCCAAGGGCAAGCCCGATGAGTTCATTGGGGAAATATACGCGGTCACGTCCTGCCTCTTGGAGATCAAGAGGCTGGAGAGGTTAATTAAGCGAGCCGGGCCCGATGCCCCAGATGGGGTCAAGGGGGAGCTCGAGGAATGGCTCTCGATCGCCAATGAGCTCAAGGGGAAGTATCCGGAGACTTTCGCCGCGCTTTCAAGCGCCCTATCGGGCGGGGATCCGGAGGCCGAGGTCGAGGGGATAATAAGGGGTTATGAGCGAGGCGAGGTTTGGGCGAAGGAGGTCATTAGGTCCGCAGTGGAGCTTTGCCTCGAGGGATTCAAGGAAACATTGGGCAAGATGGGAATACGCTTCGATAGCTGGGATTGGGAGAGCGATCTGCTCTGGAGCGGCCGCGTGGCCGAGGTCCTGAAGGGGCTCTCCTCCTCCCCATACGTTAGGGAGGAGGACGGGGCATTGATCCTGGATGCGAATAGGGCCGTAGATGAGATGGGATTGCGCGCGATCTTGGGCATAGGGGGAGAGGAGGTCCCGCCGCTAACGCTGACGAGGTCCGATGGCACGTCCCTCTATACGACTAGGGATATAGCCTATAGCCTTTGGAAATTCGAGAGGGCGGACAGGGCCATAACGGTGATTGGCTCCGAGCAAAGCCTCGCCCAGCTCCATCTGAGGATAGCGCTCTGCATCCTCGGCAGGAGGGAATTGGCGGAGAGGTATGCGCATTTCGCATACGGGCTCGTGGAACTGCCGGGCCATAAGATGTCCAGCAGGAGGGGGAGGGCGATAAGTTTGGATGAAGTTCTGGACGAGGCCGTGAGGAGGGCCCGCGAAGAGGTATTGAAGAGGTCCCCTGCGCTGGGCGAGGGGGACGTGGATAGGATCGCCCAGCTCGTAGGAGTGGGCGCTGTGAAATATGCCCTGGCATCGGTTGAGCCGAGCAAAAACGTGACGTTCACTTGGGATAGGGCGGTGAACTTCGAAACCAATAGCGCGCCGTTCCTACAGTACGCGCACGCCAGGGCTTGCAATATATTGAAGAGGGCTGGATTGGGGGGGATCCGGATCTCCAAGCCCGATTACGGGCTCCTCTCGGGGGCCGCGGAGAGGGAGCTCGTGATGATGATCGGGAAGTTCCCCATGATAGTGGAGGGGGCCGCAGAAAGGCTTGCGCCGGATCTTATAGCGAACTATGCCAACGAGCTGGCGAGCAAGTTCAATTATTTTTACGATAATTTCCCAGTTATAAGGAGCGAGCCGGAGGGGCTGAGGGATGCCAGGCTCGCGCTCGTGGACGCCTTCAGGATAGCTCTTGGGAACGCCCTTGATCTACTTGGTGTAGAGGCGCCGGAGAGGATGTAAATCCCTAACCCGAGCGACCCTCCGGCCGATCGCGGTCGAGATCCCTAAGGGCGAGCTCCCTAGCCATTGAGTTGAGCTTGAAGTTGACCTCGTCGAGCTTCTTATTCAATTGATAAACTATGGCAAACAGGAGGATTATGGAGAAGGTCGTGACGAAGTGTATCGGCATCGCCATCCCGAGCGCGGCCACCACCCAATAGTATAGGCGGGGGAAAAGGCCCGTCAGGGAGATGGCGGCCCATATCGCCATCCAAGCCAAGAATGGGCCCGTGGATAACTTATTCCTCAGGTATTCCCTTATGGATATCGCCATCATGATGGCGCTGAACAGAGCTGCGAGGATCCCATAGGGCTCAATCAATTCCCATCAGCTTTGGCCCGAATCTTCGCCGGGAGCCTTTTTAAGGTATCGTAGGCGATCTTGGTCCCATCGACCATGCCAGCGCCCCTCTTGCGCCTCGGATGATAGATGGTCCTTATCGGGACCTCGAGCACCCTGAATCCCCTCCTAGCGGCGATGATTATGGATTCGGATGCCCAACCGTATCCGAACGAGGAATGCCTAACGCCTTCCGCGACGGCCCTGGAATACGCCCTGTATCCGGATTGGGAATCCGTTATCCTGAGGCCTGATGCGATCGATGTCAATGCCGAGATCGCCCTGTTCCCGATCCTCTTATGGAGGGGCATAGGGCTTGGATCCCCTAAGAACCTAGAGCCGATCACCAAATCGGCCTCATTGGAGGAGATGGGCCCCAATAACCTCGGGGCCTCGTCTGGGTCGTGCTGCCCATCCCCATCGATCGTCAAGATCGCATCGGCTCCCCTCCTCATGGCCGCTTCGAGGCCGGTCGATATGGCGCCCCCAACTCCAACCCTGAAGGGGTGCCTCAGGACCTCCGCGCCGTGAAGTCTAGCGATCCGGGAGGTGTCATCCGCGCTGCCATCATCGACGACTATAACCCGATCACAATGCCTCTTAACGCCTTCCACAACCTCCGCTATCGTCGACTCCTCATTGAAGCTAGGTATCACGCATATTATCAAACGGAGTCCCTTCCGCTCTTCTCCAATACCTCCTCATAAATCGCCCTGTAGGCCCCGACCACTTTGGACCAATCCCTAGCCTCGGCCAATTCCCTCCCGCGCTTCCCCATTCTCTGCGCCAACCCCTCATCCCCCAGTACCTTGAGGATCGCTTCGGATAGGGCGCATTCATCATTGGGCGGGACCAGCAACCCGCTCCCTCCGTCCTCAACGACCTCTGGCAGGCCCCCTACTCTAGATGCGATCACCGGCTTGCCGCATGCCCCCGCCTCCAATATCGCCAACCCGAACCCCTCGGAGGAATCCCTGCTCGGGAGGGCTAAGACATCCGAGCAGGCGTAATAGCTCGGCAGTTCGCGGTCGCTCACGTCCCCAGCGAAGGCGACGAGGTCCCCGATCCCCAAATCAGAGGCGAGCCTCATATAGGCTGGCTTCAGATGGCCCTCCCCGACCACCAGGAGCCTTATCCTCGAATCCCTCGCCTTGGCCAATGCGATGGCCCTCAACAATACATCCAAGCCCTTGTAGCCATGCCATTTTGTTAGGGCCCCGACGAAAAGCACCACTTTGCAATCCTCAAACGTGAATTTCGACCTCACCCAGCCCCCATCGATCGAGGGCCTGAACTTCTCGCAATCCACGCCGTTCCAGACGATCCTAACCCTATCCCGGAACCTATTCAGTATCGGGGAAATCATCGAGTACCTCCTCGTCGTGGCGATGATCCTATCGAAGCGCCGGAGGTATGCCGTCGAGAGGAAGTTATCGTGGACGGTGGTCAGCAAAGAGGCCGCCGCCGTCACCGGCGGCAGATCGTTATGCCACGTCAATACTGAGGGGGTATCGGATAGCGAAGAGGCCAAGACCGAGATCGATGCGTTATAGGGATTCGGAAAATTGCAGTGGATCAAATCGGGGTCCTTGGAGAGGATGGCCCCGAGCAGGCCCGGGATTATCGGCACCCCGTACAGCCACCCCGAGGTCCTGAGCCTGATCACCTCGATCCCATCAACCTCGTAGGTCCCCGGTCTTAGGGGGTTATGGGCGCAGAGGACCGTTACCTCATCCCCGCCCTTGGCGAGCCCCTTGGCCAAGCCATGGGTGAAGTACTCCGCCCCTCCCCTCCAAGGGGGGAAGAACGTATTCACGAGGCAGATCCTCAAGCCCGTTTCCCCATGACCACAGAGCATTTATAAGGGCCCCTCGATCCGAAAAAAGTTATGGATTCGCAATGGCCCGCCCTCAAGCTCCTCCTATTTGGGGTCTTGGGCGCGGCCATCTTCGGGGCGCTCCTCGCCCATCTGGGCTTCGATAAGATCCTCAGGGCCTTCTCCCCCACCTCCCCGGCTTTGCTTCTCCCCTGCATCGCGATGACCATTACGTCCTATTGGCTTAGGGGGATCAGGTGGAAGCTCATATTGGGGCCTAAGGGAGGCGATTTGCGATATAGGGATCTATTCCCAGCGGTCGTCCTAGGATATTTCATAAATTCCCTGATACCGATCAGGGTGGGAGAGGTCGCCAGGGCTGCCCTTGTGAGCAAGCGCTCGGGCATGAGCATATTCTCGGGCCTCTCCTCGATAGCGGCCGAGAAGGTTCTCGACGTCCTCTCCGTCATCTGCTTGGCCTCAGTCCCCCTCCTGCTCTCGCCGAGGGGGCTGAAGCTACCCCCTCAGCTCCTCGCCTTCGCCCAAGCCCTCAGCGCGATATCGGCGATCGCCCTGTTGGCGATGCCATTCGCGGTTAGGAGGAGGGGATTCTTCCAAAGGCTCCTCCAAGGGTTAGCGGCAAGGTTGCCCGGGATCGGCCGGAGGATTGCGCCGGCCATTGGATCGATGCTCGATGGCCTCTCCGGCATGGCCTCCCCGGGCTCGCTCTCCTCGGCCATAGCCCTTTCGTTCGCCATCTGGGCGCTCTATGCCTTGGTCGGCGCAGCGTTCCTCAGGGCTTATGGTATAGAACTCCCACCAAGCCTCTCGTTGCTGGGAATGATGGTTTTCACCTTATCCTTCGCGCTCCCGGCGCCGCCGGGCTACGCGGGGACGTTCGAGTTCTACTGGCTCTTGGCGTTCGTCCCATTGGGGGTTGGGGTGGATGAGGCATTGGCCATAGGCTTCGCGTTTCACATATTTTCCCTCGTCCTGATATCGGCCATGGGCTCCCTGTCGGCCTCTTGGGCTGGGGTGAGCGTTATGGATCTTGCATCGCTCAAGGCCCTCGATGCCAACTCGCGTGAATAGCCCGGATCTCGTTGTAAGCGCTAAATATTAATTCCCGAGGACCGCCATTTCAGCGCTTCCGAATCCAAAGCGAAAGGAGGGTCCCGGAACGAACGAGATAGTCGAGAAGAGGGAGTTGGCAAAGAACATACACCTCCTCAAGGTCGCTTCGCCAGAGATAGCGAAAAAGGCCAAGGCGGGCCAATTCGTGGTATTGCGAGCCGTCGAGGAGGGGGAGAGAATACCCCTAACGCTTTACGATTGGGATCCGAGGGATGGCACCATAAGCTTGGTCTTCCAAGAGGTCGGGAAGACGACCAAGCTGTTGGCTGGGATGCGGGTGGGCGATAGGATCCTGAACCTCATCGGCCCCCTGGGCCTCCCAAGCCATATAGAGAGGTTCGGGCGCGTTGTCTGCATCGGGGGCGGCGTAGGGGTCCCCGCCGTTTATCCAATAGCGAGGGCCATGAAGCTCGTCGGGAACGAGGTGATAGGCATCATGGGGGCCAGGACGGCGGAACTCCTCATATTGGAGGAGGAGATGCGCTCCGTTTCCGATAGGCTCATCGTGACCACCGATGACGGGAGCAAGGGCATGAAGGGCTTCGTGACCAATGCCCTCAGGGATCTGCTGGGGAGCGGCATCCGGGTGGATAGGGTCGTGGCGGTGGGCCCAGCCGTGATGATGAAGTTCGTCGCCGAAACCACGAGGCCATATGGGATCAAAACGATCGTCAGCCTCAATTCGATAATGCTCGATGCGACCGGCATGTGCGGCGCCTGCCGCATCAGCGTCGGTGGCAGGACCAAGTTCACATGCGTCGATGGACCGGAGTTCGATGGCCATGAGGTCGACTTCGACCTCCTTCTCGATAGGCTGAACCAATACGTCGAGGAGGAGAAGAGGATAGCGGCCATGGATTGCTGAGGTGCCCATGGGATTGAGCGGCAGGATATCGCCGAAGAAGGTCCCGATGGCGGAGCAGCCCCCGGAGGAGAGGATAAGGAACTTCAGGGAGGTCCCGCTGGGCTACACGCCCGAGCAGGCGATCGAGGAGGCCAAGCGCTGCCTCCAATGCAAGGAGGCGCCCTGCATCAAGGGTTGCCCGGTCGAGATCGATATACCGGCCTTCATAAGGCTGGTGGCGGAGGGGAGGTTCAAGGAGGCGGCATTGAAGATAAAGGAAAAGAACGCCCTACCGGCAATCTGCGGGCGCGTCTGCCCCCAAGAAACTCAATGCGAGGCCGTTTGCACGCTCGGGAGGAGGTTCGAGCCGGTCGCGATAGGGAGGTTGGAGAGGTTCGTGGCCGATTGGGAAAGGGAGCATTGCGACCCGATCGCCCCGAATCCCCCGCCCAAGAGGGGCAAGAAGGTGGCCATAATCGGTTCGGGCCCGGCCGGGCTAACGGCCGCCGCCGACTTGGCCAAGATGGGCTACGATGTAACGATCTTCGAGGCGCTCCATAAGCCAGGGGGGGTATTGGTCTACGGGATACCCGAGTTCAGGCTCCCGAAGGCCATAGTGGAGGCGGAGGTTGAATACGTCAAAAGCCTTGGGGTCGAGATCAGGGTCGACTCCGTCATAGGGAGGCTTTACTCGATCCAAGAGCTATTCGATATGGGCTATAGCGCCGTCTTCATAGGCATAGGGGCGGGGAGCCCGATGTTCATGGGGATCCCGGGGGAGAACCTGAGCGGCGTTTATTCAGCCAACGAATACCTCACCAGGTCGAACCTGATGAAGGCGTACCTCTTCCCGGAGTATCACACCCCCATAAAGACGGGCAAGAAGGTCGCCGTTATAGGAGGTGGGAACGTAGCCATGGACGCCGCCAGAACGGCCCGGAGGCTTGGGGCTGAGTCGGTCTATTTGATCTATAGGAGGTCCGAGGCGGAGATGCCCGCGAGGATCGAGGAGAGGGAGAGGGCCAAGGAGGAGGGCATAATATTCCATCTGCTGACCCTTCCCGTGAGGATAATTGGGGATGAAAAGGGGAGGGTGAAGGCCATCGAATGCGTGAAGATGGAGCTTGGCGAGCCCGACGAATCTGGGAGGAGGAGGCCGATCCCAGTGAGGGGCTCCGAGTTCATCATAGAGGTCGATACCGTCATAGTGGCAATAGGAACGGCCGCGAACCCGCTCCTCCCCAGATCGACCCCGGGCCTGAAGCTCACCGAGGATGGCTACATAGTCGTCGATGAGGAAACTGGGAGGACGAGCTTGGAGGGCGTTTACGCGGGCGGCGATATAGTGACCGGGTCGGCCACGGTGATATCGGCCATGGGGGCGGCCAGGAAGGCGGCGAGGGCGATCCATGAATACCTTTCAGGGAGGGCATAGGGATGGGGGAAAGGGTCCTCTCCTCAGAATCGATCTACAAGGGGCGCATCCTCGAGCTGAAGGTCTTCGATGTCGAGCTACCGAGCGGGAGGGAAACGAGGAGGGAGATAGTGGAGCACCCCGGGGCCGTGGCCATGGTGCCCCTCTTGGACGGCGGCAAGGTGGCCCTCGTGATTCAATTCAGGCTGGCCGCTGGGGTCGAGCTCTTGGAGATACCGGCGGGCACCTTGAGGCGGGGGGAGGATCCGGTCGAATGCGCCAGAAGGGAGCTCATCGAGGAAATCGGATATGAGGCGGGCAGCTTGGAGCCCCTGGCCGAGTTCTTCTTGGCGCCGGGGTATAGCACGGAGCTCATGCGCCTCTACTTGGCGAGGGATTTGAGGAGGGTTGGCCAGAGGTTGGATGCGGACGAGCAAATAAGGGTGGTGGAGATGGATATGGCCGATGCTTGGGGGCTGGTCGAAAGGGGCGGAATCAGGGATGCGAAGACTATTGTGGGCCTAGCCCTAGCGCTCCAGAGGCTCGGCGGGCGCGGATCGGCTTAGGGATGCGATCCTAGAATTGAAGATCGATATGCACGTTCACACGCGCTTCTCAAGGGATTCGAGCATCGACCCGAAGCATATGGCCAAGCTCCTAGCGAAGGCCGGGATGGATGGGGCCGCGATAACCGACCACGGCTCCCTGGAGGGGTTCAGGAGGGCGGAGGGGCGGGAGGACGTCTTGCTAATCCCGGGCTTGGAGGTGGAAACCGAGGCGGGGGAACTCCTAGCCCTCTTCGTCGAAGAGCCGATCGACACAAGGGATCCTTGGGAGGCGGCGGATTCGATAAGGGACCAAGGCGGGATCGTGGTCCTTCCCCACCCCTTCGATTGGTTCAGGAGGGGCAGGCTTAGGCCGGAGCGCTTCCAGCCGGAGGGCCTCCGCGAGCTCATCGATGCGGTGGAGGTCCTCAACTCCAGATGCCTGATGCCCTCCGCAAACCTCTCGGCCGTTAGGCTGGCGAGCGCCTTGAGGAAACCGGGCACCGCGGGCAGCGATGCCCATTCGGCCTGGGAGCTCGGGAGGGCGTATCTATGCTTCGAGCGCGCTGGGGATAGGGAGGGGCTGAGAAGGGCCTTGTTGAGGGGGGAGGCCAAGCCCAAGGGGGGGCTCTCCGGCCCATTGGCCCATATATTCAGCGTTATAGCGCGCATGGAGAATGCCATGCGCGGGTCCTGGGCGCGATAAGCCCTAAATTCAATGCCGGTTCCTCGCCACTCATCCCAAAGCTCGATTTTTGCATCTCCGCCTTGGGATATCAAATCTTAACCAGAGAATAAAAACCCTCGTCCTATCGGAAAGCACCTATGCCCCATTTCATGGCCTGATAGAATTTTGGGCTTCCGGATCGGAAACGCTTTGTTTTTAAGCGAGGGGGTCCTTTCCACCAAGAAGACCGGGGGCCAAATTTAGCTTATGAGCCAAATGAAATCGGCTAAGCGAGGCCATCCGACGGAGGAGATGAAGGAGGTAGCCCGAGCGGAAGGCGTGAGCCCCGAGCATGTCATGAGGGGGGTTAGCGAGGGGAGGATCGTGATAGCCAAGAACCCTGCGAGGGGCGGCAGGGGCAAGGCCTTGGGCATAGGGGATGGCCTCAGGGTCAAGGTCAACGCGAACGTCGGTACCTCGCCCGACGTGTGCGATCCCGATCTGGAGGTCAGGAAGGCGAAGATCGCGGAGGAGGCGGGGGCCGATTCGGTGATGGATTTGAGCACTGGGGGGGATCTGGATTCGATTAGGAGGAGGATCCTCGGGGAGCTCTCGGTGGCCGTCGGGACGGTCCCCATCTATCAAGCCGCCATAGAAGCCCAGAGGGCGAAGGGCGCCATAATCCACATGGATGAGGACGACATCTTCAACGCCATAGAGAGGCACGCGAAGGATGGCGTGGATTTCGTCACGGTCCATTGCGGCGTCACCAGGGCCAGCTTAAGGAGCGTCATTGAGCGGGAGAGGCTCCTCGGGATCGTAAGCAGGGGAGGGACGTTCACGGCGGCTTGGATGATGCGCCATGGCAAGGAGAACCCCCTCTACGAGAATTACGATTACCTGCTCGATATCGCCGAGGAATATGACTTGGTCCTAAGCCTCGGCGATGGGCTTAGGCCGGGGTGCATAGCCGATGCCACGGATGGCCCGCAGATACATGAGCTATTGATCATCGGGGAGCTCGTCGAAAGGGCCAGGAGGAGGGGGGTACAAGCGATGGTCGAGGGGCCGGGCCATATACCGCTGAATCAGATAGAGGCGAACGTTAGGCTTGAGAAGGCTATTTGCAAGGGCGCGCCCTTCTATGTCCTGGGCCCTGTGGTGACCGATGTGGCCCCGGGTTACGATCATTTCGTGAGCGCGATAGGCGGCGCCATCGCGGCCTTGGCCGGGGCCGATTTCCTATGCTATGTCACCCCGGCCGAGCACATCGGGTTGCCGACCGAGGAGGACGTGAGGGAGGGCGTCATGGTGGCGAGGATCGCCGCACACGCCGCGGACCTGGCCAGAATGGGGAGGTTCGCGGAATGGGATCGAAGGATCTCCGAGGCGAGGCGGGACCTAGATTGGGCTAGGCAGATTGAGCTGGCCATCGATCCCGAGAGGGCCAGGAGGATGAGGGCCGCCAGGACGCGGGGGGAATCGAGGACCTGCTCCATGTGTGGGGAGTATTGCGCCATAAAGATCCTCAAGGATTACGTTCGCGCGGAGCATTAGCGGGGCGGATGCCAAGCCTCCCGAACGGCTAAAGGATCCTCGCCAACCTCAGGGCCTTCTCGACGACATCGAGGGGGTCCCTGCCGAGCAACGTGACCATCGGCTCCTTGCCCCAATCCCCCTTGTGATATATGGCGTCCGGCACCCTCCCCAAGCTCCTTATCGCCCATTCGGCCCCCCAAGCGGTAGTTCCCCCCTCCCTCGCCTTAACCTCGGGCGGCTCAAGCCTCCTATCGTAATGGGATACGGCGTAACCGAGCCTGAGGCATGCCTCTATGATCTCTTCGGAGTACTTCACGTTCAACGCGCTCCTAACGCCCCTATCGAACTTCATCGCGGCCAAAACCGTGTTGGCGACGTGGCCAGATGCCCCGAACTCGGGTGGGCCCGATGCCTTAACGCCCCCATCGATCCTTACTATCCTGCCCGGTATCGCCGCCACATCCATTCGGCCGGCCGCGTTCGGCAACGCGAAGGCCAAGTTCATCTGGACCTCCGGGACGAGCTTGGAGGCGATTGGGCTCCGCTCCAGTAGGCCGATGGCCTCCCTCAGCCTCTTTATCACCCAATAGCGCTCCGCCTCATTGAAGAGCATCGCCATTGGGTTCACGGGCCCATGGCCCTTCCCTATCTCCAAGCCGAACCTTATGGCGTAGGCCACGAACTCCTTCGCCTTCCTTATGGCGTCGAGGGGCCTCTCGCCTTTCGCCAGCCCAGCGGCTATTGCCGAGGCGAAGCTGCACCCGGTCCCATGGGTGGCCTTGGAGGCGATCCTTTCGCCATCTAAGAGGTGGAAATCCCCATCGTAGACCACATCTATGGCCCTATCCCCGCCCAAATGGCCGCCCTTCACGACGACGACCTTAGGCCCGAGGCGAGCGATCGCTTCGGCGGCCCTTTTGGCGCCATCCAGATCCTTAACCCCGATCCCCGATATAGCTTCGGCCTCCATTGCGTTCGGGGTCACGACCGTGCTTATTGGCAACAGCTCCCTCATCAAGGTCTCGATTGCGTCGGGCCTCAGGAGCTTGGCCCCGCTCTTCGCCACCATGACCGGATCGACGACGATTGGAATATTGGCGCGCGAGAGCTCTTGGGAAACCAGGGCTATGACCTCGCGCGTATGGAGCATCCCGGTCTTGGCGGCGTCCACCCCTATATCCTCCACGACCGCCCTTATCTGGGCCCTGACGACCTCCGGGTCTATGTCCTGTATGGCCGCCACCCCGACGGTGTTCTGGGCCGTCACGGCCGTTATGGCGCTCATGCCATGGACCCCTAGGGCCGCGAAGGTCTTCAGATCCGCCTGTATCCCAGCTCCGCCGCCGGAATCGGAGCCGGCCACGGTCAACGCCCTAGGCACCGAGCCCATCATCGAAGCCTCCGGGATAACTTCATCAGGATCCAATATATAGCGCTGCTCGCGAGGAGGCTCGGGATCGAGGCCCCCAGGCTCGGGAGCTGGCTGACGATTAGATAATATATGGCGACCCCCAGCCCCCAACTGGCGATGGCAATCGGGTTCACGCCCCTGAAATACCAATACTTCCCCCCGATATTATAGAGCTCGGCCGCATCGTATTCGCCGCCTTGAACGAAGTTGTCAGCGATCACGACCCCGAACAGCGGTATGAATACCGACCCTATCCAGAGCAGGAACCATTCGTATTGCTCAATCGGGAGGATCAAGGATATCGCCAAGCTCGTCAAGCCTATTAAGGGCGCGGATATCCTTTGGGGGAGCTTGGGCAGGGCGTTTTGGATGGAGACGGCGGCGGAGTAGATATCGGCGAACGCGTTATCGGTTTCGTCGACCAATATTATCAGGAGGGCGGGGATCCCCATGATCACAGCGGCGATTGCTCGGATCAGGTCCGATTGGCCGGTCGCTAGGACGAGCAGGGCGCCCAAGGAATAGAAGAGCGCGTTGGCGACGAAATATCCAAAATACGTGCCCAAGGAGGCCTTGTATGGATCGCTTGCGAACCTATTGTAATCGGCGACGAGCGGCATCCAGGATATCGGCATCGCTATGACCAAGTCCATCGCCAGCGAAAGCGATAGGCCCCCGGTTGGCTCGATGGCGAATAGCTCGGCCAAGTTATGTCCGATCAAAAGGCCGTATAATAGCCAACCCGCGGTCCCATATACGAGCCATATCGCGAACCTCTCCAACCATTTCCTGACGACCGCCAAGGGGCCGCCTACGGCCATCAAGGTGCAGATCGATGCGAAGACCGCGGCCCAAAGGCCGAAGTTCGAATATCCGAGCGCCATCGAGCTGAAGGCGTCGGCAGCGCTGGCCATTATGGATATCTCGAAGACCGTCCATCCGATCAGCTGGATGACGTTCAGGATTGTGGGCAATAGGGACCCCCTGATCCCGAACGAGGGCCTGACCAAGACCATGCTTGGTATCCCATGCTTCCCGCCGATGTACCCCAACAACGCCAATGGCACGTTGCCGATCACCGTCCCCAAGACTATGGCTAAAAGCGCTTGGCTTAGGCCGAGAGCGGGGACCAATTGGGATCCTGCCAGAAGGACCAACAAGCCAACCCCTAGGCTGGACCAAAGCACGAAGTAATCCAAGAGGCCCAATATCCGATGGGAGGGATCCACCGGCTCTATGCCCCACTCGGGCGGGGCCCTGATCCTCGGGAGCCTCAAATTCATCCGATTACCCCGGAGGGTGGATAAAAAGCTGCTTCCTCGCGCATGGGATTGGAGGGCGCCCGGGCTCGGCGCTCAAACGTCGGCCCTCCTCCTTAGGGTGTCCAGATACCTGCCGTATATCCCACCGAAGGCCACCGTGAGGATCGATCCTATGGCGGCGTTGGCAACGTATTGGGTCAGCGTGAACTTGAGGATGTATATCTGCACGAAGGTCCATATGCCCGACCAAAAGGTGACATATGCGATCGTATCCACCAGGAACCGCTTCAATACGACCCAAGGCGATAGATAGCCCTTAGGGAACCTCAACCTTATGTCGGTCATCGTCAAAATCCCGAGCAGGGCCCCGTCGCGCATCACCGCCAACCTCGAGATCCCCTTCGATCTCATCAGCCCCATGGCGCTGGCCAAATCGGTCTTTGGATCGATCGAGATCAAGGGCGAGGAGGCAACCTCCTCAACCATGGTGCGCTCTACATCTAGCTTCCCCTCTATGACCCTTTTCATCAGATCGCGCCTGGTGAATATGCCGATTGGCCTCCCCTGCTGCGTTACTATTAGGCTCCCTATGCCCAGCTCCGTCATCATCCTGACGGCCTCCAAAACGCTGGAGTGGCCTTCGATCGTCTGCGGTGGGCTCTTCATGACCGATTCCGCCTTTGGGATCAGCCAGCGATAGATCATCCCCGGAATCCGGACCAACGTCCCCTCACCCCTCGATATCCAGCGAGTCCTTCTAAATCGATCGGTTCGCCCCATCCCATCCCTTTGTAGCATTGGACCCGGGCGGGATCTGGCCGGGTTCCCCCTCTAGGGGTTCAAGTTCCATTCCTCGCTGGAATACTTACCCTCGTATAGCGAATCCGCCAACTCGGACTCAAAATCCGTGAGCCCATCAGAAATCGGGGCCCCTCCAAATGCCTCCTCGAATGATCGCGAGAGGGCCTTCTTCAATCCCCTCATATCGATCCCCTCTTTGAAGTCGCTTAGGTTCGCGACCTCATCGGGAATGCTCCTGACATAATTCGAGGCCGCTTGGGGCGCTATCAACAACTCCCTGATCTTCGAGAGATCGGAATCGACAAGGAGGGTCCCGTGGAGGAACCCGCACCCCCATTTGAGGCACCCGGCCAAGCCGGAGACCTTCGCCCAGCCCCCGATCCTTATCTTCATCCCGAATAACCCCGCGTCGAAGCCCAAAGACCTCAAGGCTGAAACCACGGGCGAGGATAGGAGCGGAAGCGCGGAGAGCCGATCGAGCTTGGGTAGGTTATTGGATGGGATGGAAATGGAGAAGTTGATGTTGCCGAGGTCCTGATATACGGCGCCGCCGCCCGTGAACCTCCGAATCACCTTTATGCCATAGCGCTTACAAGCATCGAGATCCGCCTCGAGCCTCGCGCTCTGGTACCTCCCTATGACCACCGCGCCTTCGTTCCTCCAGAACCTCACGGTGCTCACCGAAATCCCCCTGCCTACGGCCCTTGCTATGGCTTCCTCCAAAGCCATGTTCATTGCCGGGTCCTCGGATTCCAAATCCAACAAGCGCCAGCGCCCGATCTCGGATAGGATGCGGGGGCCGCTGATGGCTTTCATCCCATGCCCCCTCCCAACGATTTCGGATTTGGGAAAATTTAAGAGCTCCCACCTCAAGGTTGCAACCCATTGGAGCGTGGGGAAAGTGGATCGCACTTCGGCTCCCGATGAGGGATTGATCGAGGAGGCGGCCAAGGCTGCCCACGATTATGATAAAGCCTATATGGGTTGTTGCCGATGCACATTAGCAGCGCTCCAAGAAAAACTTCGCCTAGGGGATGGCGAAGCATTGAGGGCGAGCTTCCCCCTATCCGGCGGGATCGCCCGCATGGGGGAGACATGCGGCGCCCTGGTGGGGGCGCTGATGGCCGTTGGGCTCGCGGCCGGCAGCGATAGGCTCGATGACCGCAAGTCCTACGATGAATGCATGGCGCTCGGCCGCGAGGTCTATGAGAGGTTCAAGGCGGAGCATGGCACGACCCTTTGCTACGGGATTCAGGAGAAGCTCTTCGGGAGGCATTTCGATCTAAAGAGGCCCGAGGAGGTTGCGGCTTGGCTGAAGGCGGGGGGGAAGGAGAAGTGCCCGCTCGTATGCGCCTCGGCCGCGAGGATAGCCGCCGATGTTATCCTCAAGTTTTGGGCCTCGAGGGGCAATGGCCCAAGGGGTCCCCCTCAAACGAGGAGCTCATAGGGCCTCTCGAGGATCCCCTTTAGGGTTTGGAGGAATTGCGCGGCCGGCACGCCATCGTAGGCCCTATGATCAAAGGCCAGGCTGAGGTAGGCGGTCCACCGCGGCTCGACCCTCCCATCCGCTATGGAGGGCCTCTGGGCGACCCTCCCGATCCCGAGTATCGCGGTTTGGGGAGGGTTGATGACGGGGGTGAAGCTATCGACGCCGTACATGCCCAAGTTGGTTATGGTGAATGTGCCGTCGGCGACATCGGATGGGGCGAGCTCGCGCCTCCTAGCCCTTTCCGCTAGATCGTTCACCTCCGACGCGATCTCGAACAACGACTTCTTATTGGCGTTCCGAACAACTGGGACCATCAGCCCCTCCTCCAGGGCCACGGCGAAGCCCACGTTTATATCTTCCATGAGGCGTATCTCGTTCCCGATCAGAAGGGAGTTTATGATCGGGTGCCTCTCCAAGGCCTTCGCGACGGCCTTGATGGCCATATGCGTGAACGATAGCCTGACCTTGGATCGGCGCTCCACCTCCTCCATGAGCTGATCCCTGAACCTAATGGCCTCCGTCATATCAACCTCCGTCGTCAGGGTGACCCTCACGGCCGTCCTAGCGGATAGGGATAACCTATCGGCTATGGCCTTCCTCATGCCCTCCAATGGTATGACCTTGCCGGCCTTGAGCTCCGGCGGAACCCCTAGGGCCTCGGAGGGCTTCGCTTCCGCGGGCTTCACCTCGATGGGCTTTTCCATCGCGATGGGCTTCGCGGCGGCCTTCTTGGCCTCGATGGCCTTCAATACGTCCTCCTTCACTATCAGGCCGCCTGGGCCCGTCCCCTCCAATTGCGACAGGTCTATGCCATGTTCCGAGGCGATCTTCTTGGCCAAGGGCGATGCCCTAACGGGCTTGGCGGGCTTTTCGGCTGGCGGCGCGGTCAACTCGGCCTTGGGAGCCTCCTCGGGCACCGGAGCCCCCTCGAGCAGCTCCTCAAGCGGGGGGAGCTCCTCCCCGGGCTCGCAAATTATGGCGATGGGCTTCGCGACCTCGACAACCGAGCCCTCCGGCGCCAATATCTTCTTAAGGATCCCGGAGGCTACCGCCTCGACCTCCGTTTCCATCTTCTCGGTTTCGATCTCGAAGAGGGGCTCCCCCTTCTTGACCGCGTCCCCCTCCTTCTTGAGCCATCTCACTATTTTGCCCTCGGTCATCGTCCAACCGAACTTCGGCATCGTGACCTTCGTCACCAAGCTAGCCCCACCTCGAAGGGCCCGGATCGGATTCGGGCTCGATCATACGACGCTTCTCACCGCCTTCGCGATCCTATCCTTGTTCGGTATCACGTAATCCTCCAGCGGAGGGCTGAAGGGTATCGGGACGTCGAAGGCCGCGACCCTTTTTATCGGCGCATCGAGCGCATCGATCGCCTCCTCGGCAACGATTGCGGCCACCTCAGCCCCGAACCCGCCCGTTTTGCAAGCCTCCTCGGCTATGATGAGCCTCCCGGTC
>CALIRQ010000011.1 GCA_938042195.1 uncultured archaeon
GATCAGGGATGCCATAAGGGCGGTCGATGGCGAGGGCTTCATACTCGGCCCGGGCTGTACGCTTAGCCCCAGGACGCCGAGGGCGAACATGTTCGCGGCGATAGCCGCCGCTAGGAAGTATGGAAAAATCGAGGGCGGGCCTTAGGCGGATGACACCTGAGATTACACTCCTCTCCAAGGAGGATGTCCGATCGGTATTAACGATGAGGGGCATTGTGGAGGCGACAAGGGCCGCGATCTTAGACCATCATAGGAAGAGGACCCAGATGGTTAAGAGGAGATATATCTTCTTGGACAAGGGCAGAATAGGATGCATGGCGGCCTACATCGAATCCATGGGCAGCGCGGGGGTCAAGATAGTCAATACGTTCCACTAAAACCCAGCCAAGTACAATTTGCCAGCCATATCGGCGCTCATAGTCCTCTGCGATATCGATACGGGCTTCCCGCGAGTGATAATGGATGGCACCTATATAACAACGATGAGAACTGGGGCTATATCCGCCCTAGCGACTGAATACTTAGCCCGAAGGGACTCCAAGACGGCCGGGATCATCGGGGCGGGCGAGCAAGGCAAGGGGCAATTGCTGGGCCTGAGGGAGGTCCTCGATCTGGACAGGGTCTACGTATACGATGTGAATAAGGGCCAGATGAATAGGTTCGCCGAGCAAATGGGCATGGAAACAGGCTTGGAGATTTTGAGCTCAAGCTCCGCGGAGGAGGTCGTTAGGAAGGTCGATGTATTGGCGACGGCCACACCGTCCATGACCCCGGTCGTATTCAACGAGTGGGTTAATCCGGGCCTTCATATAAACTCGGTGGGAGGGGCATCGAGGGGAGAGCAGGAAATAGATACCAAGATACTCAAGAGGTCGAAGCTCGTGGTCGACGACTTCGAGAACGCCTCGACGCTGGGCGGGATAGCCAAGCCAATCTCCTTGGGCGAGCTCTCAAAGGGGGATGTATATGCGGAGTTGGGGGAGATTGTCTCCGGGGAAAAACCCGGCAGGGCTTCCCAAGACGAGGTCACTGTCTTCATCTCGAGCGGGCTGGCGATCCAAGACGTTGCCATCGCCCAAGCCGTCCTAAAGGGGGCCAAGGGGTTAGGGACCAAGATAAGGCTCATGTAAAGGCGCGATGGGGGCCATTCGGGGGGCGGGACCGCTCTAATATCCGCTTATACTCCATGGCCTTCTCGTGGAGGCGTTCAACCTCCCTCGCTATGGCCTCGACCTCCGCCTCCGTCGCGTCCCTGATCGGTTTGGCCGGGATCCCCATCGCGAGTTTCCCCTCCTCAACGATCCCGTTCGGCGGCACGAGGGCCCCTGCCGCCACGATGGCCCGGCTCCCGACCCTAGCCCCGTCCAATACGATCGCGCCTATGCCGACCAGCGCGCCGTCGCCAACCGAGCAGCCGTGGAGGATGGCCCCATGGGATATGAGCGCGCGCTCCCCTATCCGGACTGGCAGGCCGCTCGGGGCCTCGATAACGCAATTCTCGAGCACGGCCGCCATATTGCCTATGAGGACTTTGGAGTCGTCGCCCCTTATCACGGCCCCCGGCCAAACGCTCGCCCGCTCCGAGATTTCCACATCGCCCATCACCCTCGCGGCCGGGTCTATGTAGGAGGAGGGGTGGGGCTTCGGAGCCCTCCCCTTAAACGGTATTAGATTAGCGCCCATCCACCAGCCCCTCGGTGTTGAAAGGGGCGAAGCGATAAAAAAGGGATTCCGCCCATATCCGGAGCCGCGATCCAGGTTGGAGAGGATCGAAACCGATGTCCTGATCATAGGCGGCGGGGGCGCGGGTTTTATGGCCGCCATAGTTGCAGCTGAGAATGGCGTTAAGGTCGATCTAATATCTAAGGGCGAATGCTCCACCAAGGGGATATCGGCGCTCAACGTGCCCCTCGGGCACGAGGACTCAAGGGATGGCCCGGAGGCCCATTACGAGGATACGATGCGGGGGGGCTGCTTCCTCAACGATGAAGGCCTGGCGAGGGCATTGGCCTTCGGGGCCAAGCCAGCTTTGGAGAGGCTCGAGGCATTGGGCGTGAGGTTCAATAAGAGGGGGGACCTTTATGCGCAACGCTTGGTTTCCGATTCCACATACCCAAGATCGCTTTTCTTCGACGATGGCCTCGGGATCGAATTGATGGACAAGCTATCGAGGGCGGCGAAGGAGCGGGGCGTGGAGATCCACGAGGGCGTCATGGGGGCTCGGCTCCTGATCGAGGAGGGGCGGGCGGCGGGGGCGGTGGCGATGGATTTGGAAGGGAGGGGGGAAGTCGCCTTCGCGGCGAAGGCCACCGTCCTAGCGAGCGGGGGGGCCGGCCAAGTATACCAGTTCACGACGAACGCGGAATGCATGACCGGGGATGGTTATGCGATGGCCTACGAGGCGGGGGCGGAGCTGGTGGATATGGAGTTCGTTCAATTCGAGCCGACCATTGTAGCCCATCCGCCCGAGTGCAGGGGCCTTCTCATACCAACAGCCCTTTTGCTAAAGGGCGCCAAGATCCGGGACGGTAGCGGGGCGGAGTTCCTCCGATCCTATAGGTTGCCGAAGAGCGAGCTAGCCCGAGAGATCTACGCGAGGATATCGGATGGGCTGGGCAGCGAGCGCGGGACGGTCTTCTTCGATGCCACGGGGCTGCCCGAGGGCGTCGTTAGGGAAGGTTTCCCGCGCGTATGGAGGGCCCTATGGGACCATGGGATCGACCTGAGCGGGGACTTGGTGGAGATAGCGCCGGCCGCCCACTATATGATGGGCGGTGTCAGGATCGATGCCAATTGCCGGACCTCGATCCCCGGCCTCTACGCGGCCGGCGAGGTGGCGGGCGGGGTCCATGGCGCCAATAGGATAGCCGGGAACTCCATAGACATAGCGGTGTTCGGCGCCAAGGCGGGCGAGGAGGCGGCCAAATGGGCCGAACGATCGACCGTTAAGGAGGCCATGATTCCCGATGGGGGCTCCACGGTGAAGTTTGCGGAGAGGGGTCGAGATCCCTCGGAGGTCAAGAGGTTCATCAAAGAAACCATGCAGGCCAAGGCCTCCGTGATCAGGGATGGGGCTGGCCTCAGCGAGGGGTTGAGGCTCGTGACCGGGTTGAAGTCCCTTGAGTTTGATAGCGCCTCCGAGCCCCATCAAGCCCAAGAGGCATCCAACATGATCCTGGTCTCCGGAATGATATTATGGGCCGCGCTCAAGAGGGAGGAAAGCCGGGGCTCGCATTTCCGAAGGGATCATCCTTCGCCAAGGAGCGATTGGCTTAGGCATATCTTCATCAGAAAGGATGTGCTTGGTTTTTGATAATAATGGAGATTTTATGATATAGTTGATGGCAAACAAAAATAAAATGAAGGGGCTTGATCTTCTATGGCGGGCCCGTATAGGGGAAGTACCTGTGGTAGGGCTTGGACCTCGGGTATAGATCCAAGTTAGCTAGCTTCTGCATGGAGATCGCGTCCACCGGGCAGAGCTCGGCGCAGAGCCCGCATCCGGCGCACTT
>CALIRQ010000012.1 GCA_938042195.1 uncultured archaeon
TGCCGCTTCTTCGCCTTCTATCCCATAACCCCGGCGAGCGAGATCGCCTACGTGATGGCCAGGGAGATGCCCAAGCGGGGGGGAATATGCATACAGATGGAGGACGAGATCGCCTCCCTGGCCTCAGTCATAGGCGCCTCATGGGCCGGCGCGAAGGCCATGACCGCCACCTCGGGCCCCGGCTTCAGCCTGATGCAGGAGGGCATAGGCTACGCTTGCATGACGGAGACGCCTTGCGTGATCGTCGATGTGGAGCGGGCCGGGCCGAGCACCGGGACGCCCGCGCTGCCGATGCAGGGGGACGTTTACCAATCGAGGCGCGGATCGCATGGGGAATACCCGATCATAGTCCTCGCCCCAAACTCGGCCCAGGAGATGTTCGACTTGACGATCGAGGCGTTCAACCTATCCGAGGCCTATAGGACCCCGGTCGTGGTCCTCTCGGACGCCCTCATCGGGCACCTGAGGGAGGAGGTGGTCATGGCGGACGAATCGGAAATCGAGCTCGTGAATAGGAAGACCCCAGAACCCGGCAGCGGGCGCGTGAAAGCGTTCCTCGATGAGGACGTAGCCCCAATGCCCATCTTCGGAACGGGCCACAGCGCCCACGTCACCGGCTCCACCCATGATGAATACGGCATGAGGGAGGTCAGCGATCCGAAATACGTCCACAAGGTCGTGGTTAGCTTGCGGAATAAGATCCAGAAACGCGCCAAGGACATAGCCAAGGTCGAAACGGAGGCCTTGGAGGGCAGCGAGCTCGCCTTGGTCTCCTTCGGCAGCGTTTCGCGCTCCGCGTCCCACGCCGTCAAGATCCTGCGGTCGAGGGGGACGAGGGTCGGCTCCGTCAGGCTCATCACCCTCTGGCCCTTCCCGGACGAGGTCATCGAAAGGGTGGCGAGGGAGGTCCCGAAGCTGCTGGTCCTCGAGAACAACTTGGGCCAATTGAGCAACGAGGTGGAGAGGGCTTCGAGGGGCCGGGCCGAGGTGTACTTCCTCCCGCCCGCCACGCTGGCTAGCATCCATAGCCCGGACTTCCTGATTGAGCGCGTGGAGGAGTTGATGAGGGCATGAGCTTGGAGCATCCCTTGGAGAAGTACATACGGAAGGGGATGTTGCCCCACACCTTCTGCGCCGGTTGCGGGGATGGGATGATCGCCCAGAGCTTCCTCAGGGCCGTCGATGAGCTGGGTTTGGACTTCAAGAGGATGGCCTTCCTATCCGGCATAGGCTGTAGCGGTTGGATACCGAGCCCGCTCTTCGACGCCGACACCTTGCACACGCCGCACGGGAGGGCGATCGCCTATGCGACCGGTATAAAGCTCTTCAAGCCGGAGCTCAAGGTCGTGGTCTTCGTCGGCGATGGGGATGCCCTGGGAATAGGGGGGAACCATTTGATCCACGCCGCCAGGCGCAACGTCGGCATGCTCGTGGTCTGCGTCAACAATATGACGTATGGCATGACCGGGGGCCAAGCCGGGCCGACGACGCCCCGCGGCATGGCGACGGTCACGACTCCCTATGGGAACTTGGAGAGGGGCTTCGACTCATGCGAGCTCGTAAGGGCGGCTGGGGCCGATTACGTGGCCCGATGGACCACCTTCCATATGAGGCAATTGACGAACTCGTTTAAGAAGGCCTTGATGAAGAAGGGATTCGCGTTCATCGAAGTGGTCTCGCAATGCCCCACCCATTTGATGCGCCCAATGGGCTTCAAGAGGCCCTCCGAGATGCTCCTCTGGCTCAGGGATAACTCCATACCGATTGAGAGGGCCTCCAGACTCCCAAAAGAGGGGCTGGAGGGGAAAATAATAATTGGGGAATATATCGACTCCGATAAGCCTGAGCTATCGGAGGCCTACGCGGAGCTTATCCAAAGGGTGGGGGCGCGATGAGGCTCGAGATCAGGTTGGCTGGGTTCGGGGGGCAGGGCATAATCCTAGCCGGGCTCCTCTTGGCGAGGGCGGCCATATACGATGGTAAGAGGGCAGTGCAAAGCCAATCCTACGGGGCGGAGGCGAGGGGTGGCGCTTGCAAATCGGAGGTCGTGATATCGGATGAGAGGATAGATTATCCATTGGTCATCACGCCCGATGCCCTTTTGGCGATGTCCCAACAAGCCTTTGATAAATATGCAAGGGATCTGAGGCCGAACGGCATCCTATTGGCGGATTCCGATCTGGTGCGCGAGGGCCGATTGGAATCGGGGATCCGATTCCTCAAGATCCCAGCGACCAAGATCGCCGAGGGATTGGGCAATAGGATAGTGGCTACCATGGTGGCCCTAGGAGCCTTGGTGGAGCTCACCGGCGCCGTGAGCAGGGAAGCGATGGAGGCATCCGTTAGGGATGGCGTCCCCAAGGGCGCCGAGGGGATAAACTTGGCGGCCCTCAGGGAGGGCTTCGAGTTCTCGAAGAATATTCGCGGGGCGTGAGCGATGCGCTTATTCGAGTTCGAATCCAAGCCCATACTCGCCGAGTATGGCATACCGATCCCGAGGGGAAGGCTCGCCTCCTCGCCGGAGGAGGTTGAAGATGTTCTGAGGTCTATCCCGCCTCCGGTCGTATTGAAGGCCCAAGTCACCGTCGGAAGGAGGGGGAAGGCGGGCGGCGTCAAGGTGGCGAGGACCGCAGAGGAGGCGATGGGGCTCTCGAGGGAGCTCTTCGGCAGGGAGATCCACGGCCAAATGGTCGAGCGGATCCTTATCGAGGAGTTCGTAGAGGCCGCCAAGGAGCTGTTCCTCAGCATAACCATAGACGACTCTGCGGGGAGGCCCATAATACTCGCATCCCAGGAGGGCGGGGTAGAGATAGAGGAGCTGGCCGCGGAGCACCCGGAGAAAATAGTCAGGGAGCTTGTAGATCCTCTTAGGGGCCTCAGGGGTTACGAGGCGCGGCGAATCGCGAAGGCCATGGGGCTCTCCGGCCAACCGATGGTCGAGGTCGGCAGGATCCTCTGCTCCCTTTACCGAGCCTTCATCGATTACGATGCCACAATAGTGGAGGTCAACCCATTGGCCTTGACGGGGGCCGGCGGCTTATGCGCCACCGGAGCCGTTATGATAATAGACGATGATGCGCTCGATAGGCATCCCGAACTCAGGGAAAGGGCCGAGGGGAGGATGGAGGACGATATAGAGCGGCTGGCCTTCCGCCTAGGCATACCCTATGTGAGGTTCGATGGGGATATAGGGATCATTGGCAGCGGGGCGGGCTTGGCCACGGCCACCGTGGACGTACTCAGGTCATACGGCGGTAGGCCGGCCAATTTCCTAGATACCGGAGGCAGGATCACCTACGAGCATATGAAGAACTGCTTGGACCTGGTATTTCGGAACCCCAAGGTCAGGGCCCTGTTGGTGAACCTATACGGGGGCATAAACCCGATAGTCGAAGGGGCCAAGGGCATAGCGGATTTCGTGAAGGAGAGGGGGCTCCATGTGCCCATAGTCGTCAAGGTTCGGGGGAATTTCGAGGAGGAGGCTTGGAGGATATTGGAAGGGGCCGGGATCGAGGTCGTCAAAAGCTCAAGGACAGAGGATGCGGCGCAAAGGATCCTCGAAAGGCTGAGGGAGGCGGTGTAGGGATGGCGATATTGGCGGACGAAGGGACCAAGGTCATAATACAGGGCATCACGGGGCGGGTCGGCTCCGCCCAAGCGAAATTGATGCTTGATTATGGGACGAGGATCGTGGCCGGCGTAACGCCGGGGAGGGGCGGGCAGGAGGTCCACGGGATCCCCGTTTACGATTCGGTCGAGGAAGCGCTCAAGGAGCACGAGGCCGATGCCTCCGTCGTCTTCGTACCGGCCTCGGCGGCGAGGGATTCGGTCTTCGAGGCCATTGAATGCGGGCTGAGGCTCGTGGTCGTCGTCACGGAGCGGATCCCGATCCACGACGCCATGCGGATGAAGGCGCTCGCCGATGCGAAGGGGGCGGTCCTCATAGGGCCCAATACGCCCGGCATAATAACGCCCGGAAGGACTAAGCTTGGCATAATGCCCGGGAACCTCTATAGGAGGGGCGATATAGGCATAGTGGCGAGGAGCGCGACGCTGGCCTATGAGATAGCCGCGAACCTAACCGAGGCGGGGATGGGCCAAAGCACTTGCTTGGGCATAGGCGGGGATAGGGTAACGGGCATAACATTCGTCGACGCGTTGAGGCTCTTCGAGGAGGATGAGGAAACGAGGGGCGTCGTCCTCGTTGGGGAGATAGGGAGGAGGGTCGAGGAGGAGGCCGCCGATTACATAAGGGAGGGGTTCGGGAAGCCCGTCCTGGCCTTCATAGCCGGGAGGGAGGCTATCCCCGGGAAAAGGATGGGCCACGCCGGGGCGATAATAGAGGGAGGGAAGGGGACCGCGGAGAGCAAGATCGAAGCCCTGAGGAGGGCCGGGGCCGCGGTCATAGATAGGCCTTCGGAGGTGGTCGAGGTTGCAAGGGATCTGTTTCGATGATGAGGGGGAGTTAGCGCTAAAATCGACTTTCGGAATTAATTCTTGGTAATGGCCCATTTTCAAAAGATATAGTCTCCCAGAATCCGCCAAAGGAGAGAAAAAAGGATTGGGGATGTGGGCCGTTCGGAGCTACCAGCCCGCTTCGATGACGGCCCTGACGGCGTCCTCCGGAGGCTTCGTCTTCGTGAAGAGGCTGACGATGCACATGACCACGGCATTGGCCACCAAGGCCCAAATGCCGAAGTGTATGCGCAATGGGTTCGCATAGGGCCCGGGTCCGAACAGCACAGCCGCGGCGCCGCCGGCGATCAATCCTGCAACGACGCCCTCCTTCGTCACCCATCTCTGTCCAGTCAGCATGGCCAGGACTGGGGGATAGAGCATGAAGCCTATGGCGGCGGGATACATGCCCAATATGCCCAATGGCCCTGGGTAAACCATCGCCAAGATATACCCGGCGGCCATCGCGATCAAGACCGTCAGGCGGTTGGCCCATATGAATTGGCGATCGGTCATCACCCTCCCGCTTCTCTCTATGAAGTCGTGGGTCACTATCACGCCCAGGATGTGGACCTGGCTATCTATGGTGGAGAAGATGGCCGCCGAAACGCCCGCCAGCAATATGGCGTAAAGGATCGGGCTGAACTTCTCGATGGTCTGGAGGAAGGCCAGATCCGGCTTCTTTATATCCGGGAAGACCAAGGCTATAGCCAGCATCGCCAACAATAGGAGCATGCCGTGGACGAAGTTCTCGGCGAATATTATCCCCGTCCAGATCCGGCCGTCCTTCTCGGTCTTCGGCGTAAGCTGCCTTAGCCACATATGCGCGTGCATCCCCCAGCCGGCGCCGAAGGCAATGGCCCAAGAGATCGTATATGGCCAATCCCAGCCCTTATAGCCCGAAACGGTCATCAGGTGCGGCAGTTTCGCGGCGGCCGACGATAAGATATTCGGGATCCCCCCGCCGAAGACCTGTATTATGCCGATGCTCCCTATCCATAGGCCGAATAGCAAAACCGCGCCCTGAACCACATCGGTCCAAGCCACGGCCCTGAGGCCGCCGAGCCAAACGTAAATGGTGATGAGGGCATAGGTTATGAGGGCCCCGAGCCAAACGGGGATAATTCCGCCGCTGGCGAGGTCGAAAACCAGGCCGGCCCCGAGCACTTGGACCTGTATATATGGTATTAAAGCCCAGAATTGAAGAGCTCCCCAGAGGTATCCGAACCACTTTCCACCGCCCCAATATCTGGTCAAGGCGTCAGCCGGCGTCATATCCCCATACCTTTTGCCCAAGCGCCATAGCTTCGTGGCGAAGAGGACGAAGAAGCCGCAGGTCCCGAGCATGTAGGAGGTGTAGTGGGCGTAGAACAGCGGAAGGCCGTATAGATACATCATGGCGGGGAAGCCCATGTATGTGAGCGCGCTCAGCTGCGTTGCATGGGCCGTCAAATAATTCGTAATCCATCGGAACGACCTTCCCGCCGTGCTCCAATCCTCCTTGGTCTTTATCGGAGCCACCTTACCGGCCCAGATGCCCACGATGAATATTATGGCGAGCCAAACGATCATTATAATAAGGCTGATCATGGCCTCCCAGCCTCCCCGGGATACTTCTTATGAATCGCCCAAAGATAGGCCCAGGCCACCGGGATCGATATTATAGGCGTCACGATCAGATTGTAGATCCAGAAGGCCTCCGGGAAGTTGAAGGCCCATCCGAAGCCATAGGTCAGTACGAAAAGGGCTATGAGGTAAAGGCCGAAGATCTTTGGAAGGCTCAAGTCAACTCACCATTTTTCCTTTTCTTTCAAACTGAGTGTATATTTAAAGTTTTTCATTGGGTATTTAAAGATCTTAAATGGGGCTTGAGGGTCGGTCATTCCCCGTTATCATCGAGACGATCTTTCGAAGATATGCAACCTTTTTTCATCACATGGCAGTGGCCCAAGAGGCGCCATGAATGGAGTTAAAAGCGCAAAGCATATCTCTAACCGATGCGCAAGAAGGCCGGGGATCGAATTTTGCCGATGCTGAAGATCCCTTTCGAAAGCCTCCCGCCCACCCTAATGGCCTCGGCAGCGGAGGAAAGGGATGTAGTGCGCCAAGCCTTGGATTTGGAGGTGCCGAAGGAGAACCTGATCGCGGAGATCTATCCCAAGGAACCCCCTTGCATAGGCGATGTGGAGAAGGCCGCCGCAGAAGCCATCGAGAGGCCATTTCGTGGCGAGCGGCTCCGGGATCTCCTCTCCCGTAGCAAAAGCTTGGCCATAGTCGTCGACAACCAGTTCAGGCCGACTCCTACGGCGAAATACCTCAAGCCAATACTCGATGTAATCGAGAAGGCGGGCGTAAGGGATGGATGCTTAGCCGTAGGGGGCATGATGGTCTCCCATGCGATCCCAATGTCCGATCGGGACCTGAGGGCGAAGCTCGGAGCCGAGAACTTGGAGCGGATCGAAGGAATGGGCTTCGAGATACTTCAGAACGAGCCAAAGAACCCAGACGCCTATGAGTTCATGGGATTCACGAAGCTTGGGACGCCCGTATGGTTCCATAAGAAGGTGGCCCGTTGCGACGTGAAGCTCGGCTTGCCATTCACCCAAGCCTCGGAGTATGGCTATGCCGGGGGTGGGAAGCTAGCGCTGGCTATGTGCAGCGAGGAGACGATCGAGGCGAATCATCGCTTCACGCCGCCCCTATCCCCCGAGGCCCATTACGGGGCCCTTAGATGCCCTTGGCGGGCCGATATAGACGAGATAGCCGAGCTGACGGATTTCGGCTACGCCCTCAATACGATCCTATCGGTCAAGAGGATGGGCGTATTGGACCTCGCGTACGGAGAGCTCCCTCATTCCTACCACGAATCCATCAGGAGGTATAACGAGATATTCGCTTACGACTTCCCAAGGGATGAAAGGGCCGATATAGTCATCGTTGGGACGCCGGCGATAAGCGATCACCTCTTCTTCCATACGGTCAAGGCCGTCTTCAGCGCGGATTTGATCTGCAGGGATGGCGGGACGATAATATTCTGTAGCCCATGCCCAGGCGTCGAATCCTCGAGCGGGTTCTTCGAGGGGTTCAGCTGGTGGAAGGACTTCATGTCGCCCTACATGCCGCCCACGAGGGAGAACCTCCAAAGGATCGTCAGGGACGTTTGCAAGGGGAGGATAGCCCTCTGGAGCGGCTGCATATGGATACCCCTCTACGAGGTCCTGACCAGGAAGGAATTGAAGGTCGTCACCATAAGGGAGAACCTGAAGACCGCGGGGGAGGTCTTCGATGCGACCGACTCGGTCCAAGAGGCCTTCGAGGAGGCCATGAGGAGGCACGGGGATGGGGCGAAGGTCGTCTTCCTGCCCTATGCCAAATATCAGCTCCCGAGATGGGCGATCGAGATGTGAGCGCTTTCGTGGCCTTTGTCAATGGCTCTTGCGGAGTTTTTCGCTTTTTCATGAGGGCATAGGTTATGGGTCGCTCATCCTGCTCCGTGAATAAGCGGAAGGCTTAAAACATAATTCAAGATGAGCAACGGTTCGATGCGCTCCCGAAGGGATGAGGCGGGGCATTTGGCCGAGAGGGCGGAGGAGTTCCTAAGGACCGCCGAGTATCAATTGAGGAGCGGCTTTTACGGCCTCGCCGCCTTCAGCTTGGAGCAATCCCTACAACTCTTCCTCAAGGCGAAGCTCTTGGAGATGGGTATCGAATATCTAAGGACGCATAGCGTGAGGGAGCTCTTGGAGATGCTATCGGAAGTCGGCAGGGAAGGCCAAAGGGAAAGGGCAAGGGAGCTCCTTGAAACGCATCTGAGTTGGGCGCGCTGGAGGACGCATATATAACATCTAGGTACATAGATAGGGAGTTTAAGAAGGAAGAGGTAGAGAGGCTGAAGGGCGTAGTCGAAGAGGTGATGAGGAACGTCGCATGAGGTTCTCATAAGGATTGCCCTGGAGAGGCAAAGGATCTTTGATAATATGCAGGCCCACCTTCGAACGATAAGGGAGGCTGCCCAAGGCCTCGACGCAAATGCCGAAGCCTACATCTTTGGGTCGGTGGCGGAGGGGAGGGGCGTATACTCGAGCGATATAGATGCGCTCATAGTTACCAGGGCCGAGCCAGCGAGGGTATTGATGGAGCTCTGGAGGGCTGGCGTGAAGGATCCGTTCGAGATCCACGTCCAGCCGCCAGAAGGAGCGGGCCCATATAGGAGGAGGGCGAAGCTCGTAAGGATACAGTAACCAAGGGCCATTGGGGCGCCTTGGAAAAGCCCCGGGGAGTTCCATGAGCATTTCATTGCGAATGGCTTGAGAGGGCTGGAGGGGGTCGCCGCAGCTTTAGGGCCGACCTCAAAAGCCCGGCTCTTCGGAACCCTTTTTAATTAAAGGGCATAATCGTGGGAATGGTGCTTCGAGAATTGGGGCTGAGGATCTGGCCGCTCCTATGCGGCACGATAAGGAGCAATAAGGGCTTGGTCAATACGCTTGGGAAGGATGTCGACAAATGGGTCGATAACCCCTCCGTGATATGGTACATAGAGGGCGCGAAAGAGAAGATATTGGTCGATACGGGTATGGCCGATGAGGAAAGGGCCAACAAATGGCATTACCCGGGCTCGAGGCGAACGCCGGATCAGGAGCCGCAGAACGCCCTCAGGCGGATAGGCGTAAGGGCGGAGGATATAGACATAGTCATTTATACGCATCTGCATTGGGATCATTGCCATAACGCGGATAAGTTCAAGAATGCCACCTTCATGGTCCACAGGGATGAGCTGAGCTTCGCCATCGCCCCGATACCGCCCTATTATAGGTCCTACGAGGCCCTGGCCATAGGCCTGAGGCCGCCGTTCCTGGAGATACCCTTCGAAACGATAACCAAGGAGAAGGAGGTGGCGAAGGGCGTCACGGTCTTCCCCACGCCCGGCCATTCTCCGGGCCATCAATCGGTCGCCGTCGAAACGGATAAGGGCGTCTACGTGATAACCGGCGATGCCGTATTCGTCTACGAGAACTGGGAGGGCGATTCGGAGAGGAAGATGAGGTTCTGGCCGATAGGCCGCTATTACGACATCGGCAAGGTCTGGGAGAGCTTCGAGAGGATCGCCGAGATAGCGGACTTCATCCTGCCCGGGCACGAGATGAAGGTCTTCGAGAGGGAAGCCTATCCCTAGTTGTGCCATGGGGCCGAAGCGGGAGGATATCGGCATCGGGGGCGCAGGGGCGGGCCCCATGGGCGGGTGATCCGGCCGCCATGAGGGCCTATGTGCTCGGGACATCGGCCGCCACGACCTCCCCGAGGAGGGATAACGCCTCCCTGATTTTGGACGCGGGGGGCCGATACATCCTCATAGATTGTCCGGGCTCGGTGGCCCATAAGATGGCGAGGCTATCCCTAAGCCCGCTCGAGATATGGGGCATCTTCATAACCCATGCCCACCCCGAGCACATATATGGCCTTCCCGCCCTGATCCATTTGATGAGGAGGAAGGGGCGCAGGGGGGCCCTCCCGATATACCTGCCCTTGGGCGAGGAGTGGAAGGCCATTCGCCTCCTCAATACCTTCTCGCTCTTCAATAAGCCGGGCCCGTTCAGAATCGAGCTCAGGGGCCTCCCGGGCGATGGCGAGCCATTCCTTCAAGAGGGGGGGCTTAAGGCCTCATGCTTGAGGGTCGATCATAAGGTCGCGGCGAACGGCATAAGGGTCGAGGCCGGGAGGCCGAGGAGGATATTCGCCTATACGGGCGATACCCGGCCCTGCCCCAATGCCGTAGCGCTGGGCAAAGGGTCCGATATATTCTTCCACGACTCCACTTACCCGAACGGTCGGGCGGAGGAGGCCCATTCCCAAGGCCATTCGACTGCGGGGGAGGCGGGCGATGATGCCGAAAGGGCTGGGGCGAGGAGGCTCGCCCTGTTCCATATTGGGAGCGCCTGCTTTGGGAAGGAAGGGCTGATAAGGAGGCAAGCGGCGGCGAGGTTCGGCGGGGAAGTCTTGATCCCGAGGGATTTATCGGCGATCGATATTTAGCGCCTCACATCCCTAGAAATCCATTGGAAGCACGGTAAAGGCTCCCGGATGCCATTCCCCCTCTTTTGAATGAGGTCGCATCATCTAACGCTTCATGCTCTTCATTTCTTCGCGATATGATTCCCTTTTATCATCGATGTTACGTCATTCGGTGATGAATTTTGACCTTATATCTCGCTAAATCCGGATTGATGCTGATTTTTCCCAATCCTTTTGAATGCGTGGTTGTCGCCATGACGGCATTGGCTATCGAAACGTTATATCTGATTTAAAATTTCCGGCCTTGAGGGAGATATCCTCATCACGGGATCTTTAAGGCATATTTGAGCTCGTTCACCCCGCCCTCAGCCAAAGCGATGGGCTCATGGATGCCTCCAATCCCCGCCTCCACCTTGGGTTGGATCTTCAGAACCGCCGCATTCTCCCCCAACTTCGGATCCCCTCAAAGGGTTTCCTGCCCTCGAATGGGCCTTTTCTCCACGCCAGCCAAAATCCCATAATTTCGGCTTTGGGATCCTCTTGATCACATTACCCTCGCAAATGGTCTTCTCCCCTTTCGCTAAAGCCCATCCCCAGCCAGAGGAGGCCGTTATCTGGGCCTTTGACCGTTATGGTTTCCATTCCCTTACAAGCTTGAAGAATGGCTATGATTGATAAAACGAAAAATGCGAACCATACGCCCAACCGCCGAGGGCCGCTATTTCGCGTTCCCTTGCTTCATGAAGCTCGCGTTTTTGGTTTCCTCTCCAGGATCGCCGCCAAACACCTTCAGCCCTTCTCGCTCTAGGACCGATCGGCTCGAAGGGGTCCCTAAAGCTAAATAAAGGCCCCGCGTTAACGTTCGGGGAAGATTGCGAGGCGTTGCGAGCTGGGTCCTGAAGGACTACTTCGAGAAAGAGGGGGCGTCCTAGTCGCTTACCTATTCGGCTCGAGGAGCAGGGGGAGATGCCACCGCCGATAGCGATATTGATATAGCCGTTCTCCTAGCCGAACCCCATCGAGGTTCGATTGAGCTCTACCTACGCCTTAGCGATGGGCTCTCGAAAAGGCTTGTGGGGAGGTTGATCTCGTCATCCTAAATGAGGCGCCTCCGTTACTCAAATATCAGGTGATAAGGCATGTTAAGGGTGATTTACTGCGGGGATGAGGGGGCGAGGATAGAGTTTGAGGCGAGGGCCCAAGAGGAATATCTTGATTTCATCAGGGCAGCTGAGAGGTATGACGAATGCCTCCTGAGATCCCTGATGCGGAGAGGAGCTTGATCCTGCGCAAGCTGAGCAAATTGAACGAGTATGGAAGATATTTAAGGGAAATCCAGAAGATCCCCTTGGCGCGCGAGGGGCGATTTCATGGCAAAGCGTGCCGCCGAGAGATATCTCCAAATTTCCATAGAACGCGTCATAGACATTGGCAACGAGATCCTCTCCTCCCCTGGGCTCAGGAGGCCGGAGCGCTATAGGGATGTCCCCGCCATCTTGGCAGAGGCGAAGGTCATCCCGGAGGGCTTCGCCGAGTCTGTCGCCTCGATGATAGGCTTTAGGAACCTCTTGGTGCACGATTACGCCCTGATATATATGGCCCTAGTATACGAGTTCATCCAGAGAGGATTCACGATTTCGAAGTGTTCTCGAGATATATCGCCGAATGGTTGGAGGGTCGCGCCAAGTTTATGGGATGAATAGGTCCCAAACCGCCCAGAGGATTGCCTTCTGGACTTCGTCGGCACACAAATGGGCCCGTATATGCGCAATTTGCAGACGATAGTTGGCGCTTTATGGACGGAGCGGGGCGAAAGGGGATCCGTGAGGGCCGGGCTCGAATCGGCTTTGACGTCGAAGCTGGCGGGGATCTGCGGCGCCTATGAGCTCCATGTGGGAGGCGGGACTGGGAAGTTCAGTATTCGACGCGCTCGATGCGAGGGATGCATCGCGGCCATGAGGAGGCCTTGGAGCGGCTTAGGATGTTGCCCCTCATAGCGGCCGGGATCTCCCAAGTTAAACCTGAAGGGGCTAGGCGGCCAAACCCCATAAGGGAGTTTGCCCGCGCCTCGGGATGTCGGGAGGTCATCGGCCTGATCGCGAATCACCCTATCAGGGCGAGCGCCTCGGGGAGGCTCCTCGCCACGGCAACGGGGCCCGGGGCGGGGCCCCCGTCCCTGTTCAGGAGGCAAACCCTCATGCCGATCTCCATCGCCGGGACCAAGTCCTCCTCGTACTCATCGCTGATGAAGAACGACTCATCGGCCCTGGCGCCCAGGGATCCCAAGGCTGCCTCATATATCCTCCTACACGGCTTCCTGCACCCCACATCTGAGGATATTGTTATAGAATCGAAATACCCCCTCAGGGGGAATTCCTCGAGCACGCGCTCATACCAAGAGGACACGCCATTGGTGATGAGGCCCAACTTGTAACGGCCGGTGAGGGATTCTAGGGCCTCTATGGAGTCTTCGTACAGGCTCAGCGAATCCATATAGGCCTCCCTAAGGGCTGGCACTAGATCCCGCTTGAACGGGAGCCCGAGCCCGCCCAGGATTTTGGAATAGAACGATTCGTCGTCGTTGATCCTTCGCTCGCTGTATTCCCTCCAGGCCCTCCGGAACTCATCCGCGTACCTCCTAGGCGCCACGGGGCCGAGCTCGGATAGGATCTCGCAGCACCTCCGAGAATGCGATTCCATATCTAGGCGCACGAGCGTGTATATCAAATCGAAAAAGACGTTCCTTATCAGGGCCCCCGCTCCTCCTTCCCGAGCCTCCTCCCCTTAACATCCATGGTGACGATCAATGGGCCGAAATCCCTTAGCTTGAGCTCCACCACGGCATAGGTCCAATGCCTCTCCTGCCAATAAACGTTCGTTATCTCCTCGACGCCCTTGGTATATATTACGGCGCAACCTCCTATCGCCTGGAGGAATGCGCAACCGACCTCCATCATTGCCGCCATCACGGCATCGTCCATCCCGCCCTTCCCGACTATGGCCCTGATCTTGAACGCCCTAATGAACTCGGGCGTTACCTTGTTGAACTTCGAGCTCGTCGTTGGACCGAAGTATACGATCCTCCATCTTCCCCCCTCCTCCTTGAAGCATGTTGGGAAGTGGAGGATCGCGGATCCCTCCAAATCCATCGGGAGCGGCTTCCCGCCCTTCAACTCGTCGAGGGCCCTTTGGAATTGGAAGGCGTAGGCTATGGCGAAGGCCTTCCCATCCAAATGGACTATGTCCCCTATGCTCAAATCGCGGACCGCGCTCTCATCGAGCGGGGTCCTCAGCCTAACCTCCTTCCCCATCCCGATCGCCCTCATAGATGTTCAACCCTCCCATCGTTGTATATCCTGGCCCTCGCCCGCCTATTGGTCCAACAGCGAAGGCATACGGCCATGGGCAACCAAGCCTTCATGCAATACTCGACCTCGATATTGACAGCCAAAACGGTCGTATCGCCTCCGAGGCCCATCGGGCCTATGCCCGTACCGTTTAAAAGCGCCCTCATCTCCTCCTCCAAGGAGGCGAGCTCGGGATCCGGGTTCCTCTCATTTATGGGCCTTATGGAGGCCAACTTGGCCAGCTTGGCCACTTCCCCCATATCCCCACCCAAGCCCACGCCCACGACCATCGGGGGGCAGGCGGCCCCGCCGGCCCTATTCACCGTTTCCAAGACGAACCCCTTAACGGCCCCCAAGGGATCGCTGGGCGGGGAGATCATCTCGATCCTGCTCCAGAACTCCGGGCCGGAGGGCTGAGGCGACATCGCAATCTCGATGAAATCCGCTCTGGGGAGGGTATCGCAGATCACGATCGGGATGCCACCGCCGACTATGAGCGGGGCGGAATCCCTGAAGATCGGATGGACGAAAGCCGCCCTATAGGGGAACTCGAGCGAGACCTTTTCAACGGCCTCAGCCAATACCTTTTTAACGTCCGCCTCTATCTCGACATCGGTCCCGATCTTCAAGAAAAAGGTCGGGAGTCCCGTATCTTGGCAAACCACTGTGTTTGACTCGCTGGCCATCCTCGCGTTCTTCAGCATCATGGCCAAGACATATCTGGCCAGCTCATTGGTTTCGGTCTTCAGCGCCTTCTCGAGAGCCTCCAGGGTGTCGCTCGGCACGGATCTGGTAGCCCTCTCGAAGAGCTCCACCGCGACATCGAATAAGAGCTCGCGCGTTATCGGCATCCCAGCCGCCCCCTGGGTTCGGAATCGAGCCTAGGGATGGCACTTTATAGATTTGATCATATGCCTTATGATGTCCTCTTGCTCGCCGGCCTTTTGGGGGGAGATCGTACCGTAAATCGTGAAATGGCGCTTGGATTCCCCGCAGAAGAAATGGGCCGCGATGGTTATTTGTTTGAAAGTCACCTTCCTGATGAGGCCGCCATAGGAGATCGTCTCCTCGGTCTTGTAGAAAGCCCCCTCGTGGCCCCCGATGGGCATTGCGGCCTCCTCCAAGACCTCCAGCGATTTCACCCCCCTGCTCTTCTTTATCTTGTTGAATATGTCCGATGCGTACTCCGCCGGGGTTTGGAACTTGGTTCTGAGCCTCTCCAACGGCCCCCAAAAGATCGATACGGAGGGCCCCTCCGAGGACCTGAAGGATACGTCCCCATTATCCCTCTCCAGCCTCCTCGGGAGCTCGACGCGCCATCCCGCGGGATATTCGACGCTCAGGCCATAAACCGAGAACTGCTCATACTCCAACGCCGCGCACCTTCGCCACGAAGTGGGGCCGCGGCCGTATTAAACCTATCACTTAAATGGCCTCCTCAGCCAATTGGAGATGGCCCAGACCCAGTTCACGGCGCATAGGCCCAAGCCCAATGCCAGCGATGGGGTCCAAGCGGGCCCCCTCGGGACGATTATGGCCAAATATGCTGCGAAGAAGGCCGTGAAGGCGATTGCTCCGATTAGCGCCCTCGGGATCAGCCTCCCCCTGAAGTAAATGAATGACCTTATGGCGAAGTTCAGCCTTTCCTTTATCTCCGGCGGAACGAAGTACTTCCCATCCTCGCCCCTCGATACCAGCCTCAGCCTCCTTAGGGTCGCGAGATGGGGGTCTATGTCGGATCTCCTCTTGAACTTCCCCCTCTCCATAATCCCATCGATGTCCAAGCCGTCGTATTCCTTCTGGACGATCCAATAGAGCCTCAGGGCCCTCCCCTTCAGCGAGCTCATCGCCTGCCTCCAATCGATCTCGGAGCCCCCGGCCATACGGATCCGCTCGATTCGATCCTACCATACCCAAGCTTAATAGCCTATCCCAAAGCCATGGGCTTAAATGGATGAAAAGGGGCGGGATCCCCTCAAGGGGCCGCCCCGGGGATGGGGGCGTTTAGGTCGCTTGGGAGACCAGCTCGATCAGATCGTATATCTCCAGATCCGAACCCATCGCCCTCTTGGCGTCCAAGAAGTTGTGCTTGCAGAACGGGCAGCAGGATAGGAGGTACTCGGCCCCGACCTCCTTCGCCTCCTTGAGCCTATCGGTCGCTATCTCAATTGCCAGCTCGCCGAAGGCGGATTTCATGCCCCCTCCGGATCCGCAGCACCAAGCCCCGGACCTGGTCCTGGGCATCTCGACGAACTCCACGCCCTTCAGCTTCGCGATCAGCTCCCTGGGCGGATCGTAGTAATCGCAATGCCTCCCCAAGTGGCATGGATCGTGGTACGTTGCCTTCATGGCCAACGGCCTCTTCAACTTCAACCTTCCCTCCCCGATCAGGTCGTTCACGACCTCCGATATGTGCTTCACCTCGAAGCCCAAATCCCCGAAGAGATCCTTGTAATCCAGCTTCAAGGTCCTATAGCATCCGGCGCAGGACGTGACGACCGTCCCGATGCCGGACCGCCTTATGGCATCGAGGTTATGCCCCGCTACCTCCTCGGCCAGCCCCCGCTGCCCGGTCCTCAGCAAGGGCGATCCGCAACACCATTCGTCCGGGTGCATTATCTTGAATGGCACGCCGGCCTTCCGCAGGACATCGACCGTCGCCTTGGCGAGCTCCGTCCTCCTATAGGCCGATGTGCAACCGACGAAGTATATAATCTCGGGATCGCCCTCGGGCATCTCGAACCCCTCCGGCATCCAGGCCAGCCTGGCATCGTGGGGCTCGCCGTATGGGTTGTGGTTCTTGGATATGCTATCGGCGAATGCCTTGTGCCTCGGGAGGGCGAGGCCCAGATCGACCAAGTCCGCCCTAAAAGCCTCTATGACCTTTATTTGATCCAACTTGGTCTTCTCCCTATCGACCTTCCCCGGGGACGTCTGTGAGATCCTGCAATGCGCCTCGCAGTTTCCACAGGTGCTGCAAAGATATATGTACTTGGCCATATCCTCGCTCGGCTCTATGACGCCCTCGAGCGCCTTCCTGGCGAGCATCAGCTTCCCCCTCATGAAATATACGTCGAACCCTCCCGTGTGCTCCCTTATCGGGCATGTCCCATAGACGTTCTCCTTCGGATCCCATAGGTCCCTGCAGGAGCCGCACCTGAGGCACGTATAAACCATCTCCTTGTATTTTTCCAAGTTCTTCAACTTCGCCATTCGGATCGCCTTCCTTAAAGCAGGAACAATCCAGGGTTCAATATCCCGTTCGGATCGAGGGCCCTCTTGACCCTCTTGAGAAATTCGTGGTACTCCTTCGAAACGAGGATGTAAAGCCTATCCCCGACGATCTTGCCAATCCAATAGTGCACGGCGCCGTTCCTTATGAAGAAGTCTATCTCCTTGGTCCAGAAGTCCATTGCTATCCTTCTCGCCTCCGGATCCATATCGAACTTCCATGGGAGGTATCTCCTGGCGGACATCGTGATGTGCCTCATATAGGTCTGGACGGTTATGCCCTGGTATTCGAAGTATTTATCGACCACATCCCTATGGGCCTTCAGGAAATCCCTATATCCCCTTATCACCCTCGGGAGGCTATCGGCGCTGTTCTGGTTCGCGAGGCAGAGGTATATCCCGCTGTCCCGCCTCATCCAGAAATAGGTATTATACGGGAAGAAGGTATTCTCATAGGCATGCTTCGCCCTCTTCGGCTCCAATTCCTCCCCGCCGTGCTTCCTCGCGATCTCATCGAATACCTCCTTCTGCGCCAGCGCGAGCTTTTCGCTCTGGGCCGTTATGGTCCCGAGCACTTCGCCCTCGACCCCGGAGAGATGGGCATAGCCGGGCCTCCTCGCCGAGTAGGAGACGTAGTCGGCATCGTAGAAGTTTATGCTCGTCGCCAATTCGTTGACCTTGCCCAATTCCGCGAACGTTTCAATAGCCTTCTCCTCGGATCTGAAGGCGTATTCGAAATGGACGACCGATTTGGCTAATGGATGGATCCTCATGGTGACCTCCGTCTTGACGCCGAATATGCCGTGATCGCCCAAGAAGAGGCCAGTCATATCGGGCCCAAGGCCATATCGGCAGAAGGCCTTGGCGTAGGGGTTGACCCTCGAGCCCGTCCTTATTATCTCGCCCGTTGGGAGGACCACTTGGAGGCCCAGTATTTGATCGCAGATGCCGCCGAACTTGGCCCTCCCCCCGCCCGTGCTGGCCACCGATGCAGATCCGCCGACGGTGGCCGTCCAGCCGCTCCCCGGGCCCGTCATGCCCGGCGTATAGCCCCTTTGCCTCAGGATCGTCATCATCTTGCCCCAATTTATGCCGGCTTGGACCGTTATCGATCTGGCGCCCTCATCTATCTCGACGACATCGTCCAACCTGGTCAGGTCCATGAGGATAGTCCCCTCCATCAAGGGGACGCAGGACCCCGTATAGGTGGAGCCCCCGCCCCTTATGACCACGGGCTTCCGCTCCGCATTGGCCACCTTCAGGATCTCAGAGACCTCCTCGGCGCTCCCGGGCCTGACGACTTCCTCCGGCGGGAACCCCTCGAATATGCCCGTATCCCTCACGTAGGCGATCGCGACGTTCGGATCGTTGGAAACGTATCTCTCCGTCAAGATCTCGTTCAGGGCCGCTTCCAAACTGGCTTTCGTCATCCCGACACCCCGGACCTTGAAGCCTTAAGGATTGAGCCGCAACATATATATATTTTCCTCCTCGGTAAAAGGTTTGTTAACGGGGTTTTAGAGATGAAGGCGGTCGTGCTATATGGGCCCAACGATTTCAGGCTCGAGGAGCGCGAGATCCCCAAGCCCGGCCGGGGCGAGGTCTTATGCCGCGTGAAGGCCTGTGCCATTTGCGGGAGCGACCCAAAGGTGATCGCCGGGAAATGGAAATGGACCAGATATCCGATGATACCGGGGCATGAATGGACCGGCGTGGTCGAGGAGGTCGGCGAAGGCGTTGACGAGTTCTCCCCGGGGGATAGGGTATCAGTCGAGCCCCACAAGGGCTGCGGGACATGCTTCCAATGCGCGACCGGGAACTATACCCTTTGCGAGAACTACGGGAGGCCCGAGAAGGGCCATATGCATATAGGGTTCACGAGCGATGGCGGCTACGCGGAGTATTGCAAGGTGCCCGCCCAATGCCTCCACCCGATGCCCCCAGGGATATCCTTCGAGGAGGGCACGATCATAACTACCGCGGGGACCTCCCTACACGCCTTGGAAAGGGTCGGCATTTATGCCGGAGATTCCGTCGCCGTATACGGGCCGGGCCCCATAGGCATAATGGCGGCCCAGATCGCGAAAGCGCTGGGCGCGGGGAAGGTGATCGCCGTTGGAACTAGGGGGTCGAGGCTAGAGATGGCGAAGTCCCTAGGAGCGGATCATGTAATCAACTCAAAATCGGAGGACCCGGTGAAGGGGATCTTGGAGTTAACCGATGGGAGGGGCGCCGATGTGGGCGTCGAGGCCTCCGGGTCTCCCTTGGCTGCCAAGCAGCTATTGGAATCCGTCAGGAAGAACGGCCGAATCGCCCTGATAGGCTTCTTCTCGGAAGAGGTCTCCTTGAACTTGAACAGGGCCGTGGTGGATGGCATAAGGATCGTGGGCTCGAGGGCTGAGGGGATGAGGGCCTGCGCGAGGGCGATGGATCTGCTGGCCAGGGGCTTGATAAGGGGGAGGCCATTGATAACACATCAGTTCCCGCTCTCCGAGTTCCCGAGGGCCTTGGAAACGGCCGTGAAAAGGCTCGGGGATGCCATGAAGGTCGTGGTCAAGCCTTAGGGCCTTTTAGGGATCCAATGCCCATGGCCCAGCTGCTCAGGGCGGGATCTCGATCGGTTCGAACGGTAGCTTCGTGAGCACCTCCGCCCTCGGCTTTTTGACGAGGACGGGGGATTCCACGACGAGCCCTCCGAACCCTGGCTTGAAGAGGCAAGGAGCTATGGCTATGACCATGTTCTCCCTAAGGATCGATCGATTCCTCGCGTGCATCCAAGGCTCCCTGAAGTTTATCGTCCCCAAGCCATGGCCCAGCGGTGGGCCGGGGTGGTCCTCAATGCCGGCCCTTTCGATGACCTCATGATAGGCCTCGTAGACATCGGCGACGACCGCCCCCGGGACCATCGCATCGATGGCCACGTTCGCCGCCTCGACCACTACTTCGCAGATCCGCCCATATTCGCCATCGAGCCTGCCGAGGAACGCGTTCCTACTCATATCGGATAGATAGCGCTTGTACATGGGATGGACATCGACCCTAACCATCTCGCCCCTTTGGATGCGCTTTTCGGAGGCCGGTGCCTCGAAGAAGCTGTTCCTGATGCCCGACCCGATCTGGGTGCATATCCATAGGCGGTCCATGCCCGAGTAGCTCATCGCCCTCTCCGCCTCGGCGGCCAGCTCCACCTCCGCCATGCCTGGGCGCACTGCCTCGAAGGCGGCCTCTATGCCTATCGTCGCTATATCGGCCGCCCGCCTCAGGTATTGGAGCTCCTCCTCATCCTTTACGATCATCAAATCGTCTAGGGTGGGCGCGATGTCCTTGATGTTCTGAGAGGGCAGGACCCTCTTCAGGGCCTCGAGCTCCGCCAGCGTCATGAAGTTGTACTCGATCCCTATAACGGAGCGGCTGTTCGCGCCCGCTTCCTTCAAGGCCTCCCCGACCCGATCCTCGTACTTGACCTCCCGATGCCTCCCCCCGAGCTCGAGGCTCCATTCCTTTATGAGCGGCACGTTGCCGCCCGTATACCAATCGTTCCTGATGCGGTCGGAATCGGCTGCGTAATAGACCATTATTGGTTCACCGTCCTTGGGCACCACGATGCAGGTGCTCAGCGCGGCAGTGGAGATCTCGGCGCCGACGAAGTAATCGAGGCATTTGTTGCTGTTCAGGATGGCGATATCGAAACTCCTTTCCTCCATCAGCGATTGGAGCCTCTTCACCTTCCTTTCATAATTCACGAACCTGACCATCGCCTTTCAACCCGGCCTCGTTATATCGGGTTAGATATTTATGACTTCCCAGTCTCGACGGGCAATGGCCCACGAAGCGGCGAGAAGGAGGTGGATGTCATGGGAACCGTGGTGACTCGACGGGCAATGGCCCACGAAGCCAATGAGTTTCGGAACGCCATCCGGGAGGCTTATGCGGAATGCTCCGTGGACATCCGAGCGGGATCTCCCGTGAATCCCCGAAGGAGATAAAAAAGGAGGTGTCTTCGGCCCTCTATTCCCCCTCAGGCCTTGGCCTTCGCGGGCGGATAGAGGGCCTTCAGCTCCCTGTCCAAGAAGACGTGGAACCTCTCGATGCTGTCCCGCGGCGGCGGCGGCGTTGCCAAGCTGATGACTATGGCGACGATCCAAGTGGCTATGAAGGCCCAGAAGGCGCTGTGGAAGCCATATGGGTTCAAGAGATACTTGGGCAGGCCCAGTTGGATTGGGAAGGTCGTCACGAGGCCGACGATGCCGCCGATCAATATGCTCCAGAAGGCGCCCCACTTCGTTATCCTGAACCCGCCCATGGGCAGTATTGCTCCGAGGACCGTTGGTAATAACACCATGACGAACGTGCCGGATACGCCGACCAACATGGTAACGATGGGGAGCTTGGCCGCCTGGGTCGATATCACTCCTGCCACGATGCCCAATACCAAGACCAGCACCCTCCCGGCGGCCAAGTAATGCGTTTGGGAGGCGTCCCTCTTCAGAAAGGCCTTATAGACGTCGTTGATGAGCATGCCGCTATGGGCCACGAGGTCCGAGTCCATCGTGGATTGGCCGGCCGCAACGGATCCGGCTATCAATATGCCCCAAAGGAGCGCTGGCGCATATTGGGCCATAATGGTCGGGAAGGCCGCGTCGGGCCCGGTCCAAACGCCCACCTTGGGCGGCTCGGGCATCAGGGCCTTGGTCCCCAAGCCCAAGATGACGACCGGAACGTAGATGGCGCTCAGGTAGATAGGGATCCAGAGGCACATCTTCCTCACGTCCTCGGCGGACTTGGCCAACTGATAGTATTGGTAGTTCCTGGGCTGGATGCCCCACTGGATCGTTATTGCGAAGAATGGCCAACTGAACCATATGGTCGGCGTCATCCAGCCAACTCCCCCGGGTAGCGTCAAATGCTTGGGGGAAACCTCCGCGACCTTACCGAAGAGCGCCCAACTATTCCAGCCGAACATGGAGAGTATGAAGAACGCTGAGCCCCAAGTCGCCAAGAGCATGACGGCGCCCTGGAGTATATCCGTGTAGAAGACGGACCTAAAGCCAAAGGGTACCGTATAAGCCATCACTATCAGGACGACCAGCCATACGGCCCAATCGAAGGATATGAGGCCCCCAGTTCCGAAGGACAGCAGTGTGGCCGGGCCGATTATGTTGGCCGTGAAGTAGGCGATGTTGGCGGCGGATACGAAAAGGGCCACGAAGGCCGCCAAGCCCTTGCTCTTGTAGAAGTCCCCGATCATATCAGATAAGGTCACATGGCCGTACTTGGCCGATAACAGGTGCATCCTCGGGCCGACTAGGTACATGAAGATCATTGCCGTCCCAACGGTCCAAACCCAATGGACTGTGAAGGCCGCCCCATGGCTATAGTAGAAGCCCATTGAGCCCGGTATGGCGAAGGCCGTGTGCATGTTCGCGCCCATCGCGAACCACATGGCCCAAAACGGCGCGAACTTCGAGGGCCTGAAGTACTCCGTTAGCGTCTTCTCCTTTAGCCTGACGAACCTCCCAAGCCCACCGATTATTAGGATCAGAATGATGTAGCCCGCCACCATTCCCAGAACTATCGCTTGCCTTGCCTCTATCGCCATCTCTACTCACCTCTTCATATATCCGGTCGCTATGCCCAAGATGATCCAGAGCCATCCGACGGCGTTGGTGAAGACCCAAATCCCGGGGAAGCCTCCGATCGAATGGGGCACGTTGGCGACAATTGGCGTTGCGACCATCAAGAGGAATTCGAAGACAGCCGCATAGATGACGAGTAGTTTGCCCCTCGTCGTCCAGGGGATCAAATGATTTATGGGCTTCTCCTCTGACATCGCTCGATCACCAATACCTTTTCCTTGCCCACTTTAATGGGCCGATCGATATTTATGGCTTTCGGTGATTGTCAATTCAACCGGGAGGCGGAGGCATCGGATATTAAATACCCTCGGGCACCTCATGGGTGGGCGAAGAACACCCTGATGCCCCAAGGGCCCTTCTCATCGACCCTGCCGAACCCGATCCTGACGAGTTGAACGATCGCCCCGATGGGCTCGCGGGATAGCCCGGCCTCCCCCGGCCCCGCAAGCCTTTTGGCATCCTCCCTGATGAGCTCGACCCCTACGTTCCCACGTCCGGGAAGCCATTGGATTACGGGGATCCCGGCCCCGCCAGGAGGGGCGGGGGGCCCGCCCTCATATTCGGCC
>CALIRQ010000013.1 GCA_938042195.1 uncultured archaeon
AAGATGGCCATTGCCCGCGCCATCCTCATCGCCCATCGCCTCCTCATAGCGCCGCGGGGGCTCGGCAAGGGCATGGCCATGGCTTTGGGCCTCCTCGAGGCGATGCTCAGGCTCCCGCTCCATAGGGAGGCGAAGGGGGCATTCAAGGCGAAGAAGATGAGGCCGGATGGCTTTCTGCTCCGCAGGCTCAGATATCGCCCTGAGAGCTTAGTGGAGCGGGCTTTATGGCGATTTTTAAATTCCTCAAATCCCTAAGGGTTATCCTGCTCCGCGAACTCCGCCTCATATTCGACAGCGCCCGGCCGATCGGCCGATAAATGGAATCGGGGCCTCCTCATGATGGCCCGGTAGGCGTGAGTGAGGCCGTCGTAGAACCATCGCCTTTGGCCATCGGCGAGCCCCTCCAATTGGGCGATGAAGGCCTCGGCTCCCTCCTGCCCGCGCTCTTGGCTTGCGCATCTTTATCCCAAATTTGAAGTTAAACATCCCGCAACGCAATTATAACGCCGTACCCCCCCTATAGGGGGGGTGGTCGCAAATGGGCCGTCTTGAATGAAATCAAAGGAAATCAAATGAATCGAATCCAGGCCGAAAGGGGCCAATTTTGGGCCTCATTTCGGCGAAAGGGGCTCGAATAATCAAAGAAAATCAAAGGGATCGAATTTTTATTTCCTCCAGTATTATTGCCTTGGGCATCCGCGGCGGCTCGCCGACGATAAGGGAATGGTAAAAGTAGCGCCGCGGGGCCTTAGGACAATATAAAAGGCCGTCGCAACAATACCCAAAGCCGAAAGCCGGGCTCGCGGATCCCTAATTCCCTGGGGGCATGGCGGGGCTCATGGCGTTCGCGATATGGCTGAGGCCCGAGGCCTTGGCCATTTCGGGAACCTCTTCTGGGCGCCGGGGGGGGGAAACGGATCGGAGGGGTGGGCATGGCCGATCCCTTTGGATCTAATCGCAAGGCCCCGGGCGAGGGTTTCGGGGAATTATTTAAGCTTTTCTGAGAAAATGCCCCGATTTTCCCCCGTAAAAATAAATTTTTAAATATTTTCCAATCCAAGCCAAATCGTGGCGTTTTCCATGAGGGAAGGTGAGCTCTCGACCGCCGCGATACATAGGCTCATAAAAAAGGCAGGGGCCGAGAGGGTTGGGGACGATGCCGTTAGGGAGCTCGGCAAGGTAGTTGAGGATATAGCGATCAGGATAAGCAAGGAAGCGATAGAGCTGGCCAGCCACGCGGGAAGGAAGACGATCAAGGTAGAGGACGTGCAGCTCGCTATGAAGAGGATAATGCGCGAATGAGCCCCGGCATCAGTCCCAGAGGGACCGCGGCCCTTAGAGGCCCTTCATGGGGCTGCCCTACCTAAGGATCCGGACCGCGGAAGGGGTTCCCGGCGGGGGCGCGAATCATCGGCAAACCCGTGGGGGCTTTCGAGAGCGGGGGATGCGTAGGGGCAAAACGGGATCCGAAAAATTTTTAAGAGATATCCTCCCCCTTCCTTGCCCTTGGCAATAAAAAGATCGGTATACTCCGCATGGGCGAGAAATAGGGCTTTAAAGGGTGATGCGAGATGGCGTATATGGGTGGGCAACCCATCCTCATATTGAAGGAGGGCGCGAGCAGGACTAGGGGAAGGGATGCCCAAAGGTCCAACATGACCGCGGCCAAGGTCATAGCCGAGGTCGTCAGGAGCACTCTGGGACCACGCGGCATGGATAAGATGCTGGTCGATAGCTTGGGCGACATCACGATCACGAACGACGGGGCCACCGTGCTGGATGAGATAGACGTCCAGCACCCGGCCGCGAAGATGATGGTCGAAGTCGCCAAGACCCAAGACGACGAGGTCGGCGATGGCACGACGACGGCCGTCGTGCTGGCCGGCGCTCTCTTGGGCAAGGCTGAGGAGCTCCTCAGCGAGAACATACATCCCACGGTGATAGTCAAGGGGTATAAGCAAGCCGGAGAGGAGGCCATAAAGATATTGAATGAGATAGCGATCCCGGTGGATATCAACGATACGGAGACTTTGAAGAAGGTCGCGCTAACGTCGATGAGGAGCAAGGGACTCGGGGAAGCGAGGGACCACTTCGCTTCGATAGCCGTTGAGGCCGTCAAGCAGATAACGGAGAAGAGGGGCGACCACTATATCGCGGACATAGACAACATACAGTTGGTGAAGAAAATAGGCAAAAGCCTCTTGGAGTCCCAGCTCATAAAGGGCGTGATAATAGACAAGGAGGTCGTCCACCCCGGAATGCCGAAGAGGATCGAGAACCCGAAGATCGCCCTAGTGGACGCGGCCCTCGAGATAGAGAAGACCGAGATAAGCGCGGAGATAAGGATCTCGAACCCCGAGCAGATGAAGGCCTTCCTCGACGAGGAGAACAGGATGATGAGGGAGATGGTCGAGAAGATAAAGGCCTCGGGGGCCAATGTGGTGCTATGCCAGAAGGGCATCGACGATATGGTCCAGCACTTCCTGGCGAAGGAGGGGATAATGGCCGTCAGGAGGATAAAGAAGTCGGATATGGAGAAGTTGGCCAGGGCGACCGGCGGAAAGATAGTGACGAACTTGGACGACCTCAAGCCCGAGGACCTCGGCACGGCGCAGCTGGCCATCGAGAGGAAGATCGGGGAGGACAAGATGGTCTTCATAGAAGGATGCAAGGATCCCAGATCCGTTTCGATACTCCTCAGGGCCGGCTTGGAGCGCATGGTCGATGAACTCGAGCGATCGATACACGATGGGCTTTCGGTGGTTTCGGATGTAATAGAGAGGAACAAGATCGTTGCGGGCGGGGGCTCCGTAGAGGCCGAGCTGGCCAAGAGGCTGAAGTCCTACGCCGCGAAGATAGGCGGCCGGGAGCAACTGGCGATAGAGGCCTTCGCCGAATCCTTGGAGGTCATACCGAGGACATTGGCCGAGAACGCGGGTCTGGATCCAGTCGACATAATGGTGGAGCTCAGGTCGGCGCATGAGAAGGAGGGCGGGCTTTGGGCCGGCGTGGACGTATTCGGCGGCAAGATCGTCGACATGATGAAGCTCGGCGTCATCGAGCCGCTGGCCGTCAAGGAGCAATGCATCAAATCCGCCGTGGAGGCCGCCAGCATGATCCTGAGGATCGACGACGTCATAGCTGCCGCGAAGCCGCCGCCTACGCCGAAGGGCAAAGGTGAAGGCGAGGGCGGCGAAACCCCGGAGATGCCCGAGTTCTAAACCCCAAAAATTTTTTATTCCCCCAACCCCTCCCTTCTATCCCCGCTCCGGTAGTATAGCCCGGTCAAGTATTCTGGCCTCTCGCGGATTTTCGGAGAGAGCCAGGGGCGCGGGTTCAAATGCCCTATGGGCTGAAAATCCCGCCCGGAGCACCAACCCCTTTGGGACCGATCCCCTAGCCGCGCCGGATTCGGCGATCGCCGAGCCCTAGGTAGCTTAAAAAGGCCCTAATGGAAAAACCAAGGAATTGCCGGGAGATTCTCTTGAGGGATCGGAATCGGATAATAGTGGTGACGGGCACCCCCGGGGTCGGCAAGTCCTCCCTGGCCCGGGCGCTGGCCGAGAGGCTGGGGTGGATCGCCCTGGATCTGAGCGATCTCTCCATAAAGGAGGGTCTTTTGAAGGGATACGATGCGGCTCGGGGGACATGGGTGGTCGATGAGGGGCGGTTGAGGAAGGCCGTGATGCGATCGTTGAGGGCCTCGAAGTCCAATATAATAGCCGAGGGCCATTACGCGCAGGCCGTCGTTCCATCGAACGCAGTGAAGCTTGCCTTCGTCCTGAGGTGCGATCCGAGGGTCTTGGAGGAAAGGTTGAGGGACAAGGGGTATGGGGAGGATAAGGTATTGGAGAACGTTGAGGCGGAGATCCTGGACTCATGCCTATTGGAGGCCCTGAATGCCTTCGGCGGATCGAGGGTCCATGAGATCGATATGACCGGGTTGAGCTTGAAGGATGCCATGGGCGAGGCCTTGGAGGTCATAAGGGGAAGGAAGCGGCCCTCCCTCCTTGGGATAGATTGGATAGGGGTATTGGAAAGGGAGGGATGCTTGGAAAGATATTTGGCGGGGAAGCGGATTGAGCCAAAAGGCGAAAAGGTATCTGATAATCCGTTGTGAGAAGTGCGGCAAGCTGACATTGGCCCACTCAAATTCGGCCAGCCGTACCTGCCCATCATGTGGGCACAGGCAAAGGGTCTTGGCCAATCCCCCCATAGCCTCCTCCGAATCGCCGGAGGAGGTCCGGAAGATCTTGGGGTTGCTCAAGAGCGCGGACCAAAGGGCCTCCCGGAATAAGGATTTAAGGAAGGCGATCTAATAAAATCCGGTGATTTGGATTGTCGAGCGTAGGGGAGAGGAGGTTCTTCGAGGAGCTCTCCCATCTCCTTAACAAGAGCGTGATCGTTGAAACCGTTAATGGCAAAGTATACTCAGGGATCTTATCCGGGGTCAATGCTAGCTCCATGAGCATCTGTCTGACCGATGCGAAGGATCAAAGCGGGAGGAACATATATAAGCTCTTCATAAATGGGAGCGCCATCTTGGAGATATATAGCGCCGAAAAGCCCTTCGATCTTGAGGCCCTCGCCATGAGGCTTGAGAGGGTGTTCCCGCGTATGGTCAAATTGGTCGAGGGGTCCGGGACGATAGTGGTCATGGATAAGATCAGGGTCGGCGAGGGCGGATTGCTCGAGGGCAGCGGGCCGACCGCCGAGAGGGTGAAGAGGATCTACGAGGAGTTCGTTAGGGAGAGGTCGAAGGCTCCCTAGGGGGCCTCCCCCCCTCCTCGTCAATCCCCCTCCCCATTTTCTCCAAAGCATCCGCCAATCCCTTCGCCTTTGCATCCAGCTCCTTGGTACTCAATTCTGCTCCCAGGAGCCTAGATAGGAATAGGAGAATGGCCTTTGCCGCGATCGCGTCTCCGAAGAACCCAGGGGTCTCGGCCAATAGGCAAAGCCCGGACATGCCCATCAATTCCGCCAACCCAACCAGGATCCCCGCCGCTCCGAAGACACGCCCCTGCAGTATGCCCGCCCCCTTTGAGACGGCCATGCTGAGCAACTCGCGGTCCGTGGCCGTGCAGAAGATCCGCGGCGTGGGCGTTACAGAATCCCTCTTGAGCCCGCCGAGCGTTATCACGAGCCGGCAACCCATCCCCTTGGCTAGCCTTAGGGAGCATTCCGCCAGTTCGTATTGGCCGCCCGGATTGCTGGCCTGAGCGTTCCCGAAGAGCAATATTAGGTCCCTCGGTATGGAGGTATCGCTGAGGAGGTACAGCTCGTTCCTTTGCGGCCTAAGATCCCCATCCTCCACCATGGAGATCGGTTGAAATTCGGTGGATAATATCTCAAAGATCGGCCTCGCCCCGTAGGCCTTTATCAAATTATCCACGGCCATATGGCCGACCAAGCCAATCCCCGGCAGGCCCTCCAATAGTATCGGATCCCTGAGGGCCTCGATCCGTATAGCGGATAGGGGAATCACTTTATAAGGCAAGGCCGATCATGGTCCCCGATTTCGTGGCAAACTGAATGCGCAATGGGGATAATAAACGTTGGCCGATCCAAATGGCATCCGGCTCGATCCATTCGAGCAAGGCCCGGAGAGGGATTTGATGGGAAGGATCGGAAGGCTGCGGACCGAGAGAGGGACCCTGGAAACGCCATATATGTTCCCAGTCATCAATCCGTTGGTGCAACCAATACCTCCCCGCGAGCTGAAGGAGCGCTTCGGATTCAAGGCCATAATGGTCAACGCGCACCTCCTGAAGAAGAACTTCGGGAACGAGGTCATTGAAAAGGGGGTGCATCGTTTCCTAGACTACGATGGGATAATCGCGACGGATTCCGGGGCCTACCAGATCCTCGTATACGGCGGCATCGATTCGGCCCCCGATGAGATAATAAGGTTCCAAGAATCGATCGGCAGCAACATAGGCGTCATCTTGGATATACCAACGCCTTATGGGGCCAAGAGGGAGGAGGCGGAGCGCGGGGTTTTGGAAACCCATAGGAGGGCCGAGGAGGCATTTCGGATAATCTCGGGCGATGGGATGCTATGGGTTGGCCCGATACAGGGCGGAACCTACTTCGATCTTCTCTCATCCTCGGCCCTGAAGATGTCCTCGCTCCCATTCCATATACTAGCCCTCGGGAGCCCCACGCAAATATTGAAGCGGTACAGATATGAACTGCTCTCGCGGATGATAGCGACTGTTAGATCGATAATCCCACCTTCAAAGCCGCTTCACCTCTTTGGCGCAGGCCACCCCGCGATGTTCTCCCTGGCGGTCGCGTTGGGGTGCGACCTCTTCGACTCCGCCTCCTACGCGATCTTCGCTAGGGAGGGGAGATATATGACGGAGAGCGGCACCATTAGGCTGAAGGACCTGCGGCATTTCCCATGCTCCTGTAGCGCATGCTCCAGATACGAGCCCTCCGAGGTGATCAAATGCGATAAGAAATTCATCGAGCGTTTCTTGGCTGAGCATAACCTCAACGCATGCGTCGAGGAGCTCCGCAGGATAAAGCAGGCGATCTCGGACGGGGCCCTTTGGGAGCTCCTGGGGCAGAGGGCCAGGTCCCACCCATCCCTCTTCAGGGCCTTCGCGGGGCTGAGGTCGTACTCCAACCTCCTGGAGAAATACTCCCCCTCCACCAAGAGGGGCGGGATATTCTATTTCGATCTCCTCGACTTGGGGAGGCCTGAGGTTCAGCGCTATTGGAGACGCCTATTGGAAAGGTATTCGATCCCGGAAGAGGTGAATAAATTGGTCGTTTACTCGGGCCCCGATCCTACCAAGCGCCTCGGCGATGAGGACGTCCGAAGGGTTCGCTTCTTCAAGCTCGTTAACCCCTATGGGTTCGTGCCATGGGAGTTGCTGGAGACCTTCCCATTGTTTCAAACCGAGGGCCCGGGCCCCATGGATGAAATCCCCGATGAGGCCCTCTCGCTCTTCAAGGAGCTACTTAAGAGGAATAAGAGGGTAGCGATATCCTCGTTCCGAATATCCGGAAAGGCCCTCCAAGGGCTAAAGGGAATCTGCGAGGAGTTGGGCCTACCGCTCGAGATTAACGTCGATTTGAGACGCCCCGGCTCGGCGGAGGGGCGACCAACAAAACGTATTTAAGCTCGGAACTCTTCCCCGCCTAGGAAGCGGATGATTATGGGTGGAATATTGGGATGGAGTTGCGATTCTTGGGCGCATGCTCCGAGGTGGGGAGGTCCGGCGTGGCCCTCCGCACCGAGGGGAAATGCATCCTAATGGATTATGGGGTATTGTTGGATGACGAAATAGGCTTCCCGGCCCATATATCGGCTAGGGAAGTGGATGCGATCCTGATAACCCATGCGCACTTGGACCACAGCGGGCTGGCGCCGCTCTTCTACCTGCGCGACGGCATCCCGGTCCACGCCGTGGAGCCGACTTTCAAATTCTCGGACCTCCTCATAAAGGACTTCCTCCACCTCAGCGGCTACTACCTCCCTTACGAATACGTGGATTTGAAGAACATGATGGACCACGCGGTAAGGCATCGATACTCGGAGCCGTTCGAGATAGACGGGATCAGCGTGGTGTTCCTAAACGCCGGCCACATCCCGGGCAGCTCCCAAGTCCTGATAGAGGCCGAGGGGAAGAGGCTGCTCTATACGGGCGATTTCAGCACCACGCCCAGCAGGCTCCTGAACGGCGCGGAGCATTGGGACCTCGATCTGGATGCGATCGTGATCGAGAGCACATACGCTAACGAAGATCATCCGGAGAGATTGGCGTTGGAGAAGGAGTTCGTTTCCAGGTGCAGGGACGTCGTTGAAAGGGGGGGCACGGTCCTTATCCCGGCCTTCGGGGTCGGAAGATCCCAAGAGGTGCTGTCGATCCTAGAGGCAAATAATTTCGAGCATCCGGTCCACGTGGATGGCATGGCCTTGGACGCCATCAAGCTCCTCGCCGAGCATCCGGAATCCCTCAGGGACTTCGAGCTCTTCGAAAGGGCCGTTAAAAACGCCAGATGGATCAACGATTGGCGAGACCGAAGGATCGCCGTGAAGACCCCGTCGGTCATAGTCTCCCCGGCAGGCATGCTGAAAGGGGGGGCCGCCGTCTTTTATATGGAGGCGATATCCCAAAACAAGCGCAATGCCATATACCTGGTCAGCTTCCAGATCCCAGGGACCCCGGGCAGGACCCTTTTGGATAAGAAGAAGTTTGTGATAGGCGGGAAAGAGAGGAAGGTCTTGGCCGAGGTGGATAAATTCGTGTTCTCCTCCCATTGCGGCCGCTCCGAGCTGGAATCGGTCCTCTCGAGGCTGGATGGGGGGGCGAAGGTATTCGTCGTCCATGGCGCGGAGGGGAATTGCGAAAGGCTCGCCAGCTGGGCCTCCGAGGAGCTCGGATTGGAGGCCCATGCGCCGAGGCCCGGGGATATTTATAAGCTCGAGTAGGCAACGATCCTCGGCCCTTTGCCGGATGGCGTGAGCCGATTGGGGGAAGAATTCAAGCTCAATATCGGATATATCTCCCCGGTGATCCTCTCCCTCTGCGCGACTGGGCTGCTCTCCTCCCTCATATACTATTCTAAGATCGAGATAGAGCCCATAACGCTCTTCGAGGAAACCCCGAGCGGGGCGGCGCTGAATACCCTATATTTCGTAGCGATCTTGTTTGGATCGGCGACCATGCTATACCTCTTGCTGAAGCATGGCCTCTCAAAGTTCGTCAAATACTCCATGAGGCTCGCAGTGGCGCTTATGGCCCTGTTCGTTTCCGATTGGAGCGTCGGGCTCTGCCTCCGGGCGCTTTGGCCGAACGCCGAACCCAATAGGGCGATCATAGCGCTGCCCATCGCGGCGGTACTGGCCTATGGGTCGTTGGGGAGGAGCGAGCCCCTTCGGGCGACATCGATAGCTTTGCTAGGCGCAATAACGGGTACGTTCCTAGGGAGCTCCATCCCGCTGCTGACCTCGATCCTCCTGCTCTTGGCGCTGGCGGTTTACGACATGGTGGCGGTCTTCAGGGGGCCGATAGGGAAGATCGCCGAAATATTCCCCCTCGAGGAGTTCCCGGGGGCGACCCTCACCTATCATGGGGTAACGATCGGGATGGGGGATGTGGTCTTTTACTCGATGCTGGCGGGGGGCGCGATGGTGAATTTCGGCCCCCTCAATTACATCCTCTCGAGCCTCGGGCTCTTGGCGGGCTTATGGATGGGCCTTAGGATGCTGAGCAAGAGGTCCATCTTCCCCGGGTTGCCCTTCGCCATATTGCTGGGCCTCTTGATGATGGGAATCCCGGAGGTCATCAGGGCCCTGCTATGGCTCTGACGCCCTCCTCCAAGAGCTTCCTGGAGCGGTTCAGGCCCTCCCTCTTTCGCTTCACGAACCCCAAGACCTCCCCAATCGCCGCGCGCCTCCTCCCAATGGCCTCCCAAACCCTCTCCGGGGAGGGTCCGCCGACCGCCTTATGGGATTCCACGAAGTTCCTCGGATCAACCGCTCGCTTCAACTCTTCGGCATCGAGATCCAGCTCCACGCCGGCCTTTCTCTTGGCGACCTCCTTGATCAGCTCCGGGGATATCCCCCGCATGCCCTTCCCGCTTTCGAATAGGAGGCCGCATACCTCGCCGACGATCCTATAGGCGGATCTGAATGGTATCCCATGCTTGGAGCATAGGAAGTTGGCGAGCTCAGATGCCGTCGCGAAATTCCTCGCCAATGCCTCCTCGACGCCCTCCGTAGCTCTGACCTTGGGGATTAGCTCAGAGAGCAATGGGATCGCCCGCTTCAGCTCATCGATCCCCCTCCAAAGCCTCGGCGTCAGCTCTTGGAAATCCAGATTATAGCCCGATGGCAGGGCCTTGAGGATGGAGAAGGCGGCCGCCACATCCCCTAGGATCCCGGATAGCCTGGCCCGCATCACCTCCAGTACATCCGGGTTCCTTTTCTGAGGCATCATGCTGCTGGTCGAGCAGAACCCGGGCGGCAACTCTAGGATCGAGAATTCCGGGGCGGAGTAGAGGATTAGGTCCTCCAATATCCTGATCAGGTGCCACGCCATTATCGAGAGGTCGGCTAGGGCCTCGAGGGCGAAATCCCTGCTCCCAACGGCGTCCAAGGAGTTCTCCACGAGGCCCTCAAAGCCGAGCAGCTCGCTGACCCTCTCCCGGTTTATTGGGAAGCTCGTCGTCGCCAACGCGGCGGCCCCCATAGGGCATTTGTTCACCCTCCCATAGGCCTCCATGAGCCTCTCGAGGTCCCTCGCGATCGCATCGAATTGAGCGATCGCGTAATGGGCCAAAGTTATAGGTTGGGCTACCCTCAGATGCGTATAGCCCGGAAAAAGGGAGCGGACCCCTTTCTCCGCGAGCTCCAAGAGCCCCCCCAATAGGCCCGCCCCCGAGGCGATTAGATCTAGGATCTCGCGGCGCAACCTCATCCTAAGGGCCGCCGCTATTTGATCGTTCCTGCTCTTGGCCAAGTTGAGGTTCCCACCTATGCCCTCGCCCGCCATCTTGGAGACCTCGTCCTCGATGCATACGTATGCATCCTCCTTCCCCCTATCCAGCCCGATGGAGTCCTTTAGCTCGGAGAGGGCCCTCAGGATCTTGGCCCCCGCCTCCTTGCTCACTATGCCCTCCTCGGCGAGCATGAGTATATGGGCCATGTTTATTTCGAATAGCTCCTCTAGTATCCTCTCGTCCTGATCCACAGAGGAGATGTACTCAACGACCTCCGGCTTTATGTGGGGGACTATCCCCCCCTTCAATGTTTCCGACAAATCTCAGGCACCGATCTTTTCCGCCCTCCTCCTAATGGCGTTAGCCACCTTCGATGGGAGGCCCCATATCTCCACGAATCCCTCCGAAAGCCTTTGATCGAACCTCGTTTCCAATCCATAGGTCGCGAGGCTGAGGTCGTATAGGGAGAATGGGGACGATCTGCCAACCACGGAGGCGTTGCCCTTATACAGCCTCATCCTGACAATCCCCGATACCCTCTCCTGCGTCCTCTCTATGAATCCCTCCAGATCCTCCCTAAGCGGATCTACCCATAGGCCGTAATAGACCAGCCTCGACCAAGCCGAATCGACCAATTGCTTAAACTCCAGCTCGTGCCTCGTCAGGACGGCTTTCTCGAGGTCCGAATGGGCCTCGAGTATCGCCACCGCAGCCGGGCATTCATAGAGCTCCCTGGATTTGATGCCCACAAGCCTATCCTCCAAATGGTCTATTCGGCCGACTCCATGGGAGCCCGCCAGCGCATTGAGCTCCGATATAAGGCCCACGAGCCCCCTCCTTTCCCCATTAAGGCTAACCGGCAGGCCCCCCTCAAAGCCTATTTCCAAATGGGCTGGGGAATCCGGCGCCTTCTCTGGTCCCCTCGTCCACTCGAAGGCCGCCTCTGGGGGCTCCGCGCCCGGATCCTCCAGCGGACCGCCCTCAACGGACCTCCCCCACAAGTTCTTATCCACGCTGAACGTCTTCCCGAGCTCTTCGCTGAGCGGTATGCCATGCCTCTTGGCGTACTCCAGCTCCTCCTCCCTGCTGAGCCCCCATTCCCTTATCGGGGCTATGATCTTCAGGCTCGGGTCAAGGGCCCTCACAGTTACCTCGAACCGGACCTGATCGTTGCCCTTCCCCGTGGACCCATGGGCCACCCCCACGGCCCCCTCTCTCCAAGCGACCTCAACGAGCTTCTTCGATATCAAGGGCCTCGATAGGGCGGTGCTGAGGGGATACTTGCCCTCATATAGGGCGTTGGCCTTTATGGCCCTAGCGATATATTCGCTCGCGAACTCCTCCTTGGCATCGATCGAGTAATGCCTCAGGGCGCCGAGCTTCAAGGCCTTCTCCTCTATGAGCCTGAGGTCCGAGCCCTGCCCGAGGTCAAGGGTCAGAGTGACTACGTCGAAGCCGTACTTTTCTTGGATCCATTTTATCGCCACGGACGTATCCAGCCCACCAGAGTAGGCTAGGACCACGACCTCCTTCATTGGAATCGCCCTTCAACTCTTCCTATCCCATATTTCCCTTAAAGGCATTGCTTGCTCGCCTGAGCGGCTTCGATCGGAGGGGCGTTTGTATCGATGGTACCGCGGGCCCAAACGCGCTAAAATTTATATAGGGAATCGGCCCCCTGTGGATTGGAGAGCCGATAGGACGAATGTCCAGCGATCGCCCCGACCAGCCGGTCCTCGCCCTCACGATCCCAGACCCGGCTCTCGCGGCGATCGGGCTCATCCTCGTAGTAGTTTTGCTCGTTTGAGCCCAGCGTAGGATTCCTATCGGATCCGCGCGCTGGGCTTGGAGGTGTTTTGAAAGATGTTAGAACTATCCGGTTCCAAGGCCCTCGTGAAGGCCCTCGAGAAGGAAGGGGTATCGGTGATATTCGGACTGCCGGGCGGAGCCATAATGCCCGTCTACGATGCCCTTTTGGACTCGGGGATTAGGCACATACTCGCTAGGCATGAGCAATCGGCGGCCCACATGGCCGATGGATACGCCAGGGCCAGCGGCCGGGCCGGGGTTTGCATGGCCACGTCCGGCCCCGGTTCGACGAACCTCGTGACCGGTATAGCGAACGCCTACATGGATTCCTCTCCCTTAGTCGCCTTCACGGGCCAAGTCCCGAAGGCGATGATCGGCAGGGACGCCTTCCAAGAGGCCGACATCATAGGGATAACGGCCCCGATAACCAAATACAACCACCAAGTCCGATCAGCATCCGAGATACCCAGCGTCGTCAAGAAGGCATTTCTAATAGCCACGAGCGGAAGGCCCGGCCCGGTCCTCGTGGACCTCCCAAAGGACGTCCAAACGGAGGTCGCTCAGATGGAGTTCCCCGATAGCGTTGAGGTCAGGGGCCTCTCCCTGCCATTGGACCCGGACCCGGAGCTTTTGAAGAAGGCGGCGGAGCTTTTGGCTGGGGCCGATGCTCCTTTCATACTGGCCGGCGGGGGGGTCAGGATCTCGAACGCCCATCGGGAGCTGGTCAGGTTGGCCGAGCTCCTGATGGCGCCCGTTGGAACGACCCTGATGGGGAAGGGATGCATTAGGGAGGATCACCCGCTCTCCGTAGGGGTCATCGGCATGCACGGCTCCCCATTGGCGAACATGCTCATCGTAAAAGCCGACGTCCTATTGGCGGTTGGGACTAGGTTCGCCGATAGAACTACTTGCGATGTCAAGGAGTTCTGCAAAGAGGCGAAGATAATACAAATAGACATAGACCCGGCGGAGATAGGGAAGAACAAGAGGGTGCACCTAGGGATAGAGGGGGATGCCCGAAAGGCCATGGCCGGGCTCGCGGAGGAGCTCGCGAAGAGGCTCAAGGGCGAGAGGCCCGCGCATTGGTACGAGAGGATCAAACAGGTGAAGGCGAAGCTCCATAACGAAGAGGGCGATGGCCTATCCGCGCCGCGGCTGTTGAGGAGGCTGAGGAAGTTGCTGCCCGACGACGCCATAGTGACGACGGAGGTCGGCCAGAACCAGATGTGGGCCTCGCTCCATTTCAAGGCCTATGGGCCGAGGAACTTCATAACCTCGGGCGGCTTGGGCACAATGGGTTTCGGCTTCCCGGCGGCGATAGGGGCGAAGGTGGCCAGGCCCGAGGTCCCGGTTGTTGACATAGCCGGCGATGGGAGTTTCCAGATGACCATGAACTCCTTGGCCACATCCGTTTCCGAGAAGATCCCGGTGGTGGCGGTCATATTGAATAATGGGATGCTCGGGATGGTGGCCCAATGGCAGCGCCTCTTCTTCCGGGGCAGGTATTCGGCGGTCGAGATAAAGCCCCCGGACTTCGCCAAGATAGCCGAGGCCTACGGCGCGCAGGGGATGAGGGCCGAATCCATGGAGGAGTTCGAGAGGGCCGTAAAAGCGGCGCTCGGTAGCGACGTCACGACCGTGATAGACGTCCCGATAAGTCCCGAGGAGGACGTCTTCCCCATGGTGCCGCCCGGTTGCAAGCTGGAGGATATGATAGGGGTCTGAAGGGCTTGAAGACCTTCATATTCGGGACCTTGGTCGAACATAAGCCGGGGGTCCTACAAAAGGTTTCGAACATGTTCAGGCAGAGGAACTTCAACATAGAGAGCATAACCGTTGGGCCGACGGAGCGTGGGGACATCGCTAGGATGACCATAACGATGAGGGGCGAGGAAGAGGACGCCGTGCAGTTAGAGAAGCAGTTGAGGAAGCTCATAGACGTTCTGGAGGTCAAGCTGCTCGACCCAAGCGAGACGGTCGTGAGGGAGCTGGCCCTCGTTAAGGTTAGGGTTGAGGATTGGAGGGCTAGATCCGATCTCGTGAACTGGGCGAACATCTTCAGGAGCAGGATAGTGGATGTGTCCCCCGACTCCATAATGATCGAGATAACAGGAGCGCCATCGAAGATCGATGCCTTCTTGGAGCTGATGAAGCGCTTCGAGCTCCTCGAAGTATCCCGGACAGGGATCACGGCTATGGAAAGAGGTTTAAACAGGATCGGGCTTAAATAACGGGGCGGTGGGGCGTATGGCGAGGATATATTTCGACAAGGATATCGAATATGAGGTTATACGGGATAAGACCGTGGCCGTGATAGGTTACGGAAGCCAGGGCAGGGCCCAAGCCCTGAACATGAGGGACTCCGGGCTGAACGTCGTGGTGGGCCTGAGGCCGAAGGGGAGGAGCTGGGAGAGGGCCGTCGGGGATGGGTTCTCCCCATTGCCGATCGAGGAGGCCGCCGAGAAGGGGGATATAATCCACATCCTCCTCCCGGACATGGTCCAGCCGCAGGTCTATGAGAGGCATATAGCGAAGCATATGGCCGACGGCAAGGCGCTCAGCTTCTCCCACGGCTTCAACATTCACTACGGCCTGATAACCCCCCCAGAGGGCGTCGACGTGATAATGGTCGCCCCCAAATCCCCCGGGGCTAGGGTCAGGGAGACCTATGAAGCCGGCTCGGGCGTCCCGGCCCTGATAGCGGTCCACAGGGACAGCAGCGGGAACGCCAAGAGGATCTCCCTCGAGATGGGGAAGGCCATCGGGTGCGCTAGGGCCGGCTTGATAGAGACGACGTTCGCCGAGGAAACGGAGACGGACATCATAGGGGAGCAAACGGTCCTCGTCGGCGGCCTGATCGAGTTGATAAAGGATGGCTTCGAGGTCCTCGTGGAGGCCGGGTACCAGCCCGAGGTCGCATACTTCGAGGTCCTGAACGAGGCGAAGCTGATAATGGATATGATAGCCGAGGGAGGATTCATGAAGATGCTCAGGGCCGTTTCCGATACGGCGAAGTATGGCGGCCTGACGGTTGGGCCGAAGGTCGTGGACAAAAGGGTCAAGAGGAATATGAAGGTCGTCGTCAAGAACGTCAGGAGCGGAGCCTTCGCCAAGGAATGGGTCAGGGTTTGGAGGGAGAAGCCGGAGAGGCTGAAGGCCCTTATGAAGGCTATTGAGCGCCACCCCATAGAGAGGGTTGGGAGGAAGATACGCAAGCTATCTGGGCTGGAATGAGGAGAGAAGGGGTGGGCTGAGATCGGGAAAACCATAAGCGAGAAGGTCCTTTCGAGGGCCTCCGGGAAGCCCAGCGCCTCGGCCGGGGAGATAGTCTTGGCCGAGGTCGACCTCTTGATGCTCCACGAGATAACGGGGCCGCTGGCCATAAGGGCATTCGAGGAGATGGGCTTCGAGGGGGTATGGGACCCCTATAAGGTCGTAGTGGTATTCGATCATAACGTCCCGCCGAGCGATATAAGCTCGGCCTCCATGATGCGCGAGATGAGGTCCTTCGTTCGCGCCAAGGGCTTGACCAATTTCTTCGAGATCGGGAGGGGGGGAATAGCGCATCAACTAATGGCCGAGAGGGGGATGTCGGCCCCGGGGAGGCTGATCGTAGGAGCCGATAGCCATACCTGCACGGCCGGAGGCCTTGGGGCCTTCGGGGTCGGCGTCGGGTCGACCGAGGCAGCGGCCGTGCTCGGTACGGGGAAGCTCTGGTTCAGGGTGCCGGAGACCTTCAGGGTCGTGGTTAGCAATAGATTGATCGAGCCCTCCTCGCCGAAGGACCTGATATTGGAGGTGATAGGGGAGATAGGGATGGAGGGCGCCATATACAAGGCCATAGAGTACTGCGGCGAGGGCATAAGAGCGATGAGCGTGGATGGCCGGTTAACCTTGGCTAATATGTCGATAGAGATGAGCGCCAAGACGGGAATAGTGGAGCCGGATGAGAAGGTCGCCTCCTATATAAGGGATAGGACCGGGATGGAGGTGGAGCTCCTCAGGAGCGACGAGGACGCGGAGTTCGAGGAGACGTTCGAGTTCGATGCCTCCAAGATCGAGCCCCTCGTCGCCGTTCCCCCAAGGATCGACGACGTCAGGCCCGCGAGGGAGCTGGAGGATATCGAGATCGATCAGGCATTCTTGGGGTCCTGCACCAACGGCAGGCTCGAGGACCTGAGGGCGGCCGCCAGATTGTTGAAATCCAAGAAGGTGAGCCCAAGGGTCAGGATGGTTGTGGCGCCCGCCTCCATGGAGATATATCGCGAGGCAATGAGGGAGGGCCTTTTGGATATATTCGTGGAGGCCGGGGCGATCGTTTGCGCCCCTTCCTGCGGCCCATGCCTCGGCATGTCGCAAGGGGTCCTAGGCCCGGAGGAGATCTGCGTCTCCTCGACGAATAGGAACTTCGTGGGGAGGATGGGGCACAGGAGCTCCAAGGTATATCTGGCATCGCCCGCGACCGTCGCCGCCTCGGCCATCGTGGGCAAGATAATGGATCCGAGGGACATTCGATGAACGAATTGACCGGTAGGATAATCAAATATCCGGACAACGTCAATACCGACGACATAATACCGGCTCGCTACCTCTCCAGCATGGATATGGACATGGTGGCTGGGCATGCATTCGAGGACTACGATCCGGGCTTCAAGGAGAAGCTCAGGGATAGGTGCATCATAGTGGCCGGGAAGAACTTCGGATGCGGGAGCTCGAGGGAGCACGCCGTCATAGTCCTGAAGAAGGTCGGCATCAAGGCGGTGATAGCGGAGTCATTCGCGAGGATCTTCTTCAGGAACTCGATAAACCAAGGGCTCTTGGCCCTTCAGCTCGATGGATCCTCGGAGCCATTCGAGGACGGCGATAGTATCAGGATCGACTTGGATAGGGCGGCCGTGGAGAACGAAACCAAGTCGACGATCCATCGCCTGAAGCCTTTTCCTCGATTCCTGATGCCCATACTCAATGAGGGCGGCTTGGTTCCGTATTTGAAGAGGAGGAGGGGCTGGGAGCTCCAAGGCCCGCTCTAGCGCCGGAGCGCTTGGCCGGCATATCTGGCCAGTACCGAGTTCCTAGGGACCTCCTTCCTCTTCGGCTCCAGCCCCTCGAGCCTCCGCTCGATCTCCTCAATCGGCAGGGCAAGCTCCAGCTTCCTGCGCGGTATGTCTATCTCAATCCGATCCCCATCCCTAACGGCGGCTATGGGGCCGCCCAAGGCCGCCTCGGGCTCCACGTGGCCTATGCAGGGCCCCCTGGTCCCGCCCGAGAACCTCCCGTCCGTGACCAGCGCGACCCTCTCGAATCCCATGCCCGCTATCAAGGAAGTTGGGGCAAGCATCTCCCTCATCCCGGGCCCTCCGACGCATCCCTCATACCTTATAACGACCACGTCCCCCTCACCCACCCCTCCCTCGCTTATGCCCTTAACCGCTTCCTCCTCGGAATCGAAGACCACGGCCTCCCCGGCGAACCTCCACATGGCCTCTGGGACGGAGGAGTATTTGACGACCGCCCCCTTCGGGGCGAGGCTCCCCCTCAGTATGGCTATCCCCCCCTCGGGGTGAACCGGCCTATCCAAGGGCCTGATCACCTCGTCGTTCTCTATCGAGGACTCCCTCAACAATTCTCCAACCCTCTTGCCGGATACCGTCATCTCTTCCTTGCTCAAGAACGGCTCCAGCCTCCTCAATATGGCCGGAACCCCCCCGGCTTCATCTAAATCGCTCATGAAGTATGGGCCGCCCGGCCTCATGTTGCATATATGCGGCACCCTCCTCCCGATTTCATCGAACTCCTCGAGCCTAAGATCGATCCCCAACTCCGCCGCTATGGCCCTGAGGTGCAGGACGCTGTTGGTGGAGCCGCCGAGGGCCATATCTACGGCGATGGCGTTCCTGAGGGAGCCCAAGGTCATTATATCGCTGGGCTTTATGCCGGATCGCAGGAGATCCATTACCCTCCTGCCGGACCATTCAGCGATCCTCAGCTTCTTCGCCGTTACCGCATGCGAGGTGGCGCATCCAGGCAGTGACATGCCCATGGCCTCCGTCAGGCAGGCCATCGTATTCGCGGTGAACATTCCAGCGCAAGATCCTGGACCGGGACAGGCCGAAGCCTCCAGCTCGGCCAAATCCCGCTCGGAGATGGTGCCCCTCTTGAACTCCCCCACCGCCTCGAAAACCGATATAACGTCGACCTTTCTCCCCCTATACGTCCCCGGGTACATGGGTCCCCCGGTCACCACTATGGACGGTATATCCAGCCTAGCGGCGGCCATCAGGTGGCCTGGCAATATCTTATCGCAGGAGGATATCAGGACCATGGCATCGAAGGCATGGGCCCTCACCATGGCCTCGATCGAGTCCGCTATCAAATCCCTGCTGAACAGGGAATACTTCATGCCCTCGTGGCCCATGGCTATGCCATCGCATATAGCTATCGTATCGAACTCCAGCGGCGTCCCCCCACTCGACCTTACTCCCGCCTTGACGGACTCGGAGACCCTCCTGAGATGCACATGGCCGGGGACTATCTCGTTCCATGAGTTGACTATCGCGATGAGCGGTTTTTTTATGTCCTCATCCGATAGCCCCGAGGCCCTCAGGAGCGCTCTCTTCGGCGCCGCCTCCACCCCTTCCTTCATCCTAGAGCTGAGCATTCCCAGTCCCATTATTCACTATCTCTAGGAAGGCTTAAAAACCATGTTATCGAAAAAGTGGGCTTGGGGGCAAATTTGGAGGATTTAATAATAATCGGATCAGGATGCGCTGGGTGCGCGGCGGCCATTTACGCCTCCAGGGCTGGGCTCGAGCCGATGGTGGTAGAGGGGCCCCAGCCCGGGGGGCAGCTGATGATTGCCGGAGAAGTGGAGAACTTCCCGGGCTTTCCGGATCCTGTCCCGGGCCCGATATTGGTGGATAGGATGAGGCAGCAGGCCGAAAGGTTGGGCGCGCGTTTCGTAAGCGGATCAGTTATCGGGGCGGACTTCTCCAAGAGGCCCCTTGAGGTCCTCATGGAATCGGGGGCCCAGGAGGCGAGGAGCATCATAATAGCCACTGGTGCTAGGGCGAAGTGGTTGGGGCTGGAGTCGGAAAGGAGGCTCATCGGGAGGGGCGTGTCCTCCTGCGCCCATTGCGATGGATACTTCTTCAAGGGCAAGAGGGTTGCGGTGGTTGGCGGGGGGGATACGGCATTGGGGGAGGCGCTTTTCCTCAGCAGCATCGCCAAGGAGGTCGTGGTGGTGCATAGGAGGTCGGAGCTTAGGGCCAAGAGGATCCTTCAGGAGAGGGCCTTCAGGAACGAGAGGATAAGGTTCGAATGGAATAAGGTAGTTTCGGAGGTATTGGGCGACGATAGGGTGCGCGGCGTGCTTCTCAGGGATGTAATCACGGGCGAGGTCAAGAGGCTGGATTGCGATGGCCTCTTCGTGGCCATCGGCCATAGCCCAAATACCGAGGCCTTCAAGGGTCAATTGGAGATGGACGAAGAGGGCTATATAATGACCAAGGACCTCGTCAAGACCAGCGTTGAAGGAGTCTTCGCCGCCGGGGACGTGTGCAATAAGAGGTATAGGCAAGCGGTTATAGCCTCAGCCTTGGGCGCCATCGCGGCCATAGAGGCGGAGAGGTTCCTCGGGAAGGGATAGAAGGAGGAAACCCGGCCAACCCCCTCTCCTCGGACCAAAACGCTTAAATCGGCTTCATCGAATCGCCGCTCATGCTGATCAGCGAGCTGGCGGAGAAGAAAGTCTACGATTCCTCCATGGCCCTGCTCGGGAGGGTGAAGGACATCGAGATAGACCCGATAGGCCTCGTTGCGAGGAGTTTGATAGTGGAGCTTGAGGGAGGGGCTGCGAGGAAGGCCTTGGGCGGCAGGTCGATTCTCGGGAAGGCAAGGGCGAGGGTCCCGACATCCTACATCCATCGCCTCGGGGATGCCATAGTCCTGAACGTTCCGATGGAGGATTTAAGGGGAAAGCTGGAGAAGGTTTGAAATTTGATCCATCGCCGACGCGAATCCCATCAAAGCATCGATTCAACCCTAATCCTTTAATCCGAGCATCCTAATCGATCTCGGATCAGGAGCCCAAGGAGAACTCCTCGTGGATCGCCCTCACGGCGTCCGCGCCATCCGATTCCCCGACCACGAAGGATATGTTCAGCTCGGAGGAGCCCTGAGCTATCATCCTGACGTTTATGCCCTTCTTGGCGACTGCAGTGAAGACCCTAGCCGCGACGCCCGGAGTGCCCCTCATTCCCGCGCCCACAGCGGCCACGACGCAAACATCGTCCTCCGACGTTACCTCCCTGACTAAGCCCTCGTTCTTGAGCTCCCTCCTCAAGGCCGAAACGGCCTCCTTGGAGCTCGCCCTTGGGATGACTAACGATATGTTGTATTCAGAGGAGCTTTGGGAGATCATGAGCACGTTTATCCTATTGTCCCCGAGGACCTTTAGGATCTTGGCCGCTGCGCCCGGCGTCCCGACTATGCCCGCCCCGCCGACCGTGAGCAGGCTAACGTTTCTTATCAGCGTCACGGCCTTAACTACCTTGTCCCCTCCTTCCCTCTCCTTCGTTATGAGGGTCCCCTCGCCCTCCGGATCGAAGGTATTCCTTATCCTCAAGGGTATCCCTTTTTCCGAAACGGGCTCCAAGGCCCTCGGGTGTAGCGACTTGGCCCCGAAGAAGGCCATCTCGGCCGCCTCCGAGTACGATATCCTTCGAATGGTCTTTGCGGAGGGGACTATCTTCGGATCAGCCGTCATGAGGCCGTTCACGTCCGTCATAAGCCATACCTCGTCGGCGTTGAGTAAGGCACCGAGTATGGTGGCCGTGTAATCGGATCCGCCCCTCCCTAAGGTCGTCACTATCCCCTCGGCGGTCCCGCCTATGAACCCCGTTACGACCGGGATCGAACCATCCTTGAGCTTCCCATCCAATGCCGCCCTAACCCTTTCGCTCGCCAACTCGAAGATAGGCACCGCCTCTCCGAAGTTGGCATCGGTTATGATGCCCGCCTCGAAGCCCGTGAAGTATTCGGCCCTCATCCCTATGTCTTGGAGGGCTCCGCATAATATCCTCGTAGAAAGCCTCTCCCCGAAGGAGAGTATATAGTCCTTGGATCTGGGCGTCAGCTCCGAGAGATAGGAGACCCCTATGAGGGCCCTCCCAAGGTCCGCGATATCCGCCCTTACCCTCTCAGCCAGCTCGGCCCTGAGCTTCGGATCCGAGATCGCCTCCTCGATGGCATCGAGATGCCTTTCCGAGAACCCATTGAGGAACTCCTCCACATATGGCCTATCGCCCGCCTTGGCCCTCCCCGCGGCCCTTATCAGCTCATCCGTCACGCCGCCCATCGCCGAAGCGACGACGACCATCTCCTCTATTCTGCCCTTATACTTCTTTACCAACTCAGCAGCATTCCTGATCCTCTTGCCATCCGATAGGGAGGTCCCGCCGAATTTCACCACGACCCTCAAGGCTCGGAATAGCTCCCCCCAATTGGGCCCCTATTCGGCTCAGTTTTTTCATGAGGCCGAATTTAAGCTTGAGGGGAGCCCCTCTTCAAAGCATCTTTGGGGAGAGATTCGGGTAAAAATTATAGGATGGGAGGGACCAATAGGGTTGGGCGATCCGGTATGAAAGTGGATGGATATGAAGTCCCCGATGGCCTATATTATTCGAAGGAGCATGAATGGGTGAAGGTGGAGGGGGACCATTGTAGGGTTGGCATAACCGATTACGCCCAAGCAACATTGCACGACATAGTATACGTGGAATTGCCGAAGGTCGGATCGAAGGTCTCTCAGATGCAACAACTGGGCACGGTCGAATCCGTGAAGGCCGTATCCGAGATATATTCTCCCATATCCGGTGAGGTATTAGAGGTCAACGAAAGGCTATCAAAGCGCCCCGAGCTGGTGAACGAGAGCCCCTATGGAGAGGGATGGATAGCCATAATAAAGCCGTTGAGCTTGGAAGCGGATTTGAGGAACTTAATGGATCAGAAGGGGTATTTGGAGTTCCTCCGCACCCTCCTTAAGAAATGAATCGAACATTCACTTCAGCGGGACGTACATCGAGCTCCTTGATGCCCCTATGCCGGGCGCGCCATGGACGACCTTCTTGTTGGTGATGGCGAATTCCCCTAAGTAGTGGCCGATCATTTCGGGCTTCACCTCTACTGGGACGAACTCCTTCCCATTGTGGACGAGTATCGTGAACCCGACCATCTCGGGCAATATTATCATATCGCGGCAATGAGTCTTGACGCTCTTCTTCCCCTCAGCTCCCGCCTTTCTGATGTTTCTCAGGAGCTTCCTCTGAGCCTCCGTTAGCCCCCTCAGGAGGGACCTCCTCTGCCTCGAGGGGAGCATCTTTATGAAATCGTCCATGGAGACCTCGAGGAGCTGCTCCAAGCTCAGGCCCCTATAGGTGAACTGCTTCACCATCTCTCCTCCCTAAGCCACTGCGCGCGGATCCTTTTAATCCTATCGGAAACCCCCTCGGAGCGGGCCCCGAAAGGGCGCCATCCCCTACCTCGCCTATTCCCTACCCTTTCGCCCACGCCCTGTCCTTCTGGCGGCGATCAAGCCGACCTTTCTCCCGGGCGGCGCATGGCGGCTTACGGTCTTGGGCCTCCCCGCGTGCTTATGCCTTCCCCCCCCGAACGGATGAGATGCGGCCACCATGGCTGTGGCCTTGCTCATCGGCCATTTCCTGCCCCTGGACCTCATTAGCCTCCATTTGTTCCCAGCCTTGACGAATGGCTTCTCTATCCTCCCGCTCCCGGCCACAACGCCCACCATGGCCAGGCATTCATCGCTCAAATACTTCGTCTTTCCGGAGGGGAGCCTGACCTCGGTGCCGAAGGGCGTATGGGCTACTACCAAGGCATATGCGCCGGAGGATCTCGCCATGGTTCCCCCATCTCCCGGCCTCATTTCCATATTGCATACCAAGGTTCCCTCGGGCATCTTCCCCAAGTGTCGCACCTCCCCGATCCCGATCTCAGAACTTCCCCCAATCGAAATCTCTTGGCCAACGAAGAGCCCCTCCGGAGCCACTAAATAACACTCCTGTCCGTTCGCCAATTCGATCCTTGCCAAAGGCGCCCCTCTGCCCGGATCATGAAGCAATTCCTCGACCCTCCCCTTCACCCCGGCCTCCAATTCCTGCTCCGATAACTTTGGATATCGGGCCGATGCTGCCCTCTTATGCGTCGGGGCCCTGAATACCGCGGTCCCCCTCCCCCTCCTCCTGACGAGGATCCTTTTGCCCATCCTCCTCCGCCACCACCACCTTCAGAGTATCCCGAGCTTTACCGCGAGCTCGGAAGCCTTGAACTCGGGGCTCAGCTTGACGAATGCCTTCTTAATCCCATGAGGGGTTATGCATATGTTAACCTTTTCCACCTTCACCTCATATAAGGCCTCCACAGCCCTCTTGACATCGCCCTTCGAGGCCCTCAGATCCACCACGAACGTTATCTTATTCTCCCTTTCTATCAAGCTCACCGTATCCTCGGAAACCAATGGATATAGTATGATCCTCTGCGCCCTTTCGCTCAATGCGCCATCACTTCGCTGAACAACTTATCCAAGCCGCTTATGGCGGACTCAGACCATAGAGTCAATCTGCCGGCATGAGCGCCCGGGGCCAACGCCTCCACATTCAACTTATTCAGCGTCATGACATCGACCCCCGGGATGTTCCTAGCCCCCTTCACGATCCCCTCATCCCTCCCCACGACTATCAACGGCCCCTTCGGGATCCTCTTCACCCTTCCGCGCGAGCGCGAACCCTTGGGCAATATCTTTTGCCTAGAGATGACCCTCTCAACATCATTCCAGACCCCGATGCCCTTGAGGGCTTTGACTACCTTGGAGGTCCTATCGAGCTTCTGGATCTCATCGGATACGATTATCGGGAAATTCGAAACACCATCGGTTATATGCCCCCTCCCTTGGACCAGATCCCTGTTGCCCGTGGCGGCTATCGCGGAGGCCAGCGCGAGCCCTCGCTCCTTCCTATTTATCTTCTTCCAGATGACTTTCTCGGCCCGCGGGGGATGGGCTAACCTCCCCTTGACGGTCCCGGGCGCAAAGGCCGCAGCGCCCGCCCTTGGATGGCGCTCCCCCTTAACCCTTGGTACCCTCGATAGGCCATGGCCGACCCCATAGGACTCGGCGCTCGTCCTCTTCCCCGCCATTGGATCCCTGCCTTGGGGCTGAAGCCTATGGGTTTGCAGGGCGACGACCGCCCTCCTTATTATATCCGGCCTATACCGGATTTGGAACACCTTCGGCAATTCCAATTCTCCTATCGCTTTTCCCTCTAGATCGATTACGACCCCCCTCATCAGGATGAACACCTAGCCTGTCAGGCTTATGTATTCGACGCGCGGCGGCTCGGCACTCTCCGGGCCCCTCATGGGATACCTGAGGACAACGGCCCTCTTCACTGGGCCAGGGACGCTCCCGGAGATGATCGCGAAATCCCCCTTAATGATCCCATAATGCTCGAAGCCCCCCTTCGGGGTGATCTTGGATCCATCCGAACCGAGCTCGAGCACCTGCTTATTGTACTCGGTCCTCTGGAAGAACCCCATTTGCCCGGCCCTCGGGACGGAGTACATGACGAAGGAGGGATTCCACGGCCCAAGGGTCCCGACCTGCCTCCTAGTCTTCCTCGATTTATGGTGCTTCAGGGTGATGCCCCATCTCTTCACCGGCCCCTGAACCCCTTTGCCCTTGGTTATGGATAGCGTATCCAAGTATTGGCCCCTTTGGAATACATCGGATATCCTCACCTCCTTGCCCAACAGGCCCTTCGCATATTCAAGGGCCTCCCTCGGATCCCCACCGCCCACCTTCACCTCTAGGATATCCGGGCTCTTCTTTCCGGTCGAGGTCAGCCTTGGTTGCGTGGCCATGAGGACCCTAACCTCATGGATTTTATCGATGGATCGCTCGATCGCCTCCCGCTTGCTCGGATCAGGCTTTGGGGGTATCATAATCCTAGATATTTCCGGTGGCAATTTCTCGGACCACATCTCGCCTATGGCCTTGAGGCCACCCTCGGTTAGCTGATAGGCCCTGATGGCGCATGCGACCATGGGGGGCGCATCCAAGATCGTTACCGGGACGACGACCTCCTTGCCGAAGGTAAGCGACCCCGCCCTGTTGTCTATGATGACCGTATGGGCGATACCCGCCTTATAGGCCAAGAACCCCAACAGGCGCGGCCCGCCCTTGACATCGGGCCAATTCCTCACCCTAGCCCTCCATCTACTAGCCCTTCCCCTTGGGAGATACGCCAAGGATCCGTGCTTAGGCGAATGCTTCTTCCTCCTTCCCATCTCCCGTCAGCTCCTCCAAATTCCCCCTTATCGGGCTTTAGCGATCGCCAAAGCGGGCCTCGGGAGGCGACCATGGGCTCAAGGCCGGCGAGGTCCGGGGCCTTCCCCGAAGCCGTTTGACGACCTCAATCGAGGTTTTGGCTATCCCACAAAGGGAACCTCAATATAACCTTAACTCGTCCTGGAAAGGGCTTAAGGCGGAGAAGATTTACTAAAGGCGCGGGGGAAACCCTGATTAATGATGGGCATTCCAAAGGTCGACAGGCTCGGTATGGGAAGGGTGCTGGAGGAAACCCCTAGGTACTTCATGGAAGCGGCGAGGGAGTTGATGGTTGCGGAGCCGATCCCGGAGCCGAAGAGGACCCCGAGGAACGTCATCTTGGCGGGGCTCGGGGGCTCGGCCATCTGCGGGGACCTCCTGATCAACTGGCTAGGCGAAAGCGCTAGATCGCCCATTTTCGTATCGAGGAACTACCTCCTGCCGCGATATGCGAATGAGGACTCCCTCCTCTTGGCCATAAGCTACTCCGGAAATACGGCCGAGACGATAAAACAATTCCTCGATGCCAAAAGGGCCGGTTGCCAAGTGGCCGCGATCGCCTCCGGGGGCAAACTTGAGGAGCTTTGCAAAAGCGCGGGAACCCCATTCTTGAGGGTTAGAGCCGGGTTCCAACCCAGGGCCGCATTGCCCTTCATGATCCTCTCGGCGGCGCACCTCCTCAAGTCTTATGGGGTAGTGGATTTCTCCTGGCGAGAAGTCGAATCCGCCTCCTCGCTCCTAGAGGCCTTAAGGGGATCCATAGGGATGGAGGCGCCCGAGGATAGAAACGAAGCGAAGGGGTTATCGAAAAGGCTAGTGGGCAAGTTCGTTTCGGTTTACTCCGTGGAGGGGATGAGTGGGGTGGCGAGGAGGTTCAAGGATCAATTGAACGAGAACGCTAAAACGCCCTCCAGGTTCGAAACCCTCCCCGAGGCCTTCCATAACGATGTTGAGGCCCCATGGCTTAATGCGGATTCCGCGGCGGTCTTGATCAGGAGGCAAAAGGAGGAGAAGGAGGAAAGGATCCTATTGGACCAATTGCGAGACCTTTTGGCGGAGGGGGAGGGGTTCGTTGGGGAGATAAGGGGGCTCGGGGACGGCCTAGGCTCGATATTATCCTGCGTTTACTTTTCCGACTACGTTTCCTACTACCTGGCCATAGAGAAGGGCATCGACCCAACGCCTGTGGAGAGGATAGGAATGCTTAAGGTTTTGCTTAGGGAAAGGGGCTATTTGACCTAATGGAGGCGAAGTCCCCCTTTGCCCTATCGCTTCAATTTCGACCTAACCAAGATCTCAAGACCCCTCTTCAAGGAGATCGCCAAGATCTCCATGAAGAAGGGATTGCACATGAGGCTTGGGGACGTCGCGAAATCCATCGTGGAGAGGCTGAGGATCCAAGAGCTAACAGGCCTCCCGGTAGCCGATGCGGTGGAGCTCGTGAAGGATATGATGGACGTTTACCTGAAGAATTTGGAGATGAGGGAAACCTTCCTAAGAACCTCCAGTAGGGCCCTCCTCCTCCCCCATTGCGCGAGGAAGTACATGGACTCCAGATGTCGGGCATCCTTCTCAACGGAGAGCTCCTCGTTCTCCTGCGCGAAGTGCTCCGAGGACTGCCTCATAAATAGGGCCACGGAGCTCGGGAGGAGGAGGGGATACGATGTCTACGTCCTCCCCGGCGGATCATGTATCGGTAAGATCCTATCCAAGGGCGGGTACGATGGTGTCGTTGGCGTGGCCTGTAGCGAGGAGGCAAAGCTGGCGATGGCGCACCTTGAGGGGATGAACATGAAGGGTCAAGCGGTCCTACTGATCAGGAACGGATGCGCTGCCACATACTTCAACCTGAGGAGCCTCGAGGAGGTTCTTTGAGCCCTTGACAAGGGTCAGCCGCATCCGGCCCCGATATATGGTTTAAAAACGGGAGATCGCTCTAGCGGCGCGAGCGGAGATGGAGGAGCTCATCCACAACGGGGTGCTCGTCCCGGAGTATAAGCCCGTCGGCCTATCGATAAGCGTTGGGGGCAAGCGATTGGTCCTCACGCCAGAGCAAGAGGAGATGGCCATAGCATGGGTGAAGAAGCTCGGGACCGATTACGCAAGGGATGAGACGTTCAGGAGTAACTTCTTCAGGGATTTCAGGAAGGCCTTGGGGATCCAGGGGGAGATCCCTCCGGAGGAGTTCGACTTCTCCGAGGTCGCGGCATATGTTGAAAGGGAGAAGCAACGCAAGGAGGCCATGAGCAAGGAGGAAAAGAAAAAGCTCGCCGCGGAGAGGAAGGCCATTAAGGAAGCGAACAAGGCCAAATACGGCTACGCCATCGTGGATGGCATGAGGGTGGAGATCGCAAATTATACGGTAGAGCCCTCCTCAATATTCGTCGGGAGGGGCGATCACCCCCTGAGGGGCCGTTGGAAGCCTGGGCCAAAGCAGGAGGATATAACCCTCAACCTCTCGCCCTCAGCGCCCAGGCCCCCGGGGAATTGGAGGGATATAGTGTGGGAGCCAGATTCCATGTGGATAGCCCGCTGGAGGGATAAGCTCTCGGGCAAGATGAAGTACGTTTGGCTTTCAGATGAATCCATATTCAAGCAGAAGAGGGAGATCGAGAAATACGATATCGCAAGATCCTTGGATGAGCGGATAGATGCCGTCAGGGCCTACATCGACGAGAACCTAAAATCCGAGGACCCAAGGAGGAGGAAGCTAGCCACCGTCTGCTACCTGATCGATGCTCTGAAGATAAGGGTTGGGGATGAAAAGGACAAGGATGAGGCCGATACCGTGGGGGCCACGACGCTCAGGCCCGAGCACGTAAAACTGAAGCCCGGCGGCGTGGCGGTCTTCGATTTCCTCGGGAAGGACGCTGTGAGATTTCGCAAGGAGCTCAAGCTCCCGAAAGCCGTCGAGGAGAACCTGAAGGAGTTCATGACTAAGGCGAACTCCCCGATATTCAAAGGCATAAGGTCGGAGCATGTGAGCGCCTTCCTTGGGGAGGTCGTACCCGGCCTAACGGCCAAGGTCTTCAGGACCTATCACGCCACGAAGGCCGTAGAGGAATATTTGAAGGCGAACGAGGTCAAGCCCTCCGATCCGGAGGAAGTTAAGAGGTTCGTGGCAACAATGGCTAATCTGCAGGCCGCGATAATTTGCAATCACAAGCGCAAGCTCCCGAAGAATTGGAGTGAGGGCTTGGAGAAGAAGATGGAGAGGCTGAAGGCCCTAAGGTCCAAGGGGACGAAGAGGGCGAAGGAGGCCGCTAAGAAATTGGCCATTAGGATCAAGCTTATGAAGGCGACGAAGGATTACAACCTCCGGACTTCGCTCAAGAGCTATATAGATCCAAGGGTTTACTACGAATGGGGCCGCAGGGTTGGGTTCGATTGGAGGTCCTATTACCCGAAGGCCCTTCAGAGGAAATTCTCTTGGGTGGAGTCCCCCCCATAGGTTTAGCGCAACTCCACGGGCCTAAACGGGACCCCATCCCCTCGAGATTGGATGGTCCCATTTATCGGTTTGCCGATGGATTGCCGGGAGATTCGGGGAATCGAGGCGTAAGGTTAAAATATTATTTCATCGTTAATCAAAACGATGGATGCCTTGGGATGTTACGAAGGGGAGCCCAATTCGAGCGATGTGAGGAGCATCTCGGGGCGCGTCGAGAAACTCGCCGATTTGGTCGGGTATCAGGAGGGCTCCATAGTGAGTAGGACGATAATCGATAAAGAGGCTGGGACGGTGACCCTTTTCGCTTTCGATAAAGGCCAAGGGTTGAGCGAGCATACGGCGCCATTCGATGCCCTCGTCATACTCCTGGAGGGCGAGGCGGAGATTAAGATCTCCGGCAAACCATTCCGCCTAAGGCGGGGCGAGGCGATCCTGATGCCTGCCAACGAACCCCATGCATTGAGGGCCTTGGATCGGTTCAAGATGCTATTGGTGATGGTCCGATCCTGAAAAAGGGGCCGACCGGCTGGGCCTCCGGGCATCCGGCGGCCACCGGTCTTAGTTCCGAGGGGCGAGACCAAATGGAGGGGTGACGTCCGGTTCGCGCCGGCGAGCTGCTAGCGCCTGGGGGTTAGCGCACCCTTTGCCGGACGGGCTTATTGGAGAAAAGAAAATTTTTATATAAGGATTCGCAGACCCTAAGCCCCATCAGGCTGGCCGAGGAGCCCGCGATGTCCAAGGGAAGGTGCCTCAGATTCGAGTTCGCCTTTGGGCCAGCGAGCTTCTTCTTTTAATGGGCCCCATCTCGCTGGGATGGGGCTTATGCATCGAGCGAGCATAAAGCATTAAAAATGCCCCGCGGCCTCGGCTGGCCAACAGAGGAGATGCGGGATTGGAGAAGGTGAAGTATTGGGAACCGGCCATAGAGCTGATGGAGAAATCTGATCTCGAGAGGCTACAGTTAAAGCGATTGAAGCATATGCTGAATTACGTATACGAGAGGAGCAGGTTCTACCATGAGAGGTTCAGGCAAGCGGGCCTTAGGCCAAGCGACCTCAGATCGCTGAAGGATTTGGAGAAGTTCCCGTTCACCACGAAGGAAGATCTGAGGAAGGAGGCGTATCCCTACGGGGGCCCATTCCTCTGCGTCCCCAGGGAGAAGATAATTTGCTACCACATGAGCTCAGGGAGCACGGGAATCCCGACCGTTGGGGCCTATACCTACAAGGACTATGAAACTTGGATGAACATAATGGCCCGCTGCTATGTCGCGGCGGGAGTCGGCGAGGGCGACATAGTCATGAACATATATGGCTATGGGCTATTCACGGGCGGCTTGGGCTTCCACGGTAGCGCCCATCTGGTGGGGGCAGCGGTGATACCGTGGAGCGTTGGCAGGACCAAGGCCATGATAAAGGCCCTGAAGGATTATAGGGCCACCGTGATAACGGGGACCCCATCCTACGAGTATTACGTGGCCGAGCTGATTAAGGAGATGGGGATCGATCCGGAGAGGGATCTTGCCCTCAGGGTCGCGATACCCGGCGCCGAGATGTGGACCGAGGTGATGCGGAAGAGGATCGAGGAGGGGCTCGGCCTCAAGGCTAGGGGCGGCGGAGCTAGGGACATTTACGGGACCACGGAGGCCATAGGCCCTGGGGCCGGGCAGGAATGCGTCTTCGAGCAAGGCTTCCACTTCTGGACGGATAATTGGTATTTGGAGATAATCGACCCGAAGACCAACGAGCCCATAGGCCCCGGAGAGGAGGGGGAGCTCGTGATAACCCATTTGACTAGGGAGGGCCTGCCCTTGATAAGGTATAGGCAGGGCGACCTTACGGTGCTGGATGACGAGCCTTGCGAATGCGGCAGGAAGGCATTCCCCAGGTGCAAAAGGATCAGGGGCAGGGTCGACGACGCCATACATTATAGGGGAGTGAACATCTGGCCATCCGCGATACAAGAGGCCCTCCTGAAGTTCCCGGAGGTCAAGGAGTATCAGGTGGAGCTGGACAAGACGAGGATCCCCAACGAGCTGACGATAAGGATAGAGGTCGAGAGGGAGGTTATGGAGAAGAGGGAGAGGAACGCGCACTTCATGAAGGCCATACTGGACGAGCTGAGGGGCGCCATCTTTGTGACCCCGAAGGTGGAGCTGGTGGAGGAAGGAAGCCTGCCCAGGTTCGAGGGGAAATCAAAGCGCGTAATGATAAAGGAGCCCGAAAACCAAGCCAGCTGAGGTGGAATCCCTTGGGCGTGAAGGCGAGGGAATTATGGGACTTTGAAAGGGATTTGAAAAACCTTAAGGACATCGTCGATGCCCAAATAGAGAAGTCTAGGAAGATGGGCCTCCGATCCCATGAGAGGGCCCTTTTGCGCATAAAGAGCCAAATACAAACTTTGCTCGAGGGCTTGGGATCCGAGGAGCCGGGGTTCTCCATCTGAGTGCCCATTCCCATCATCCGGGGATCCAAACGTATGCCTCAGGAAAACCGGAAACGAATTGGCCCCGGCTCCTTTGCCCATGGCGCATGGAACGGGATGGCAGCAAGGCTTGGACGATCGCGATGCCACGCACGCCTTATTCGTTGCGAGTCCCGAACAAGCTCCTGAAGGCTGGCCTATAGCATGGGCCGTATATTATGAGCCCCTCTTTTCCTTGGCAATACAACCTCCTTATAACGACCTCCACCTCCATGCCGACCTTTAGCTCCTTTGGCTTGCAGTCCACCAAGATCGCCCCACCCTTCCTCACGATGTCGTAGTTATGGCGGGTCCTGCCCCGGAGCTCAAGGACCTCGTAGGATATCAGCTTGGCCAGCTTCGGGAATCTGATCCTCGCGAGAGGCCCTTCGCAATCGTATTGGAGGCACCTCTCCCTTGGAGGCAGGTATATCCTCCTGCAACCATCGCAGGCGGTAACCTCCAAGGAATCGTTTCCCATCGGCTCCAGCTCCCCCACGATTTTCGGGAACTCTATCCTCCTTTTAACGGCCTTCAGCTTCTCCCTCACTATGTCCTTATAAGTTTCGAGCCTGATCTCGACCATCCGGCGCACGTAATCCTCGACGCTCGGCACCAAGCCCCTCTTCCTCTCTATGCCCGATCCAACCCTCAGCCAAGTGGCTATCGAGTAGGCGCCGGAGCCATACGATACGGCCAATATATTCTCGCCCGGCCTCGCATGATCGAGGATCGATGCCAAGGCTATTGGGGTCGATGCCGCGTAAGTGTTCCCCGTATCCAAGACCCTGAGCCAGGGCTTCACCTTGCTTTCTATCTCCTCCGCGGATAGCCTAAGCCTTTCCCCGAATTGGCCCTGGGCCATCAGCCTGCAGGTCTTGAGCGGCATATAGCCAGATGGTTGATGGAAGGTTATCTTATCGAAATCCGAGATCGAGACTTCTGGATGCCTCTTGAGGAGGTTTAGGATCGCCCCAGTTACATGGGAGATGTACGCCTCGACGGTCGTCCTCCCGAAATGACTGGGGACCTTCGCCCCCTCCCTCCTCCAAAAGTCCATGAGCAGGCTCGAGTATGGCGCCGCGTCCACTATCTCGGCAACCGTATCCCCTCTCCCCACGACGAAGGCTCCGGCCCCGGCGCCGGCCGAATACTCTAGGGGATCCCCCACCCTAGCCTGGGCTACATCGGAGCCTATCGCCAAGCCGTATTTGGCGAACCCGCTCTTGACTTGGCTGAATACGAAGTTGAGGCTTTGCATTCCAGCGTTACAAGCGCCCTCCACATCCCCAACGAATGCCTCCTCCCCAACGCCGACGAAGGAGGCGACGTGCCTCGCCACGGTCCCAACGGCATAGGGCTTGGACTCGGTCCCCACGACGACCGTGTCGATCTCGCCTGGATCGATCCCGGCCATCTTTATGGCGTTCTCGGCGGCCTCGGTCGCGAGCGTTATGGAATCCTCCAGCATCCCGGCTATGGACTTCATGCTCAACAATAATCCGCGTTTGACCTTTTCAAGGACCTCCCTCAGATCCCTCCTCCCCTTCTCCCTCTCCTTGACTATCGTTTCGGTCCTTATCCTTTGCCAAGGTATGTAGACACCATACCCCAGTATCCCTACGTCGTCCTCGCTCAACCGCGCGCTGACCCCTTCGAGCCCTTTGCGATCCGCTCCAAATTTATGCCTTTTCCGATCCGTAGATTGAGAAATGGCTCCTATGCCAACTCTTCGCTACTAAAGCGCGAGGCGGGGGGGATAATTATCTTCCCCTCTCCACTAAGCCCAGGGTATGGTCGTCTTGCCGAGGACCCCATATGCGAGGACCACTAGGCCGATGGCCGCCATGGCTCCACCCGCATAATTGAGCTCGTATCCCTTTCTCTCCTCTTTGTATGAAATCGTTCGGCTATTGAATAGCTCCAATTCAACAACCTTCTTAAGCGGGGAATGGGAATTGTCGAATACCAGATAATGGCGCCCAGGTCTCTTTATCGGCAGGGAGAAGTTCAAACCCTCTGACCTGGGCTTATCCAAGAGCGGGTACGCCCCTGGGTTGCCCTCCGCGTATTTCCTGAAACCATCCTCGTCATATATCGCGAAGTTTATGTCGCCCCTCCCCCCCTCCATATACACCGATACCCTGAATCCGCCGAACAACTTCGTTCCGGGATCCAAGGCGCGCGTTTCGATAACCTCCCTCTGACCCACTACGTACTCCCTATGGAGTAGAGGCTCAACCTCCTCCTTCGGCACATCGACCGTATAGGTCCTCTCCCCGTAGATGGCCAAGAGAAGCCCGATCGAGAGCAACAGGATCCCGAGGAGGAGCGGCTTCGGTTTCAAAGCGAGACCCCTCAATTTATCCCCGAGGTCCTCCTATAAAGGATTGACCCGCCCCCGCTCCCAATATGGGGGTTCGACCACCGCGGCTATCGCCCCCGATAACCCGCCCGATCGCGCCAGATGCCCCTTGGCCCCTCGATGATCGATGCCGTTCACTTTTCCTTGGCTGCTTTGGCCAGGGCTACCATTTGCCCCAGATCCTGTCCCACGCCCGTTGTGCTGACGACTATCAGATTTTTCTCCCTGGCTATCTCCGTTAACGTTTGTAATTCCCTAAGCCTCATCGATAAGGGGGCCTTTTGGTACATCTCCGCCGCTTCGCTCATTTTGGCCGCCGCTTGATATTCTCCCTCGGCTATTATTATCCTGGACCTCCTCTCGCGTTCAGCCTCGGCCTGCTTGGCTATCGCCCTCTGCATGGCCTCGGGCAGGGATACGTCCTTTATGGAAACCGTGGTGACCTTTATCCCCCACGGATCCGTGGCCCTGTCCAGTAGCTCCGTTAGCCTCTTGCTCAGCTCCTCCCTTTTGGAGAGCAGCTCATCCAGTTCCACTTGGCCCAGGACGTCCCTCAGGATCGTTTGGGAAAGCAGGTTCGTGGCGAGTATATAATTCTCGACGGAAACGACGGCCTTCACCGGATCGAACACCCTATAATATACCACGGCGTCCACGTCGACCGTTACGTTATCCTTCGTGATTATCCTCTGCTTTGGTACGTCGAAGGTGACTATCCTGAGGTCGACGACCCTGAACATATCGACCATCGGGATCCTGAAGAAGAGCCCCGGGCCCTTGGCGCCTATCAACCGCCCCAGCCTGAAGATCACGGCCCTTTGATATTCCTTCACGACCCTTATTGATGAGCTCAATATGGCCAAGATGAGTATCGCGGCGAACATCAGGGGGATGAGTTCGGCTACGGTCAATTTAGGATCACGGCCAATTTAGGCCGATCGGGCAATAAAAAGGTATCGGGGAAGGCGGCCTACTTGCCCGGATCGCCTCGACCCCCTCCTAAAGTTTATTAATGATTTCAGCAAAAACTCCCCTGCGAAGGGTTCGATGCACCGATAAATTTTCCAGGTGAATCAAATGTCCGAAGGGTGCAAGCCCTGTTCTCCCTCCTGTCAATTCTTCAGATGTGGACAGAGGCAACTGGTCTTCAAGTCCAAGGTCCCTTGGTGCAGGTTCGCCGAGGAGGACTGCGATCCAAAATCCTGTAAGTACGCGCACTGCGTCAAGGAGAAACTCCTGCCGAACGGGATATGCGGCCTTACCTTGAAGCAAAGGCGGGTGGAAGTGCCTCCCCCGGAGGAGATACGCCCCGTCAGGCTGTCCGGGAAGCTAGCGCAGAAGATAAGGGAGAGGGAATTGTTCTGAGGATCAAGGGCATCGATGACCAAGATAGCCTTCAGGGCGTTTGGGAATGTAGGGAGCAAGGAGGCCGAGAAACTACTCGAAATCGTTAGGGACCTCTACGAGGGATTCGAGGATTCCCCAGACTTCGTCGAGATCCTCTTTTTCGAGGCTCTGGATCTGAGGAACGCCTATGTGGCCAAGGAGGCTGTGGGACGATCGATTTCTGTAGATGATTTCGGGGCGCAGTTCCTCTCGGTTCACGAATGCTGGAGCGGCTCGCCTAGGATATACCTCTCCTTGGACGTCCTCAACTCCTTGCCGGAAGGCGCCTTGATGGGCGTGCTAGAGCATGAAGTGGGGCACACGATCCTACACGGCTCCCTCGAATCCTATGTATTCCCACTCGAGCTGGCGGCGGATTATTGGGCCGCCTTTGGGAGCGCGTTCGCTAGGAACCTGCTCGCCCTTGTCGCCGCATCGGTGAAGGACTTCGAGGTTACCCGGCTCTGGGCCAATAGGAGGGCCTCCCGGGATCAGCTGGCCTTCGTCGAGCATCTGCTCAGCTCAAACGAGGCGGAGAGGGCGACCTACGCCATCGCTAAGGCCGAGCCCCCCTCAGCCTTATTATTCCGCGCCTCCGTAATGAAGCCCATCGCATGCGCTTATCCCTTGACGATGGATCCCGAGGTTGGGCCCAAGGCCGATAGGGCGATATCCAGCTTCATAGGCTTCATGGAAGACGGCGAGAGGCGCGGGATATTGGGAATACTGGAGGATGTGGCATCGAAGGGCCTTAACGACACCTTGGGGAATGTCATCGCGGCCATGGAGGGCCTAAGGCGCAGATTCCCGGTTTCCTAAGGGGGATCCGGGAGCCCCCGCTCCAGTATCCTCCTAGCGAAGGTGAGATAACCCGTGTGCCCTATCATCCGAGTGGCCGGCCTAGTCTTCCCGGGCCTCACGAGGATCTCCCTGAGGAGGCATTCATAGGTTTCTATATCGGCGAACCTTCCCTCGGCCAACGAAGCCACAACCCTCTCAACTTGATTTATGGTGGGACAAAAGATCGCTATGCAGCCCCCTCCAACCAAGGCCTCCTCCGCCAAGGGGACGACCTCCCAAGGATCGCCTATATCAACCGCCACGGCATCCACATCCCTCTCCTCGAGCCCGGCCTTGGCATCAGCTTCCTTGAAGGTTACGTAATCCAAGAGCCCGGCTTTGGATAGGTTCCTCTTGGCTATCTCCACGAACTCCTTCCTGGTTTCATAGGTGAAGACCATGCCACCAGGCCTGACGGCGTTCGCGAGGGCCATCGTCAGCGAACCGCTCCCGGTGCCTATCTCTACAACCCTCTTGCCGGGCCCAACCCCTAACCTCAAGAGCTCGAGCCCTATGTCCTTAGGATACATTATCTGCGTCGGCCTCTCGGCCTTCATTATAAGATCATAAATCGTCGGCTTCAGGGCAAAGAACCGCTCCCCCAAGTTGCTGAATATCGAACAACCATAGGGTCTCCCCACTAGGTCCCCGAGGCTGACCACCCCCTTATGGGTATGAAACTCCCTTCCCTTTGATACCTTGACGAGCCATTTCCCTCTTTGATCCAAATATAGCAGGACGTATTTCCCTTCTTCGATAACTTTATCGCCGTTTCCCATCGATCCCAAGCTTCATCCCGTTGTCCAATTTCGCCGCCTTTAATCCCACTGGGGAGCTGGAGTCGATCGATGGTGAGCCCTCGGAAGCTTCATGTGGGACCGCGGATCCGATTAGATGGATGACGGCTTCGGAGAGATCCTCCCCAATCGCCAAATCGGCCGAGCCGATCGGCTCCTTGGGGCATATGGCTATCCCGAGGCCGATCCAAGGCGGGAAATCATGGATCGAATCCCCTATCGAGCAACATTCACGGCCCGCGATCCCGAACGAATCGCACACGCTTCGCATGACTTCGCCCTTGGATTCCAAGGGGACCGATACCAAGGCCCCACCCGTCAATCTGCCATCCCTCGCCTCCAAATCATTGGCCAAGCAAAAATCCATGCCGAGCCCATCGGCCAATCGCTTGGCCAAGGGCAGGAGGCCCGCGCTGATGATGCCAACCTTGATGCCATTCGCCTTGAGGGCCTCGATCAGCCGATCCGCCCCCCTCCTGAGAGGGATCTCGCCGAGGATCCCCTCAACCTCCTCGACCCTGATGCCCCTCCAAAGGCTCGCGTCCAACTGCGCCCATTCCTCATAGCTTATCTCGCCCGCGCGGTATCTCTCCAAGTGGCGCCTTCCCAAATCCCAGGTCCCCAAGCGCTCGTGCAGATATTGCCAGCTATTCGCCTCAACGAGCGTCCCGTCGAGATCCAATATGACCAGCCTTATGGCCGACAAGATCGTCAGCCCCCCTTCAGCGCCTTGGATATGCTATACAGGGTCGGGGGCGGCGTCCAAAGGGCGAACGTCTTCAAATAGCTCAGCCCCCCGGCTCGCCTGAGCACCCCCTCGTCCCCGAGCTCCTTATAGCCATCCAGAAAAGCTTGGACCAAATGCGAGAACCATTTCCCAAACGATATGAGGTGCCCGGTGTAATATAAGAACTCGGCTACATCCCAAGCCGCGTCTCCGCCCTTGCTCGATTGCTCCAAATCCAAGAAGTATATTTCGCCATTGGGATCGATCACTACGTTCTCCGGTTTGGCGTCCCCAAGGCAAGCGCCGATCCCGTGGATCCTTGCCATCCACCTCCCTAGGCTCTCGAATGCACCCTCTTCCTCAGGCCCGGCATCGCCGGACTTCGAGCAACGCTTGGCCAGATCGGAGAAGGTTTCCCCCATTATGTACTCCTCCACAAGGGTCCTTTTGGGAAGGCTTAAACAGATCACATCCGGAACCGGAATACCCCGCTCGCGGAAGAGTCTATTCATGGCATATTCATTCGACAACCTGGCCTTCCAGCTCAACGCGAACTGCCTGGTACCGAAGGCCACCAGGTTTATCGCGAACCATTTGAAGCCCTGCCACTCGGTGAACTTCTTCACCACGAACTTCTCTTGGCCGGCCGAAACTAGGAATACGTCGTTGAGGACCCCTCCCAAGGGCTCCATGGCCAATTTGCATCCCGGCCTTAGCTCTCCGATCAACTCCATCACATCCAGCTCCACGGCCAAGCTCACCAAGCCCTTTGAGGTCTTGAGGAATCCGTACTTCCTCGGATCCTCCAAATCCCCCTCGAATCGGGCTTGATGTTCCTCGCGCAGCTTCGAGGCCATCTCCCTGAGTATGAACTCGGGGCTCGTGAGCCCGGCCCTGCTACGCGCTATGTAGGCCTTCAGCGCCCTACTGCCCTCCTCCATCAGGTTCACGACGCGCGCCATCGCCCTCTTGGAAAGCGTCCTCTCTATGAAATCCCCCGAGATCGATAGGAGCTCCCCCTCATACCTCAGGACCCCGGCCTTAACCAAATTCCCTATGGCCAATTCGTATCCATCGAGCACGCTTTCGAAGAACTTGCTGGCGGGCTTGAAGCTCGCGAAGGTCGAGCCAAGGTTGGGGAGGAGGCCCGCCCTCTTCTTGATCCTCGCGAGCGGGAAATATCTTCGATCGAACAATAGGCCCTCGGCCAAGCGACCATATTCCAAGATCAGGCCCTCCAATATTTCCAGCACAATTCTCTCCTTGGCCTTGACCTCCTCCTCCTTTAGATACTCCGGATTGGATAATGGGAGATAGGGCATCGAGAGCTTATCCGCTAAGAAATCTCCCAGGACGCCCTTGGAGGCATCCAGCTCAAACAATTCCCTATCGACGAAAAGCGCGTTCAGATAGCCATTGCCCAGGCCGCTGAAGCGATACCTCAAGCCCTGCGGGAAGTCCGATATTATCGCTACCGCATCCAAGTCGCGGTCTAGGTCCAGGGGGGAGATCGCCTGTTGGCCGTATAGGAAGGATGCGATAACTTCCCCCGCCCGCTCCATGGCCTCCAGCCGCTCCTTGATTAAGGAGGCCTTCGGATCCAATGGCTTCAGCCCCCGCAAGCCCTATGGGAACTCGATCTTATACATCACCAGGTCATGGACGCCTGGATATAGGTGCTCCCACTGGGTGTAATTCCCCTTCCCCGGCTCCGATCCGCGATAGGATCGTATGGAATCCTCATAGGCCGGCACGAGGCGCGCGTTTCCGATCCATCGATCGCCGGCCACGCCCAAATCCGGGAAGAGGATCCAGGATTTGGAGAAGCTGGCGTTTTGCCAGATCAGATAGCTCACTCCGTTCGCCCTTAACCAATCCGCGATGGATTGGGGATCGCGAATCGCACCGGAGGATGCCAAATAATCGAAGCTTAGGAAGGCTTTTGGATCGATCCCGGAATAATATATGATTAGGGGGGAATCGCAAAGGACGATCCCCCCGACATACCGCTTCTTCAGCTCGAGGGCCGTCCTGTATTCCGGCATTATGATATAGGCCTTCTTTGGGCCTATTAGGCCCTGCGTTGATAAGGGGATCAGCAGGAGCAGGACAAGGGCCAGCGCCAAGGCCCCCCTCCTCGCCCTCCTCCCCCTGAACTCCGGGAAGGCCGATGGAACGGAAAGGGCCATAAGGGGCATGAGGGGGACTATGCGCTCTATGCCGCCCGGGTCTAGCGCTATGGAGTGGGCTATCGAGATGGCGAGGAGGAAGAGAATGGAGGCGGCCACCGCGAACCTGGACCATCCGCCCTTGATCGAGCCGAAGAGGACCCCTATGAAGAAGAGGAAGAATGTCATCACTAGGGAGAGGTTGGGGTAGAAGAGGAGGACCGCCGGATTGAAGGCTGGGCGCCATCCTATAAGGGCCAAGTAGGCGGATAGCCAAGCGAAGGGATTCCCTGAGTTCGCATATCCCCATCCGCACCATGCGGCGAAGGACAGGGCCATGGAGGTCAATGGGATCGAAGCCTCCCTCCATCGCCATCCCCTTTGCGCATAGGCAAGGGCTACGAGGATGGCCGAGAGCGCCCAGCCGGTATAGCTGGTCATCATCATGAGGATCAATAGGGCGGAGAAGGGGGCGATCCTATTCTCCATTAGCGCCCATATGGCCAAGCAAAGGAGGAAGCCTAGCGGGGCCTCGATGCTCGTCAGCACTGAGTAATCCATATGCCATGGCTGTGCCGCTAGGACCAAACCCCCTATAAGGGCCTTCCAAGAGCTCCCGTAGATCCTGTAACATAGGGCCGAAACTATGGCGCACGTTAGAACCCCCGATAGGAGGCTTATGGCCCTCGGGATCCATAGGCTTCGGCTCCCCAATAAGGCCATGAGGATCGATGAGGCGTATTGGTAAAAGGGGGGCCAAATTACGGCCAGGTTTGGCATCGGCTTGAAGTCGCTGTAGACGAAGCCCCTCTCGATTGTCGATACCATTAGGATCCAGCGATGATAGCCCTCGCTCAGGCGATCCAGCATAGCCGCGAATCCATAGGTGGAGGCGAAGTAGTCCTGATATAAGAGGAGCTGGAGGGCCCTGGCGGCCGCGGCCGCTAAGGCGACGAGGAGGATTACGAAGATCGCGCCCAGCGCCCTGCTCCGGATCCCCGCTCCCCCCTCATGACGTCCTGATCTGGTCCTTCGCGGCCTCCCTGATGGTCAACCTAGCCACGTAAAGGTATGCGCAGGTATAAAGCCACAATATGGGGATTATCCCAAGGTTCGGAACGGGGCTCAGGTAGGCCTTCAGGATGCAATAAATCCCCAGCAAGCCGGCGCCTATCTCGGCGGCGGTCATGCGGCTTAGCTTAACTTGATATGCCTTATCCCTCCAAGTATCGGAAGGCCTTTCTATGCGGTATTTTGGGGTCCTGGCGAATGTCCCAGGCCCCCTTCCGAATAGGCCCCTCATGACAGAAACCGTATTGCTGAGGCTTATGCCGAAGCCTATGACCCCCAATGCCCCGAGGGCCTTGATCTCATCCCTGATGCTCCTCCCCTGCAGCCTCAACGCATACGCGTAGAAAAGCCACATGGAGATCGCGCAGAAGAATATGGAAACGTTCAGGAGTAGCCAATGCGGCGTATAATTCGCCGCCCTCCAAAGCGATATCGCGATGCCCTCCAGATAGAGCCAGATCTGGAGGTATATCGATACGTCCGGCCTGACCCCCGCCCTCTCCACGCTCTCGCTAACGACGGCTGACCAATCGAACTCAACGAGCCTTATGTCGAACAGCGCCGCCACCACCGCTATTAGGAACGCGGAGGCCATAAGGGGATGGACGGAGTAATAGGATAGATGTATCGCAGCTTGGACCTTCTGGCCCAAGGTCAGCCTCCTATCGAGGAGAACCCTCGGGAGGAGCTTCCTAAAGACCCTCATCGAGCCGCTGGCCCATCTGCTCTGCTGCCTCCTCAAAGCTGGGATCGTCGGGGGTATCTCCGCGAAACATTCGATGTCCCTTACATATAGGGCCCTCCAGCCGAGCAGTTGCATCCTATAGCTCACATCCAAATCCTCCGCCAACGTATCCGATTGCCAACCCCCTGCCTCGATGATCGCTTCCCTCCTTAGCATCCCAGCCGAACCGTTGAAATTTATGAGATAGCCCCCCGCGCATCTGCCCGCCTGCTCCACTATATGATGCCCATCATATCCTATCGCGATGGCCTTTGTAACTATGTTATACTCCCTATTCACGTGGGCCCATCTGCACTGAACCAGGCCGATCTTCGGGTCCTTGAAATAGGGAACGATCCTCTCCAAGAAATCGGCCGGCGGTATGAAGTCGGCATCGAATATGGCTATTAAGGAGTTCTTCGTGAACTTAAGGGCGTTCTGAAGGGCGCCGGCCTTGAATCCCTCCCGGTTATCCCGATGGATCAATTCGATATCGTAGCCCTCATCCCTCATCTCCTTTACGAGCCCCCTCAGGATATCGGTCGTGACGTCGGTCGAGTCATCCAAGACCAATATTTGGACGAGGGCCTTGCCATATCTATCCACCATCTCCTTACAGGCCCTCAAAAGCCTGACAACCACGTAGCGCTCATTATAGGTCGGGAGCTGTATGGTGACCCTCTCCCTCCCCCCGACCGGTGGCTTCGGCGCATAATACTCGGAGGCTTTCTTCATCAAGAAGTAGAAGTTCAATCCATATGGGAGGAAGAGGATCGAGAGCGCGGTGGAGAGGCCCAGCAGCGCGGATCGCATGAGGTCGAAATCGGGACCCATCTGCCGAAACCACCAGCGCTATCCAGAGAGTTTATTTCGGGATGGGTTAAGACCCTTTTTAAAACTTATAAATGTAGTCCCGCCCTTTGCAAATGGCGCTCATCGCCCGAAGGGGCGCATATCGCCAATTTTTTGGGCGATCGCCGGCGGGGAGGGCTTTGGAGAGGCTGGAAACCGGGATAAGGGGCTTGGACGAGTTGCTGGGAGGGGGCTTCCCGAGGGGGAAGACCATATTGGTGGTGGGGAGCCCTGGATCGGGGAAGACCACGTTCGCGATTCAATACCTTTACCGCGGGGCCCTCCTAGGCGAGGGGGGGCTCTACGTATCCATGGACGAGCCTCCGGAGAACGTTAAATCGGACCTCTCCTCCTTCGGGTGGGACCTCGACGGGATGGAGAAATCCGGGAGGATAATATTCGTGGATGCTACCCCCCTCAAGAGGGTCGGAGGGGCGGAGGAGCTCGATGAGGGGGGCTATGAGGTCCAAGAGATGACCTTCCAAAGCCTGATCAGAACGATAAGGAAGATAGTTGACGAGGAGGGGATCTCCAGGATAGCGGTTGATCCGATCACGCCATTGATGTTGAGGTATGAAACCCCGCTGGAAAGGCGGAGGGCCCTGCTTACGTTCTTCGAAAACCTATCGAGGACCAAATGCACATCGATCGTGACAACGGAGCTCAGGACGAGCGTATTCAGGAGGAGCTTTCAGCTCGAGGAGTTCCTTTCGCAAGGCGTCATATTGCTACATAGTATATTCCACGCCGGTAACCTCGTGAGGGCGATCCAGATCGAGAAGATGAGGGGGATAGCGCACGACGCCCAACCCAGGCCCTATAGGATAGGGAAGGATGGCATCGAGGTATTCCCAAGGGATAAGATATTCGGGTGAACGGAATCCCATAACGCCTTGGTGGGCTCAGGGCATTAGGACTATGCCCCTCCCGCTCTCGATCCTAAACCTCATCCAATCCGTCTCGTAGCCCCCGGGCATCTTCACCACCCGAATCCTCCTCGCCCTGACGCCCCCCTCCTCGAATGCGTCCATTTCTATCACCCCGTCCGATATCGCTTCAAGTTTAGATAGGATCTCCGATCCCGCGCTCGTATCGATTGTGAAGAAGAAGCTTCCGCCAAATCCCTTTACCTTTGCGCCAATGGCGTGAACAAAATTCACCAAGGAGTCCAACCTCACTATGTTCGTAATCGGCGTGATCGAGTCGAAGAGCAGATCCGCGCCATCCCTTAACTCCGATAAGCAACTGGATATGGTTATGGCCATTCCAGTCAAATCGCTAGCGGAGGCTACGGAATATTTCTCGAGTGATGCCCTTCCGGCCATCTGGGAGTAACAATCTATGAATATTAACCTTCCATCCGCTGGTAGGCCGAATCTGCGCATATCCTCCCTCACCTCGCTCGGGAAGGCGACGGTGGTGATGATCATAGAAACTTTACCCATCCTAATATTGTAGGATGCTAAGTGCTCCAATAAGAGGGTCTTCCCGGATCCTGAATTCCCCTTTATCATCACGATGGATGGCCTCGGGATATTCTTGAGGATCTCGTCCAATGGCTTTGGCCTCCTGCCCCTAAGGCGAGCGGTTGCGATGGCCGCGAGGACCGAGATTGGTGTGGCGAGGGCGAGATAGGGGGAGTAGAATACGATAGGGGAGAGGATGAGGGATTCGCTCATGGGACGGCTCAAGATAAAGGAGAACCTCTGGCTTGGGGAGTAAACCCAGCCGAGGATGGGGGGGTGGATCGAGACCTCGACATGGATCAAGCCTTCGGGCACGTCCTTGGCGGAGAAGATGCCATCTTGGGATGAGTTCCCGGAGAGTATCGGGATGGAATCGAGGAATAGCTTGACCTCCGCCCCCTCCACGGGCCTGCCCAAGGGATCCTTAATGATAAGGGCCAAATCGTGGAGCTTACAGTTCAGGTCCAAGCTCTGGGCGCTCGTTGGCGAGAAGTTATCGTTCCTATAAACCTCGACCCCCCTGAAGCTGGCCCTTATTGAGTAAAGGGCGCCCTTTGATGCCTGGAGGAAATAAGCTAGGCTATGCCCCGTGGAGTTTGAGAATCCCTGCCAGATCGGGAGCCGATCCTGCCAAATCGTTATATTGACCCCGCTGACCGGTAGCCCTGCAGAGTTTAACGCCCTCATTGATATGACCACGTAGCCCTCCTCCAAGAGGGGTAGGACCACTTGGGTTGGCGCCGATCTTCCACCCCAATACAGAATCACGTTTACATCCAAGGGGACCTCCTTGGCGGCGACGGATAGCCTTATGGTGGATCCAGGCTTGAATATATGCTCGACCGGGGCGTAGAAGTAGAAGGGCTGTACCCTCACATCGATCGGCACCCTTACGCTAAGATCTATTATGGTCTCCTCCCTCCCATCCTTAGCAACCTCCGAGAGCGATATGAGCACCCTGCCGACTGTGGGCTCGGTGGCGCTCATCCAGAGCTTTATTTGCAACGTACCCCTTATGGGGAGGGCCACGCTCAGGTAGGGATGCAGATAAAAGTTGATCCCACCGAGGGCGGTGGCTCTTTGCTCAACCCCCTTGGGCAATTCGTTGCTAAGGATCCTGCCCTCGAACACTCCAACCCTATAATCCGTATGGGCGTAAAGCTCTAATATTGGGGGGCTTGGTGCAGCGTGGGCCCTCGCGCTAAATAGCGCCAACAACGCCAGCATCAAAGCGCTGAGCAAGAGGGCCCTACGTGCCAGCCGGGGCAAACCCTGTCCACCTTCGAAATCCGTTAGTTGGATGGTATTCGCTCTCTCTCCGCTTTATTTATTTTTTAGGGAAGCTTGTTCCGCTTGGCCATTTGATATTTTACTAACGAAATGGCTATGTTTTTAAGGCCAAGCCGATGGACCAAGAGCGATGCCAAATGCCATCGAGGATCCGCTCTTGGAGCGCCCTTCGCCTCTCGCCAAGCGAACTATTGTTGCTCTCATCCCTCCTTCCGCTGGCGGCCTTATGCGCCCATGACCCCGAATCCTTCAGGCTCGCTTGGAACGAGGGGAGGGGAGGACTGATCTTCGTGGCTTTCTTCGCGATATTCGAATGGCTCTTGGAGGGGAGGGCCCTGCGGAAGGAGCCGACCAAGAGGGGCCTCATGGCCTACGCAGTATTATTGGCCTCAATATCGGCCTTCTATGGGGCTCGGTATTCCCTTGGCCTAGGGGAATGGCTCGCATCAGTAGCGGAGGGCCATGGGATCCCCGGGACTCTCAACTGGATTTGGATGTGGGAATATATCGCCTTCAGCATTTATTTGATCGGCGTGATCTCGGCCCTATTCGGCCCCGGGGCGCTGAGGAGGCTTTGCGCCGGGCCCATATACGGGATCGGGATGGCCTCCATATTATTCCTCGACGCCCTATTCCCCTACGAATCAATAGGCCCGCTCCATTCGATGGCTTTGGTGATAGTAAGGATGGTGGTGGCCTTGGCGCCGCTGGCCGGTATAAAGCTGATAGACATCCCCTCGATGTCCGTCCCAAGGCCATCCCTGCGCTACTCTGGGAACTCCCTATGGGTTTGGGGGAAGAATGGGTTCATCATACTCGGGATAAATTGGCCATGCGTTGGCGTCCTGAGCATGCTGATATATTCCTTGATAATAGCCCTGCTCATGATAAAGCTGGATGCCCCCTTCGGGAGAAAGCTCGTTTATGCCATATTCGGCGCCATAGGCACCTTCGCGATCAACATCCTCAGGATCTTCGCCATAGTATATTATACGGCCTTCATAAGCATCGATATCAAGATATTCCATGAGCTCATTGGGGAAGCCCTATTCTTGGCTTGGGTCTCGGCCTTCTTGGCCATCATAGTGGTCGTTGAGAACCGGATCGCCAGGGTTGGAGCGGCGATCCCCAAGCTCTCGGCCGGCCCATGAGCTACATTAATTCATTTTCTTGTAAAATTTGAGCGGGGCCCGCTCCAGTTTTGGATAGCATCATATTATGAACGCTTTATCTCCGATCGCTCCCATGACTTGGGAAATGGGGGCCCGCTAAATGAACCACGGGGCTTTGAAGGCAAGGCGCCGCTTCGCCATTTTCCTACTTCTCTTGATCTTGCCTTGGCCCCTCCCCTCGATCCAAGCGCCCGGAGCGGTTCGCTTCTACGTCCCGCCTTTGGACGGGAAATTCCCGAAGGATGCCTTCTCCCCCGGCACGGAATACCCCAAGGCCGGCAACTTAAGCCTCCCCGCCGTAGAAGGCGCAAGGAGGGTCGTAGCGATCCTCGTTGACTTCCGGGACCTCAACCACACGAAGAGCAAAGAGGAAATGAGGGACGTAGTATTCAGGCAGATGGATGCCTATTGGAGGGAAGTTTCCTATGGGACCATCTGGATCGAAGGGGACGTTACCGATTGGTTGAAGCTCGATCGAAGCATGAACTATTATGGGGAGGACTTCGGCATGATAGATACCAATGGCTTGGAGCTCGTTAGAGATGCCATCTCCAAGGCGGATCCTTGGGTCGATTTCTCGAGGTATGACCATGTGCTGATAATCCATGCCGGTTGCGGCCAAGAGTCCTCCTACAATCCGTTCGATATATGGTCCGTCCATTATTTCTCCATATATCCCCCTATATTCGCCGATGGCGTAAGGATAACTTCGGCATCGGTCGCCCCGGAAATGGAGAGAGATGGGGTTTCGCTTGGGACGATCGCTCATGAATTTGGGCACGCTCTCGGTCTACCCGACCTCTACGATGTCAATCACGTAGATCCCGGGCACTTCGTTGACGGATGGTGCGTCATGGGAACCGGCTCTAAGAACGGAAATCCGAGGGGATCGATGCCACCCCACCCGATGATCTGGTGCAAGATCAAGCTCGGATGGGTGAAGGACTCCAACGTGATCACGGTCAGGGCTGGGGAGTACGCCAATGTGACCCTACAGCCATCAGAGCTGAAGGCATCCGGCCACCTCGCGATAAAGCTGCCGCTCTCAGATGGGCGATATTATCTGGTGGAGGCGAGGCAGAGGATTGGATTCGATGCGAGCCTCCCGAATTACGGCGTATTGATCAGTCTGATCGATGAATCTCGAAGAAGCGGAAATGGGATCGTGAGGTTGCTCAACGCAGATCCCACCAGGCCCAGCCTCTCGAACGCTTCCTTCAAACCATCCCAGGAGTTCAGGGATGCTGATAATGGTATAAGCGTTTCCATAGCATCCCAGCACAATTTTTCTTTCGTCGTTATCGTCAATAGGAAGGGTCCGGTGCCCGATTTGAGAATAGAGGCGCTGAGGATCGATCCGAGGTTGCCGAGGGCCGGAGATAACGTGACGATAGCGATCGAAATAAAGAACGTCGGTAGCGCAAGGGCCGACTCATTTCGCTTTAGGCTCCATATCGATAATGAGCTCATCCGAGAGATGGAGCTATCCCTTGGGCCAAGCGAGGCAATGGAGGTTAAGGCTTATTGGATCGCGAAGCCCGGCGAGCATTTGTTGTGGGCGATCGTCAACGAAGGGGGGGATATCCCCGAGGGCAACTTGAGCGATAATAGGGCGGAGCTCAAGGTGACGGTTGGGGTCCTGCTGGCGCTGAAGGGCTTGAGCCCCGGTACCATAGTTAAGATCGACGGCGAGCCATATGAGGCCGGATCGAGTGGCGAGGTGATGCTCATGGTCAGCCCGGGCCATCATGAAATCGAGGTCCCGCTCATGAGGGAGCAGGGGGGCTTAAGGAAGATATTCTCCAAATGGAGCGATGGGGAGACATCGAACCCTAGGAGGATTGCCGTTGAGAGCGATACAGTGATGGAGGCGCTTTATAGGAAGCAATATCTGATCGCGGTTGAAGCGAATGGGGGGATGGCCTCCGGCGGTGGATGGTACGATGAGGGCTCGAGGGTTCAGGTAAACGCGCAATCCATTTGCCAGATAGAGGATGGGAGGTGGAGGAAGTTATTCATTGGGTGGTCTGGCGATTCGCATGAAAGGGAACCATCGATAACGATCCTAGCGGATGGGCCCCGCAGGCTCGTTGCGAATTGGAGGGATCAATTCTTCCTCGAGGTCCGATCCCAATTCGGGAACCCCTCCGGGTCCGGATGGTATGATAGCGGTTCCACGGCCAGCATCCGAGTCGATCGGGTGATCGAGCTCGGGAATGGGACGAGGAGGGTGTTCGTTGAATGGGGTGGGGATTTGAAGATCGCCTCCAACGAGGCTATGGTGCGGATGGATGGGCCGAAGACCGCCATTGCGAAATGGAAAACGCAGTACGAAGTGGCCATATCCGCGGTCGGTATGCCGAATGATGCCATTCTCAACATAACCATAAACGGGGATTTGCATAAGTTCATTGGCGACCCCATACGCGGATGGTTCGATGCGGATTCCGAGATGAGGTTCGACTTGGAGCCAAAGGCGATAAAGAGGTTGTGGATGAGCTGGGAATTTGATCATTGGAGGAACTCCAAGAGCTTGAAGGTCGCATCGCCGCTCAGATTGATCGCCCCGGAGAACATAACCGGGGTATTCGTCGCCAGAAGCCTTTGCGTGATCTACACGGCGCTATATGGCACGCCGTTGATGCAGGAGGCGGACCTCCTGAGGAGGTTCAGGGATGAGAGCGTTCTTTCCACGTTCATAGGCAAGCGCTTCTTCTCGGCCTTTGACCCCCTTTACTATTCCTTCAGCCCATCCCTCTCCTATGGGGTTTCGAGGAACGATTGGGTGAAATCCGCGACCGCTCTCCTCCTCTTCCCGTTGGTCAAGTCCCTCTACCTCGCTGCCTCCCTTCAATCGGCTTTGGGGCTGAGCAGCGACTTTGGCGTCATACTGAGCGGCATCGTAATCACCTTCTTGATAGGGAGCTTGTACTTCGCACCATTGATAGCCCTCATATTCTTCGGCCTCAGGAGCCATACGGATATATCGGGCGCTCTGAAGAAATCGTTCGCATTCTTCTTCTACTCCTTCGCCTTGACAGCGTCAATAATGATCCTCTCGGCCATCCTGAGGCTGGAGGCCTCCGCGGCCTACGCGAGCCTCGCCTTTGCGATATCCTCAACCTTCTTGGCGGGCTTCGGGCTGATATATTCGATAGCGAGGCTCATTTTTAAACCGGAGGCCCGCGGCCAGGATATCCTTAAATAGGACCCGGTAGAAAAATAAGGGAGATAGCCATAGAGGAGAACCCGAAGGCGAATATGGCGGAAATATGCTCGGTTTGCGGTTTGCCGAAGGACCTCTGCGTTTGTGGAACAATCAGCATGGAGCAACAAGTCATAAGGATAAGGACCGAATCCAGGAGATGGGGGAAGCCCATGACGATCATAGAGGGGATCGATCCTAAGAGCGTTGATCTGAAGGAGATCGCGGCCAAGCTCAAGAGCATGTGCGCATGCGGCGGTACCGTGAAGAACGCGACGATAATGCTCCAAGGGGATCATAGGGAAAAGGCTAGGGAGATGCTGGCCAAGCTAGGTTTCCCCCAGAGTAGCATAGAAGTCCATTAGAGCCCAAGGCGCGATGAAGGCACCGGATCGATGGAAAGGCTAATCCGGGTTATAGAGGTCAACGCGATCCTCAGATGGGGCCGCCGATCCGCGAGAGGGCTTCCCATCGAATTTTGATCGGGATTGGGCCCTAGGCGTTTATGGAGAGGGCATCCTTCAAACCCTTATATCGGTTCCTGACTGTGACCTCCGTCACGTTGGCGACCTCGGCTATCTCCTTCTGCGTCTTCTTCTCCCCCTCCAAGACGCAGGCCACATAGATGGCGGCGGCTGCTAGGCCCATCGGATCCTTTCCCGCTATAACGCCTTTCTCCTTCGCCATATTTATGACCTCTATCGCCCTCCTTTGGGTCTTCATATCTATCCCCGCCTTAGAGGCGATCTTGGAGACGCACCTGATAGGGTCCTCGACCGGCATCTTCAGGTTCAATTCCCTCAGCAATAGCCTATAGCATCGAGCTATGTCCTTTTTCCTCATCCTGCTCGCCTCGGCCATGTCCTTCAGGGTCCTCGGGGTCTCCGAGAGTCTACAGGCCGCATAGAGCGAGGCGGCTGCTATGCCGGCTATGGACCTGCCCCTCACCAAGCCCCCCTCCAGGGCCTTCCTATATATGACGGCGGCTCTCTCCTTTAGGGAGGGCGGTATGTGGAGCTTATCGGCCAGCCTATCGATCTCGGCCATCGCTTGAGCTAGGTTCCTATCCTCGGAGGAGTGGACTCTCGTCCTCATCTGCCATTTCCTGAGCTTCAACATTTCGAGCTTGGTGGATAGCGGTAGCTGCCTTCCATACGCATCCCTATCAACCCTCTCTATGACTGTGGAGAGGCCCTTGTCGTGTATGGAGAACGAAGTCGGGATCCCAACCCTGCCCCGCTCATCCCTTTCCTCCTTCGTGAAGGCCCTCCATTCCGGGCCTTGGTTGAGGGCGTGCTCGCTTATGACGAGGCCGCAATCGCGGCAGATGACTTCTCCCTGCTCGTAATCCTCAACTAGGTTCGCGCTACCGCATTCTGGGCATGAGGAAACCTTCCTTTGCCCTATCCTTGGGTGAAGCCCCCCTTCGGATCCCAAGCATCATCGCCCTCCCCGGCCCCTTGTACCGGAGGGCGAAGCGGATAAATCGATAGTATATAAATATTTCCCTTTTGGAGCCCCTCAAGAGGCCCCTCCCTGAAGGAAAAGCGATAATCCATGTTCGCTAAGGAGGGCTATTCGCATCCCTCCGATATGGTTAAATTTCCACATCGAATTGTCTCCCACGGCCCGGGGAGAAGCCCGGTGGAGCGGTCGAATCCCGCGCCGAGTGTAGCGGCCAAGCATAGCAATGGCCACGATCAGGCCACTATAGGGCTCTGGATCCCCCTTGAGGGGAAACCTGCCGACGGGAGTTCGAATCTCCCCCGGGCTACCACTCGGTTCTGCAGAATATACCATCGCTTTCAACGGTGGAGGGCATCAAGGGACTCCCGCCTAATCCATTCCCTGAGCCCGGCCCAGGGCTTCGAGCTGGGCCCCATCCTCGCCATTGGGGCCCATGACGACCCTATGGGACTCCGCCATAGCATCCTCGACTAGGATCGCCTCCGGGTCCAGCTCCAGCGAACGCGCGAACTCCTTCAGCATCTCGAGCTTCGAAGCCCTCGCCTTTGGCTTGATGCAAAGCCCGGAGCGGGCATAGATCAGCCGGAGCCTCTCCACGCCGAGCATCTTAACCTCCGCAAAGCTGTCCAGCTTATGGCCCATCATATACTCGATGACATCCCTATTGACGCCCAAAGCGGCCAGCTGCGTCCGGAAGAACTTGCAGATGCTATGGGGTCGGAGCTCATATCGAGGCGGGGGCGAGAGGTCGATGAGGCCGGCCTTGAGGAGGAGATCATGATCCTATGACCCCGCCCGGGGTCAGCGGCTGAATCCCCCGGGCCCGCTCGTTCCGGAAGAGCGGGGAATCGTCATGGATCTCCTCCGCCGTATTTTCCCTCCCCCTTCCCTCGAGGTAAAGCCTCAGATCGGCCGCCTCCTGTCCCAGAAATGTATCATACTCGCGTATTTGCCCCTTGTCATCTCTGCCTCCAAATGGACATGGATGGGCAATATGCCCCCCTCCAAATCCTCCTCAACATGGCGATATTTGAGGCGGACCAAGGCCCCGACCCTGAATCCCCGCAGGGCCAGGCAGGAGATTATGGCCTTCCCGCGAAGATCGGCGACATCCATGAGTCTTGCGAGCTCCTCTTGGGTTGGAACGCGATCGCTATAGATGACCCGCCTCGAAAGCGCATATGGCAGCAAGCCTCGCGCCATTCGCTCGATAGAGCCCTGACGCCCTTGATTGCTGATCGTACCAGGGGCAAGCCCAGAGGCCTTAAGGTCGAGGGCGAAGCTATCGAGCCGATTGGCGTGATCGTTAATGAAATCCATTTTGAGGTTTTCCATCCGGCCTGAGGCATTCCTCGATCCCTTCATCCGGTCCCTTGCCAATCCATTTGCAGAAGCGATGGATCCCATACATGTATTGGTATAGCGTGGCCCTCGATCCCGAGTTCGAGAGCATGATCCTCTTGGCGAGCTCCATCGCGGCTCGGCTTTGGAGCGTAAACTCGATCAGCGCCGGCATCTTCGATGAGAAGGCCTCGATGATCCACTCCAGAAGCCTCCGCTCCCCAGGGGATCGGGGCGCAGGCAGTATCAGCGCGAAGGGGCGATGGAGCCTCCGGCCGATCGGGCCATGGGCTATCCGAATGGCAAAGGCCCATCAGGCTTGGGCCTCAGGATCAGCTCCGATCCCATCCGGCTAACAGCCCTCCCCCCTCCGACCGGCCTTAATGGCCGGCTCCAATTTGAAGAGACGGGCTCCGGGGAGGCGAAGGCATTCGCCCGGCCTCCAATTAGGGATGCAAACCTTAAGGCTGCAAAACCGAGTTGGAGAGCGCAAAGGTTATCATATCGAATGCCCTGAAGACATGCGGAATTGGTGTGGGTCTTACCATGAAGGAAAGGATAATTGAAATGAGCAAAAGCTTTCCGGCCAGATTTGAAGAGCAAAAAGATGGAACCCTCCTTCTGGAATCCAAAATAGCGGAGAGGAAAGCCTTCCTTTCGAAAAGGGCCTTGATCTACCGGGCGAGGTTAAGGGTTGATGAGGAAAGGAGGGCGATCAGGTTCTTCGAGACCCTTGAGGAGACCGGATTCGGGATCACCGGCGCGGGATCCGATGATATAAGCTCGGGTTTTGGATTAAAAAAGGAAACCTATAAGATAACTGGGAAGCGGAGGGAAGGTAGCATAGAGGAGCTCTCGAAGCTGTTCGGGAAGGAGTACAAGTACTCATGGGATTATTCCCGGTTGAGGGAGGCCATTCGGCGCGAGGCCGAAGGAGCCGGTTATGCCTTCTCAATATGCTTAACGGAGGGGGATATTTGATCTCTCTCCCAACCAAAGGGGATGGTTCGAGGATAATCCCTCAATCGGACGGCTCCGTAATGGCTTAGAGGAAGGGTGGCATTCTCGGATGGCTATGGGCCGAGCGGGCCCCAATGCTTTGGAATAATCGCTGCTGAGAAATCTTTTAATGCAAGTTATGTAAACCTAAAATTAGGATGATTAAGCCGAAGTTGAACAAAGACCGCTTGATAGAACTATTGAAGGCTCGAGGCATTAGCGATACCTTGGCACTCGAAGGTCCTGGCGTCAGCGAGGAGGACATAGTCTTCATATTGAGAAAAAAGAAATTAAAGATTGACGAGGCCTTTTTCCGGGATCTCGCTAACGAATTGGGGCTCCCCTTCATTAGAAGGGAGGAGTTGAGAAGCGGTAGCGACTTGGCCGTGATAATGCCCTATGGATTGCTCAAGGAAAACATAATCCTCCCGTTGGAGGTATCGCCGGAAAGGGTCAAGTTCGCCACGGCCAATCCATTGAACCTAAAGCTGTTATCGTTGCTGGAGACCATACTCGGGAGGAGGGTGGAGATTTGCGTGGCCTCCATTGAGGCTATCGAGGAAGCCATAGACAGGGGATATGAGAGGATCCACAAATATAGGGCCCTGAAGGAACTATATTATAGAAGGCCGGACGAATCAGCATTCAGGGTATTATATCCGTGGCAAAGGGCCTTCATCATAGGTTTGTTAACGATCTTCGCGATCCTATTCATAGTGAATTACCCGGCATCCTTCATCCTCCTTTTCTCAATCATAAACGCAATATATTTCTCAATCAATCCCATTAAGTTTTATATTTCGTTCAAGGGATTTCTGAGATCCAGAAGGGTAATCTTCGTATCGGATGAGGATGTGAGGAGCGCAAAAGAGGGATCATTACCAACCTATACAATCCTGATCCCGCTTTATAGGGAGGCGAAGATGTTGTCTAGCATAATAAGGAACGTGCGCAGGATGGATTATCCGCCGGATAAGCTAGATGTGAAGATCTTGGTGGAGGAGAAGGATTCCGAAACATTGGAAGAGGCGAAGAGATTGGGCCTCCTCGGGAATCGTGACCCGACGAAGATTTTGCTTCCATTTACATCGAACGGTCGCGCTGGCGGGATGGCGGTCGAAAGACCAACGCCATCTATGAAAGTCATTGATGGCAAAGGCATGATCGTCGGAGAGGTCGCCGATTTCATATCGAGCGATTGGCTCCCGGAGCCGATATTGATCGTGAGGGATGGATCGGAGCGCCAGTTGGAGATCCCATATGGGTTCGTCAAGGCGATACGGGATGTCGTGTTGCTCAGGGAGGGCTTCGATCGATTGATGGAACTGAATAAGGAACTGCTGAAGATATTCGATCTAATAGTCGTCCCGGAAGCCGATGTGATGACGAAGCCGAGGGCTTGTAATTACGGATTGTTGAGGGCGATCGGGGAATACTGCGTGATATTCGATGCCGAGGACAACCCGGAGCCGGATCAATTGAAAAAGGCATCCATAGCTTTCCAACGCACCAAGGCCGACGTTGTTTGCTTGCAATCGCACTTGAACTTCTACAATCCCAAGGAGAATTTGTTGACTAGGTTCTTCTCCTTGGAATACTCGTTTTGGTTCGATCATTATTTGGAGGGATTGGATGCGGTGGATGCCCCGCTTCCGCTCGGCGGGACGAGCAACCACTTCAGGACCAATAAATTGAGGGAGCTGGGCGGATGGGATCCCTACAATATGACCGAGGATGCCGACCTAGGAGTCAGGATAGCAAGAAGGGGGATGAGGACAGCGATGCTTAACTCATATACGTTTGAGGAGGCCAATAGCAAGCTCTGGAATTGGATCCGCCAGAGGTCAAGGTGGAATAAGGGATACATACAAACTTACTTGGTGCATATGAGGCATCCACGCCGGCTGATGAGGGAGTTGGGTTGGAAGAGGTTCCTCCTCTTCCAGCTCACCTTCGGCGGAAACATCTTCCTCCCGTTGGTAAATCCAATCCTTTGGACTGTCACGATATTGGAGCTGTTATCGCCCGGCATCTTCAAATTCCTATTCTTCTATCCAATAGTATACATCTGCATGTTCAACTTATTTGTGGGGAACTTGGTCTACATACTACTTCATCTCGGACCAATAATAATAAAGAAGAACTACACATCGATCCCGCTGGCCCTTGCAATACCAGCGTATTGGGTGTTAATAAGCGTGGGGGCATGGAGAGGAGCCATACAATTGATCACGAAGCCCTTCTATTGGGAGAAGACAGACCATGGCCTCTCCAAGCTGATCGGGGAAGAGATCCATGCCGGAAGAATTTAATGGATGTTGGGCGCACCGCCCCTTGGGGCCTCATCATGGAGTCGAAATCCATGCAATCGAGCGCGCCAACCCCTCCGCCCCATGGATAATTGGCCCCCTTGGGGGAGTCCCTAAGGCCCATATGCCCCAAGCTCGTCTGCCAGCCGAGGAGGATGAACGCCCAATATCGAATCTCGGGCGTGAAATGGATGGGCCGGAGCGGATTTTGTCGATAAGAGCCTTTAGCATCCCTTTCATCCCCGATCGATTTTCCGAGATAACCTCGAGGGGAATGGACATATGGTAGAGGGTTCCATGGGCACATCTACCATAAAAAATATGGAGGGCGCTCCTTCCAAATCCGAGCGCTTTTTAAGAGCGATCATCGACAACTTACCGGACCCAATCTTCGTCAAGGATGCGGAATTCAGGTACGTTATAGTCAATAGGGCATACGCGAATTATCTCGGCAGGACCGAGGACGAGATCTTGGGGAGGACCGATTATGAGCTTTACCCTAAGGAGCAGGCCGATTTCTTCAGGGAGTGGGACAAGAAGGTAATCGAAGGAGGTTCCACGGTATATATACCGGAAGAGGTTTCCCTAGATGCGAGTGGAGTCCCTCACACGCTACTCGTCAAGAAGGCCCCGCTTAAGGATGAGAAGGGAAGGGTGACGCATATAATAGGCATTACGGTGGACATCACTGAGCGCAAGGAGATCGAGGAGGATCTCCGCAAAAGGAGCGAGGAGGCATCGGCCATTCAAGAAGCCTCTTTGGGAATACTCAATAAGTTGGACCCGAGGGAGCTCCTTACGACCATCTTGGAGCGCGCTGCATCGATAACTGGGGCATCGGATGGATTCATTTACATACTACAGCCTAATGGACAGGAGGCAATAATGGTAGCTGGAATAGGCAAATTTTCGGAATATCGGGACTTTAGGCTGAGGCGCGGCCAAGGGCTATCCGGCTTGGCCATAGAAACGGGCAGGACCCAAGCGGTCGACGACTATCAATCCTTCCCGAATAAAATCTCGGGCTTCGAATGGATACGCGCGCTCGTTTGCACTCCCCTCAAATCGAGCCGGGGGGTAATCGGCGTGCTCGGCTTATCCCATTCGGAGGAGGGCAAGGTTTTCGATCATAAAGCGATCTCATTGGTGGAGCGCATCGGATATGTAGCTTCGATAGCCTTGGAGAATGCCAAGCTCTTCTCCGAAGCGCGCGAGGAGGCCCTTAGGCGCAGGGATGCGGAGGAGGCCCTCAGGCGCCATCTGAAGGATTTGGAGATGTTGCTGGAGGAGAAGACGAAGGAATTTCAGAAGGTGGAGGAGATAGCGGCCATAGGTAGGGTCGCTGCTATGGTCGGACACGATTTACGGAACCCACTTCAGGTCTTGGTGAATTTGATATACCTGATGGAGGAAACGATGGCTATGAATGAGGAATTCGCAAAACTGTCCAAGGGGTTAAAAATCGACATGCTCCTGAGCAACATGAAGAAACAAATTGAGTATATGAATAAGATAGTTTCAGACTTACAGGATTACGCTAGGCCCATAAAACCCGAGCTCGTTGAAACGGATTTGAAGGAATTCGCTGAGGAGATCATCTCCTCCATATCGGTGCCGGAGAAGGTTAAGGTGACGATCGATATTGGGGAAAGCTTCAAGTTGATGATCGACCCATCCTTGATGAGGAGGGTATTCCTCAACCTAATAACCAACGCGATCCAAGCCATGCCAGATGGGGGGTCGCTGAGGATCTGCGCGTCTATGGATGGGGGAACAGCCTTAGTGAGCTTCGAGGATACCGGCATTGGAATACCGAGGGAGAACTTGGATAAGCTCTTCAGGCCGCTCTTCACGACCAAGTCCAAGGGACAGGGTTTCGGATTGGCCGTTTGCAAGCGGATCGTCGAAGCCCACGGTGGCACGATCGGCGTCGAGAGCGAAGTTGGGAAGGGCTCAAAATTCACGATCAAGCTACCGGTCATGGGAAGGTGACTCGCTTGGAGGAGGGGAGGAGGATACTGATCGTTGACGACGACGAGGCGATACTGGAGAGCCTTAGGGCCATCTTGGAATTGAAGGGTTATCGGGTTGATACCGCCAAGAGCGGCTGGGAAGCCATAGAGAAATCCAAGGCTAATTTCTATAATCTCGCATTGTTGGACATAAAGCTACCGGATATGGAGGGGACGGATCTATTGGTGAAGCTCCACGGTAGCGAGCCAAAGATGATGAAGATAATGCTGACAGGCTTCCCAAGCTTGGAGAATGCCGTAAGGGCTCTGAACTTGGGGGCGGACGCATACCTTATGAAGCCGATTAATCCTAAGGAGCTGCTGAAGGTCATCGAGGATAAGCTGAGGGAGCAATGGGAGGCGGAAATCATGAGCGAGGAAAGGGTCAGGGAATGGATCGAAACCCGGCTCAGGAAGCTACAGGGGGGGACTTGAGGCCATGCCGAGGCTCGGGCGAATGAGCTTGGGATCGGCCTCTCTTGCATCGATTGATGATCCACTGCTTCGTGAAGTGTGATGAATTTCCAAGAGCATCTAAAGGAGGCGCTTTCTTTCGAGGAGGAGGTCGTTCATAAGATAAATCATATTCTGACCTTATTCTTAGATATCGTCGATTTGCCACAGGATGCCGTGAGGGAGGTGAAGGAGATCTTAAGAACATTGAGCGATGAATCGCTATATCATAAATCTATCGTAGAAGGGATCCTCAAGGAGCTGGAGGGCGATGATAAGTAGGGCCATGATCTATGAGAAGATCGGGGACCTTCTAACCATGGAGGGGAGGGCATTCGAGCTGTATAAGGGGTCGTTGCAATACCCAGAGTCGGCCAAGTATGGGGATAAGTTGAATAAGATAATGAATGATGAATTGAGGCATATGGATTTGGTGAAGAGGATCATGAAAATCCTTAGCTAAACTTAAAGGCTCCCTGATCACGGGCCTGATCGGAGGGGCCTCAATAAGCCCATTGTTTGCTCCTCTCGATGTAGTCCGCGGGATCGACCTCCCTAATCCGCGCCCTATCCACATCTATTATTAGGATCACGTGCAGACGCGCGTTCCTTATCTCCTCGTTGCTCACCGGCGGGCTTTTGTAATAAAGGTCGCAAAGCCTCTTTATCTCATCTATCTCCTCATCCGACCTATACCTAGGGGGCTTTATCAGGGCATCGGGGATCTGCATTATGTAATGGGATGGTGTGGCCAACCCGAATTTCGTGGCGAAGCCGCTGTAGCGGGTTATCTTGCTGGCGACCCTGGCCTTGCAATAGGTTAGGGGGTCGAGCGCATGCTCTGGCGGTATATAGCCCGTTTCTATTTCAACGATCAGGGAGCCCAAGCCCCTAGAGGCATAGATATCGCAGGATATTCCGTCCAATAAACGTTCTACATCCACCTCGTAGCCCGCTAGGAGCAAGTGCTTGGCGCATATGAGCTCCATGGCAGAATGGTTTATCTTCGCGACGTTCTTCATATGAAGGCGGATCAGCTTGTCCCTGAGGCCCCTCAGCTTATCTCTAACTCTCGGATCCAAGCTCTCGCTCAGTCTTTCGAACAGGAGGGTTAGGTCCGATTCGAATGGCTCCAAATCCCCTCAGCTATAATCAAGAAAATTCATTGAAAAGATATAAAAAATTCGGCAGAAATGTTTTTATTTCCCCCGGGGGCGTTTAGAGATGTCGGGGAGCAAGCTTCAGGCGCATAGCGTCAAGGCGATGAGCGATGGGGCCAAAGCGGTGAAAGGCCCTATTGCGCCAAAGACATCGCCTGATGGGCCGCGGATGCGCCGGAGGCTTAGACCCAACTAATCCATATCTTCCATTCCGCCATTTCTGCGCAAAGGACTCCTTTTAAAGTGGACCGCGAAATCTTCAGCCTCTCCATAAAATGCAATTGGTTTTTATATCGGAATGATTGTACTTCCCACAAACGCATAATATGCGGAGCATTCTTCAAGATGGGGGAAGGCAACCAAGCCGTCTTGAGGGTGAAGGATGCGGAGAAGAGGGATGTGGGCCGAGGGATCGCGAGGGTGGATCCCTCAGTAGCGAGCGAGCTTGGCTTGACCTCTGGCGACATTATCGAGATAAATGGGAAGAGAAGGACCTTTGCCATCCATTGGCCAGGGCATCCGGAGGACTATGGTAAAGGAATCATTAGGATCGACGGGTATATCCGCAGGAACGCCGGGGTAGGGATAGACGATAAGGTGAGGGTGAGCAAGGCCGATGCGAAAAGGGCCGAGAGGATAACTCTAAGCCCAACGCAACCACTCAGGATAATCGGCGGCGAGGAGTATCTGGCCCAGTTGCTCGAGGGCCGCGTCGTGACGAGGGGGGACACGGTCCCGGTCAACATAATGGGCCGTAAGGTCGACTTGGTCGTCACGGCCACACAACCGGCTGCCAATGCCCTAATAGTCACGGCCGAGACTCAGATAACCATCAGCGAGCAGCCGAAGGCGGCCGTTGCGGTTCCCAAGATAACATATGAGGACATAGGTGGCCTAAAGGAGGAGATACAAAAGGTCAGGGAGATGATAGAGCTCCCATTGAGGCATCCGGAGCTTTTCGAGAGGCTCGGGATCGAGGCGCCCAAGGGAGTCCTCCTCCACGGCCCGCCCGGGACAGGTAAGACCTTGCTCGCGAAGGCCGTCGCGAGCGAAACGAACGCCAACTTCATTCACATAGGCGGGCCTGAGATAATGAGCAAATATTACGGGGAGAGCGAGGAGAGGCTTAGGGAGATATTCAAACAGGCCCAGGAGAACGCGCCGAGCATAATCTTCATCGATGAGATAGATTCCATAGCTCCGAAGAGAGAGGAGATCACGGGCGAGGTGGAGAAGAGGGTCGTTTCGCAATTGTTGGCCTTGATGGACGGCCTAGAACCCAGGGGGAAGGTCGTCGTGATAGGCGCGACGAATAGGCCGAACGCGATCGATCCCGCCCTCAGGAGGCCGGGCAGGTTCGATAGGGAGATAGAAATAGGCGTACCGGATAGGCAGGGAAGGCTAGAGATCCTACAGATCCATACGAGGGGAATGCCGTTGGCCGACGATGTGGATCTGGGGAGGCTGGCCGATATAACGCATGGCTTCGTCGGCGCAGATCTGGAGTCCCTTTGCAAGGAGGCCGCCATGAGGGCCCTGAGGAGGATCCTGCCGAGCCTAGATTTGGAGGCGGAGAGCATACCGGCCGAGGTCCTCAACAAGATAACCGTTACCATGGAGGACTTCAATGAGGCCCTCAAGGACGTGGAACCTAGCGCGATGAGGGAAGTCTTGGTTGAGGTGCCCCAAGTCAAATGGTCGGACATAGGCGATCTCTCCGAGGTGAAGGAGGAGCTGAAGGAAGCGGTCGAGTGGCCCTTGAAATACAAGGAGCTCTTCGATAAGACTAATGCCTCCCCACCCAAAGGGGTCCTTCTCTACGGTCCGCCCGGGACCGGCAAAACTCTCCTAGCGAAGGCGGTTGCGACTGAAAGCGAGGCGAATTTCATATCGATAAAGGGGCCTGAGCTCCTCTCCAAATGGGTCGGGGAATCGGAGAGGGCCGTGAGGGAGATCTTCAGGAAGGCGAAACAAGCCGCGCCTTGCATAATATTCATGGACGAGATCGATTCGATCGCTCCGGTCAGGGGGGGAGGCTATGGGGACTCGCACGTCACCGAGAGAGTCATAAGCCAGCTCCTGACGGAGCTTGATGGCCTCGAGGAGCTCAGAGACGTGGTGGTCATAGCCGCCACCAACAGGCCGGATATAATAGATCCGGCCCTGTTGAGGCCGGGCAGATTCGACAAATTGCTTTACGTCCCATTGCCGGATCGGGATGCTAGGAGGGAGATCTTCAAGATCCACCTCGGAAAAAAGCCAGTCGCCGAAGATGTCGATATAGAGAAATTGGTGAATGCCACCGAGGGCTATACGGGGGCGGATATAGCCGCTATCTGCAATAACGCCATGATGATCGCGATAAAGGAATACGTTGCTAAATGCAAGGACGATGGGGAGATAAAGAGTAGGGTCGATGAGCTCAAGATCAGGCCAATGCATCTGGATGAGGCCATGAAGAAGGTCAAGCCGATCTCTAAGAAGGAGTTGGAACTCTACGAGGAGGCCTCCGCGAGGTTCATGGGGAGGATTCGTTAGGCATTCGATACGATCGAATTGCGGCGAACCGAAGAATTTAAACGTTGGCGATAGCCGCGGCGAAGGGCCTCCCGGATCAATTGCCCCTTGATCGGAATCCATAGGATCGTCGTAGGGCCGCTCCGCACCAACTCCTATATAGTATATGATGCCGGCAACCTCCTAGGGATAGTGATAGATCCCGGTGGGGATGCCGAGAGGATCCTCGAGGCGATAAGGGGCCTGGGGATTGAGATCGGCGCGATATACGCGACCCACGCCCATTTCGATCACGTCCTCGCGGTCGATCGGCTGAGGGAGGAGCTTTCTTGCAAGTTCCTCATCCATAGTGGCGATGAACGGCTATTGAAGAGGGTGCCAGAGAGCGTCAGGAAGCATTTGGGTTATAACGTTCCAAGGGTAGCCGATCCAGATGCCTATGTCGAGGAGGGGCAATTGGTCGATGTAGGGGACTACGAGCTACGCGTGCTCCACACTCCCGGCCACACCCCAGGCGGCATATCGCTAGTCGGTGAGGGGGTAGCGTTCACCGGGGATACGCTCTTTGCAGGATCGGTCGGCAGGACCGATCTTGAAGGAGGAGATGCGGTGGCTCTATACCGATCCATTCTCAGGCTCCTATCCCTGCCCGATCACTGGGAGGTCCGCCCTGGGCACGGAAAGAGGACCACGATAGGGCTCGAGAGGGCTCAAAATCCCTTCCTAAGGTCGATCCCTTAAGGCCCAACCCGGCTTCGGGGGCCCTCAGCCAATCTGGACGCGATCGAGCCCTCGATCACCTTAGCCTAATGGTCTCCATATTGTCCGGAGCCAAGGCCTTTATCTTATAGAGCTTTGAGATCGATTGGGCCAAGGAGTAGCATTTCTTCCGCTCCCCGTGGTTTACGACTATCTTGGAGGGCTTTGGCGAAATCCGATTCACAAAATTCAGCAACTGGCGCCTATCGGAATGCCCGGAAAATCCCTCCACGGCCTCGACCCTCATGCCCACCTTGAGTATCTCCATCTTCCCATTTGGACCCATTATGGGGACCTCCCTAGCCCCCTTCAGGATCCTGCTCCCAAGCGTGCCCTCTATCTGATAGGAGACGAAGATCAAGGTGTTCCTCGGATCCGATGCCAAGCGCCTGAAGTAATCCAAGATCGGGCCCCCCTCCAGCATGCCGGCTGTAGCCATGACTATGCATGGTCCCCCAGAGATGACCTCCTCCCTTTGGCTCGGATGCGTAATCATGTTAAGGTATTCCGATTCGAAAGGGTTCTCGTCCATATGGAGGATCTTCTCCCTCAGCTCGGCCGACAAGTATTCCGGAAAGGCCGTGTGGATGGCCGTGGCCTCGGAGATCATCCCTTCTACGAATATTGGCAGCTCCTTTAACCTCCCCTCTTTCATATGCCTATCCAAGACGAGCATTACCTCATGGGCCCTACCAACCGCCAGCGATGGTATCAGGACCTTGCCGCCCTTTTCCACCGTTTCATTGACCAAGGAGACGAGCTTCTCCTCCGCCTCCTCCCTCTCCGGCATGGCATCCTCCGGGCCGCCGTAAGTGCTCTCCATTATTAGTGTCTCGACCCTCGGGAAAGAGCTCACGGCTTGCTCGAGGAGAATCGTGGTGCCATACTTGAAGTCTCCAGTGTAAACGATGTTATGCAAACCCTCCCCTATATGGAGGTGCACGATCGAGGAGCCCAGGATGTGACCGGCGTTGTGGAGCGTCAGCTTTATATCCGGGGCCACGTCGGTCACGACGCCATACTTTAGCGGTATCGTATGCAAAAGGGCCTCCCGAACGTCTCTTTGATCGAAGGGCGCGAATGCGCCCTCCTTGCTCAGGACCTCAAGGTAGTCCAATTGTAGGAGGGGCATGAGCATCGCGGTTGGCTCGGAACAATAAACTGGTCCCTCATAGCCGTATTTGTAGAGGAAGGGCACCATGCCGCAATGATCTAAATGGGCGTGGGATATTATGACGGCATCTAGCTCCTCCAAGTTGAGCAGATCTGCATCGAGCCTCGGATACGATATCGAAGGGTTCTGGGACCCAGGATTTATGCCGCAGTCCAATAACACGACGCTCTCCCCGGCCCTGATGAGTATGGCGGATCTGCCGACCTCATGGAAGGATCCCAGGGCTGTCATGAGGACCTCGTTCGGTTTGGAGAGCGTTGGCCTGAAGATCCTCTCTCCAACGTCCCTGAGTATCCGGCTCCTCTGCTCGAACTCCGTCCTTAATATGTTCCTGACGCTGCTTATTATCTTGGATGGCATTGGGGGAGCCCTGAGGACGATCGGCCTCCACTTCGTGGCCCTTATTATCTCTTGGATTATGATGCCGCCCTTCCCTATGGCTATTCCGGGCTTCTTGACCTCTATCAGCACCTCCCCCAAATTCGAATCGAAGCTCATGGAGGAGATCCCGGCCTCGGGGGGTATGAGCTTCAGGATCTCGTTTCGGGCCTCCCCTTCCGGAAGCCGGATCGATGGATCCGATCGCATTACGATCCTTTTATGGATTATGTTGACTATATCCGTTATTATGTGGCTCTCCTCCAAAAGGAGGTCTATGTTCTTAACGTAAACCGCCAACCTTGGCCCTTCAAACTCTATCCTAGTTATCTCGGCCTCCCTAGGCATGTTTTGTAGTATGGTTTCCCTTATCCTCGCATTGGTATCGTTCGCCATGGGCGTCACCGAATATTAATAACCGATTCCATCGATTACCGCGAAGCGAGCCCTCAGGTCAATATCTTCTTCTCATTTTCGTCGAGCTCCCTATACCCATCCCTTGTTATCACAGCGATATCAAAACTATCCCCGCTGGCCGAATCCCTCTTCATCGCGGAGTCTATGGCTCTGACGATTATCGGTATCGCTTCTTTCGTCTCCATTCCATCCCTGAACTCGGCCTCCAGCACGCCGTAGGCTATTGGGGAGCCGGACCCAGTGGACACGCACTTCTCCTCGGTCAAGCTTCCAAGGGGGTCCAGGGCGAAGAGCCTAGGGCCCTCCCCATCGACGCCGCCCACTATGGCCTGCAACAATAGGGGATAATATCTGGATGAGAACAGGATGTTGGCAATAAGCCTAGCTGCGGACTTGGTCGGCATGGGGATCCCCTTTTCATATCTGTATAGCTTAGCGTTCGCCCTCAAGATCTCCACCACGGTCTGGGCATCGGCCACGGCACCCGCTATCGTCATGCCCAAGTGATCATCGATACTGAAGACCTTCTTGGCGTGCTTATGAGCGACGAAATACCCCATGGTGGCCCTTGTGTCCGTCGCCATTATCACCCCATCCCTGCATACCACACCTATGGTGGTGGTCCCTCTCAGGACCATATCCGAAACCCTTTCTTCTCGTCCATGCGCATGCCAAGGCTCCATAGAACCTAACCGCCGTTTCTGGAGCCGGCCGCCTCGAGGAGTGGCCCGCTGCCCCCCCTCGTTGGCCGGCATTAGCTCGGACGCGCTAAATCAATGGGTTAAATATTAGTTTTTTGCTCCCGGAAAACCACTTCATAGGGGGCACCATCCCCTGGGGCATTTGCGGCCGATTTTGAAGGCGCGCGGATCGACAAAAGTTGATAAGGCCCGGGATCCTCGAGGGACGATGACATGAACATAATGATCCTGGGACCGGCTGGATCCGGGAAGAGCTTACTTACGGGGGAGTTCGGCAAGTACCTGCTGAGCGAGGGATACTCCGTCAGCCTAATGAACCTGGACCCGGGTTGCACATATCTCCCATATGAGTGCGATTACGATATCAGGCGCGAATTCACTATCTGGGAGCTCATGGAGCGAGAGGGCTTGGGACCGAATGGGGCAATGATGAGGGCCATGGAAGAGCTATCCAAGATCAGGATCCCCATTCCGAGGGCGGATTTCAACCTGATGGATACCCCCGGGCAATTGGAGATATTCGTTTTTCACGAATCCGGGCCCAAGGTCGCTGGCAGTATTGGGAACCTCATCGGGATCTTCCTGATCGACGCCACTATAGGGACCGATGACATGCCGGCCGCCTATTTATATTCCTTGGCCGCTAGGTATAGGTTGGGGGTTGAGATGATAACCGTGGTTAACAAGATCGATCTCTTAGACGAAGGGGAGGCCAAGAGGCTCAGGGATTATCTCCTCAACCCGGCCTCGCAAATGCGGGTTATTAATCCGAGGGGATTGCTATCCGATATCTACATTCCCCTATCGGAGCTGCTTCAAAGGATCATCCCGGCGCAGCGCATTCCCATGGTTTCGGCTAAAACAGGGACTGGATTCGATGAGCTCCTGAGCATCGTATACGAGGTCAAATGCGCTTGCGGGGACCTCACTTAAGGATTTCTCCATCCCTCACCCCTCTCCTAGAGATTCGGACTTTGACAACGGCCAAAACCTCATGGTGCGGGGAGTGGGATTCGAACCCACGAAGGCCTGCGCCACAGGGTCCTAAGCCTAGCACCGCGCCTTGCGCGGCCCTGCCCCTTAGACCTGGCTCGGGTATCCCCGCACCGAGCGCGGAGGGCGCTCTAGGCCGGGCCCCCGCCGTTTATTATGGTGCCTCCCGGGGGGAGGCTCAGGCCATCCCCCTTCCGGGCGGGATTCGAACCCGCGATCAGCGGCTCGAAAGGCCGCTATGCTCTCGGCGATCCTTGACCGGGCTACAATCGGCGGTTTCGCTCCACCACCGGAGCCCTTGGGCCCGGAGCACTTTTGGAGGTGGGCCATAGCCTTTACTTATCTCTTACGCCATCTTTTCAGCGGATCACCCTGAAGTCCTTGAACTCCCCTATATACTCCTCCCATCGGACCTCCAAATCCTCAACGATGGCCCCGGGTGGCCCATGGCGGCAAAACTCCACCAACTCCTCCACGCCTCCCCTCTCGCCTTCAAATACGGCCTCGACTCTTCCATCCGGCAGGTTCCTGATCCATCCCCTTACCCCTAGCCTGAGGGCCCTCTTCGCGGTTTCATGGCGAAAGAATACCCCTTGGACGAGCCCACTCACGAATATGTGAGCTCTGACGGAACCCAAGGCTCAACCCCCCTAAACGGCATTAACCTTGAGGCGAGCCCCTTCAGGTATTTTCCTCAGGATCTCCGGATCCACCGAGGTCCTTCCGAATACATATACCGGGCTATAGGCCTTGGGCTTGTCCCCGCGGCTGATCGGGGTCATGCCGAAGAATATGCAGATGGCCCTGCCCTCCGGCCAATATGCTACGTCGCCGATCTCGACGTCCTCTTTGGCGACATCCCCCTTAGCCTCCACTGGGGTCTCGAAGTATATTTCATCCCCCCATCGATGGGCCTCGGATTCTATGGGAAGGGCTGAAAGGATCGAATCGGCTATCCCCTTGTTTTCTGGCCCGAGCCTAACATCGATCTCGGGCCCTCCTAGGACCTTTATCTTGAGGGCCTTAGCCAAGGCGATCGGGCGAAAGATCGCGCCGGAATCCAATATAAACTTTGGCTCGGTGCAAAGCGCTACCGGACGCACGATGCCATGAGGAACTCGGCGATCTCTACGAAGCCTTGACCATTAGGGAGCGATGCCACGTAATCGGCGATTTCCTTCATAAACGGCGGCGCGTTCGCCACAACGGCAGCAAACCCCGCCTCCTTGAGCATATCCACGTCGTTCTCGCTATCTCCGATGGCCGCCACCTCCTCAAGTCTCAGGCCCATCATCTCGGCGGCGACCCTTAGCCCCACTCCCTTATTCGCTCTCCTGTCTATTATGTGGTAGTAGAAGCCGGTATCCAAAAGCCTCACCTTCGGGAATTCCGCGAGGACCTCCTCGATAAAACACCTTTCGATCCTCCTCTCTATCGCGACATCCGTGAACCTATATGGGTTCGACCATGGCTCAATGATCTTATCACCGAACAACTCCTTAAGCCTCCCCAAGGCCCTCAAGGCCTCATCCTTCGATCCTATGATCCTGAGCTCGCCGCGGTATTCCACGGCTCCCCCGCCTTCGCATATTATGGCTCCGCTGCACCCGAGGTACCTCCTCAAACCCATCAGGGATGGGTAGATATTGCCCGACGCCAATATGACGGCTATCCCCTTGGCCTCCAAATCCCTGATTGCCTTTATTGACTCCAAGGGGATATTTCTATCGCCGGGCGCCAAGGTCCCATCTACATCGGTGGCGACGGCCCTTATGGCCATATACCCATGCCCCCCCAATCATCCGGGCGATGAGGGCGATCCCACTTCCCCCAGATCAACCCGCTCATAGATGCCCCTCTCCACGAATGCGCGTTGAATGTCCTTCAAGATCCTAGATGCCACCGATGCTCCCTTCTTGGGATTGGTCACGTATATGGATAGTTGCAATTCGGCCGATCGCTCCTCTATGCTCACTACATTCACCTCCGGGTCGGGGGGCATCGTTAGCTCTTTATTCCCCCTTGCTATCGATAGGATTATCTTCTCGGCCTCCTCAACGAAGGGAGCGCTGACCTTGATGGGCAACGTGAGCTTCGTTAATCCGGAAATCGCCGGGATCGTTACGGCTGCCCTGAGCAGTACGCTATTCGGGACGTAAGTCATTTCCCCATTGGAGCTTATCTCCGTATAGACCGAGCCCACCTTAGTGACCCTCCCAGTAATGCCCCCGATGCTTATGGAATCGCCCTCCTTGAACGGGGAGTATGAGAGGATGACGTACTGTGCCATGAGGTTCTCCAATAGGTCTCTGAACCCGAGTATCAATCCAATCAAGAGGACGCCGAAGAAGACGTAAACTATCTCCAATCTGATGCCGAATTGGGATATGGCGATGACTATCGCCATGAAATACACTAGGACATCGATGGCGCTCTTCACGAATGATATCGAGCCCCGGCTGGCCCTCGCCCTAGTCATGGTCCTTTCTATTATGGGATTTATGGCCAGCCTGACGAGCAGGTAGGCGCATAGAGCTACGGCGATGGCAGTGGAGGCCTTGAGGATTAGCTCGACATTCAAATCCATCTCGAGCTCCGCCATCTTCAAACCCTTAATTTGGTGGGCCCGCCCGGGATCGAACCGGGGACCTCCGCCGCTCTCAGGTCGGAGTCGACCGCTCCCTATAAACCCCTCGCCAGCGCGCTTGTGAGGGCGGCGTCATACCGCTAGACCACGGGCCCAGGAAAGCCTCCGGTTTAAAAAGGGAGGGCCGCTCTTAAAAAATTTGCCCGCTTTGGGCTAGCGGCCTCCTATTTCACGAATTTCGTCATCTTCGCCCCGCACTTTGGACATTTCGCCCTCAACATCGGGCGGCCCTTAGCGGTCTTCTCCTTGGTGACGTCCTTCTCATCCAGCTGGACCTTCTCCCTACACCTCAGGCAAAACATTTCGATCAAGTCCGATCGCCTTCGCCCCTCCCCTCCGGGATCATGGGAAAAAGTTTTTTACCAAAATTCTTGTAGAAAACCCCACTCCCGATAAAGCCTTTTTGACCAGCTGGGATCGGGCAGCGAAACTAATATATCTTGGGACGGGGCGGTTGCCCCAAGGGGGCTTCAGAATTGCCCATCACGGATGTGGCGAAGAAGCAACTGGCCCAAAGGCATAGGCTCTTCTATAAAATATGCAGGAAATGCGCCTCGAGGAACCCAATTAGCGCGGAGAAGTGCCGCAGGTGCAGGAGCAGGAACCTGAGGCTCAAGAATAGGGAGCTGGGCACAAAGTGAGCGGGCTAAGGCTCAAGGCGGAACCTATCCCTCGGGAATAAAACGACCTCCCTTATGTTCTCCATCCCGGTTAGGACCATCATCAGCCTATCGAGGCCCATGCCGAACCCGGCGTGGGGCGGCATCCCGAAGTCGAAGGCCCTCAGGAAGTGCTGGAAGTCGCTCGGGTCTAGCCCCTGCTCCACTAGCCTCCTAACCAAGAGGTCCTTGTCATCGACCCTGGCGCCCCCGGAGCTTATCTCTATCCATTCGTACATGAAGTCGAATGAATAGCATCTATCCGGGTCATTAGGGATGGGTTTTATATAGAATGGCTTTGCTTTCGTGGGCCAATTGATTATGAAGTAGTATTCGCCCCGATGCAGCTTCCCAAGCTCCCTATAGGCCGGGGTTGGTATATCCTCCCCCCACTCCAGATCGAAGCCCAATCCCTTGAGCTCCTCCAATATCTCATCGTATGAGTAGCGCCGGAAAGGCGCCCTTGGGGCCGGCGCCTTCACCCCCAGCAACTCCAACTCGGTCCTGCAACTCCTTGCCACCCTGTCGGCGACCCTGAGGATCAACCTTTCCTGAACGTCCATTACGTCCTCCATTCCCACAAACGCCTCCTCCACATCGACCGAGATGAACTCGTTTAGATGCCTCCTCGTATGCGATTCCTCAGCCCTGAAATAGGTCCCTATCTCGAAGACCTTCTCGAAGACTGAGGACAGCTGCTCCTTGTAGAGCTCGGGGCTTTGGGCTAGGTAGGCCTTGCGCTTGAAGAACTCCATCGCGAAGAGCGCGGCACCTCCCTCCGTTGCGGAGGATATGATCTTGGGCGTATGGACCTCCAAGAAGCCTTCCTCCGCCAAGAAGTTCCGTATTTCCCCAACCACCACGTGCCTCATCTTGAATATGGCGCTCGGGATCGGCCCCCTCAGGTCGAGCACTCTGTTATCAAGCCTCACGTCGATCTCCGCAGGGACCCTCCCCGTCGGGTCTATGGGGAGCGGGTGCTTAGCGATGCCTAGGATCTTGATCTCCGATGGCTCCACCTCCACGCCCCTGGGGGCCTCCTTAACGGCCTTCACCCTGCCCCTGACACCGATCACATATTGCCTCCCTAGGAGCTCCAGCTTGCCTAGGACTTGAGGGGAGGCCCTCCCCTCCTTAGCGGTTATCTGGATGAGCCCCTCCCTATCGCGAAGGGTGAGGAATTTTATTCGGCCGAGATCCCTTATATCTTCTATCCAGCCGAATATGGTGACATCGGAACCATCCAAGGCTGGGTTTATCTCGGAGGAGTAGTGGGACCTCCTCCAATCCCCAAGCTCGTCTAACCCCAATCGGCCCCTCCTTTCAGGGACTGCCCAATGCCTCCCTCAACTTTGAGGCGATCTCCGAGGGCTTCCTTGCAACCTCAACCCCGGCCCTCTTGAAGGCCTCGAGCTTGCTCTCGGCGGTGCCGGTCCTGCCGCTTATTATGGCGCCCGCATGTCCCATTCTCTTGCCTGGCGGCGCGGCCCTCCCGGCGACATATGCAACGACGGGCTTTGGGTAATTCGTCTTGATTATGTACTCGGCCGCCGCCTCCTCGGCATTTCCCCCTATCTCCCCTATCAGGGCGACCGCCTCCGTTTCCTCATCGTTCTTGAAGAGCTCGAGAACGTCTATGAAGCTAAGGCCGACTAACGGGTCCCCCCCTAGGCCTACGCATGTGGATTGGCCCAAGCCCGCCTTGGTGAGCCCCGCCGCGATCTCATACGTCAGCGTCCCGCTTCTGGAGGCCACACCCACGACCCCCTTCTCGAATACATGAGCGGGCATTATGCCGAGCTTGCAAAGGCCCGGGCTTATTACACCCGGCGTATTCGGCCCGATTATCGTCACGCCCTTCTCGCCGGCCCTCGCCAAAATCTGCATGGAGTCCAGCACCGGAACCCCTTCCGCTATCAGGACTATCGGGCTAAGGCCCGCCTCTATGGCCTCTAGGGCCGCCTCCTTCGTGAATTGGGCCGGGACGAATACTATGGAAGCGTTCACGCCCTTCTCCTCAACCGCTTCCCTCACGGTATCATAAACGGGCACCCCTTCGACATCGGAGCCACCCTTCCCGGGACTCGTCCCAGCCAAAACCTTGGTCCCATATTGCTTCAAGAGCCTTGTATGGAAACTGCCCTGCCTCCCAGTTATCCCTTGAACCAAGACCTTCGTGTTAGCATCCACCAATATGGCCATCTCATGCACCCCTCGCGAGCTCGACGGCCTTCATGGCGGCCTCCTCCATGCTATCGAAAGAATCGATCCCCGCCTCGGACAATATCCTCTTCCCCTCCTCTTCATTCGTGCCTACGAGCCTTATCACCATCGGCTTGGCGAAGCCCATCTTTTCCTTGATGCGGACCACGGCCTTGGCCACCTCATCGCACCTTATGATCCCGCCGAGCACATTCATGAGGAGCACCTTAGTCCTAGGATTTGATAATACTATTTCGATGGCCTCAATCATCCGCTCGATTGTGGCGGTTCCGCCCATGTCGCAGAAATTGGCAGGCTCCCCACCATACTCCTTAACAAGATCCAAAGTCGCCATCGTGAGGCCAGCCCCGTTCCCCACTATGCCAACGTATCCCTCAAGGTCCACATAGGCCAAGCCCGATGCCCTGGCCCTGGCCTCCAATGGCGTCATCTCCGGCCCAGCCATTTTGGCCCTCCCCTCATACTCCTTATGTCTGAAGAGGGAGTTATCGTCTACGATCAACTTCATATCCGCGGCCACGAAGGCCCCATCCTCCGTTTCGACCAAGGGATTTGACTCGATCAGCTCTCCATCGTATGAAACCGCTATATCATAGAGCCTCTTTATGATCGCTCCGAGCTCTAGCAATTGCCTCCCCCTATACCCCATCCTCCTCGCTATGTACCTAGCCTCATACTCCCGAAGCCCCCTTAGGGGATCGACATCGCCCCTCACTATCTTCTCCGGCGACCTCTCAGCGACCTCCTCTATGTCCACGCCGCCCTCTGTTGAGGCCAAGTAGGAGTACCTTTTCGAGGTCCTGTTTATCACGAAGCCCGCGTATAGCTCCCTCTTCACCTTGATCCTCTCCTCGACCAAGAGCTTCGAGACCATCTCGCCCTTTATCTCCGATCCCAATAGCGCCTCCGCCACTCTATAGGCCTCATCCGCGCTATCGGCGAACCTTATCCCACCAGCCTTGCCCCTTCCGGCCACTAAGACTTGAGATTTCAGCGCCACGGGCCCTCCAATTGATTCAAATGCCCTCCTCGCCTCCTCGGGGGTTTCGACCACCATCCCCTTGGGCCTCGGTATTCCGAACCTCTCCGCTATATCCTTCGCCTCATACTCGAAGAGCTTCATTGCGACACCACTCCTTTCCTTATAAGGCACACCCGCCTCCCAAAATAAGCTTATTGCCAAACACCCTCATCCCGGCCGCGATCCCTGACCGCAACGCATTTATATGGAGGCCGGGGCCATTAGGCCCGCATCCAATGGGATCCGATGAGGGGTGATATCGATTTGGCAACGGCGGCGAACTCGATCTTCGTCGGCAGGAAGCCCGTGATGAACTACGTCC
>CALIRQ010000014.1 GCA_938042195.1 uncultured archaeon
TCCCTTCAAAATCCTCCAGGAATGCCACCTTCAGCCCCTTCAAGCCGCCCAGGATGGGCTCCATCTCCTTCTCGACGCCTTTGAAGAGGGGGATCGCCCTAACCGCTTCCGCTGTCGCTATCACATAGCAATCCGGTAGCGATATCCCCAGCGACTTCCTGAGCTCCCCAGCCCTGATGGCAATGCCTTCGTTCACCTCAGCCATCTTCGCCCTCCTTTTGACCCATAGGATGTAGTCGAGCGCGTCCCCATTGGGATCCTTCGCTCCAGCTATCCCATATATTCGCGACGCTATGTAGAGCGCCTCGCTTAACGTAATTGGGCTCACGTATAGCTCGAACTCGCCGGCAGAGGCCTTCTCGAAGAGGCCAACCGCTTTGCCCCTATGGGGAGATGATTTGACTATATACTCGGCGAGGACGCTCGTATCAACGACAAGCCTCGACAAGCCTCTTGGCCCCCTTCCCCTCCAGCCCGCCCTCTTCGGCGAGCAGCCCCTCGACGAGCTTCGGGTCGATGTCCACTACTTTAGGCTTGAGGGGCCTCAAAAAGAGCGCCCCATTGGACGCTTCGGCAACGAGCTCATCGCCCTCATCGACGCCCAGCCTCTCCCTAAGCCCCTTGGGAAGTATCAGAACGCCCTTCCTCCCGATCCTAAGTATGGCCTCGGCCATATGGTTTACCCATTGATCATGGGTTTAACTTATTTATAAAAGTTAACCAAATAGGGCATTCGACCGATCATAATTCAAAATTGACTCCGAGGAACCATGGGGTCCAAGCGGCATTCATCGGATGGTCGGACATGCTATTGCGCGAGCGAAATAACAGATGCCCTTGGAGCTGAAGGAGCCCTGAGGCATCGTTGCGCATGAGGGAAACTTCTATTAGCTTGGGCGATGCGTTTTCACGAGGGGAGCTCGTCGGTGGCGATCCGGATCGTTGCGCGCTGATGGAACCCCCATATTGGCCCGCTAAATTTGTGGTGGGGCACATGATGGTGAAGATGGGATGTTGTGGCTTCCCAGTTGCGATGAGGACCTATTTTTCTCGGATGAAACTGGTCGAGGTCCAGAGCACGTTCTACAACATCCCGAGTCGAAGATCGATCAATAATTGGCTCCGCGATTCTCCCCAAGGCTTCGAATTTTCCGTGAAGGGCTGGATGGCGATCACCCACCCAATCAACAGCCCTGTCTGGCGGAGGTCCAAGGCCAGCCCGCCCGGGGATCCCGCGAACTACGGCTTCTTCAAGCCCACGGAGGAGAATATTTGGGCTTGGGAAAGGACGAGGGAGGTATGCGGGGCGCTGGGGGCGAGGATATGCGTCCTCCAAACCCCGCCCGGGTTCGGGGCCTCGAAGGCCAACGTCGAGAACATGGTGAACTTCCTCTCCTCGATTAGGAGGGATGGCTTAAGGATAGCGTGGGAGCCAAGGGGCGAGTGGAAGGATCGGAGGGAAAAGGTCGGGGAGATCTGCGAACAGCTGGACCTGATACCGATATTCGACATCCTAAGGCATGAGCCCATGGCCATCGGCCCGATCGCCTATACGAGGCTACATGGCCTCGGGAAGGGGGAATATAACTACGGGTATAAATACACGGATGAGGACCTGAATAGGCTGTTGGATAAGGTATTCTTATTGGAGGCATCGGGGGTAACGGAGGTTTATGTCCTTTTCAATAACATCCATATGTTCGATGACGCATTAAGGTTCATGGAGCTGCTCGGCGATCGAGGCTGATGTGTGGGGGCTTACCCGAAGAAGGACTCCAGCCTCCTCACCCCTATCAGCTCATCGAACTCTATCCCGAGGGCATCGAGGACCTGATCGAACGTGGAGCTTATGTATTCCAAATATTTCTCCGTATCTATCTCGTTCTTCGAGGCGAGCTGCACCGGCTTTACCCCCGGCTCTCCGGTGACCTTCACGAAGGCTATCAAATCGCCAGGCTTGACCTCTATCCCCCTTTGGGACAATAGCCTAGCGGCCTTGACGTGCTGCGGCGTCGTCTTCGTATAGCCCTCCGGGGATTTGCCCATCATCACGTTGAAGGCCAATTCCTCCAGCTGATATTCTCGGTTCTTTAGCTTGGTATAGCACTCCTTCACTATGCGCTTTATCCTCTCCCTGGCCGAATTGAACTCATCGAAGGATCTGACCTCGCTCAAGATTTGGATCATCTGGTAGAAGGCCTTTTGGAGAAACTCCGGGACGTGCCTCTTCTTCCCGGTCAGGCCCTTTATATCGACGCTCCCGTCCTCCCTGACCCCCAAGTAGTTCTTCTTCCTAGAGCTGAGGGCCAGGTATCTATAGTACTTGTCTATCTCCAACTCCATGCCCAGCTCCTCCTTCGACCACCTCACGAGCTCGCTCAATAGGGCCTGATCCGTGGTCCCTAGGAAGATCGAATCCGTATCGCCGTAAAGTACCTCGACCCCCAAGGACTTGGCCTTCTCTATGGCCCTGCTTATGACGTATCTCCCTACGGCCGCCGTCGCCTCGGCCACGGGCGGGCAGTAGAGGTCGAAGGTCTCGGCTCCGAATACCCCGTATGAGGCATTAAGGATGACCTTGAGGGCATCCTGGACGACCATATACCAGTCCCTCTTGGGCTCCGGGAGGGAGGGATCCTTGGATTTCGGCTTATACCATTTCACCCTCACATCCCTAAGGGATCCTATCAGGACGCTTTGCATCGCCCTTCTCTTCCTGCAGATCCAATGGGGAGTCCCCGGGACTAGGTTGTCCCTGCAATTCTCATGCGGGCATAGGATCGTTTCGTACCCGAGGTTCCACATCTTTATTATGGAGGGGTATAGTGACGCGAAGTCCAAGACGGCCACTCCGAAATGGACCCCCGGCTTGGGCTCAACTACGATAGCCCCCTTATACTTCTTGCCCTTTATGGTCGCCTCCGTTGCCACCGTGCCCTTCAGCTCCAAGATCTCATCCGGCCTTGGGATCAGGTATCCCCTCCTCCTATGCTCCTTGTATAGCATGCTCCTTATCCAATTGGAAACCCCCTGCCTGCTCACCTCCTCGATCCCCAAGCAACTTATCCTCGAAAGGGCCACGATCAGCTTCATGACCAGCTCATCGTCGTAGGTGGATAGGCGCATCGTGAGCTCCGCGTCCTTCATGCAATATGCGGCGAGTTCCGAATAGCTCATATCGGAAACAGATGCCTCGCTCTTCCTCTTCCCCTCGCCGAGCAGCGCCATGCCGACGTCATCCAGCGTCATCTCGCGATATTTCTGCCTGAAGGCGTAGACCTGCATCGATTTGTTCACGAAGAATTTGTAAAGGTCCAAGTGGACGCCGCTCTTGATGGATATGTATTCCCTCCCAACCTCGAGGGGGATCTCCTCCTTCCCGATCCCAAGCCTCTGGGCCCTATGCCAAATATAGTTGAGGTCGAAATCATCTCCGTTGAAGGTCAGGAGTATCGGATACTCGCGGATGAGCTCGAATGCGGCCCTTAGCATATCGGCCTCGGATTTGAAGAAGATCGCCTCCAAATCGCTTGGGAGGGCCTCCCCCTTGAACCCCTCCCCCCTATCCAAGATCAGTATCCTCTTCCTCCCCTCGTTATCGAAGAACCCGATGCAGAGTATCGGATGCTCCGCCTCGCTCGGATCCGGGACCCTCGTGGCTATCGGGGAATACACCTCTATGTCCAATGCGACCCTTTTGAGCTTCGGCATTGGGGCCTCGAGGAGCGATATCCACTCGCGCACGGCTTTCCTATGCTCCTCGTCCTCCCCCTCAAGCGCCCCCTCCAAATGGGCCATGGCCTCCCTCGGGAGCTCTTGGGTTATCGGGTACAAACGCCCATTGGAAACCCTATAGGGCATGCAGGGCGTAAATCCGAGATCGTAAATGTAGCTCTCCACGTATTTTATATTGGCCTCCCAAGCCCTCACGAGGTCCCTTATTGAGCCCGAGGGCCTCCCGCCTATGGCGAGCGGATCCTTTCCATATATTATGGTCACGCCCAAGCGCCGATCCCTTAGGGCATCATATCTCTCGGCCCTCTCCAATCTGGCGAGCCCGGGGTGCTTGGAAACGGCCTCGTTCCTCTCGAGCTCCTCCAAGGGGTCCTTCGATATGCAATATGGAAGATGGCCCGTGTCGTCGTACCATATCTTTATCCTATCGTCGCCCTTATCATAGAGCTTCAGGAACGCCCTTCTCTGATCTCCATCGTATCCCGCCGATAGGAGATACGCATCCTCGATATTCAAGCCTTGATTGCTTTGGAGCGATGTCCCAGCGCTCATGCCCGAACCTCGGCCTGGGGCGGATCCGAAGGTATCGTGGGGCGGCGTAGCTTAAGAACCTTTGCGAATGGCCCATTCCCGGAGGAGGGGCGCCCCCGACGACCTTCAGCGCTCTCCCTTGGAGGCCTCTATGGCGCATAGGGCCTCCAAAAGGAGCTTGACCCCTTGGGCCCCGGTGGAGCCGTTATCATAGGCCGGGACGTACTCGCATAGATCGATTCCAACGACGCGGGCCGAGGCGGCCCTCTTGAGGATGGGGAGGAGCTCATCCGGATAAACTCCGCAACCCTCCGGGTTCCCGACCGCCGGCGCGAAGGCCGGGTCCAAGACGTCCAAGTCTATTGAGATATACCTGTTTGGCGCTGGATCGCCCAATATGGCATCGAGGCCGGGCTCCCCCCTTCCAAGGCCCTTCAGGTCTAATGCCGTTACAGCCTTGACGCCCTCCCCTTTTATGAAGCCCAGCTCCTCCTTGGATATGGCCCTCAGCCCAACATACCTTATGTCCCGGAGCCCCAGATCCTCGAGGGCCCTCCTCACGAAGGTCGCATGGGATAGCCTCAGCCCCTCGTATTCATCCCTCGCATCGGAATGTGCATCGAAGTCCACCACATCGAATTTCATACCGAGGCCCGAGAGGGCCCCCATGGCGCCGTATGAAATCGTATGCTCCCCGCCCAATAATATCGGTACCTTCCCGGACCCCATCACCTCCGATACGATCTTTCTAACCCTCCCCAAGGTTTCCTCGACGCTCGCGGAGACGGAAAGGTTTCCGGCGTCGTGGATCCTCAGGTCCTCGGCATCGACCTCCGATATGAAGCTATACGTTTCCACGTTCAGAGAAATCTCCCTGAGGGCATTCGGCGCGAACCTGGATCCGGGCCTATAGGTGCTCGTCCTATCGAATGGAACCCCGATGAGGACATAGTCCGCTTTGGGAAATGGGGCGGACCTCCCCAAGAACTCCAACGGAGGGGCCATGAGGAAATCGATCCCCATCCAGGATCACGCCCTTTAGGGATCGGGGCCTTGGCATTTTATAAATCTTAAATGCCCCCGTTAATCCAATGGGGCTTCTTATCGAAGCCCTCATCCCTTCATGTCGTTCCACGCCCAGATGAACGATCCAAATGAATTATTAATGCTATGAGTGAAGATTTCTGATGATGTTGGAAGACTTGGGATTGGGGTCCCTCAATAGGATCAAGGCGAGCTCCGATCGAGCCGATTGGATATTCTGAAGGGGATTTGAAAGGATGATTGCTTGGGGAAGCGGTTTCGCCCTGAAGTATTGGGCGAGGGAATGGTGCCGCATGAGAGGGGATCCGACGCGCTCGGGCATGGAACGAACATCGAACCCATGATGGGGCACGCGATGCCCGCGCGTTCGATATGGCGCAGCGAAGGGATGGGTTCGATAGCCAATCGATGGCGGATCCACCATGGGGGCCCGCCCTTTTCCTCGACGACTTGTTAAAATGGGCTTTGGCCCCCCCCGTTCGGTGGATGGCGCATTTTTCAAAAAGCTTTAATGAACAGTCCCCCGGCCCATCGTGGGAAGATGGCGGATCATGGCCTGCTCGCTATGCGGGAGGACGAAAGCGGTGGAATCGGACCTCTGCGAACTCCATTTAATGGCGGAGCTGAGCTTGGAGGCGGCCTATGAGGATTGGTCCAAGGCATATGGTGGAAAGCTCCAGTATCGAGAATTTCTCGAGGAGCTCTTGGAGCTGAACGAGACCGGGTGGGCCGTGAAGGACTTGATCAGGCGGAAGATGGGTTCAACATGAAGAGCATATTCATAATATGCGAGAAGGGGGACGCCGCCAAGAGATTGGCGGAGGCCCTCTCCGACGGCGGGGAGATTAGGGAGATTTCCCGATACGGCCACCGCGCGTTCGAGATCCTCAGAGAAGGCGAGCGAATAGTGATATGCCATGCCCTCGGCCACCTTTACGAGGTAGGGCCCGCCCGAGGCCAGCGCGGATTGGGATACCCGATCCTAGATTTTTCCTGGAGGCCCAAGTCGGAGGCTAAGGGGGGCCGAAGGAGGTCAGGCGCCCTCATATCGGCGATATCGGAGCTCTCCAAAGGAGTTGACGTATTCATCAACGCTTGCGATTATGACCTCGAGGGGGAGCTCATAGGATATATGGTTCTCAAATACGCCTGCGGGGGCGCCGAGGGTAAGGCCAAGCGGATGAGGTTCAGCACTTTAACCCATTGGGAGCTGAGGAGGGCCTACGATAACCCGCTCCCGAGCTTGAATTTCAAGCTCGTGGAGGCCGCCAAGTGTAGGCATGAAGTGGATTGGATTTACGGGATAAACCTCTCCAGGGCGCTGATCAATTCGGTCCGCAGCGCGAGCGGGCGCTATGAGGCCCTCAGCATAGGGAGGGTCCAAGGGCCGACTTTGAAATTCGTTATCGAAAGGGAGCTGGAGATAGCGACATTCGTCCCCAGGCCATATTGGTTGATCGGCTCGGAGGTGGAAATAGGCGGCGCGATCCTGAACGCTGAACATGATGGGGGGGCCATATCGCGCAAGGAAGAAGCCGATGGAATCGTCAGGGCTGTGTCTGGGAAGGAAGGGGTCGTGGAGCGCGTTGAGACCAAGGTTTCGGAGATGGCTCCACCGACCCCCTTCAACCTCCCCGACCTTCAGGCCGAGGCGTATGAGCACTTCGCCCTGACTCCCAAACAGAGCCTCTCGATATTGGAGCGCCTCTACCTCAACGCGCTCATATCGTATCCTAGGACGTCGAGCCAAAAGCTCCCTAAGGGAATCGACTATTTATCCATAATCGAATCTCTCTCAAGGATTCGCGAATATGGGGTCCCTTGCTCGAGGCTATTGGCAATGAAGGAGCTGAGGCCAAATGAGGGGGATAAGGACGACCCAGCCCATCCAGCCATATACCCGACGGGGAATCATCCAACGGATGCCTTGGATAAGCGATCCAGGGCCCTCTTCGACCTGATAGTCAAAAGGTTCCTTGCGACCTTCGGGAAGCCCGCTTTGAGGAGGCTCGAGGTAGCCACCTTGGCGTGCGAGGGGCATAGGTTTCGCGTTAGCGGGGTTAAATACTTGGATAGGGGATGGATCGATCTATATTCCCCATACGCGGATTTTGGAGAGGAACCCCTCCCCCCGCTCCGCGAGGGGGAGGAGGCCCTCTTCAGGAAGGTCGAAGCGATCCTCCGATTCACCAAGCCCAAGCCCCGCTTCAATCCGAGTAGCCTGCTCAGGGCCATGGAGGATGAGGGCATAGGGACTAAGGCGACTAGGGCCGACATAATCGATATACTCTTCCGAAGGGGATACGTGGCCGGCAAAAGGATCGTAGCCACCCCGCTCGGGATGAAGGTTGTGGAAACTCTTTCGAAATATTGCCCGAAGATCCTCGATGCCAAATTCACCAAGGAGCTGGAGGCATCGATGGAGGCGATAGCTAGGGGGGAGGCGAGGAGGGAGGAGGTCCTCGCGATCGCGATCGAATTCCTTAAGCCCATACTTTTGGATTTGAAGTCGAGGGAGGGGGAGATAGGCGAGGAATTGGCGAAATCGATGTGGGAGGCGAGGTCGGGCCTCTCAGAGCTGAGCATCCCTTGTCCGCATTGCGGATCCCCGCTATCGATCCTCAGGAGCAAGCGAACCGGGAAGAGGTTCATAGGATGCTCGGGCGCTTGGGCCAAAGGATGTAAATTCGCGCTCCCATTGCCCCAACGCGGCAAGCTATTGCCCCTGAATATGAGGTGTAAGGATTGCGGCTTTCAACTGATCCAAGTGAGGCCCGTGGGGAGGAGGCCCTTCCTCATATGCCCCAAATGCTTCGCGGAGGGGAGGTTGAGGTCATGAATGGCATACTCAAATGGCCTCCCCGATGATCGCGGCGGCATCCGCCCATGCGCATGTTCTCTCCCCCTTCGATCGAAAAACTAAATTCGCCGATCTTCTAAAATCCAAGCCCTCGATGCCTCGGCCAAGTTGGGCTTCGGATCCTGAGCTTGCCGGATCCCCAAAGATTTTTATTTGAAGCGGCAATCTCTTATCGCTAGGGGATGGACTACCCGCTCAGTTGGCTCACTGCGCCCCAACAGGCCGTGCTGATATCGCTCTCGATAGTTACAATGCTATTGGGCATCTACGGCCTGAATTGGCTGGCCCTGACCGCCATCTCCTTGAGGAGACATTCCTCGAGGAGGCCCAGGCCCAGTGAGCCGAAAGATTGGCCTAGGGTTTCCATACACATACCCCTTTTTAACGAAAGGAGGGTCGCCTCGAGGATCTTGGATGCCTGCTTGGCCTTGGATTATCCGAGGGATAAGTTGGAGATATTGGTCATCGATGATTCCAACGATGGTACATCGGAGATCGTCGATGGTTATGAATCCAGATTCCCAGGTCTCGTCAAGGTCCTCAGGCGACCCGATCGAAGCGGCTACAAAGCCGGGGCCCTCCAATTGGCGTTGAGGATCTCCTCCGGGGATTTCATAGCCGTATTCGATGCCGATTACGTGCCCCCGAGGGATTTCCTCAAGGCGACGATCCCCCACTTCTATGAGGATGAGCGCATAGCCTTCGTCCAAACCCGGCTGGGGTATCTGAACAAGTTTTCGTCTTGGCTAACGCTCGGCGCCTCGCTGGCCATGGACGCCCATGACCTAATAGACCAGATGGCCAGGTATAAGGCCGACCTCTTCCCGCACTTCAGCGGGACCGGAGGGGTCTTCAGGAGGGCGGCAATAGAATCGGTCGGCGGCTGGTCCCCCGATACCTTAGCCGAGGATCTCGACCTCTCCATGAGGCTGTTGCTGGGGGGCTGGAAATACAGGTACCTTCCCGAGGTCATATGCCCCGGCGAACTCCCCCCCACATTCTCGGCTTTCAAGAGGCAACAATACAGATGGGCGAAGGGCTTCACCGAATGCCTGAAGAAATATTGGTGGAGGATAATCTTCGAGAGGGGCTTATCGCCCCTCAAGAAGCTGGCCATCCTCCTTCAGTTGAGCGCCTACGTGGTCTTCCCCCTTTCGGCCATCGGGATGCTCCTCACAATTCCCTATTATCTGGTCTTCCCGGTGAATTTCTTCTTCGTCAATTATTGGAGGCTATCCATCACGCCCTTGATGCTGGCCTCCACGGCCGCCGTTTATCTATCACCCATGGTCGTATACGGCACGGCGATCTCGAAGTTGCACGAGGGATGGATGGACGGCCTCAGGAGGCTGGCCTGCCTCGGCGCCTTGGCGTGCGGCATAATCTTCAGCAATTCTAAGGGAGTCCTCGAGGCCCTATTGGGCTTGAAATCTCCCTTCATCAGGACTCCGAAGTACGGCCAGATCGACCCCCGCTCCCTCGAACAATCCCTATTTGAAATGATCCCTTTTGGCTAGGAAGATCGATGCCGCTATGGCCGAAACGGCCGCCAAGCCGAGCAAGGAGGCGTGGAAGGCCATCGTTGCCGCATCGGGGGCGGGGCCGCTTAGGGCGATTGAATAATACAGCGCGGCTATAGCCAATGTGAGCGTCAGGGGCGCCGCCGAGAGGGAGGCCCAGAGCCCCCAGCGCCACGCCCTCAGCCCCCCCACGGCGGCCGCGATCAAGAGGGCCGAGATGGCGTAGAGGTGGAACATCGTCCGATCGAGGAATATGGCCATCGCGATCAAATAAGCGGCCGCGATCAAATGAAGGGCGGAGGAGGCCAATAGGATCCTCCCCGGCCCTCCGCCTTTATCCTCGCCCAAGCCCGCCCGAACCCCTCTTGAAGCTCAATGAAGGGGATGGCATGGAGATAAATCTTTCCGACCTCAGCCCCTCCTCCTGAGGGCATAGGCCGCGAGGGCGGAGGCCGCGGAGGCGAGGTTCAGGGATATCAGGTATCTCCATACGCCCTCCAATCTAAAGAATCGAAGGGCGAGGTCCGAAAGGTTCTGCATCGATCCCTCCAAAGCGGGGGCGATCGAAACCGCGCTCCTCAAGATCCCCATGAAGGCATCGGAGGCTAAGAGGTTGGGGAGGTAGGCCCCGGCCCCGAAGGACCACAGGATGGCCGAAAGGGCCAAGGCCTTGCTCCGCGGCCCTAACGCCCTTGGGCCGCCCTTCGGGGAAACGGCCTCAAACCAACAGGAGGCGGCGAGGGCGGCGGCCGCTAGGGCGGGAAGGAGCGAGAGGAACGCTGAGGCCAAGGGGCCCATCGTTGAGAGCTGGGCCGAAGGGTTGAAGCCCATGCTTTGGAGGTGGGAGATTAACAAGCCCTCCAAGCCGAGGGCTGTTGCGAAGGCGGCTAATGCCCAAGCCATGGGGCGTTCCGCAGCCATCCCCAATCAACTCGCTAACCCCATTGAATCAAGCTTGATAAAAATCCTATCGCGCCTGCCTACTCGGTCAGATGGCCTCGGGGCCTCAAACGGGGATCGCCTCCAAGTGGAAATCAAGGAAAGAATCGGAACCATCGGATATCGCGATCTCCTTCGAGAGGGTCCCATAGCCGTCCGAATAACAAATGATCAAATAGCGGCCTCCCTTAAGCCATAGCTCGAAGGATCCATCTAAGGTCGGCGCGGAATCTCTCGAATCGATGCCGATGGCATCGACCCTCGCCCAGTTGAAGTATTTAAGCCTCCCGAAGCAATCGAAGCTCTCGGCGCGCCCGATCAAATGCGCCAGCCGCTCGAGGCCTAGGATGATATGTCGCCTCCCTGAGGAGGTGCCGGCGTTACGATTTCCCCGCTTTGCATTAAGCCCGGCACATATACTAGCATCCTATAGGAGTCGGCCGCCAGCCCGTAATCGCGTTGTGCCGAGCCATCGGTTATATCGTAGTAGTTGACCCACTTCGATCGGAATAGTTGCCCGCGTACCTCCTGAAGCCAGCCGGCAATAGGCTGAAGCTTTTTGGAGTCCGACGGTATGTGGGGGGATCGCCGGCCACGACCTGCCTGATCGCCGAGGTCCTGATAACGCTCTCGGCCACCGTCCTGCCCCGGGCCAGCAACGGCATGGCCCCATGGGCTAAGTTTCCCAATTCCCGAAGAGGGAGCCCCAAGGCTAACGAATCTCCAGCCTGTTTCGGCCATCAACGCAAGGATCCATACATGATCCTTGGATCATCGCGGGCCATGAAAAAGCTAATCCGTCCCCCATCGGCTCTCCCCCGCGGGCTCCGCTGGCGCCCTTATAAGCTTTGAGCACGATTGTTAACTGAAATGGGATTTCTAAGCCTTCGCATGGAATGGCCGAAAGAGGCTCGAACGATAAAAGGTAATTAAGGGAGACCCGATAAATCCCATCGGGGACATTGAGGTACTCGATCATAGCGGATGCGTATGAGAAGATAGAGGCCACCACCAAAAGGCTCGAGATGACGGAGCTATTGGCGGATCTACTCAAGCGAACGCCTAAGGAGATCATAGATAAAGTCGTATACCTTTCCCAAGGGAAGATCTATCCCGATTATGTCGGGATCGAGCTCGGCGTGGCGGAGAAGCTCGCCATAAGGGCCATCGCCGCCTCCTCGGGCAGGCGGGAGGGGGAGGTGGAGGAGCTCTATCGAAGGGTCGGGGACCTCGGGAAGGCCACCGAGGCCCTGTTGGAGAGGAGGTCCCAATCGACCTTGTTTCGCGAGGCCCTCACCGTGGAGGACGTCTACGACGCATTCGATAAGATCTCCCGCTCCACGGGCCCGGGCTCGGTCGATTCGAAGATAAGGCTCCTCACGAAGCTCCTCAACAACGCCTCCCCGAAGGAGGGCAAATATATCGTCAGGACGGCCCTGGGGAAGCTGAGGCTCGGGATCGCGGATATGACGATCCTCGATGCCCTATCGGTGGCCTTCGCGGGCACCAAGGAGCTGAGGGAGGAGATAGAGAGGGCGTACAACTTATCGTCGGACTTGGGCTATGTGGCCAAGAGGGTCGCCGAGGAGGGGCTGGAGGGCATAAAGAGGTTCGGGATAATGCTGGGGAGGCCGATAAGGCCCATGCTGGCGGAGAGGCTCTCGTCCCCTTCAGAGATATTGGAGAAGTTGGGCGGGCGGGGATCTGCGGAATACAAGTACGATGGACTCAGGGTTCAAGCCCATATCTCGGGCGATTCCATCCTCCTATTCTCGAGGAGATTGGAGAACATAACCGGGCAATTCCCGGATGTGGTATCGCACCTGAGGGAAGCCGTGGAGTCGAATGGGGCGGTTTTGGAGGGCGAATGCGTTGGGGTCGATCCGAATACGGGGGAAATGCTTCCGTTTCAGATGATCTCCCAGCGGAGGGGGAGGAAGTATATGGTCGAGGAGATGGCGGAGGAGATACCGGTGATCTTCTTCGCCTTCGACGCCCTATACGCGGGCAGGGATCTAACCCGAGAGCCCTATCCGGTTAGGAGGAGGGAGCTGGAGGGCATCGTGAGGGAGACGGACTTCGTGAAGATCGCGGAGAGGAAGATCGTCGAGGACCCTGATGAGCTAGAGGCTTACTTCGAGCACGCTATCTCCTTGGGCTGCGAGGGGTTGGTCGTGAAGAGCTTGCAGGACAATTCGATTTATCAAGCCGGGGCCAGGGGTTGGCTCTGGATAAAGTACAAGAGGTCCTATAAGGCGGAGGCGATAGATACGTTCGACTTGGTCCCCGTGGGCGCCTTCATGGGGCGCGGGAAGAGGGCGGGCACGTATGGCGCGCTCCTGATGGCCGCCTATAACGATGAGGAGGATGTATTCGAAACGATATGCAAGCTCGGGAGCGGATTCACCGACGAGGACCTGAAGTCCCTGCCGGAGAGGATGTGGCCCTACATAATCAATCATAAGCACCCCCGGGTCAAATCCCAGATCGAGCCCGATATATGGCTCGTGCCATCCTTGGTGATGGAGATAGCCGCGGATGAGATCTCCCTATCTCCGCTTCACACTTGCTCGAAGGATTCCGTTCGGAAGGGCAGCGGCTTCGCCCTGAGGTTCCCGCGGTTCACCGGGAACTGGAGGGCCGATAAATCCCCGGAGGATGCCACCACCTCCAGGGAGGTCGCTGAAATGTATAGGAATCAATTGAAGAGGATATCGGAGTGAGGCCTAGGAGCTCGAGCGGATCGATTCAACGATCCTCTTCGTCGCCATCATCGGATCGGCCGCCCTCGTCACCGCAGCTCCGACGATTATTATCTTGGCCCCCGCCTTCACGAGCTTCCTAGCGGTATCGTAGCGAATCCCCCCGGCAACCGCTAGCGGGATCGATATCGACCTCGCTAGGTCCGCTATGAGGGATACCTTCCTATCGACCTCCTGATCCCTGTCCCTTTGCACGTCTATCGCCGAATGGGCGCAGATGTAATCCGCCCCCAGGGCCTCTATCTCTTTGGCGCGCTTGATGGGATCCATCACCTCCAATAGGTCGACCATGACCTTTGCCCCATATTTCTTCGCGCATCCCACGGAATCCCTTATGGTGTTATCGCTGGCCAATCCGGATATTGAAACGATATCCGCGCCCGCCAAGACCGCTATCTCAGTTTCCAGCCAACCAGTATCCAAGGTCTTGAGATCGGCTACGATCGTCGCCGATGGGAACCGCCTCCTGAGCTCGCTGACGGCCCTCATGCCCGCGCTCTTGACCAAGGGCGTTCCCGCCTCCAGCCATTCGGCCCCGCCCCTGTGGGAGAGCTCTGCTATCCTGAGGGCTTCCTCAAGGTCCCTAAGGTCCAAGGCGACTTGGAGCTTCGGCCACGTGGGCTGCGAGATTACCCCCAATTCATGGAGCTTCTTATCGGATGGAACGCCGTTGGGCATCCATCCCCTGATGGCATAATACTCATCCAGCATCGAGTCCAAGTCTGCGATCTGGCCCTCTGCTGGCCCGGAGGGCATCGGGATCTCGCTCAACCTCGGCGGCAGCGAATCGTCGGCCCTCCCGAACCCCTCGCGGACGTTGAATAGGCGCTCGATGTTGTAAATCCTCTCCCCGGCCCGGCGGAACTCCTCCTCATCGAAATAGAATCCCGTCGCCGTCGTGAGGAGGCGGGCGTAGAAGTAAGGCTCATATTCCAAGGTCTTGAACAGGGCCAGCGTGGTGTATTTGCATACTATCATGCTGTCCAAAACGGCGAATACGTCCTGCATCCTCTTAACGAGCCCAGCCTTCCCTTCGGCCTTCAGGGGATCCAGATAACGCGGAAGGCTCAATATCTCGCTCTCTATCATATAGGCCCTGAGGTGACAACCGCCCCTGTTCGATGTGGCGTAGGCGAGCCCTTGGCCCTTCGCCCCCCTCGGGTCGTAGGCCGGGAGCTCCATTCCCTTCACGTGCATGGCGAACTCCTTCCCGCCGATCCTCTCCGAAACCCTCTTCACGCCCTCCGAGGCCAGCTCACCGATCCCCCTTCGCTCAGCAGTCAGCCTTACCATCCTCTCGACGGCCTCGTGGTTCCCCCATTTCAGGTCCGGCTCCTTGAGCTCCAATAACCCCCTCTCCCGGGCCTCCATCAGGAAGCCGATCGTATTGCCGAAGGAGATCGTATCTAGCCCATAGAGGTTGCAGAGATGGTTTATCAGGGCTATCCTGCCTATATCCGAGATCCCGCAATTCGGGCCGATCGACCATACGGTTTCGTACTCCGGCCCCTCGCTCGTTATCTCCCCATCCGGGCCCTTTATCCTAGTGATCCTCCCGCACATTATCGGGCAGGCGAAGCAGCCCTTCTTCTTGACGAGGATGCTCTTCGCTATCGCCTCCCCGCTCACCGCCTCCGCCTCCTCGAAGGTCCCCTGCTGGAAGTTCCTCGTTGGCAATATCCCGGCCCTGTTTATTATGTGGACCAAGGAGGCAGTGCCGTATCTCCCCAAGGTATCGCCTGTCAAGGGATTCCGGGAAAGCACTTCGTTAACGATCTTGACCTCCTTCAGGAAGGCGTGCTCGTTCGCGGGCTCAATCCTCTCATCGCCCAAGGCGGCCACCGCCTTAAGCCCCTTCGATCCCATCACCGCCCCCAAGCCCCCCCTCCCCGCGGCCCTATGGACATCGGCCATTATGGAGGCGATCCTGACCCGGTTCTCCCCGGCCGGCCCTATCGAGGCCACCCTAACCCTATCGTCTCCTACCTCGCTTCTTATTCCCTCCTCGGTCTCATCCACGAGCTTCCCCCAGAGGCGCTCGGCCGGCCTGAGCTCGGCCCTCCCGTTGCGGATTAGGAGATAAACCGGGCTTGGGCTGGCTCCCTCTACGATTATCGCATCAAAACCCGCTCTCTTCAGCTCCACCCCTATGCGGCCACCGCAATTCGAATCCATTATGGTGCCGGTTAACGGGCTTTTGGCGGAAACGGAGAACCTTCCAGAGGTTGGCGCCGGGAGCCCGGTCACGGGCCCTGTGGCGAATATCAGGATGTTCTCCGGGGATAGGGGGTCCAAGCCCTTCGGGAGAGCATCGTAAAGGAGCTTCGCCGCATAACCCCTTCCGCCAACGTATTTGGCCGCAACCTCCCAATCCAGCCCCTCCGTCTCAATCGATCCAGAGGAAAGGTCCACCCGGAGGACTCGGCCCATATATCCGCCGTATTTGCCCAAAGCGCGCTCCACCGTTGCCGATGGACCTTCAGTTGCTCGCGTAGGAGATAAAGGTTGTCCAGATAAGGCCTTCTGGATTTTGAAATTCGCACCCATGGGGTATTGGGGAAATGGCATTAGGGCTTTCAAAAAAAAGGTGGATCCCGCCCCAATGGGAAAGGGGGCGGTGATTCGGAATCTCCGCCTATGCCTTCAGCGGCTCCTCTTCAACCTCCAATTGCCATCCGCATCGCGATAATAGTCCTCGATGGAATAGATCGCGAACGGATCCGGCTTCTTGAATCTCCCCATCACTCCAACCACTCCATGGGCATCATTATCAGGAACGCGAACAGCATCGCGATGCCGCTCAGCACCCCGGCCAGGAAATGGGATATCTCCAACGCATCTCACCTCCCGGGGGCCAATTGCATGGCGAGGGGCGCGCCTGCCCCATGCTTGGTTTTATTCTCAAGCTGGAGGACAAATTTCCTGAGGGTCTTCTCCGCGTCCTCCAACCTAGCCACGGTGATTTCTCCGACCTCTTCTAGCCCATCTAGGCCGCGGACCAATTCCCTAACCCGCATAACTATATTGAACAGCTTAGCGGCCTCTATCTTGAGTACGAGCATCCTCCTCTCCTCCATCGACAAATTAGCGAAGAGCCTCTGCCGCTCCAACCCGATCACCGGAGATGGTGAAGACAATCCCGATATTTAAGTGTTTCTGTGTGCTACATATCAACAATAAGGGGGTTGGCCGATCGGCCAAGTTCACATGGGAAAAGAAAAAGGTAGCCCGAGAGGTGATCGCCCGGTGGCCCTCAATGCCCTTAATCGGCGACGGAGATTCCCTCGCCGCTCAGCCCCCTCTCTATGACTTCCAAGGCCTTTATCCCATCCCGGATCCCGGGCGAGGGCTCCGCGCCGTTCAATATGGAGCTTAGGAAGTGGTCCAGCTCGGCGTCGAGGGGCATTCGCCATTCAACCGGTATTTCTGAGCCGCCCTCGAATAGCCTCCATCTATCGCCTTGGAAATGCGCGTGCAAAGTGCTCCCCCTCATCTTCACCACCCACCTCCTAACCTTTGGGCCCAAGCAATCCGCCACTATCATGGCCTTGGAGCGATGGAAATCCAGCTCCACCTTCCCCCAATCGAAGCTCTCCTCAATTTGGACCCTAGCGGACTTCGGCATGCCGAGGCACCAGATCAGGAGATCGATATCGTGTATGGCTAGGTCCAATATCACGCCCGTTTGCCTGGTTACCGAGGCGGGGATCCCGGACCTTTGACAAAAGACCATGGAGGGGGGCTCCACCCTCAGGATCTCCCGGATCCTTTGGAAAACCGGATTGAAGCGTTCAATGAACCCCACCATGACCTTGGAGCTCGGATTCCTCCTAGCGGCCTCCTCGAGCTTGAGGGCCTCCCCTAAATTGACCGCCACGGGCTTCTCTATGAAAACGTGCTTTCCCGCCCCTATGGCCCTGATGCCTATCTTAGTGAGGGACGTCGCTGGGACGACCACATCGACCGCTTCGACCTCCTCCAGCAAGCTGTCCAATGAATCGAAGAACCAGCCCCCCCGATAAGCCGGGTCATATACGCCCTTAAGATCCGCCTTAGGGTTCTTCGAGAGGGCGGCGAAATGCTTCCTGCCCCAAGCCCCATAGCCCACCAACCCGATCCTGACCTGATCGGCCAAGCCCCATCGCACCTTCGATCAGATACCCAATGCCCCGCTTTGAGGGATCGCAAGAACTAAGAGGAGAGGGTATTTTAACTAGTAGCCGCGGGTATTTTAATGCCGGAAAAGGGGTGGCGATCCTGGAGAGGGTGGTCATAGATCCGGAGCTTTGCAAGGGCTGCGGGATATGCGTCGAGTTTTGTCCAACCAGGGCCCTTGCCTTCGGCGAATCCCTGAACTCCAAGGGCGTAAGGCCTGTCGTCCTGAGGGACCCGAGCGCCTGCAGGCTATGCGGCCTTTGCGAGCTCTATTGCCCGGACTTCGCGATCGCCGTTGCTAAGGTGCAGATGGCTTGAGCGAGGAGGATTTGAAGAGACTGGCCGATGCGAAGGCCTTCCTCGAGAGGAGGATAGGGGAGCTGGAGGCCGAGGCCGCGAACCTAAGGTCCTTGGTCGAGGTCGTGGACGTTTTATTGGCGGAGAAGAGCTTCAAGAGGGTTAAGCTGCCAAAGGCGGAGCTCGAGGCCCCAACGCAATCAATACCGATAAAGACCGAGGATGGCGTCCACTTGGCTGACCTCGACGTCTTCAAGGACCACATGGTCGTCAGGATAGATGAGGGTTTGAAGCTCGATGCCGGCTCCCCCCCATTGAGGGCCTTTTTGATAGGGAAGGTCCTGGAGCCCCTCCAAGCCAAGGATCTGGAGGCCGTCAAGGCCGGGGAGATTCCCCCGGATATGGCCATATCGTATGAGTTGGATCAGGAGGATGGCCGCGTAAAAGGGCTGATCATAAGGAACTATGGCACCGAGAAGAGGCTTCTGGAGCTGAAGAACGCGATCAGGTGGACTTTGAGAAGGGCATATGAGAGGTCCAAGGTTTAATTCTTATTGGACGTAGTTGTCCCATTGGTTCAAATTCATTGGGACTTCGTTCTCGAAGAAATTGAAGCCCCTCATGACCTTCCCATCAAGGCTCGAGAATACATAGATGTGGTATTTTTTATTCCTAAGATCTTTCTCGAACTCGAACAATACCTCTCCGTCCGAGATGTACCTGACCGTTTTTACATTCCATCCATACTTCTTTGAATCCTTTATCAGTTCTTCCCACTTCATCTCCATCCATCACCTCATAGGGCTTCGGAGATCCCTTTGGGGTTTTGGGTAGCCCAGAAGCTCCGATGCCTCGAGAAAGGTTTTTTCCGCGATCCCCTAATAAAGCTTTCTAGTGGTCCCCGATGGGCCGAGAGGAGGATGGCCAGGAGCGGTCGGAGATCGATCTCTGGGGGATACTCGTCGAAACGGTTCACAGCCTCCCCATGTACAAATACCATAAGAGGTACATCTCGGAACAAATCCTGCCGGAGAGGCCCGATATAACCCCTGAGGAGTTGGCGGAGGAGCTCGATATACCTTTGGGGGAAGCCCTCGTGATTAAGGCGGAGCTCGATAAGGAGCGGGGGTGACCGGATCCACGTCCCAAAGGCCCGCACCGGCAAAGAACTCCCTCGAAAGCTTAAAGGACTTCGTGCTCGCAATCGGGAGGAAATATGGGGCCGGGATTGAAGCGATCATAATTTATGGTTCCAGGGCGCGGGGGGACTATTCCTTCGATAGCGATTTGGATGTCCTCGTCCTACTCGACGATCGAACCGATCTTGGGACGTTCGTACAGTTCTCGGCCGAGGCTAGGATGATGGCCCACAGGATCGGCCCACTGAAGCTCTTCATATGCCCGAAGGAGATCTTCAAAAGGATCATGAGGGAGAACGAGTTCTTGGGGGCTTTTTGTTATATAATTTGCGAGGAGGGTATGGCCATATATGATCCAAACGGGGCCTTCTGGAGGATGAAGAAGGAGGTGGAATCGATGGGGAAAGGGGAACGGCTATTGTTCTATGAAAGGTGCAAGAGGATGAGCGAGGAGCTGGGATCCCCGAGGTGGATTAAATATTGGGGGGAGAAGGCCAAGAGGTTGAGGCGGGGGGATCCATGAATGGCCGCGGAGTGCATCGCTAGCCATTTTGGGAACCAAAAACGGGGCGGTCTCCAATGCGCGGGCGATGGCTTACCTAATCTATAGCGATTCGATGTAATCCTTTATCCTAGAAACGGCGTCCGGCTCGTCACTTAACTCGAATCTAATCTCCCTGCCGAGCAAATCCTCGATGGCATCCAAGAGTGCGATGTCGGACAGGTCCTTTTGATGCAATATCCTCCCCAAGCCCAATCTCTCAACCTTCTCCGCATTCCCATATTGCTCTGTATGGTCTGGGGTCGGGACTAGTATCATGGGCTTCCCGAATGATATGCACTTCATTATGGTCCCATGCCCGGCCCGGCATAGGACTAACCTAGAGGCCCTCATGAGGCTATCCTGGTCATCGACCCAATCGAATATTACGGCGTTCCCAAGCCTCTTGGAACCCCTCCCCAAGGGATCCCCGCAGGACATAACGAACTGGTATCCGGAGCGCCTTATCAAATCTGATTTGAGTACGGCCTCCAACTTCTCTATGAGGAATTGCCTCTCCCTCCTTGGCCCGCTGACCGCCAAGTAGATCAATGGATCGTCTCCCCCCAAGCCCAGCTCCCGAAGGATCCTATCCCTCTCGCCTCCATCCTCGCGCCTGATCATCGGACCCACGAACTCGACCTTCCTTAAGGTCCTCTTCGGCAACCTCAAGTTCCCCTCCGATATTGTCAGCGGCGGCGGGAAATCCGGGATGAAGATCCTGTCGGCGAGCTCCCATACGCAGGAGAGCAGGACCCCTAGGTATATCCAAGCCAGGTTGGCTATAAGGAAGAAGATCCTGTCGGAGAGCTTCGAGGACCCGTTCGATGGTGCCCTAACTATCCTGATCCTGAATTGGTTCAGGATCAATGCGCATGGTATCCCGAGCAGCTTGGCAGCTATGAGCGAGGAGGCCCTCGAGTCGGATACGACGACATCGGGCTTGTACCATTTCATATGCTCGATCTCTCGAACCAATTGCTTGAGGAATCTATGGACTCCTAACGAGAAGCCGCTAGATGTCGCCGTCCTCTTGAAGTCCACGGACCCATCCGGCCCGGTCCTGTAATTTATCGGCAGCGCCCTCACGGTCTTGAAACCCCTCCTCAGGGCATACGCATATCCGTCGGAATATGTGGATACTAGGACATCGCTCCCGCTGCCCATCAGGCGCGAGATTAGGGGATCGCACCTAGCGATATGCCCGTTCCCTATGCCGCAGGCCGAAACGTACACCTTCATCTATTCGCTCTTCAACCTCTTCTCAAAGACTTCCCCATTCGGGGACCTCTCGGAGAATATCGTGGCCTTAAATTTGTAGATCTTCGTCCCCTCCATTAGCCAAGCATCCGGCGGGAGCCCGGCCTTTATGCAACAATTGCTAAGGAACTCCTCCGGATCCCATCCCCATTCCACGGCGACCTGCGGCAATAGGAGGCCCTTGGCCCACCCCCTTTCAACGATGAGCCCATCCTCGCCTATTTCGATCATCGGGGGGCATTCCCTCGGGTCCTTGAACCGGATGGGCTCCGGATCGGTCAATATGCTCAGCTCCAGGACTATCCTCCTTTCGAGCTCCTCCAAGGTCACGGGCGGGAACCTGGGATCGCTCGTGGCGGCTTCTATGGCCGAATCTATAACGGCTTCGATCAATCGATTCGTCGGGAACGGGAAGCCTATGCACCCCCTCAGCTCCCCGCTCTCGTGATCCGTTAGGGTCGTGAAGACGCCCCTTCTACTCAGGAATTTTTCGTTGATCCCCGCCGGAGGGGATATCCTCTCGGAGGTCCTCAAAAACTCCCCTATTGCCCTCCGCGCCAGTTTCACCAGAAACCTTCCATCTTCGAGGGAAAATTCATTCGGCACCTAGGGCACCTCGCCGGCCAAACGCCATTTGAAATCCTCAAGCGCCTTTAACCTTTCCCCTATCCTTCTCCAATGGCTCCCCATCCAATAAACCTTGCCGCACCCTTCGCATTCCCAGAACTCTTCATAAAGCGCGAGGCTCTTGGCCGGAACCCTTCCCGCCACCTCATCCCTCCCGACCTCCCTCAAAGCGGATCCGCAAAGCGGGCATCGCGATTCGCTGGATGGATTCACATCTATCGCGCCGAGTTCCACGAGCCTCGTCAATTGCCCAAACAGGTCCTTCTCCTCCAATAGTATCGCTCCTATCCCCCTCCTCTTGGCCATTGCGTACAGGCTCCGATCCCTCGTAAGCATAATGCGCCCCTCCTCCTCAGCCCCCCTCAAAAGCTCTTCATCGGCGGCGTTCCTGACGTACTTCACATCGTATCCGATTATCCTCAGCCACCTGGAAAGCCTGCCGAGCATACCATCGGTAATGAACTTCATCGCGAAGGCCTCAGGAGGGCTCCAACGCCTGGCCTCCCCACGATCTTCCCCCCATCCATTACGATCTCCCCATTCACGATCGTTTTGACGACTCGCCCCCTCACCCTCCACCCATCGAATGGGGAGTACTTCGCCTTCGACTTGAAGGCCGACGAGTCCAGTACGTATTCCGCCCTCGGATCCACGATGATCAAATCTGCCATGAATCCCTCCTTTATCTCCCCTCTCCCCTTGATCCCAAACAGCTTGGCTGGCCTCGCCGATAGCGCCTCCATCATCTTCGGGAGCGGTAGGTCGCCGTTCGCGACCAATGTGAACAGAAGCGGGAAGGTTGTTTCCAAGCCGGGTATACCCGGTGGCACCTCCCACACGGACTCCCTAAGCTTCTCATCCCTTGAGTGGGGCGCGTGGTCGCTGGCCACGACGTCTATCTCGCATTTGAGGAAATGGTTCATTAATCCCCTTGCCTCCTCCGGGGATCTCAAAGGGGGAAGGGTTATCGCGAGGTTCCCGAGATCCCCATAGCGATCGCGGGATAGCAATAAATGATGCGGGGTCGCCTCGCAGGTAATGGCTCCGCCGAGCCGCGAGGCCCTCAGCCTCTCGACCGATTCGGGGAGCGATATGTGGCATATGTGACCCCTTGCCCCCGTACGGCGTATCAAATCGATCACCTTCTCGACGGCTGAGACCTCGAGCCGAGGGTCGTGGGCCCTCAAGAACTCCTCTATGCCGCGACCACCCTCCTGCGGCGGTCCCTTCCCCATAAAATAGCCCGCCTCCGCGTGGAACGTTACCGGCAGGGAGCGATCCCTACACGCGACTAGGACCCTTTCAAAAGTCTCCTCCGACCAATCGCAGCGATCCATGAAAATCTTCAAGGAGAAGATCCCGAGCTCAGCCATCCCTTCCAGAGCGTCCAAATCGCTGGTCATCATTCCGTGAAAGCCAACGTTGGATAGGATCTTCCCCCTTGCCACCTCGATCTTCTCCACTAAGCGCTCTGGGGAATCCGTCGGGGGCATGGTGTTTGGCATATCCAGCACGGTTGTGAATCCGCCGCATACGGCCGATGCCGTTCCAGAGCCATAATCCTCCTTATAGGAAAGCCCCATGTCCCTCATGTGGACGTGGACGTCTATTAGCCCGGGGAGGACTATGAGCCCATTCGCGCTCATCCTCTCATCCGATGGGGGTAGGCTCGCCTCCTTCCCTATCCTCCTTATCCTGCCGCCCTCTATCGAAAGCCCGCAGTCTACCAAAGAACCATCCAAGTATATCCTGCCGTCGACTATGTTAAGGTCCGCCCTCATCGACCTCTCCGGTAGTTTAAGTGGATTCTTCCCCAAGATCGCTGAGGCAATCCTCGCACACGTACTGGCCGTCCTTCGGCCTTAGCCCATCCGACCAAGCCCCGCATAAATCGCAATATCCCATCAGGGAGCTCACCTTTGGCTCGGGTGCGGCCGGCCCGATCCTGGACCTCTCGAGCAATATCTCTATTATGGAGGGGGTCACTCGGATTATATCCCCGCTGGAGACGATCCCCACGAGCGCCCCCTTCTCCATGATCGGGAGCCTCTTAACCCCCAGTTGTCTCATTAACTTGGCAGCTTCCTCAATGCCCAGCTCCGGGGATATCGCCCTAAGCGGCTGGCTCATTATATCCTCCGCCTTAGTCCTCTCCGGGTCGAGCGTCCCCGAGGCCATTATCCTGACGATGTCCCTCTCGGTGATTATCCCTATGGGATTCTTCTCCTCATCGACGACGATCACGCTCCCTATCTTATTGTCGATCATCAATTTCGCGACCTTCGCAGCGTTCTCCCCCTTTTTCACGGTGATCACGGGGGAGGACATGATCTCCCTCACGGAAACCTTTGGCAAATCGGCGCGCCTGCTCAAGCCCGAACCTCCAAGCCCCCAATGCGCGTTTTTTATTAAAGCCTTATCCCCCGTCATCCCTTGGCTCTTGCCAAATCCCCCCTACCATACGGCAAGAGGGCTTGCACTTTGGAGAGGGCCTCCTCGCCGAGTGCCTTCGAGATCGCCTTAGGGAGCTTTTCGACCAAGCGATTTAGGATCGCCTCGGCCAATCTTCGGGAGGGGATTTCCCCGGGGACCACCTCCACGAAGTATGGGGTCCTTCCCTCGACAGCAGCCCTGGGCCCGGCCAAGACCTCCATGGTATTGGGATCGATCCCTATGGCGAGCCGAAGCTCAACGCCCCTGACGTAGTTCCTGCGCCCCCTTATCATGAAGGCCCCCTTCTTCAGATATTCGCCGCTTGGGGCCCTCTTCTCAACTTGATCGGGGTTGACCCAAAATACGTCCAAGGAGCTCATCCCCTCGGCCCAAGCCTTGCTATAAGAAGCGGCCGCTATGGCCGCCTCCATCTTGGAGGCCTCATCCAGAGCCCCCCCGCATTTGACCACCACGAAGGGGGCGCCCGGGATCTCGGCGTGAAATACGACATCGCCCTCCCCCAAGTACTTCTTTATGAGGAGCTCATTGCTCGAGGAATCCCTCCCTATGAGGACGAGCTTCCCGCTCGAAGAATGGAACCACCTGAACTTCTCATACCATTTCTTCTCGGCCTTCTTCGAGAGCCTCAATCCATTCTCAATCCGCCTCGAGAACCCCTTCTCCATCGAGGCTATTTGGGCCTCTGTCGCCTCGATTAGGGCCCTCAGCCTTTCGGCCTTCCCCTCCAACTCCTTGGCCCTTTCGTACAATAGGTTCGCGGCCTCCCCCGGCCCCATTCGCTTGGAGATCGAAAACGGCACGCCATTTAACGAAAGCCTCAATTCCCCGGAGGCCCCATCCCATCCCAAGACCTCGATATCGCCTTCAAGAAGCCCCTTGGCGCTCTCCAATGCCTCCTCCTCGGATTTGCCCCCCTCCAAACTTGAGAAGAACGAATGCGCAATCCATTTCACCTCATTCATCCTCGAATAGATCGCATCGGCCGCCCCCCTCAGGGGACCTATCATCTTCGAAATTCTCTCGAGCTCCTCCCTTTGGGCCCTTAGGATCCTCTCCATCCTCTCGAGCTGCTTGGAATGGGCCTCCTTAAGGAGGACCTCCTCTCTTTTCCTCTCCGTTGCCATAAAGAAATCGTCCAAGGCATCATTGAAGGAGGAATATTCCTTAACTTGAAGGCCCTCATAGAATTTCAACTTCAACGGCGTCGCATCTAAGAGGTCCCCGGAGCGATCCAGGACCACGACCGGGCTCGGCCCTTCGGAAAGCAGGGATACGGCCGCGTTCCCTATCCTTTCGAAATCCGATGGGCTCAATCGGCTACAATCGGCATCTGGGCTCAGCCCCGCCCTGAGGGCCAGCTCCGAGGCGTAAAGCCTATTGATCCCTAGGGCCCCCATCAATGATCTCCAGAGGGGCCCTCCCATTCGCCCGAGGCATGAGAGTTGCTCGGGCGTGAGGTATCTGGGGTCCAACCCGCCCCTTGGCGGGAGGTTAAACTCAGCGTTGGGGACTATGCTCCTATCCTTCATCCTCGCATACTTCCATGCGAGCGATATTTTCCCATCCTTCACCAGAACCAGATTCCCCCTCTTCAACAACTCCACGTAAAGGCGGAGGGCCTCTTGGCCCCTTTCTATTTCGATCTCGACGATCCTTTCGAACCCGACCTGTTCGATATTCGAAACCCTCGAGTCGACCAAGCGCCTCCTGAGGGCCATGCAGAGGGGGGTCGGCTCCTTGGGCTTCTTGATGGCATAGTTAGTTATGTGGATCCTCCTCCCGGGCTGGAGCAGGAGCTCGACGTTCCCGGGCCTCATCTTTATCACGAACGTATCATCCGAGATTTGATATACGTTATCGATCACCTTACCAACGATCCTGTCTTTGAGTTCCGGGATCAGGAAGAACAGGTCGAAATTGCTCATTGACGCCTTCCTTGCGCCGCTCCCGGGATCTGGCATGGAGGCCAACCCCCGGCCCTCCGGATCGGCCTTCGATATTGGCCAACTCACCTTTTATATATCGGGATTCATAAGCCCATTAGGCTCAGCATCGCGGGATGGAAAGGAATGCCATTTAATAAACCTACCCCATCATCGGTGGTCTATTGGTCGAGGCTCTTCTTGGCCATAGCGGTGGCCTTCGCCTGCCACATCCTAAGGATCGTTGGATATTATGGGCTGGGGCTGGCGATATCCGCCTTCATTTTATCATGCGTCATCATCAGGTTCTCGCCCAGCCTGTGGGGTAGCATGGGGAAGAAATATAAATTCGTCACGACCGGTATCGGGACCTACTTCTTAGTATGGTCGATGGTCTTCATTTTATTGAATACGCTCCAATATCGTTGAACCTGAAAATGGGCCTTTCGAACAATGAGCCGATTTTATAATACGCTCCAATATCGTTGAACCCTTTGGCCGGATGCCCGCCTTTAAGCCGCTCACAATGATGGCTCCAGCCTCATCCTATGGGGCCGCCTTCTCGAGGGTCCTCACGTATTCCACCATGCAACTGAAGTATCCCCTATCGTACTCGGCATGGAGCTCATCCTTCGAGTGCTTTAGGAACTTCATTTTCAATTTTCTCAAATCTTGCTTCGTCAACGCATTCTTATTGAAGAAGAGGTATTTGTCATTAGGATTTTTCTGAGCCAGCAGAAGGCCCTCGAGGGCCTTAACGAATCCCCGCTCCCACTCGGAGCCCCCTTCGCCCCCAACCCTAGATAGCTCCTTCTCAGCCTCGTTTATCTTCTTCTCAAGCAATAACCTAAAAAAATTCTTGAGATCCATCTCCACTCGCGCATTACCTCCTCTTCTTCTGATCCTCTTCGGTGACATCCTTCACTCCGCTCGAGGTTATCTTGAAGACGCTCTCCCCCTCCGGCAGGTAGGGACTAGAGACGAGCTTCGCTATCCTAACCGGCCCGCTCGCCGCCTTCCTGACGAATACCCTCGTATGGGAGGTGTGGGCCACTATGTGGCCCCCCACGGCCTCCAAGGGGGCCGAGAAGAAGGCATCGGGCTTCGCCATGACCTGATTCGTGACGACGGCCGCCGCGTTGAACGCCCTCGCTAGCCTAAGCAATTTATGCATGTGATTATTCAGCTTCTGTTGCCTCTCAGCCAGCATCTCCCTCCCCAAATATTCGCTCCTGAAATGGGCTGTTAGTGAGTCTATTATTATCAATTTTATGTTATTTTCCTTTATTATCCTATCGGCCTTCTCCAATATCAGTATTTGATGATCGCTGTTATATGCCTCGCTATATATTATGCGTTGCGAAACGGAATCCGGATCTAGTCCCAAGTCTTGGGACATCCTCACTATCCACTCCGGCCTGAAGGTCTGCTCGGTGTCCACGTAGAGCGCGCCCCCATCCAACCCTCCCTTATCTAGGGGTAGTTGAACGTTCACAGAGAGCTGATGGCAAAGTACGCTCTTTCCGACACCGTACTCCCCATAGAATTCGGTTATCGTTTGGGTCTCTATTCCGCCGCCGAGAAGCTCGTCGATCGCCTTACTGCCCGTTGTTAGCCTGAGGACGTTCTGCCTCATCCTTATGAGCTCCTTAGCCGGGATGAATGTGAGCGCTATGCTATCCCGAGCCTCGGAAATGATCCTCTGGGCCTGCTTCTCCCCGATGCCGGCCGGGATCAGCTCTTTGACCGTGGCGGTCGCCAAGGATTCTATCGTGTGGAAGCCCATCTCCCTGAGCTTATCCGCCGTCGCCGGCCCGACGCCGGGTATGTCCTCTATGAACTCGTACTTCCTCTTCGCTGGTTCCAAGCCCAATACCGAGTCTCCCGCGATCTTCGTGGAAGATAAAAGTTGCCCTTATATAAGCTTGAGGAGCTCCGAATGCCCCGGAGGGATCGATGAAAATGTCCCTTGGCTCTCGGAAAAGGCTTTTATATCTTTACCCAAAATCTCAGTTCAAGAGGGTGTGTAGGCGCTTTGGAGCCTTCGAGGAAGCCCTTGAACCTCTTGATGAGGAGGTCGAAGAGGGAGGTCATGGTAAAACTGAAGAATAATACGGAATATAGGGGGACGATGGTGGATTGCGATAGCCATATGAACATAGTCTTGGAGGGGGCGACCAAATTCAACAACGATAGCCCCATTGCCAGCTTCGGAAGCGTGATCGTGAGGGGGAACAACATACTATACGTTTGCATCCCCCCGGAATAGACCGCTCGAGGCGCCAGGCCGGCCCTTGGCCGGGCCCCCGGCGATGAGCCCTCCCAGCCATTCTTACGGCTTGGATCGGCCGAGCCTTCTCTCCAAGCAGGCCCTCACGAACCCCAGATAGGGAGGGGAGGGCCTGTTGGGCCTTGATTTGAACTCAGCGTGGAACTGCGTCGCCATAAAGAAGCGCATCCCCGGCAATTCGACGATCTCCGCCCTCAGGCCATCCTCGCTCATCCCGGAGAAGACGAGCCCGCCACGCTCCAAGGCCTCCAGATACCTCGGGTTCACCTCATACCTATGCCTATGCCGCTCGGTTAAGATCTTCTTCCCGTAGAGGCGCATCGCCATGCTCCCCTCCTTCAGGACTATCCTATGGGCCCCGAGCCGCATCGTGGAGCCCATCAGGTTGATCGACTTCTGCTCCGGCATAAGGTCTATGACTGGGCTCTTCGTGTAGGGATCTATCTCGGTGCTGTTCGCGTCCTTGAACCCTATCGATCTGGCGAACTCCACTATCGAAAGCTGGAATCCATAGCAGATGCCCAAGAAGGGGATATCGTTGGATCTGGCAAAGGATATGGCCCTTATCTTCCCCTCCGCGCCGCGGGCCCCGAAGCCGCCGGGTATGAGTATCCCATCGTAGTCCCTTAGGAGCTCGAGCCCCTCCTCATCCTCCTCGAACTCCTCCGTGCCGATCCAATCTATATGGACCTTGGAGTCGCAGGCGGCGCCGGAATGCTTAAGGGCCTCGTTAACGCTAACGTAGGAATCCGCCAGCTCGGTGTATTTCCCGCACATGGCTATCCTGACCGAATATCTCGGCTCGATGAACCTCTTCACGAGGGCCCTCCAATTGGACCAATCGGGCTGGCTGCTCCCCCTTAGGCCGAACCTCTCAACTAGGTAGTCTCCAGCCCCCTGCTCGTCCAATATCAATGGGATCTGATAAATGCTCTCCACATCGGGGGATGTGAATACGGCGCGCTCCTCGACGTTGCAGAACAGCGCTATCTTCTTCTTCGAGGTCTCAGATAGGGGCCTTTTGCTCCTTGCGATTATGGCATCGGGCTGTATTCCGATCCTCCTGAGCTCTTGAATGCTGTGCTGCGTGGGCTTCGTCTTCTGCTCGCCAACGACATCTAAAACCGGGACGAGGGTCACGTGGACGTTGATGACGTTCCCGAAACCCTCCTCCAGCCTCATCTGCCTCGCCGCCTCCAAGAATGGGAGGCCCTCTATGTCGCCGACCGTTCCCCCTATCTCCACCAAGACCACATCGACCGGGTATTTGGCTGCGATCCCCTTTATCCTGGATTTTATCTCATCCGTCACATGGGGTATTATCTGGACGCATTTCCCGAGGAGATCTCCCCTCCTCTCCTTCTCTATCACCGATAAGTAGATCTGCCCAGTGGTTATGTTATGTTCCTTCGTCAGGTTCAAGTCGAGGAACCTCTCGTAGGTCCCGATGTCCATATCCACCTCCCCGCCGTCCTCGGTTACGAATACCTCCCCGTGGACCAATGGGTTCATGGTCCCCGCATCAACGTTGAGGTATGGGTCTATCTTCATCACCGTGACCGAGAAGCCCCTCGCCTGCAATATCTTCCCCAGGGAGGCCGTGGCTACGCCCTTGCCTATCCCGGACATGACGCCGCCGGTCACGAAGAGGTACTTGGCTCGCTTCCCATTTAATCGGGCCACTCCAAAGTCCGTATCAGCCCACCCCGGCCGTTCGGATCCTTCGTCGCCATCGTTGCCCTCTGGCTTTTCGATCATTATAAAATTACCCAATGGCTCCTATGGGGGCCGACCGGGCGGCGCTGAGAACAAACTATATTTAAGCGCGCTTCATCATCCGGCTGCGAGATGTGCCTAGCGATCCCGGGGAGGGTCATCGAGGTCGAGGGCGGATTGGCTAAGGTAGACTTCGGAGGGGTTATGAGGGAGGTCGACGTTTCCTTGGTCAACCCCAAGGTCGGGGACTACGTGATAGTCCACGCGGGCTTCGCCATACAGATACTCGATGAGGAGGAAGCCAGGAAGACGTTGGAGCTATGGGACGAGATATTCAAGCTGGGCGCGGAATAGGCGGGCGGCGTTTGAATATGGGCGCGGAGGCCCATCCCATACAACCGAGGTTCAGGGATAGGGGCTTGGCCGAGAGGATCTTGGAGGGGATAAGGGACCTTGGGGTGGAGGCGAACATAATGCACGTCTGCGGAACGCACCAGGATACGATCATGCGCTTCGGGCTCGATCCGCTCCTAAGGGGATGCGGCATCAGGGTCATATCCGGGCCCGGATGCCCCGTTTGTGTTACGACGCAAAGGGAGTATGAGGAGGCGGGGCTTTTGATGGAGAAGGGGAAGATCATAGCCACTTTCGGGGATGCCGCTAGGGTTAGGGGGCCGAGGGGCTCGCTGCTAGATCGGCGGGCGGAGGGCGGGGACATAAGGGTCGTATACGGCGTAAGGGATGCGGCCGATATCTCCAAAAGGTTGGGAAAGGAGGTCGTTTTCTTGGCCATAGGGTTCGAAACGACGGCCCCGGGCACCGCCTCCTTATTGCTCTCCGATCCTCCGGAGGGCTTCTCGATATTATGCTGCCACCGCTACATACCCCCCGTGCTTGATGCCATATTGGGGATGGGGGAGGTTGGAATACAAGGCTTCATACAACCGGGCCACGTGAGCACGATAATAGGGGTCAAGCCCTATGAGCGCCTTTCCTCCAAATATGGAATCCCGCAGGTCATCGCCGGGTTCGAGCCATTGGATGTGCTCGCCGCGGTCTACATGCTCGCCAAGCAGATAAGGGATGGAAGGGCAGAAGTGGAGAACGAGTATACTAGGGCCGTTAGATATGAGGGGAACCCCAAGGCCCTCGAAGCGATGGATCGGGTCTTCGAGCCCGTGGACATCCCTTGGCGCGGCTTTCCCGTCGTGCCCGGATCCGGAATGGCCTTGAGGAAGGAGTTTGAGGCGTATGACGCGAGGAAGGTTTACGAGGATGAGCTATCGGATGTGGCCGCGCTGGAGATCTCGGAGGATCCGAATTGTAGATGCGGGGAGGTCCTTCGAGGGGTCGCCGAGCCCGAGGATTGCCCCCTATTCGGGACCGCTTGCAACCCCGCGCATCCCCGCGGCCCCTGCATGGTTTCGATAGAGGGGGCTTGCTTCATAAGCTATAGGTACGGGCCCCGGGCGCGGGCCGGGCTCGGTCAAAGGGCATAATGGCGGTTATGGCCAAAGGCCTTGGCGGCGAATCGGCCGATGGGCGGGCTGAAGGAATTGGCGGTAGAGGTCAAGGGGCTTGTGAAGGCATACGAGGGCGGATTCAGGGCATTGAATGGCGTCGATCTGGAGGTGGGGGCCGAGAGGATATTTGCCCTATTGGGCCCGAACGGCGCTGGGAAGACGACGCTGATGAGGATATTGACGACCCAGCTCAGCCCTACATCTGGGGAGGCCCGCGTCTTCGGGCTGGATGTGGTCCGCGAGGGCGCGAAGGTGAGGAAGCTCATCGGCTACGTGCCCCAAGAGATGAGCGTTTGGACCGACATAAGCGGCTATGAGAACCTCCTCACTTACGCCGAGATATATGGCGTGGCGCCGAGCGAAAGGAAAGGGATCGTATGGAGCTTGTTGGAATACATGGGCTTAGGCGATGTCGCTCACAACCTCGTCAAAACCTATTCTGGCGGGATGATCAGGAGGCTCGAGGTCGCTTGCGCAATGTTGATCAGGCCCAGGATAATGTTCTTGGATGAGCCGACCATCGGCTTGGACCCATCCGCCAGAAAGCTCGTTTGGGAGAGGCTCTCCTCCTTCAGGAGAGAATACGGCACAACGATATTCTTCAATACGCACTACATGGACGAAGCCGACCTATACTCCGATGAGATGGCGATAATAAACGCTGGAAGGATAGTGGCGTTGGGCTCGGGCGATGAGCTCAAGCGATCGGTTGGTAGGGAGGTAATCCTGTTGGGCCTTGGGGAGGATGCCGTTATGGAGAGGGTTCTTGATAAGATTAGGGAGCTGGAATCGGTCGGTTACGTCATCGCTAACGGATCGGAGCTTAGCGTGATCGTTGATGAGGCCGAAACCGCATTGCCGCGCCTAATGGAGGCCCTGAGGAGGGAGGGGATATCGATCAAGAAGATTTCCATGAGCAAGCCCACATTGGACGATGCCTTCCTGAAGTATGCTGGCATCAGGTTTGAATCGAAGGGGAGGATCAGCGAGGTCAGGCAAATGAGGCGAATGATAAGGAGGGGATAGGGCCGTGAGGGATTCCTTCAGGATGATGTCCGCCATGGTGAAGCTCGAGCTCAGGAGGCTTAGGCACGATAGGGCCGAGTTATACACGAGGGCCGTCCAGCCGGTGCTTTGGCTGATGATCTACGGGCCCATAATGGGCACGGTGAAGGCCATACCGACGGGCGGCATACCGTATACGGATTACATAGCCCCCGGGGTATTGATACAATCGACCACGTTCGTCTCGGTCTTCTTCGGCTTGACGATAGTCTGGGAGAGGGAATCCGGTATCTTGAAGAAGCTCCTCGTGGCCCCCGCATCCAGATACGCCACGGTGATCGGCAGATCCATGGCATCGGGCATAAGGGCAATATTCCAAACCTTCGTCATCATACCGCTGGCGCTGCTCATTGGGGTGAAATTCGTCCCGAATCCCGCCCATTTCATCTTCGCCCTCTTGATAATATTCTTCGCATCTGGCGGCTTCTCGGCCACATCGATCTTAGTGGCATCCTTCATGAAGACCAGGGAGAGGGTCATGGGCATGGGCCAAGCCATAATCTTCCCGCTCTTCTTCGCGAGCAATGCGCTCTATCCCGTCAAGATGATGCCCCAAACCCTACAATACTTCGCCATGATCAATCCCATGAGCTACGTCGTCGATGCCGTTAGGGGCCTGCTCATAAGCGGGGACCTATCCAACTTGGCGATCGATCTGGCAGCGATAGCCCTCTTCGATGCCATAATGTTCGCGGCCACCTCCATCAGCTTCAGGAGGATCATCGAATGAGCCGGATCGGGCAGGCCTCGCCCTCGATCGGCTCAGCATATCCTCGGGATGGGGTCCCCAACGGGGGGCGGGAGGACCCTCAAGCCGCCCACTTGGGTCCTCATGACCACTCCCTCGTATCGCTTTGTTGCATATCCGATTATCTCAGCGTCCCTGCCGAGCTCGTGGCGGCGGAGCTCCTCCAATACCTCCTCGGCCTTTTCCGCAATGGTCCCTATCACCAATTTTCCCTCGTTCCCAACGTCCAGGGGATCTATGCCCAGCATTTCGCATGCCGCCCTGACCTCCCCCTTGATTGGGATCCTGTCCTCGTGGATCAAGATGCCGACGTTCGATTTCTGGGACCATTCGTTCAAAGCATTTGATAGCCCTCCCCTAGTGGGATCCTTCATGCTCACTATGCCGCCAACTTCGAGCAAGGACTCGACCAGAGCGTTGAGGGGGGCGACGTCCGATGAGATGCTCCCCTCGAACCCATAGCCCTCCCTGCAGGACATTATCGCCATCCCGTGGTCGCCGATCGTGCCCGAGACTATTATGGCGTCCCCATCGGCCAAGTTGGAATCCAATAGCCATCGGGAGCTCAAGGCCCTCCTTCGCCTAACCTCCGCTAGGTTCGAATCGAGGGCCGGGCTCCTGATCCCAATCCCCGACATGTTTATCACGATCCCGTCGATCCCCCCCTTCTCCACGACCTTCGTATCCCCGGTCACCACGAAGACGCCGGCCTCGGAGCAGGTTTTGGTCATGCTCTCCAAGACCCTATCAAAGTCTTGGAGCGGGAAACCCTCCTCAATTATGAGCCCCGATGCCAACGCGAGAGGCCTCCCGCCCATGACCGCTATATCGTTGACGGTCCCGGAAACAGATAACCTTCCTATATCCCCGCCCGGGAAGAATATCGGCTTGACTGTATAGGAATCGGATTTGAGGACTATGCCATTCACTACGGCGGAGTCGTCCATCGCCTCCAATGGGACCTCGACGCCGCTTCCACCGAGGCGCTTCACGATGCGCTCCTTGATGAGGCGCTGCATGGCCGCTCCGCCGGCCCCGTGTTCCATCCTTATGGCTTCCATCGCTGACCGCCCCCGGACTGGACATCCCCCGCCAAGGATAAAAAGTTCTTAGAGGCGTTCGCAATCGCGTATACCGGCGAATCCTCGCCGAGCGCCCTCTTGGCGCTCTCTAGGGCCGAATTTGCGGATCTGAAGATCTTTATCTTGAGGGGCCTCAGGAGGGCCTCTGGGACCGCCGAGACCAAGAGGACCCTGAACTCCTCGAAGACCCTCATCAGGAGATAGGAATGGATCCACGCCTCCGAGGGCTCTTTCTCGAGGATCCCCCTGAGCCTCTCCTTATTCCCATATCGGGCGAAGGCATCGATCAGGGCGATATTGCCAATACCGCTTCGGCATTCGGCCAGCAACAAAATAGCCCCTCCCACCTCCAAGCCACTGAGGACGTTGAAAATCGAGCGCGAGGCCGACTCGAAGTGAAGGTCGCTTGGGGCACCGCCGGCACTCGATATGGCGATCTTCGCCCTCCTGCTGATCCTCCTGGAATACAATTGCCCATATTTCTCCTCTCCGGCCCTTAATGCCTCATCAAGCCCCCCTTGGGCGCAATCCACGAACCTTCCATCTAGGCCCTCTATGAAGAAGAACGCGTAATCGATCCCAGCGATCTCAGCGCATTCACATCCATCCAGATAGGATGGGTTCCTCTCCGCGCCCGCCTTCGGATCCCACTCGAGCGCAAGCGCTACGTTGGCCCGGATGGTTTCCGGGCTGGCAATGCATTCCAAGAGCCCCCTCACCCATCCATGGCCGTGGATCGGATCCCTCTCCAGCTTTCCCAATAGGATCCTGCGATCCGATCGATGGAAATCCCCATCGATCTGTACCTTGTTGCCATGCCCCGTCCTCCCCAGGTCCTCGAATGGGCGATCGGGAGATCCCCCGCGCCGCCACTCCAAGCCCGGCAGGGCCGGCAGGGGGCCATCGGCGTTTGTGAAGGCTTTGAAGCTGGCGCTTGGCAGGGAATCCTTCAGGGCCCTCAGGACCTCCTCCCCATCCTTGGATCTAATGAGTTCGCCGTCGATGGCGAGGGAGATGGTCCTCGCCTCTGAGAGAGCGGGGATCGCGCGGCCCAAGATCGATTGGATCGATATCTCGCCCTGGGGGGTTTGGAACTCGAAGAACCCGAGCAGGCGCTCGGCGGGCACGTTAACGAATACCTCAGTATCGCCATATGGCAACCAGAGCTCAACCACTCCGCCCTCCCCCCGACCGATCCCATATCCACCGATTCGAGGATCTCCAAAGCCGTATAATATATAATGTATATCGAGGGCGCGCCCGTCCGAGGGGAGCAAGGCCCTCTATACTAGGACGGGCAGGTCATCGTTAAATAGGAGTATCCTAAGCTCCCCATTCACAAGCTTCCCCTCGATCCCCAATGCCCTCACCTCCACCCCAGCGCATCGCGCCTCCTTAAGCAACCGGGCCATCTCTGGATCGCCCCGCCCATATGGCTTGAAGGCCTTGGCGCCGGGCAGAGCGGCCACGAAGGCCACAATCCCGCGCCCCCCATCCCTCGCGTACCTCATGAGCCTCTCAATCTGCCTCCTCCCCCTGGGGGTTGGGCAATCCGGATATCCGGCCTTATCGCCCTCATGGAGCAATACGGCGCTCTTGAGCTCCAATAGTGCATCGCTCCCGCCGCAATCGAGGAGGTAATCGAGGACGCTATCGCCGAGCCTCGGGCCCCTCTTGGCTATGGAGCATCCCCTCAGCCAACCGATCAGCCCCTTGCCGATCGCGGCTTCGAAGGCCAGCGCTTGCGTCCGCGTATCCACTATCGCCAAACCGCGCCCAGGGGCCTCGATCGCGATCAATATGCGATCGGTCATCCCGCTCCTCTTGGGCTTGCAGATAGCCCCCCTTCCAGCAACTATGAGGTCCTCCAGCCTCCCGGTATTGGTGTTCAGGGCCCTTCGATGCTCCCCATCGATGATCACTTCCACCACGAACCTATTGACCCTCCTCGAGATCGTGCAGCGCTCCACCGACCCGATCTCGATCAGCTCCATTGAGGATCCCGGGAGCATTCGTGAGAACGGCATAAAAGATCCATCCCAGAAGGGCCCGGGGCACGGGCCATTGATATTTTTATAACCCCCCGCGCCATAGAGGCCTAGAAGCCCATTGAAATCCGATGCGGGCCCATCCAAGAAGGAGATCGTGAAGATACTCGTCAGGACCGGTGCCCTGAAGTTCGGGATTTTCACCCTATCGAGCGGGAAGCTCAGCCCATACTACATAGACCTCCGGGTGATCCCAAGCCTACCGGCGGAGTTCGAGAGGATAATGGAGGCGTACGGGGCAATAGCGAGCGGGATCAAGACCGAGAGGGGCTTCGACGCGATCGCCGGCATACCGACGGCCGGGATGCCCTTCGCCTCCGTATTGGCCTTCAAGATGAGGGCCCCCCTCGTCTACGTCAGGCGGGAGGCCAAGGCCCATGGGAGGGAGAGGAGGATCGAGGGCATACTCTCGCCGGGTAGCAAGGTCCTCCTCGTGGACGATTTGATCACCACCGGGAAGAACTTGGCATCGGCGGCCCATTCCATAAAGGCCGAGGGCGGGATCGTCGAGGACGCGCTCGTCCTAATAGATAGGGAGGAGGGGGGAGAGGGCTTATTGAATGGGGAGGGGATCCGCCTTCATAGCTTCCTCAGGATCTCCGAGATAGCCCGCATGATGCTCGATATGGGGGCCATCTCGGAGGAGGAGTACGAGGCGATAATCGCTCAATGCGAGGGATCCCCTCATCGGGGATAATCCAAGACGAATATCTCGGTTTCGCTGGGCAGGTCCTCTCGATTCAGCTTTATCTTGTTTGATCCAATCCTCCTAACCTTGCCCTTTCCCTCAAGGAAATCCTCCACTGGGGATATGGGGAAATCTATGACCGGCGTTTTGTAATGCATCGGTATGGCCACCCTGGGCGCTACCAGCTTCAATACCCTATCCGCCTCCTTGGGCCCTATGGTGAAATATCCGCCCACGGGGATCATCATGACATCGACGCGCCCCATCTCATCAACTTCTTTCCCAGAGAGCGCGTGGCCCAAATCGCCCAAATGGGCAACCCGGATGCCGTCCAATTCGAAGGAGTAGATTATATTCCTGCCCCTCTTGCTCCCCCTCGCATCGTCGTGGTATGTCCCAATGCCCTTGACCTCGATCCCCTTAACCCTATGAAGCCCCTCCGACCTTACGACGATGGGCCTCCCCTTTATGACGTGAACCTTATTATGATCGAAGTGCTCATGGGATACCAGGACTATATCCGCGACCACATCCGGGGTCTTATACCCAACGTCCCTCCCCTCGAAGGGGTCCATCACGATGGAGGTGCCGTCCGAACCGGTCACCCTGAAGCACGCGTGGCCGAGCCATTCTATCTCCAAGGCCATTCAATCGAATCCCATTGGCCTTTGGATATAAAGATTGGGGGGCGAAGGCCTTCATTCCCCGAGCCTCGCCATCGAGGCCACGACCTCCTCCGCATCCCTCCCCTCCGCGATCGCTATGCCGTAGAGCTTGGCAAGCCTCCGCGCGCCATCCGAGAGCCTCGGCATGGCGACGAGCACGGCCTTCGCGGGGCGTGCGTCGAAAACCTTGGCGAAGAACTCCATCACCTCCTCCTCCCCGACCTCCGAATCGGAGGAGGCTATGGAGATGGCGAGGTAATCCCCGCCCCTCTTTGCGACCAAATCGAACGCATGCTCCGCGCCCGAGGCCCCCCTCAGGGCGCTCAGGTCCTCGATCCGATAGCCCCTCGATTCCAAATAATCGGATATCGAGGCCCCTAGGGAGCAGGCCAACGCAACCTCCCCCCTCAAGGCTTCGTTGAACCTATATTCGCATATATGCCTCAGGTGGGCTTCCTCGTGGGTGAATTTGAAACCGCAGGCCATGCATATATGGCGCACGAGCGGGGTCGCGAAATTCGCCCCGCAATCCAAGCATTCGAAGGAGCCGCGCATGCGGCCATAATCCGCCCCCGCCGATATGAGGCGCCCCCCGCATTTAGGACAGGCCAGCCCATTTCCCCTCGCGAACACCTCCCCTGGACCGATGAAGCCGCAACGGTAATGCTCGATTAGCTCCCCCCTCCCGAGCCTCGGGCTTCGGCAGGAGGGGCATAGATATCTATCGTAGAACTCCGGGGAATCGCATCTCGGGCAAAGGGGTTGCACATCGATTATATCCTTATGGAAGAGGCCCAGGTTCGATAGTTCCTCCAAAATCCCCAAGCCCACGCCCTCCGGGGCCCCATCAAGATCCAGCGCGTAAAGGCCCCCCTCCTCCTTGGGCATTATGGATCCATGGCCATCCATGACCCAGCTCAGGAA
>CALIRQ010000015.1 GCA_938042195.1 uncultured archaeon
GGCGGGCCTCAGGGCATTGTTCGGCAAGGGGGCCGATATAATCCTTAGGTGGGCCCTGGAGGCCCTATACGCGAGGCTCGGCTTGGCCCTCGAGGAGAGGCCGGGTTGGGGGTTCGCCGATTACGTGGGCCATGCGAGGGATTCTCCCCGGGCGGCGCCCTCGGGAGGGTTTTCGAATAGATATGAATGAAGGCACCCGTTCCCGATCGCGATTAGACCCGGCAAGGGGGCTAAAAGCCTCGACCCCCCATCCCCCTCAATCCATCCCAGCCCAAATATCCGATCCATTCGGCCCCCCTCTTCCTCCAGAATCTCGATTTTCTTCGATTTTTGAGCCCCTTTTGCCGAAGCTATGCCGGAAATGGGCTCCATTAAGCCCGATCTCGATTTATTCGATTTCATTTGATTTTATTCAAGACGTTCTTTTTCGGGCCCTCCCCCTAGGGGCTACGGCGTTATAATCGCTCCTTGGCCCGTCAAAACAATGCCGCGGCCCTCTCGCCATTTCGCCCAGGTTAGGACTCGCGTAGCGATAGAGTAAAAAGCGCGGCCGAGGGAAGGGGACCGGGAGGTGATCGAAGGATGTCCGTGGGGAAGACGGAGATAGGAAGGGTTACCAATTTCTACTCCAAGATAGGCGTGGCCGTGATAGAGCTATCGGCCCCGCTCAGCGTCGGGGATAGGATCCTGTTCAGGGGCAAGAATACGAACTTCGAGCAAATCGCCGAATCGATGCAGATCGAGCATAAGCCCGTTCAAATGGCCGAGGCCGGCCAATCGATCGGGCTCAAGGTCAAGGAGCGCGTGCGCCCCGGCGACGTCGTCTACAAGTGAGCCGGATATCTCTCCCCGCATCATAGATCCAACTCCATTCCATCCGCGGCCGCGATCGCATCCGAGAATATCTCCCTCGCCCTCTCACTCGCCTCCTCCCTCTCCTCCATCGTCCTATACTCGGCCGCGTTGAAATGGGTCAGGATCAGCAGCTTCGCATTGGCCATCTTAGCGAACCTCGCCGCCTCCTCCGGATTCATATGGGGCCATTCGGCGCTCGATCTGCCCGACCTCAGAGCGCATTCTAATATTAGGACGTCAGCATCCCTGGCGAGCTCCAGAATATTCTCGTGAGGGCCCGTATCGGTACAATACGCGATCGCCTTGCCATCCAGCTCGAGCCTATAACCAAGCGATGGATCCCTGTGGGGCAGGAGCCTGCACCGGAAGCGGAAGGGGTATTCGCGCCATCCCTCGTCCAGCTCCTCTATGACGACCTCGTACGGCAGCTCCGCCAAAGGCCTCGAGAACGGTTCATTGATCACCAGGTTCAGGGCCCTTCTCGCCCCCCTCTTCCCATATATGCGCAATGGTCCCTCGAACCTGAACTCGTCGAGGAGATGGAGGCCAATGATGTGGTCCAAGTGGAAATGGCTCAGGAAGATATGGGCGGGCTTTGGATCCCTCAAATATCCCTTGGCCCTGTGGATCCCGTCGCCCGCGTCGAGGATGGCATAGCATCCCTTCGCATCGATTAGTACGCATGAGGTATTGCCGGTTTTCGTGGAATACACCCCATTGGTCCCGAGGATCGCAATCCTCATCCCTCTCAACCCCCGGATGGCCGTGGGCGCTGGGTATGGGGTTTGATATAAACGCTCCCAGGGCCCCATGCGCAACGGCGGGACCCCATTAGGAAAGGCGCTCGGCTTCAACTCCTATAATATCTCGATGCCCAATAGTTCGGAATCCGATGGATCGCGATATTGAACAATTCCTTTAAAGAACGCTGATATTCGATTGGGCTTAGGCGTTGACGTCAAAGGAGGAGATGGCATTGAACAGGAGGACGATGATCGCGGGGGTCTTGGGCACCATATTGGCGGCGGTCCTGATATCGGTCCTCGTGGCCAAGAGGAGGAAATAGCCCAGGACCCTTCCTCGCGCCCATTGGGCGGAAGACCCCTTTTTTGATAAGTCCAACTCGCGGCAGGGGATCGCAGCGATCGCTAAGCGATGGGAATGACCTCCAGAGGGTCCCATTTTCTGGGAAACGGCACCGGTCAAATTCGCTTTTGGCATGTCGATGGCTTTGAACTACTTGAACATCCTCCCCATCCCTAGGAATGGTGTCGAAATGCGTATCGTTGGAGTATTATCCCCTCGACCCCTAATCGATCCAAGATGGGATGAAAATATTCCCCTACTTCAGAACCGCAGGGCCACAAGCCTTTTCTCTAGGTGCCGCTCCTCCACCCTGGCCGTCCCCATTCCCTCAAGAAGGTTCGCTCACTTCAATTCCAACGATTCTGGCGAGCCGAACGCAAGCCCGACCTCCGGGCGGAATCCGGATAGGGTAAGGATTAATCGGAGCTGGTGCGGATGCCCTTGAGATCGCTTGGGGCCCTCTTCCCCGGGATCTCGTAGAGGATCCCCTCCTCCGATAAGACCAATACGTTCCCGCACCTCAGGCATCTATAGTATTTATTAGTCCCCCTCTCGCCCTTCTGCTCGCCCAGCAATTCCGTTTCGCCGTGGGAGCACTCCGTTCCCATACGCTCCCTATGGCTCCTCAACGATTTTAGCTTTCCCCCTCCTTTTGTCTCCTGGCCGGCGATCGCTAGGGCATTCGGGATCGACGATCGAACCCAAGCCTTCATATTGAGAAACCATCGAATGGTGCGGGGGGTGGGATTTGAACCCACGAAGGCCTGCGCCGCAGGGGCTCTCCGCCGGTGCGCCGCGGCTCCTGAACCCTGCCCCTTAGACCTGGCTCGGGTACCCCCGCATTGCATCGGCTTGGGCCCGATTCGGAAACCAGCTCCAATCGATCCTAATCCTTTATCGCTTCGAGTAAGCTGATGACGTTCCAGATCTTGACCCGCGTATACGGCGGCATGTTCGGATCCTGCGAGATCTCTTCGAGCATCGATGTGGTGTTGGCCGCTCTGACCGCCAAGCTATACTTATCGGAGTTCAGCATGGCGATCGAATCCTTCGCGACCTTCCTTATGTTCCTCGGCGTCGTAGTATCTTGGGAAACATCATCCAATACAGCGATCGCCTGCTTGATCCGCGCTTCGTACTCCTCCCTCCTCTTTGCCTTCTTCGCCGACAAGCTGGGCCCGCCCTCCGACACCGATCTACGTGAAGGCTTTATAGAACGAGCCTATATTTTTTCTTCTCGGGACCCCGTTTGGCTGAAGACGTCAAAAGGATGGCCGAGCTCCTCAAGTCTGGTGCTACGATGATCTCCAAGTCCTGCCCCGTTTGCGCCTCGCCCCTATTTAAGGTTGGTAAGGATATAATATGTCCCAAATGCAATCGCCCGGTAGTGATCGTGGGGATCGCCGAGGATGAGCAAAGGGCCCTCGGCGGGAAGATCCTGGAGATGGTCGAATCGACGATCCTCGGGAAGATAGGGGAGCTGAACGAGCTCATGAGGGCGGAGAGCGACCCGGAGCGATCGAGGGCCCTTGGGGAAGCGCTCTCGGTTTGGCTCTCGGCCTTGGAGAGGCTCAGGAGGCTCTCCGAGGGGAGGGGGACCTAGTCATTCGCCCCTGACTTGTTATTCGCCTCATATCTGCTCGATAGGACCCTCCTTATGGCTTCAGATATCTTCTCCCCCACACCCGGCACCTCCCTCAGCTCCGATTGGGAGGCGGTGAAGACCCTCTCCGGCGATCCGAACCTCTCCAATAGCCTCCTCGCCCTGATCGAATCCACATATGGCAAGCCGGCCACCAAGTACTCCTGCATCTCCTTGAGGCTTACGGGCCTCTTCTCGCTCCTCAACCTAACGGCCCTGCCCCCCTCCACCTGCTCCCTCTTGGCGAGCGAATAAATGAAGAGCGCGGACTCCGCCGCGTCCCTGGTCCACATGATCTTGATGCCGTAATCCACCAGCAGGCTCGATATGGCGCCCATGATGGCCTCAGCCCCGACGTCCCTGCCGGTGTAGAGGTACTCGCCCTCGACGAGCATTATGGGCGCTTCGTAGGCCGACCTCAGCTCCGCCGCTTGGCTGAAGAGCCTCCCATCGATTAGGGATGAGGCGAAATCATCGCCTCTCTTCCTCTCGATCGCGACCTTATCCGAGACGAGGTAATCTCCTATCTCGAGCGATCTGCACTCCAGCCTAGCGCCCAGCCTCGATAGCTCCCTCACGACGCCCGAGCCCATCTCCCTCGAATCTACGACCACCTTGACCTCAAGCCCCCCGCCGCTGGGCCCCCTCCCAGCCTCAGCGAATCCCTCCAAAGTGAATTGGCCTCTCGGCGAGGTCGCCGATGCCATCCTGGCCAGCGTTCGGCCCATCTCACCCTCCTTCCTCTTGGCTATCCAATAATAGGCCTCATCGCTGGTCCCCTTGGTCACGAGCATTATCGCCCTGCCCGGCCCCCTCCTTCCAGTCCTCCCCCTCCTTTGGATAGACCTTATGGCGCTGGGGACGCAATCGTATAGGATGACCGCGCCGCACTCCGATATATCCAACCCCTCCTCGCCTATCTGAGTAGCCACTAGGACATTATACTCCCCGGACCTGAAGCCCTCTAGGATGGTGGCCTGCTCCCTTTGGGTCATCCCCTTATCCCCGCCCTTGCTGAGCTGCCCTACCAGCCTAGCGACCTTGATTCCGCTCCCGGCCGCGGTCAAGCCCTCCGCAAGCCTTCTGGCAGTTGAGCGATAATTGGCGAAGACCATTATCCTCTCGGCCCCGTCCTCGAGCTCCCTCTTGACGACTTCGATAGCCTTGGAGATCTTTGGGTGTTCCTCCCCCCTTTCCAAAAGCTCCTCGACGAGCCCCACAGCCCTGAGGATGGAGCCGTCCTCGAAGAAGGCCCTAAGGGACCTCGCCCTTCTGATCCTGTATTTGGCCTTAAGGCCATCGATGTACTCCTTAAAGGACGCCAAGCTCTGGGTTTCAAGGAGCTCCAAGGCTTTCAGGGCATGGAGCGATGCGTACAGGCCAGTTATGGCCTCCTTGAGCTTAGGATCCGCCTTCCCTCCGGCCGCCGATTTGCGCAATTCCTCGCAAAGGCCGAGGATCCTCTTCGCGGTCGGCTTGCTCAAATCCCAGTCCCCAAAGAGGCCAAGCTCCTTGGCGCCCCCCAAGGCCCTCCTGACGAAGTCCGATAGGAGGGATCGGATCCTCAGGAAGCCATCGGGCAGCTTGACCTCCTCCCGCTCCACCCTGATTCCCCCAATATATGGCCTGACATCCGGGCTGGAGAGGGTCCTGACCTCCACATTCTTCGCGCGGATGTTTTTGCATACCTCTTCTATCGCCTCCCTACTCGACCCCGGGGAGGCCGTGAGCCCGACTATCAATGATTTGGGCTCGGAGGAGTATCGCTCGCAGATGTAAGAATAGGCGTAATCACCGACGGCCCTATGCGCCTCATCGACTATGAGGATCGCTATCCTGCTCAGATCTATCCTGCCGACTATCAAATCGTTCATGAAGGTCTGGGGGGTGGAGAATACTATTCGCCTCCGCCAAACCTCCTCTCTCCTCTTGGGCGGGACCTCACCGGTCGCCAGCCCGAACTCCTCCTCGCCCAAATTCAGGATCCTCCTGAAGTTAGCGTAGTGCTGGAGGACGAGGGGCTTCGTTGGGGCGAGGACGACGGCCCCGCCCTCGGACCCCTCAAGCCTCTTGGCTATGGCCAGCGCCGCTATCACGGATTTGCCCAAGCCCGTTGGGAGGCAGACGAGGGTATTTTCCCTGGCGCAGGCCTCCGCTATCCTCTCCTGGTACTCCCTCCTCTCGACGGCGCCTTCCTTTATCAAGGGATGCCTCAGGAACTCCAATGGCCCCGCCTACCCAATCGAGGGGATCCTACCACTCCCTCAATATTATGAGGGTGTTGGTGTTCATTACGCCCTTCACCTGCCTGACTTCCTCGAGGCAATGATCGACGTCCGTTATGCTGGCCCCGGAGATGAAGACCGCTATGTCGTATTGACCCGTGACCTCATACACCATTTGGACCCCCTCTATCTTCTTGAGGGCCTTTGAAACCTCGGAGGTGGGCAGCGGGGTATTAACTGAGATAAGGACTACGGCCTTCGTCCCCCGCGTGAACTCCCTTTGGATCGTGAACTTCTTTATTATCCCCTCATTTACGAGATTCTGCACCCTCCTCCTCACGGCCCCTTCCGAAAGGCGTAGCTTTTTTCCGATATCCACATAAGAGGCTCTGGCATCCTCCTCCAGGATCTTCAGGATCTTCTCATCTATCTCGTCCATTTCGATCGCCATCCATATATCGAACTATTTTAACGATTTTTGAAACATATTTCCGGAGTTTTTATCGAAATCCGAGCTATAAAAGCCTTTTGCTCGACGCAAAGTTACGGGACCCTTATGGCCCTCCGGATGGGGTAAGCCTCCGCGCGCGGGAGAATTGGGCGCCATATCCTCAAATCCAGAATCTTTATATATGGTTCGAATTACGTAGTAAGCGCCCTAGGATGGGGATGAGCATGCCAAAAATAAAGTGCCCGGATTGCGGAGCGGAGTTCGACGCCCCCCAAGACGCCTCCACGGGGGAAATAGTAAGTTGCCCGGATTGCGGCTTGGAGCTGGAGATCAAGAAGATAGAGGGCGACGAGGTGGAGGTCAGGGAGCTGGCCGTGGAGGGCGAGGATTGGGGGGAGTGAGGGAGCCCTCCAGCCCCTCCGGGGCTCGCGGGATAGATGGGGATGAGCATCGCCATACTCTACGAGCATCCGGAGACGGATGAGCTCGGGATAAAGGCCACTGCCCAAGCGATGGGCGTGGAGCTGGTCCACATACCGTTCCGCCTCGTCTCCGTTAGCGTTGGCAACGATGCCTTCAGGATAAGGAGCAAGGTCAAGGAATATACCGGGGCACTTGAGGGCGCCATCGCGGTCCTTAACAGGGCCCAGAGCAAGAACAGGAGGCTTTACGCCTCATCGATCATGGAGGCCTTGGGCAAGCCTGTGATAAACTCCTCAAGGGTGGAGTACATATGCTTCAGCAAGCTGAGGACCCTTTTGGAGTTCAGGAGGGCCGGGGTCAAGATACCGAAGAGCGTCTTCGTCCCCTGCAACTCGCACGAGTTCCTCGAGAACATGGCGAAGATACATAACGAGGTCAGCATCGCCGACCTCCTCCAGGGGGAGCTCGATGGGACGATGGTGATAAAGCCAGATAGCGGGACCCATGGGAGGGACGTCAGGTTGGTCAAGAGCAAGGAGGGATTGATCCAGCTCTTGGAGGATACGCAGCCATCGATAATAAACCCGGTCGGCATATTCGCGCAGGAGTTCGTCGATAAATGGTTTTATGACCTTAGGATAGTGGTCAGCAAGGAGCGCGGCAAGCCCCCCTCCTGCCACCCCCTCGCCCTAGCCAGGGCCGGGTTCAAGGACTTCAGAACAAACACCTTCTTGGGCAACATGGTGTTCGGGGTTAAGCTGCCCGGTTCCATCATTGAGGCAGCCGAGAGGTGCGGCACCGCTATAGGGGGGGATTCGGCTTGGATCCTCGCCCTCGATGCCATGCCGCGCGTTGAGGGATCCAAGCCTACCGATGACGAATACATCCGGTCCGACCTCGAGAAGCTGGAGCCGTACTTCGAAAACATAAAGAAGGTCAAGAGGAACCCAGCGAAGACTAAGGACTTCCCGACTTGGAACAGGAGGCTGGAGGAGGCCTTCGACCTTTATAAGAGGACCGAGCCCTACGAGAGGGTTAGGAAGGTGATAGAGGAGAACTTGGAAAGGGTAAAGGATAGTGTGATGTTCCACGAGGCCAACTCGTGCCCCGAGTTCTGGGAGCAAACGAGGTTAATGACCGGGGCGAACTTGGCCGAGCATATGATAAGATGCGCCCTTAGCATGGCGAACGCCGGTTGAGGGGTTCTGGGGCGATCGGGATTTGAAGGTTGGGATAATAGGGGGTTCGGGATATGGCGGCGGGGAACTGCTGAGGATATTGCTATTCCACCAAAACGTGGAGGTCTCCGCCGTCACCTCCAGGCCGTACGCCGGGGAGTTCGTCTTCAGGGTTCATCCGAACCTCAGGGGATTGACCCAGCTCAAATTCGTGAAGCCGGATCCGGAGGCGATCGCGAATACATGCGATCTGGTCTTCACCTCGTTGCCCCATGGCGCCTCGGTGAAATTCGTCCCCCTGCTCCTCGAGCTCGGCCTGAAGGTCATAGACTTGGGGGCGGACTTCAGGCTAAAGGATCCCAAGGATTACGAGATCTGGTACGGATGGAAGCACGAGCGCCCGGAGCTCTTGGAAAGGGCCGTCTTCGGCCTCCCGGAGCTCCACAGGGATGAGATAAAGAATGCCGATCTGGTTGCATGCCCCGGCTGCATGGCCAACGCCTCGATCTTGGGCTTGGCACCCCTCATCAAGGCCGGGGTCGTGGATAGGGATAGGATCGTCGTCGATGCGAAGATGGGCACATCGGGTGCTGGCGCGAAGCCCACGCCGGCCGGGCATCACCCGGAAAAATATAACAGCATTAGGGCCTACAAGCCCGTGGGGCATAGGCATACGGCCGAGATAATCCAAGAGCTGAGCTCCTTGGGGGGTAAGAGGGTCTCCGTGTCTTTCTCAGCGCACTCCGTCAATATGGCCAGGGGGATATTGGCGACGATCCACGCCTTCCACCCGGGAGATCTAAAGGAACCGGACATTTGGAGGATCTATAGATCCGCCTATCAAGGGGAGCCGTTCATAAGGCTCGTGAAGGATAGGAAGGCGCTCCACGGGCTCCCGGATCCCAAGAACGTCATGGGATCGAACTTCTGTGACATAGGGTTCGAATTGGACCCCCATTCGAATAGGCTGGTCGTCCTATCGGCCATAGATAACTTGGTGAAGGGGGCGGCCGGGACGGCGGTGCATTGCATGAACATAATGATGGGATTCGATGAGCGCGAGGGCTTGATGCTCCCACCGCTCCGCCCGCTGTGATCTCCGATGCTGATCGTCGTAAAGATCGGCGGGAGCCTCTTGGAATCCTCGATCCCGGAGGGGTTCCTCGGGGACGTTAAGAACGCCCTCGAGAGGTCCCGCTTGATCTTGGTCCACGGCGGGGGGAAGATCGTGACGAACCTCGCCGCTAAGCTCGGCAAGGAGCAATTATTCGTCACATCGCCCCAGGGCTTCAGGAGCCGATATACGGATAAGGAGACGGTGGAGATATACGCCATGGGCATGGCGGGGCTCGCGAACAAGGGCCTCGTTTCGGCCCTGGCGAGCAAAGGGATCCCCGCGGTCGGCATAAGCGGGCTCGATGGGCTCTTGATAAGGGCTAGGAGGAAGAAGGACCTAATAATAGTGGATGAGAGGGGGAGGAAGAAGCGCATAGATGGAGGTTATACGGGCACCATAGTGGAGGTTAATGCCAAGCTCCTCGAGGCCCTCCTCGATGGCGGCTTCCTCCCGGTCGTGGCGCCCTTGGCCATTGGGGAGGAATTCGAGTTCTTGAATGTGGATGGGGATAGGGCGGCGGCCCAGATAGCGGGGGCCATGGGGGCCGACCTCTTGGTTCTGCTGACGGACGTGAAGGGCCTCATGTTGGATGGAGAATTGATTCCCAAGCTCACCAAGGACGAGGCTGAGGAGATCCTGGGGAGGATCGGTCCGGGCATGATAACCAAGGTACACGCAGCGATACAAGCGATCGAGAAGGGGGTCGGGAAGGTCGTTATCGGATCCGGCCAGGAGCCGGAACCGATAAGAGCCGCTGTGGAACTGGGCATGGGCACGGTGATCGTTCGTTGAAGGCGGATGAAGCCATCTCCATCGAACAAAGGCTCATGGCGAGCGTGTATTCGAAGAGGCCCGTGGTGGCAGTTAGGGGAAAGGGGGCGAGGATATGGGATTCGGAGGGCAGGGAGTACATAGATTGCATGGGCAGCTACGGCGTGAGCATAATAGGCCATTGCCATCCGAAGCTCGTCGAGGCCATATGCCGCCAAGCCAGCGAGCTGATCTCCTGTCACGGCTCGCTATACAACGACAAGAGGTCGGAATTTCTGGAGAAGCTCTCGAGGGTGACCCCAAAGGGAGTCGATAGGGCGTTCCTTGGGAACAGCGGGGCCGAGGCGGTCGAATGCGCCCTGAAGCTCGCGAGGAAGTATACCGGGAGGAAGGAGATAATCGCCATGATGGGCGCCTTCCACGGGAAGACCATGGGAGCGCTCTCGGCCACATGGGATAAGAAATACAGGGCCCCATTCGAGCCCCTCGTCCCGGGCATAAGGCATGTACCATTCGGCAACTTGGAGAGGTTAAGGGAGGCGATCTCGCCCGAAACGGCGGCGGTCATAGTCGAGCCGATCCAAGGGGAGGGGGGGATCAAGCTCCCGCCGGAGGGATATCTGAAGGGCGTTAGGGATCTATGCGATGAGAAGGGCATCCTGCTCATCTTGGACGAGATCCAAACGGGGCTCGGCAGGACCGGGAGGATGTTCGCCTGCGAGCATTGGTCCGTCGTGCCGGATATAATGTGCATAGGGAAGGCGATCGCGGGCGGGATCCCGATGGGCGTTACGGTCGCTAAGGAGGAGGTCATGTCGGCCCTTAAAAGGGGAGAGCACACCAGCACGTTCGGCGGCAACCCCCTCGCCTGCGCCGCCGCATCGGCCACCTTGGACATAATAACCGGCGAGGGATTGCCGGAGAGGGCCTCCCGCTTGGGGCCCCGCCTGATGGAGGGACTCCTCGCCCTCAAGGAGAGGCATAACGCCATCCGCGAGGTTAGGGGGATGGGATTAATGATCGGCATCGAGATGAAGCACGACGTCTATAATGTGATAATGAAATCCTTGGAGAAGGGCCTCCTCATCCTCGACGCCGGCAGGAACGTGCTGCGCTTCCTCCCGCCTTTGGTGATCGAGGAGGCCCAGCTGGATAGGGCCATTGGGATATTGGACGAGGCCATGGGGGATGTCGCCGGCGGAGAAACGGGCGGTAGAGTTCCTGATAGAGCTGCTGAGGGAATATAGCCCATTCGGGCAAGAGGGCCCGGCATCGGACCTGATCTTGGGCGAGATGGCGGAGCTCGGGATCAGGGCCAAAAGGGATGAGGTCGGGAACGTAATAGGGGAGGTGGGCAGCGGGGCGCACCCGGCCCTGCTCCTCTGCGGCCATATGGACACGGTCCCTGGCTTCATACCGGTGAGGATGGAGGGGGGAGCCTTATACGGCAGGGGGGCGGTCGATGCGAAATCCTCGTTGGCATCGATGATCCTATCTGCCGGGGCCCTGGCGGAGGAGGGAATCGATGGCCGGATAATCGTGGCCTGCGTTGTGGACGAGGAGGGAGAGGGGAGGGGAATAAAGAACCTCATGAAGGGCCGATTGGACGTGGATTACGCGATCTTCGGCGAGCCGAGCGGGGTTTCGAACGTGACGATAGGCTATAAGGGGAGCATGAGGATAATCCTCAGGGTCGGGACGGAGCCCGGCCATTCATCGGCCCCTTGGTTATTCGAGAACGCCATAGAGAGGGCGTTCGAGCTGTGGGGGGCCTTTAAGGACTTCCACCTCCCGGGCGAGGACTTGGGCAGCAAGTTCTACTCAATCACCTCATGCCTCATGAAGATCCGGGGGGGCTCCGATTCCACGTCGGTCCCATCGGAATGCGACCTGACCATAGACCTGAGGTTTCCGCCCCAGATATCGATCGAGGCGATATTTTCGAAGGCCGAGGAGCTAGTGGATAAGTTCGAGGGGGAGCACCCGAGGGTTAGCGTCGATTTGGAATTTGGGGATATAACCAAGCCCTTCGAGGCCGATAGGAGATCCCCGCTCGTTAGGGCCCTATCTTGGGCCATAAGGACCACATTGGGGAAGCAACCCACCCTGCTCAGGAAGACGGGCACCGCGGACCTCAACGTCCTCGCGGAGATCCTTAGGATCCCCATGGTCGCCTATGGCCCCGGGGATTCCCGATTGGATCATACGCCGCATGAGCGCATAGATATACGGGAGTATTTGGATAGCATCAAGGTATACAAGGCGGCGATCAGGAGGCTATTCGAATTACATCATGCCGAATCGGGAGAGGGCGTCCCTTAGGATTTCGACCAAGCGCCAGAGGGATGCCCGGAGCTCATCGCTTAACCCCTCCCCAAGCCCCAAGTCCTTCGGCTGTACGGCCAACACGGCGACCTTGGCCCCGGTCTCCATCTCCAAGTACTTCGATAGGACCTTAAGGGGCAGGGAATGGGTGGATATGGGGGTCCCAACGGTTTCGCCCGCGCCGAACAGCCTCGCCTCCCCCGGATCCCCTTGGAAATCCGCGGCGTCCACCAATAGTATATGCGTGGGGCGGAACTCGGCCACCTTCCAAGCGAAGCTCTCCGGGATCGTTTCGCAATTCAGGACGAGGACCCGCCCCGGGACCTTGCCCTCCAGGGCCTTCGCGACCTCGACGCCTATGGCATCATCCCTCCTTATCGGGTTCCCGATCCCGAGGATCGCGACCCCCTTGGCCCCCTCGAGCCATTTAGCCAGATCCGAGCGCAACCCCACGGCCCTCCCCTCAGCAATCAATAAATTTGTAGTTGCCGGAAGATAAGGGCTTCCAAGGGGGATCCGCCTTGCAAGCGAGGCCAAAGATCTGGGGGAATTTGTTGGCGGAGGTCGTTAGGGCGGGGCTATGCACCCGATGCAGCGCCTGCGCTGCATCGTGTCCCGTGGATGCCCTGGACATGGCCGGCCCAAACGGGGATCCTATTCTGACCGGGCGTTGCGTGCTTTGCCAAATATGCTATCACGTCTGCCCTAGGACCGGGATATCGATCTCCGAGATCGAGAGGAGGATATTCGGCAGGAATAGGAAGCCGGAGGAGGAGTTAGGCATCTACATGAGCGCCTATTCGATGAGGGCTAGGGATAGGGAGCTGTTGCACAGCTGCCAGGACGGCGGGGCCGCCAGCGCCCTCTTGGGATACGCGCTCAGCTCCGGGATCATCGAGGAGGCGATTGTCGTGGATAGGGACGAGAGCTGGACCCCGATCCCGAGGATCGCCACCGGGCCCGCGGATGCGTCGACCTGCGCGGGATCGAAGTTCGTCGTAGCGCCGACGATCTTCAAGGCCAAGGAGGCCTTTCTGGGATTTCCCAACTCCAAGATAGCCATAGTCGCCCTGCCCTGCCAAATCCAATCAATAAGGAAGATGCAGACCTCCCATTTCACATACGCCAAGCTATCGGAGAGGATCGCCCTCACCTTCGGCCTTTTCTGCACGAGGGCCTTCACCCGGGATGGGCTCCCGAGGGCGCTCTCCGAGGCCGGGATAGATCCCAGAAGCGCCTCAAGGATTATCGCGAGGGGCTCGGAGCTCAAGATCCGGGTTAGCGATGGCGAGGTTTCTTTGCCGATCGCGAGAATCGGCCCCCACCTCATGGGCTCCTGCGATTACTGCATAGATTTCGCCTCGGAGTTGGCCGACGTTTCCCTCGGATCGACCGGCTCGGAGATCGGCTGGACGACCGTCATCGCGAGATCCAAGCTCGGCGATGAGCTCGTTAGGGGGGCCATCGAATCCGGCGCGGTCGAATTCAAGCCCTTGGGCGAGGAGGGGTTGCGGGCGATAATGGAGAGATCGCGAAAGAAGAGGGAAAGGGACGCGAGCAAATACATCAGGGATTAGCCCGTCCCCATCGCCCCTATGGCCAAGGAATACTGCGTCGAGGTCCTAAGCGCCCTCCTGAGGGCGGCTACCTGCGGCCTATAGAGGATTATCCTCCCATTCCGAACCGTTGGCTCCATCCCCAAGGCGCGCCTAACGACCTTCAGCTCGGCGCCGCTGCTGAGAGCGATTGAGGCCTCGCTCGACGAAGGCGTAAGCTCTATCAAGATGGGCAGTAGGAGACCATCCGCCTCATCGGCCCCGAGGATGCCGGCGAGGTATTCGAGCTCCCTCCTCTTGAAATGGTGCGCCGTTCCATCGTTGCAGATCACGTGGGGGCGCCCCTCCGCCAAGAGCTGGCGGAGGCTCTTCCTCTCCCTGGGCAGGTGGGAGCTCAAGATCCCCAACTCCCTCCTCAAGCGCTCGTAGATCCCCTCCCCATGAGCATCGATCGCCTCCAAACCTCATCGCCTCGAGAGGATTATCTTGAGCCTCTTCAGCCTGACCTTCTCCTCCCTTTCCCTCTCCTCGAACTTCATCTGGAGGTATTTTATCGATGCCATTATCCTCGGGATCAATATATGCTCCAGGGCGTTCGTGATCCTCTTCGCCCGGCCTATCTCGAAGCCCAAAAGGTCCAAGGTCTTCTTCATCTCGCCGAGCTCCACCATTATCTCCAAGGACTCCTCGAAGAGCCTCGCCGCCTCATCCAGGTAGGCCGATGTATCGAATAGCGAATAGCCCCTCTCCGATGCCCTCCTCCTGATGCCCTCCGCCTCCAGCATGGGGCAGCGTACTCCCATCACGTTCTTGGTGGAGGCGGAGATCTTCAGATCCCTCTCAGCGACCAGGCACTCCCTATCCAGCTGCTCACTCCCGTGCTGGCCCAAGGCCAGCCCGAGCGCCCTATAGGCCTCCCCCATCTTCTCAACCAACCTCTCCCTGAGCTCCACGTTCTCCTTGGCCACCTGTAGGAACTCCATGGTGAGGATCAATAGCCTATCCTTGACTATGCTATGGACCCTCTTGGCCAAGGAGAGCCTCCGCTTCAGCCTTATGAGCTCTATCTTGGTCGGCCTTACCCTAATGAGCCTCTGTTGCGACACGCCCCCTTCCGCCGTAAGCCGGATGATACTTCCCTATGAACTCCTCGGGTATTAGCTTGAGGTCCCCCTCGGGCAACATGGAGAGGATATCCCAAGCGATTCCCAATGTCGTCTCTATATCCCTCCTCTCGAACTCGCCTTGGGATATGAACCTCCTCTCGAACTCGTCCGCGAACTTCAGGTATACCCTATCCCTCTCGGTGAGGCTCTCCGTCCCGACGATCGTGGAGATCTCCCTGAGGTAGTTCCCCTCCGAATAGGCGGCATAGAGTTGCATGAAGACGCCCCTATGATCCTCCCTCGTCTTGCCGGGCCCGATCCCCTCCTTCATCATCCTCGACAGCGATAGGAATACGTCCATCGGCGGGTAGATGCCCTTCCTCTCGAGCCCCCTGGATAGGACCAGCTGCCCCTCGGTTATATACCCGGTCAGGTCCGGTATGGGATGGGTTATGTCGTCGTCGGGCATCGTTATGACGGGCATTATGGTAACCGAGCCCCTCTTCCCGCTTATCCTCCCGGCCCTCTCGTACATGGTAGCGAGGTCCGTATACATATAGCCCGGATACCCCCTCCTGCCCGGTACCTCCTCCCTCATGGCCGAGAGCTCCCTAAGGGCCTCGCAATAATTCGTCATGTCCGCCAATATCACGAGCGCCTGTAACCCCTCCCTCCAAGCCAAGAACTCAGCGGCGGTCAGCGCTAGCCTCGGCGTTATCACCCTCTCTATGGTCGGATCCGATGCCGTATTTATGAAGGCCACGGTCCTCTCGAGCCCGCCGGTGCTCTCCAAGCTCCTCATGAAGAAGGCCGCGTCGTCGTAGCTGATGCCGACCGCCCCGAACACGACCGCGAACCCCTCTCCCCCTCCCCTTACAGAGGCCTGCCTTATTATCTGGGCCACAACTCTGTTATGCGGAAGGCCGGATCCGCTGAAGATGGGGAGCTTCTGCCCTCTCACGAGCGAGTTCAGTCCGTCTATCGTGGAGATTCCGGTTTCTATGAACTCCGACGGCGGCTCCCTCGCGGCCGGATTTATCGGCTCGCCGTTTATGTCCAAGTAATCCTCCGGCACTATCCTCGGCCCGCCGTCGATCGGATCCCCCCTGCCGTTGAATATCCTGCCGAGCATATCGTTGGAGACGGGTAGCTTCAGGGTTTCGCCCTTGAACCTGACCCTACAGCCCGTTAGATCGACCTCGCTGACCCCGCCGAAGACTTGGATCACGGTGAACTCCTTGGCGACCTCTATGACCCTCCCGAGCTTCTCCTCACCGCTTGCGAGGACGACCTCAACGACCTCATCAAACTTGGCGCCCGGGACGCCACCAGTCACCAAGATCGAACCCCTAGCCTCGCGGAGGGCCCTCGTTTCGACGACGTAGAGCTGCCGCCCTTCCATCATGCCCTCACCAGCCCCTCCTCCATCTCGGTCCATATCTCCTCGACCTCCTCCTCGAAGACTTCATTCGGTATCTCCTTCATCCTCGCGATCCTCGTTACCACTGGCAAGCCCTGTATCTCCTTCGCCTGCGCGCCCGCCTCCATGAGCCTTTGGGCCTTATCGTAGAAGGCCATTATGGTCTTCATCATCAAATGCGCCTTCCTCGGGGAGCAATATGTATCAACGCTATAGGTGCTCTGCATCAAGAAGTCCTCCCTGATCATCCTGGCGATCAGGAGAGTAAGCTTATCCTTCTCCGGTAGGGCCTCGGGCCCAATGAGCCTAACGATCTCTTGGAGCTCCGCCTCCTCCTGCAGGATCTTGAGGGCCCTATTGCGCATCTCCTTCCACTCCGGCCCTACGTTTTCCTTCCACCACTCCTCCACCTCGTCGGCGTAGAGGCTGTAGCTCGATAGCCAGCTTATCGCCGGGAAATGCCTCCTATTCGCCAAGGCGACGTCCAAGGCGTATAGGGCCTCCACTATCCTGAGCGTATTCTGGGTCACGGGCTCGCTGAAGTCGGCCCCAGGCGGGCTCACGGCCCCGACCACCGTCACCGAGCCGACCCTCTCAGGATCGCCGAGGCATTTGACCCTCCCGCTCCTCTCGTAGAAGGACGATAGGCTAGAGCCCAGATAGGCTGGGAAACCCTCCTCGCCCGGCATCTCCTCGAGCCTGCCGCCTATCTCCCTCATCGCCTCGGCCCACCTGGATGTGGAATCCGCGACGAGGAGGACGTGGTAGCCCATATCCCTGAAGTACTCCGCCATAGTGATCCCGAGGAAGACGCTCGCCTCCCTAGCCACGACGGGCATGTTGGACGTATTCGCTATGAATATCTCCTTCTCCATCAGCGGTCTGCCGGTCCTGGGCTCCTTCAGCTCGAGGAAGCTCTTCAGGACGTCCGCCATTTCGTTCCCCCTCTCCCCGCACCCGATGTATATGTTGACGTGGGTCTGCGCCCATCTCGCGAGCTGCTGCAGCGCCACCGTTTTCCCAGTCCCAAAGCCTCCGGGTATGGCCCCCTTGCCGCCCAGCGCCATCGGGAACATGTAGTCCATTATCCTCATTCCGGTGACGAGGAGATCGGATGGGTCAAGCCTAGAGGCATAGGGCCTCGGCCTTCTGACGGGCCATTCATGCATCATCCTTATTTCTCGGCCGCCCTCTAGGATGGCGATCCGTTCCTCAACGGTATAATCGCCCTCCCCCCTCACCTCCTCGACGACGCCTCGCAGGTTCGGGGGGACTATTATCCTATGCTCAACCAGGGGCGTCTCCTGGACCGTCCCGATGATATCGCCCCCCTTCACCGGATCTCCCCTCTTGACCCTTGGGACGAAATGCCACTTCTTGTTCCTATCAAGGGCCTTCGCCTTCAGCCCCCTCTTCAGGAACGGACCGATCCCCTCCTTTAGCGTCATCAGGGCCTTTTGGAGGCCGTCGTAGATGGATCCGATCAAGCCCGGGCCCAGCTCGGCGGTCAAAGGCTTGCCGGAGCCTAGGACCTCGTCTCCGACCCTCAGTCCCGACGTATCCTCATAAACCTGTATGGTGGCCCTTTCGCCCTCAAGCCCTATGATCTCGCCGAGCAGGGCCTGCTCTCCGACCTCAACCACCTCGTAGATCTTCGACCCCCTCATCCCATCCGCTATAACTATGGGGCCGGAGACCCTCCATATCTTGCCCATTCCTAGCGCGCCCCCCGAGCCATCAGATCTCGACCTCGAACCCTATTAGCCTCCTGATGTAGCTTCTGTAAAAGGATTTCACATCGGGCCGCCTCGCCCCGAGCTTGCTGGGGACCTCGAGCACCACCGGCAGTCCCCTCCTCGCGCTTTCGCTCAATAGGTCAGAAACGTACTTGGCGTAATCCTCGAGCAATATGATCATGCCAACCCCTGGATCCTGCAAGGCCTCCTTGAGGGCACCCCTCATGCCCTCGATCCCCTCCTCGGTCGGCTCGAACTCGTGGCACCTCTTGAGGCCGGCCAGCCTCAATCCGCGGATCAGGTCGCGATCCCCGATCGCGACTAAATCCAATCCCTCGCGGGCGTAATATGCCAACCTCAATGCGCCTCTTGGATCCCCTCGAACATCTTTGCGAAGGCCATCCTGACCCTCCTGATCTCGAACTCCTTTTGGACCAAATACCAGTAGATCGTCGATGGGAGGAAGAGCCTCCGGGATAGGAGTTCGTATAACATCGCCTCCTCCCATTTATCGAATACGGGTTCGACCTCCAAGAGACCCCCCTTCGCACGCGCCAAGAGCGCCTCCTTGAGCATGGCCCCGTAGCCGGATCCCTCGAAGAAGCGGGGCATATCCTCGAGCCTTATGGAATCGAGGGCTTCGGTAAGACCGGAGGGAAGCGAATGCCATAGCACCAAGCCGCCCCCAAAGCCCGCGCCGCCCTCCGAGAGCGTCCTGAAGATGGCCTTTAGATTGAAAATGATCGCCGATGTCCTCACAGCCTCGGCCAAACCGGGATCGCGGAGCCCCTTGGCGATCGATAGGAGCTCCGAATAATAGGCCTCCCAAAGCTCCCCCTCAATGGCCGCCCTCTTGTCCTCCAGTTCCTCTGCGCTGAACTTGGAATATTTCGAGAGGACATCCCCATAGCGCTTCAGCCCGCATTCCCATAGGAGACTGCATAGGCCATCTAAGCTTCCAACACTTTCGAGCTCAGCCAATAAGCCCCTTTCCCCCATCCTTCCCAAGGGCAGGAAGCTCGCGGATGGCCCTGCGCCGCGGATGACCCTCCTAAGGGCGAATATCATATTGAATAGGTCGTACTTCGTCGAGTAAGCCCTTATCATCTCGATGAGGCCCCTCGGAACCGTTGCCAAGGAGAGGAGCTCACCGATGCAATCCGAAAGATGCCTCCAGAGGGCCCCCTCGACCTCCCTTAAGGAATCCGTTTTTGAGGCCAGCAGATGATCGCCCAAGCGAGTCCCCCTAAGGGCCTCCTTCGCCTCCAAAGCGGTCCCCCTCCTCAAGGCCTCCTCGAGCTGGGCCTCGGATATCAGCTTCGATTCCTCGCCCTTGGCCAGGGCCGTTAAGAAGTAGAGCCAAGAATCCAGGCTCCTCATGGAGGGCTTACGCACCCTTTGGGAGCTCCTTGCCGATCATCGGCAAAAGGCGGGGGATTAGCATCGCTAGCCTAGCCTCGTAGGTATTATCGATCCTAACCCCCCCATCGACCTCCTCCACCATGACCCCGCCCGAGCACTCCGCTTCAGCGATCTCCTCCACCCTCTTGGAAAGCTCCCCATCCCCCTGAATCAACCTCTTCGCGATCTCCAAGTCCCCCCTTGAGACCATGACCCTGAGCCTGCTCCCGCCGAGGCCCCTTGCGGATTCCCTCAAGAGGCGCGCGAGGGATGCCTCCCTTCCCAGCGAATGGCCGCTCAAGGATCTCTTGGCGGATTCGATGACCTCCTCGATGACCCTATTCTTTGCCTCCAATACGATATTCTTGGCCCTTATGCGCGCCCGCGCAATTATCCTAGCGGCCTCCACTTCGGCCTCCTTAAGGAGCTTCTCCCTAAGGACCCTCGCCTCCTCCTCCTTGGCCCTCTTGGCACTCTCCACCTCCGCCTTAGCCTCCTCCTCAGCCCCCCTCAAGATCCGATCCGCCTCTTCCCTAGCCCTCTCCATGATCGCATCGCGAAGGCCCTCTAGCCCTCGGCGCTCGCTCAATTCGGATCACTTCGCTATAGGAAGCCCAAGAGGGATAGGGCCAATATCGAGAAGACCATCCCGAGCACGCCGAAGAGCTCCAAGTAGACGGCCAGCATCATGGAGGGCATCATTATCCTGCCCTTGGATTTCGGCAATAGGGATATCCCGCAAGCGCAGACCTTGCCTTGATAGGCAGCCGATATCAATTCGGCGGCGGCGGCTATAAGGGCGCAGAAAAGGATCGGCGCGCCATCGCCCCCGCCGGGCGCAGCGCCGAGCTTCGGCAAGGCCCTCGTTAGGATCATCAGAAGGACTATGAAGCCATAGAAGGTCTGGGTCATCGGCAGGGAGGCGAGCACCAATACGTTCCTGAACTGCCCCGGCTCCTCGGTGATTGTGGCCACTCCGGCCGATGCGGCGATCAATATGCCTATGGAGGAGCCGATTATCCCCCCTATAAGGGCCAGCGCCCCGCCGAGCATCGCCAAAGCGGTCGCATCCAACAACCCTCCACATCCCCCCTGATCCTTTCCTCATCCTCTTGTGAGCGTTGCCGCCCCACTCAACTTGGCCTTGAATGGAGAATAGGGCCTACCCCCTCCATTATAAAATTTTGGCAGGAACTCCACGAAGCAAAGCCTCATGGAATGTATGAAGGCCCCCAAGCAGCTCAGCGCCAAGTTCAGGAGGTGCGCGAACGATGCCACTAGGATCGAGAGGGCCGTGCCGAGTGCAACCCCCGCGATCCCTGGGATCGCCCCCGAGATCCCCTTGAACGCCATCGCGGCCATTTGGTTGAAGGCCGAGGCCAAGAAGAAGGATGCCATCCCAACGCCGGCCAGCCTCGAGTAGGATAATACATCGCCCATCAGGCCCGTCAGCTCGAATATCCATAGCATGCCGCCGAGCCCTCCATTTTGCTTGATCAAGGATGCCGCCAAGATCGCTATCCCGATCAGCGCGGGATAAATCATTTGGGAATGGAGATCCGCGGAAAAGGGCAGAAGTTTTATGTCGAAGAATTTATGCATGATGTATATTATGCCGAAGAGCTCTGCTGTGAACAATCCCGCCTTTCCAATGGCGAAGGCCCTATCCCCTTCCCTGATCCCCCTGACCGCGGAGAGCGCATGAGCCACGTTCACGTGGATAAGGCCTATGCCGAGCGATACCACTATCAGCGAGAAGGGCTCGGATAGTTGCCTCACAATCGGCCCGAGGACTCCCCTTAGGCCGAAGAACTCGTACGCATCCCCCAGATACGAGCCAGCCAAGATACCAAAGGCCATGGCGGTCCCGCCGCATATGTAGAGCAGGTTCCTGAAGAGCTTGAAGCCCTCCGCGCTGGGATCATCGACCAGCTTTTCCAAGAGTAGCTCCGCGGCGAGGATGAGGCCCAAGCCGTATATGAAATCGCCGAGCATCATGCCGTAGAAAATGGCGAAGGAATAGGCCGTTATGGGCGTTGGATCCCATTCCGTGTATTTTGGGGTCCCGAAGAAATTGATTATGACCTCGAAGGGCCTCGTGCCGATCCAATTCCTCAACTTCGTCGGTGGCTCCTCGCCCGGATCCGCCTCCTCATAATCATAATATGCATATCCCAGCGGCTCAAGTTCTCCCGAGGTTGCCCTCAAGCCGGACTCGGGGATCCAGCCCTCTATGGCCGTCAAATGGCCCGTCTCCAGCGCCCGCGCGAGGACCGAGAGCCTATCCAGCTCCCACGCCATCGCCGACTTGAGAATCAATGCCTCCGACCAATCGGGCACGAGGGCCTTGAACTCTTCTTCGATCTTAGAGATCTCCCTCCGCAGGGCCTCGATCCTCTCCCCAAGCCTCAGGAGGAAATCCCCAGCGCTGAGGTCCTCCTTGGGCAATCGCAGGATCTCCACGCCCTTAGCCTCCAGCTCAGGCAGTAGCCTCCACCTCGCGCTGGCCTTGGCCAAGATATACGCCGTCGCGCCGCCCTCCGGATCCTCGAAGGATTCGTGGAGTAGCAAATCCCCGCCCAAGCCATCGAGGACCCCACTCAAGGTTTCGGCCTTTGCCGCGATGAGCATTGAGAATAGGTACTCGCCCTCGTACGAGAGGTCCCTCAGCTTTAGCCCGAGGAGGCCCCTCGCCCGAGCCAGATGCGCATGTAGCCCTTCGAGCTCCCTTAATTCCCCCTCCAGGGCCGATATGCGATCCAAGCGCTCCTTGAACTCGGCCGCCAATTCGGCCGCCCGGCTCTTGAGCTCCTCAAAGGGCCTCGAGAGGATCGTTTCAAGCCCACCCGGGGGCACGGGGGGCTGGGCGGCCGGGCTGGGCATGGCCCGGGATAGGATTTCGTCAAGGGCCTTTGCCAGCCCCTCGATCTCCCGGATCCTCATCTCCACGGCGGGCTTCTCTAAAGCGGCCTCAATCCCCTTCACGTGGAGGGTCCCAGCCCTTTGCAGGGCCGCCAGCACCTCATCGGCCCTCCACTTGGGGGCCACGACCCTTACCCTGTACATCCTCTCCGGGCTACTGAGTAATAGAGCCGACATCAACGGGCACCGATCACCAATTCGACCAGCGCCTTAGCCAGTTCCTCGATCCTCTCCCTCGGGATCCTAAGGATCCTATCGCGCTCGCGCTCCGCCTCCCTGATGAGCTCCTCGGCCCTCCTCTTGGCGCCCTCTAGGATCCTCTCTTTCTCCTCCTCGGCGCCGCCCAGATCGGGCTTCGACCCCAATATCCTGCTCGCCTCGGCACGCCCCATCTTTATGATCTCCTTGGCCTTGGCCCTCGCCTCCTCTATTATCCTAGAGGCCTCCCTGTCGACCTCCTCTACGAGCCCACCGGTGCTGGTGGACATCTCGACCGCCATCCTTGGGCCTTGGGGCCACCCCCTTCCTTTTAACCTTTCTAGGCGAGCCAACCGTTGAAATCCGGAGATGCGCATCGGTTATTATGGAATAATGGGCACGAGCTTCGAGGCCGCCTTCCAAACCCCCTCCGAGACCTCCTCGAGGCTCCCCCGCCCATCCACGACCGGCCAGCCCATCTCCTCGGCCATGGCCAAATAATTTCGCCTGACATTCGCCAAGAACTCCAAGTCCGCCTCATGGACGTCCCTCGCCCCGGCCTTCCTCCGCATGGACTCCTCCGGCGGGATATCGATCAGGACCGTCAGATCCGCCTCCGGCAAATCGGCCTCCAAATTGGCCAGCCAGCCCCGATCCAGCCCCCGGGCCATTCCATAGGCTATGTTCGATGCCTTGTAGCGATCTATTATGACGAACGCCCCATTCCCCAATAGCTCCAATAGCTCCTCCGCCCTCTCCCATTTGTTCGCCGCGTATAGCAAATGCCTGACCTTGGGGCCATAGCGCCTCTCGCCCCGGAGGAAGGCCCTTATCTCCTTCCCCAATTCGGTCGAATAATCCGGGAAGGAGATTATGGCGGTCCTCAGCCCCAAACCCCGGAGGCGATCCCCCAAGATTTGGGCTTGCGTCCTCTTCCCGGCTTGGTCGATGCCCTCAAGGGCAATCAAGATCCCGGGGCGCGATCCTTCTCCCGTCGACATACATCGGCCCTCGATCTATCGGTTACATGAGCATTGGTTAAAATATACCGGTGCATAATGCTACCCGGTGAGGTAAATGATGGCGATTGAATTAAGGATTAAGCATGAAGAGTGCTTGGACGATGAATTGGCTTATTTCGATCTGATGGGCTTCTGGTACGAAGAGGACCCAGCCTGAGCGGCCGGAACCCCATGCCACTACCGAAGATCGATGGGCAACCAGCGGCCGATCTTCGAGAGTTCGCGGCCCATAGCATTATCTGAGCTCCGGATTAAACCACCTTTTTTATTCAAAGGCTCATCCTTTGTGATGGCGTTGGACGAAGGTCAGCCGAAATCCATTGTCCATTGATTGCTCGCAATTCGCACCATTTTGATAACAAAGTTTTATACATCGGGGACCTCTTCCTAAGGCCCACTTAATTTCCCGACTTATAATTGAGGGATCAAACGAAGATCCGCGACTTTCCAAGGCGTCCTTGGATGATTCGGGAGATTTTTGGATTTACCATTCGCGGGACCCCGCCCCCGCATCCCCCTTAAGATACCCAAAGATTTATAGATATGGCATCGGACCTCATAGGAAATGCCCGCGCTTGATGGGGGCCTCCTAACCTCAGACCTCGGATGGGGAGAAACGATTGAACAACGCCTAAGGGGGGCACGATTTAATTGTCGGGATTCGGCTCTGAGGCATTGGAAGCGCTGAAGGCCAAGTTCGGGGAAAAGGGATATGAAAAACTCATGGCCATAGATAACCCAATTTTACATGGCTTCATAGACAAGTACATAAACCTTTGCGAGCCGGAGGCGGTCTTTGTTTCGACGGGCTCTCCCGAGGACATTGGGTACATACGCGAGGCGGCCATAAGGAACGGCGAGGAGAGGGAGCTCGCCATCGATGGCCATACGGTACACTTCGATGGCTATGACGATCAGGCGCGAGATAGGGAGAATACGCTGATATTGGTCCCGAAGGGAACCCCAATGCCTTACGTGAGGACCGGGGATAGGGAGGAAAAGCTGAAGGAGATCCATGAGATCATGAGGGGGATAATGAGGGGCCATGAGATGTATATTTGCTTCTATTCTCTCGGGCCCCCCTCCTCCGAGTTCGCCATACCCTGCATCCAAATAACCGATTCAAGCTACGTGGCGCATAGCGAGAACATACTCTATAGACAAGGCTACGAGATGTTCAAGAGGCTGGGCCGAGGGGCTAGGTTCTTCAAATTCGTCCATTCTCAAGGGGAGCTCGATGAGAGGAAATGCTCGAAGAATATATCTAAGCGCAGGGTTTACATCGACTTGGAGGATGAAACCGTCTATAGCATAAATACCCAATACGGCGGGAACTCGATAGGCCTCAAGAAGCTCTCCTTGCGCTTGGCGATCAATAGGGCCTCCAAGGAGGGCTGGCTGGCGGAGCATATGCCGATAATGGGTATTGGGGGCCCCGGAGGCAGGAGGACATATTTCACCGGCGCATTCCCATCGTTATGCGGCAAAACCTCCACGGCCATGCTCGAGGGCGAGACGATAGTCGGGGACGACATAGCCTATCTCCATAAGAGAGATGATGAGGTGAGGGCGATCAACGTGGAGAAGGGCATATTCGGCATAATCATGGACATCAATAGCAGGGACGACCCCCGGATATGGAAGGTGCTCCATAGCCCCGGCGAAGTCATCTTCTCCAACGTATTGGTCGCGGAGGATGGAAGCGTTTATTGGATCGGGAAGGATGGCCCGCCGCCCCCTAGGGGTTATAACCATTCCGGGGAATGGTGGATCGGGAAAAGGGACGCGAGGGGCAAGGAGATCCCGCCATCCCATCCGAACGCCAGGTTCACCGTTGGGCTGGAGAGGTTCGAAAACATCGATCCGATGTGGGACGATCCGAGAGGGGTCCCGGTGAGGGCCATAGTATACGGCGGAAGGGACTCGGGTGCCGGTGGAGGAGGCATTCGATTGGGAGCATGGGATAGTGACGAAGGGCGCCTCGCTCGAATCCGAAACCACCGCTGCCGTCTTGGGGAAGGAGGGCATTAGGGAATTTAACCCCATGTCCAACCTCGACTTTTTATCAATCCCGCTTGGAAGATACATACAAAACAACTTGGATTTCGGGAAGGGGTTGAGGAACCCCCCGAGGATATTTTCCGTCAACTACTTCCTCCGAGGGGCTGACGGCGCCTTCCTCAACGATAGGGGGGATAAGAGGGTTTGGTACAAATGGATGGAGCTCCGGGTCAATGGGGAAGTGAACGCCTTAGAAGCGCCGACCGGAAGGATACCGCTTTATGAGGACCTTAGGAGGCTTTTCAGGGAGATCCTCGGCAAGGATTACTCCGAACGGGACTACGCCGAGCAATTCAAGATAAGGGTTCGCGAAAACTTGGCCAAGATCGACAGGGTCATCGAGATCTATAGGTCCGTCCCAGATGCGCCGAGGAGGCTCTTCGAATTGTTCGAGGAGCAGAGGCATAGGTTGATCGAGGCCCAGGAGAGGCACGGATATTATATATCGCCCTTCGATCTATCCGCAAACCAATCCCGTTAGCCCGGGTCAATTCGGAATCGGCATCGATCGCCTCAACCCTCCAAAAATTTAAGAGGGGGGATCGGGGATATCGAAGGGAGGTGGGGGTTTTTGGGGAAGCCGAGAATGGTTAGAAAGCCGAAGAAGAAGGCGGAGAAGGCTAAATAGAAGGGTTAAAATCCGCCGGCCCTCAAGCCAACTATTTACAATCCTCTTTTAATATCGAAATAAGAGCGCGGAAGATCCTCCCCGGATTGGATGGGCAACAATCAAAGATAGGTTTCGGTCCCAGCTCCCGGAGGCCGTCGGAAGGGCGCTTGCGAGGGATGGGCCACTTGGGCCCATATGGGAAAACAGCTCGCGCGGGCCGGACGCGTCGAAAATCCGCCGAATTTGGAGCCCCGGGCGGGGTTTGAACCCGCGACCTTTGGCTCTTTGAGGCCCCCTTACCAAGCCAACGCTATCCGTTGCAAAGCAACTAACCAGGCTGAGCCACCGGGGCAGGCGGAATATAGGACATCCGGGCTCGTTATAAGCTTTATCGCAACCTATGAGGCCCAAAAAAGCTCCCAACTGCTTAGGAAAGGCTTAAGAAGTGTACCGCTATCACTTCATTTTAAGACTCAATGAGCGGAGATGGAAAGATTGGTTAAGAAATGCCCGTCCTGCGGTTACAGTAACAGGGACGATGCTGCCTTCTGCGCGAGTTGCGGCTTGCCCCTTCCATCGGCAGTCCCCCCTCCAGCGGTGAAACCCGTCCCATCTGTGCGAGTCGTCACGCCAGTTGCGCCAGCTGCCCCGGCGAGGGTTCCCGCGCCGGGAATGTGCTACTATCACCCCCACTTGCCAGCGGTGAACATTTGTAGCAGATGCGGCAGATCGATATGCAGGTACGACTCGATACCTTACGATAACCTAATCCTCTGCCCTCCATGCTATCAGACGATAGCCCAGATAGTTCCGGCACCTGCGGCTCCAGCGATCGGCCCCGTTCCGGTGGCTCCGCCGGCCATTGGCGTGCCTCCGACCCCGGCGCCGGGATATGCCATGGTGGCCCCGGTGGTCCCCCCCGCTAGGGCCCTTTGGGGCTTCATCCTCTCGATAATAGCGGGGATAATGGTCCTGATCAATGCGGCCGGGCTGACGAGCGCGTGGCTCTACCTGACTCTGGCCAGCATATTCCCATGGATAGGCACGATAGCCCCATTCCCGCCTTGGATGCTTATAGGCATCGGGGTCATCTTGGGCATAATAATGATAATAGGCTCGCTGCTCATGATAATGGGGTATGGGACGATAGGCTCCATAGTGGTCTTCGTGCCCGCGATAATAAGCCTGATAATGGGCGGGGGCTTCGTCGCCGGATTCATATTGGGCATAGTAGGCGGCATAATGGCCATGCTGGGGAGGTAGGCCCTAGGGCCCCCTCAAACCCCCCTTTTTTAGAACCCATTTCGCCGGTGGGGATCGTTGCCCTACATCAGCATATCTAGGGATTGTAGGAGGAAGGTCCTAGATCACGCGAAGTCATCCGAGGGCGGTGAGGTCATAGGCCTACTCTTGGGGAGATTGGTTGGCCAATCTTTGGTGATCGAGGACGCGATGCCCGGGAGGGGGGAGAGGGATGGGGAGCGCATCATCCTCACGGGCGAGGAATTGGCCAAGATGGCCGACGATGTAATGAGCGGCAGGGTGAAGGGCAACATAATCGGCTGGTACCATTCGCATCCGGGGCGCGGGGCCTTCCTATCGGACGTCGATATCTGGACGCAATTGAAGCTCCAGCAGTTCTCCCCCCATGTCGTCAGCATGGTAGTGGACCCCGAAAGGGAGGAGGTCGGCTTCTTCTTCGTCGACCCGATCAGCCGCGAACCCCGTCGCGTGAGCGATGGCGAGATATTCGAGTTCAGCCCCGGCGAGCGCCCCATGCCCGGAGCGCCTCCCCAGCGCCCCACCTCCTACAGGATTCCATCCGCGAGATCTATAGCCATCGTGGCACTCCTAATGGCTTTGATAGGCAGCTCGATGCTTTTCCTCATGATTCCCCCTTCTCAAGTAAAGCAACCGGCCGTCCAAATCCTGCCAATCCCCGGGGCGCTCATAGGCGAGGAGCTGGAGATCTCCGCCGAGATCGCCGAGGGTAGCTTTGGGCTAAAGAACGTGATCCTTTTTTATAAGACTAAGGAGCAAACGGATTGGGCCCAGGTCAAGATGGAGAGGCGAAGCGGGTCCGTCTTCTCCGCCAAGGTGCCTCCATCCAAAATTACGGGCGATGTGGTCTATTTTATATCGGTGGAGGACGAGGCTGGGAACATCGTCAAAAGCCCCTTGGCCCTCGTTAGCTTGAAGGGCTTCGAGCTGGTTGGGACGAGGACCATCGCGAAGCTTTATTGGGATTCCCACTCCGAGATGCGCCTCCAAGTGATCCCCGCGAATGGGTTCTCGTCTTGGGTGAGCTTCGAGGTCTTGGGCCTCCCGGAGGGCATCGGCGCGGAGTTCGAGCCCGCGACGGCGACGCTACAAGGGGGCGAGCCGATGGAGGTCCTGCTCAAGCTGAGCCCACTTGGCCCATCCCGCCCGACACCTGGGGAATATAGGCTATTGATAAGGGGCATCCATGGGGCATTCTGCCGAGAGCTCCCGGCCGATCTCATGATACCGACATTCGACCTCTCGATCCAGCCCCCCTCCCTAACGGTCCTATACGGCGGTGTCGCCAAATTCAACATTTCCATACTCCGTAAGTACGGCTTCGATCGCGAGCTCAAGTTAGAGGTGAAGGGATTGCCACCGGATCAATTCGAAGCGAAGATCATAGTGCCTAGCGGGATCATGTCGGCCCCGGAGTCCACTTTGGCCCTAGAGGTTCACGTTAATCCCTATGCGAAGATTGGCGCATATGATTTCAAATTGATCGCGACCGGCGGCGGGATTGAAAGGGAGGTGTCAGCGAACCTTAAAGTTTCTCGAACGAGGGTTTAATTATGCCATATTCATGGGTAATAACTCGGGACGGAGGTGAGAAGGGATGAGGCTATTCATACAAGCCCCCATCGGGCCCCAGACCGGGCTGGCGGAGATAGAAGTGATACCGGATCATACGATCGGGGAGATAAAACAGCAGGTGTGCGCCTCATTCGGTGTCGACCCCTCCACGGTCGCCTTGATGTACGGCGGCTCGATCTTGGATGAGAACTCGACCGTGGCTCAAGCGGGAATCCCAGAGAATGCCCAGTTGGCGCTGATGCCCTACAACATAATAGGCGGGCGGCCTTGGATTACGCCCTGATCTATAGGGAGAAATCGATATTGAACCATCAATTCCCCACGGTTAGCGCATTGGGGGATCCCCCGGTCGTATATGAGGGGCTACTCAGATGCGAAAAGGGCCCAGTGAAGAAATTGGCCGAGAAGGGGAAATGGCCATTCGTGGAATATGTGAAATGGAACAGGTTCAGGATGGAGTTGCCGATGGAGTATCCCCTGAGGCCCCCCATCGTCACTTGGCTAACGGAGATCCCCCACCCCAACATAGTGCCCGGGATCCCCGGGGCCGTTTGCGTATCGGTCCTCGGGGAGGGGTGGAAGCCAAAGCTCGGGCTGGTCACGGTAGTCAATTCCCTCTCCTACCTATTGACGGATCCCAACCCGGAGAATGTATTCGATCACCCGATCTGCATGAAGGCGGCTAACGTTTGCCGATCCTATGGATTCCCCAGGATGGCCCAGGGCTCCAGCAAGGAAGTTGTGAGGTTCAACGTAGTGCCGATCCCGAGGCCGATGCCAAAGGCCGGGCGGGAGGATGCGCCCCGATTCAAAATGGGACAGAGTTGGGGAATTGAAGATAAGGGCTAGATTGCCATCAGTCGAGGAGATCGAGCTGGAGCTGGCGGAGGGCTCTAGGGCATCCGATCTGAAATCGCTCGTATGCGGCCGGCTCGGCATAGAGCCCGAGGCCACAGAAATATTGGGCCCCCGCGGCGCTCTCGCGGAGGGGGATTCCTTGGAGGGCTTGGATTCGGTCGTCGTGGACTACCTCTGGGCTAGGCAGATGATGCTGTGGGGAAGGGAGGGCCAATCCAGGATAAGGAATTTGAGGGTGGTGGTGGCCGGCGCCGGGGCGATAGGCAATGAGCTGGCCAAGAACTTGGCCATGCTGGGCGTCGGGGAACAGGTGATAATAGATTACGATCGGGTTGAGGAATCAAACCTCAACAGGGCGATCTTCTTCAGGGAGGAGGATATCGGCAGGAACAAGGCGGAGGCTCTCGCGGAGAGGCTGAAGGAGGCTTTCCCGCTCACTAGGACCTTGGCCATAAACGATCGATTGGAAGCGATCCCCCTTGGGATATTCTTGAATTCCGATGCGATCCTATCGGGCTTGGACAACGCCATATCGAGGATCTATCTATCGCAGATTTCTAGGAAGTATCTAATCCCACTCATCGACGGCGGCATAATCGGCTCCCAAGTCAGGGTTCAGACCTACATCCCGCCAGATTCCCCATGTCCGGCTTGCGCCCTGCCGCCCGGGAATTACAAGGACCTAGCGGGGCTGAGGAACCCATGCGCGCCCGCTGGGGAGGAGGCAAAGATCCCCTCGCTCCCGACCTCGGCCTCCCTAGCCGCCTCGATCCAAGCCCAAGAGCTCGTTAAGATCGCCCTTGGCTATGAGGAGTTCCTTGGGAGCGGATCTTGGCCTAAGGCCCATGGGAAACCGCTCGAGGGGGTCCTGATAGTGGATCTTGACCATAATCGCTATAGCGTAATGGATCTGAAGAGGAATGAGCGCTGCTTGGTTTGCGGGAAGGGTGGGCTCGCCGAGAAGGTCGCGAGGAGGTTGAAGATAGCATTGAAGGGTCTGAAGGGCATCTGGGACCTCGAGGCCGCCCTAAAATCCGAGCTGGATGCGGAGGAGTTGATCCGCCTCGAAACGCTCCCCTCAAGTGCTTGGGGGTCCCTCGACCCCATCGAGCATTTGAGATCCGGCGGGAAGGCCTTAGCTATATTTAAAAATCGCGCCGGCGATTATGAAGAGGCCGTGATCGAGTCGGAATGGCGAGATGGAATCCATGCCAAACTGTCCTAGCTGCGGGGCGGAGAACCCGCCGAACGCGAAATATTGCGATCGTTGCGGCAAGCCCATGATAATCACCAAGATCATAACACCGCTTCAAGCCGGGCCTGCCCAGCAAGCCCAGCCTTGGGCCGGGACCGCGATACCGCCCATAGGATCTTGCTTCTATCACCCTTCCCTGCCGGCCTCTGCCATCTGCGGCAGATGCGGCAGATCCATTTGCGCCTACTGCTCAATCCAGTTCTCCACAATGCGGTTGTGCCCTGACTGCTATGAGATATTCGCCAAGAGGCTCTGAATCCCCTTTCAGCCCTCCTGCTTTATCCTGCCCGATCCCTTCAACCTCTCGATCGACGCCTTTATCGCGTCTATCGGAAGACCCAGATCCTCGGAGGCCTCGGCCCAGGATATCCTCCCCCCTTTCTCCGCAAGATATCTATATACTTCCTCGTCCACGTCCCTAGGCGCCCTGACCCCCTCGACCATCTCGCCGCATCTATCGCAGTATTTCGCCCCGATCGGGATCATGGCTCCGCACCTCGGGCAGGATTTCAAGGCCTCCGGCGGGGGGACCATCGCCACGGGAGTTTCCCCCCGAATCCCCGGGCCCCGCCTAGGCCCAACGCCCCTTTTGAGGCGGAGCAGGAGGACCGAGAAGAGGGCGAGTAGCGCGGCGATCAGGATAGCCAAGATGACCACGAGGCCCGTATAGTCAGCCCTCCATACGGCCCTTATGGCCTTTGGCCGATCCATGGTCAAGGTGCCGCTCGCGGTTTCTCCCTCGAAATCCCCGCTCCACCTCTGAAAGACGTACTTCACCAGCCAATCGCCCACCTCCCTATCCACGGAGAAGTTCGCCGTGGACCCCGCGTCGTACCATCCCCCGCCCCTAGCCCTACCGTGCTCCGTTTCAATAGATAGATAGTATTGGGTTTTGTAAATGACCTCGAGAGAATGCGGTGAATCCATCTCCACTCGGAGGGGCCCGGCCCCAACGCCCCTCCCATTCAAGACCCAGCCGTCGAACACAAACCTCGTCCCCTTGTCCCAATCTATAGGGCTCCTCGGGGGGGCGAGCTCCACAACTGAGCCGGCATCGTACCAATCGCTCCGCTTGACCTCAGCCCCCTTCTCGATCAAGCTTGGCTTGACTTGGACCTCTAATAAGTATTGGAGCTTATAATTGGCAACGAGATGCTTGGGCCCATCCATCGTCAACGTCCCGTTGGGGGACGATCCAATGAAATCCCCGCTCCAATTCTTGAAGGCATAGCGGGCGCTCGGCCCGGCGCCTATGGCTGGGGGGACCGAGAACTCCCCCTTCGCACCCTCATCGTACCACCTCACGGACTCCAAATAGCTGAGGTTCGATGGGGTGGCGCTCACCCTCAGCGCGACTTGCCTCCTCCAGTTGGCTATGGCCGTCTTCGGCCCATCCATCCTTATCGGATTCGACCTTTCGCCTTGACCGCTTGCATCGCCGCCCCAGCCCGCAAATATGTAGCGTTCGTCCCCGCTCTCCCCCGCGACGATCCTCGAAACGACCCTCACCGTGGCCGTTTCGCCCTCGTCGTACCATCCACCGCCCTCCACTACCCCCCTCTCGGATCTTACTTGAAGATAGAATTGCCTCCTATAGAAGAACTTCAGGTCCGAGCCCCCGGAAACTAGGAAGGCGTTTTGGGGGCAATAGTATCTAGCGCCCCTCTCCCCCGACTTGCTTGGAACATAGGGATCGACGGATACCTGCCGCTCTCCGGTTAGATTTAGGATGTAATAGCCGCCCCCCATCGCCTCCCCAACTTGCGCTCCATCCACGTAGATCCGCGTGGAATAGGAGGATGGGAGGCCGATCGGCTTTACGATTACGGCATATGGGGCCTGGGCCATGGCCGGGCCTATCGCGGAGGAGAGGAGGAGCAGGATGAGCATCGGGAGGGGTGGGCCGAGGGCGGCGGCTTTCATGGCTCGGCAAATCCCTCGGAGGAAACGATCTTAAAACCTTTTGTAATCTCCCGACTACCCCTCGAAGGGAGGCGCGGAGGCGGACAGGCGCCATGAGGGGGGGCGTGAGCAGGTATTACAAGGGTAGGAGCAGGGAATACCGGGCCATGGGGAGCCTGAAGGCCGATGGCTGGTTATGCAGCAGGAGCGCCGCCTCGCATGGCCCGGTGGATATATTCGCCGGGAAGGATGGCCGAGTCCTCTTGTTGCAGGTCAAGGGGGATAGGGCCGTGAGGGAAGAGGAGAGGATGGAGCTCGTTAAATGGGCCAAGGCCTATGGGGCCAGGGCGGAGGTATGGTACTTTGGGCGAAGCGGGATCGAGAAGGAGGTCGTCTACGAACCCGGCCCCAAAGGGGAGCCCCGGGACGGGCCGATCCGCCCGGGCGGATCTTGATGCCATACGGATCCCGGCCCGCCCCTCCGATGCCTCAATAGCGCTCCAACACCCGATGCCCCCTCTTGCCCATTAACCTCAAGGGCTTCAGCACGACCTTCCTCTCCGGATCCCTGACCGCCTTGCCCAGGATGAAGGCCTCAAACCCGCTCCCCTCAGCTATCGAGATCGCGCGATCCACATCATCCTTTGGCAGGGCCACGCAGAACCCAATCCCCATATTGAACACCTTATACATCTCGCCATCCCAGAGGGATCCCAGCTCTTGGATTATCCGGAAGATGGGCTGCGGCTCCGGCAACTCCTCGATCACGAACCCGAATTCCGCCTCGGCTCTGCAAAGGTTCAATATCCCCTCCCCGGTTATGTTCGCCATGAACTTTATGCCCAGCCCCTCTCGCAGCATCCGGAGGATTGGCTCCACGTATATGGCGGTCGGCTCCAATAGCTCCTCCCCCAAACTCCTCTCCAACCCTTCCGGTTGGGCATCGAGGCTCAACTTAGCCCTCTCCAAAAGGACCCTCCTGGCCAAGCTGAGCCCATTGCTGTGGATCCCGGAGCTGCGGAGGCCTATGAGCGCATCCCCCTCCGAAAGCCCGCCCCCGGTCACGACCCTCTCTAAATCCACTATTCCGGCGCACATGCCAACGAGATCGAAAGCCCTCCCCTCGGCCTTGCCCTTTATCATATCCGGGACCTGAGCGATCTCCCCCCCCACTATGCTTACGCCCGCCATCTCCGCCCCCTTGGCGAGCCCCCTCGCCAGCTCCCTCAGGAGATCTGGATCGATCCTCTCGACCGCTATGTAATCCAAGAACGATATCGGCTCGGCCCCCACGCATATGATATCGTTGGCGCACATCGCGACGCAATCTATCCCTATGGTATCGTATTTGTCCATGAGCTGCGCGATGAGGATCTTCGTCCCAACCCCATCCGTCTTCAGAGCGATCCCCCGCTTCGCATCGATCCTCACTATCCCGGCGAAGTGGCCAATTGGGATCGCGGGGGACCCGACCCCCTTCTTGAAGGAGAAGGTGGCCTCGAATATGGGCCTGAGCCAACTCATGGCCTCCTCCTCCTTACTCGAATCAACGCCCGCCTCCGCGTAGCTATCCCTTTCCCTATTCCGCCCCATAGCTCCCCCTACTCCCATTCTATCGTGGCGGGAGGCTTATGCGTTATATCGTAGACGACCCTCGCCACCTTCGGTATCTCGTTCACGATCCTGGTGGATAGCTTCTCTAGGACCCGATAAGGTATCCTGGCGAACTTGGCGGTCATTGCGTCGGAGCTCTCCACGGCCCTTATGGCCACCACGTAACCATAGGCCCTAGAATCGCCCCTGACCCCGGTGCTCTTAGTATCCATTAGAACGGCGAAGTATTGCCAAAGGCCTTCCGCGAGCCCGCTCGCCTCCAGCTCCTCCCGTACTATGGCATCGGCCCGCCTGAGGACCTCCAACTTCTCCTCCGTTACCTCCCCAATTATCCTAACGGCCAAGCCGGGGCCGGGGAAGGGCTGCCTCCTAACGAACCCCTCCGGCAACCCCAAGGCCTTGGCCACCTCCCTCACCTCGTCCTTATAGAGGTCCTTCAATGGCTCAACGATGCCCTCGAACTCCATGCTCGATGGCAGGCCGCCCACGTTATGATGCGTCTTTATCTTCTCGGAGCGCCTGCTCAATCCCGACTCGATCCTATCGGGGTATATCGTCCCTTGTATCAAGTACTTCGCATCCCCCTCCTTGGCGACCTCCTCGAAGATCCTCACGAACTCCTCCCCGATGACCCTCCTCTTCTCCTCCGGGTCGGTGATGCCCTTAAGCCTCCGGAGGAACCTATCCCTCTCCTCCCTAACGATCAGCTCTATGTCGAATTCTTCGAAGGCCCTCCTTATCTCCTCCGGCTCCCCCTCCCTCATAAACCCATGGTCGACGAAGACGGCCGTGAGGCGCCTCCCCAGCGCCCTCGAGGCCAGGACGGCCGCGGTGCTGGAATCTATGCCACCGCTCAGGGCTATTATCGCCCTCTTTCCCCCAACGGCCTCCCTAACGTGCTCCATGGCCTTGGCCGCGAAACTCTCCGGCCTCCAATTCGGCTCGCAGCCGCATATGCGGAATAGGAAATTCTTGATTATTAACCGACCCCGATCCGTATGGATAACCTCCGGGTGCCATTGGATGCCGAAAATCCTTCGCTTGAAATGGGCAAAGGAGGCTATGGGGCAATCCCTAGTGTAGGCCAGCACCTCGAAGCCCTTGGGGGCCTCCACGACGGAGTCCCTATGGCTCATCCAAACCCTCTCCCGCCTCTTGAGGCCCCTCAATATGCCCACCCGCCTCCTTATCGTGGCGTAGGCGATCCCGAACTCCCCAATCCCGAGCGTTTCCACCCTTCCGCCGAACATCTTGGCTATTAACTGATGGCCATAGCATATGCCGAGGATGGGCCTCAAGAGATCGAAGATGGCCGGAGCGCAGGAAGGCGCTCCAGCCTCGATGACGCTCGAAGGCCCGCCCGAGAGTATCAAACCCTTCACATTGTACTTTCCCTCTAGGGCCTTTATGTCCTCCTCGTCGATGTCGCACGGCAACATTTCGGAATAAACCCCGAACTCCCTGACTCTCCTGACGATCAGGTGGGAATATTGCCCTCCAAAATCCAATACCGGGACGGCGTCGAACTTCATAGCGAACCCTTGGCGATGGCTTGAATAAAAGGATGCGAGGCAAAAAATTTTATCCGATGGGACGCGGGGCCCCAAAGCGGTCTGCGGCATGCGAAATGTCCTGATGGAGGAATTATCCGGGATAGATCTCCGCAGCGCGGAGTCCGAGATAGTCGCCTTCATAAGGGAGGTGGTGAGGGCCTCGGGGGCCGAGGGGGTCGTGCTCGGCCTCAGCGGGGGGGTCGACAGCGGCGTCGCCGCGGCCCTTTGCGCCAAGTCCTTAGGGGGAGATCGGGTCCTATCGCTCATAATGCCCACATACTTCACGCCGAGGAGCGATTTGGAGGACGCGGAGGTGCTAGCCGACGGTTTGGGGACGAAGCGCAGGACCATTGGCATAGATGCCATATGCGATCGGATCTATGAATCGGTTGGCGCGAACCACTCGAATCCGGCCCATAGGATTCCAATGGCGAACGTCAGGGCGAGGGCGAGGATGGTCCTGCTCTATTATTTCGCTAACTCCGAGAACCGATTGGTAGTTGGCACCGGGGATAGGAGCGAGATATTGCTCGGATATTTCACCAAATACGGCGACGGCGGGGCGGACCTTTTGCCAATAGCCCACCTTTACAAGACGCAGGTGAGGATGATGGCGGCGCATTTGGGCTTGCCGAGCCGGATCGCGGAGAAGGAGGCGAGCCCCCAACTATATCCGGGCCATAGGGCCATCGATGAGCTTCCCCTGGGCTACGATGGATTGGATCCCATCCTCTACGGCCTCTTCGACCGCAGGCTTGGGCCCGAGGAGGTGGCCGAGCTCTCCGGAACGCCCTTGGAGATCGTGAAGGAGGTTCTCCGCAGGCATTCCGCCTCCCATCACAAGCGCCGTTTGCCGCTCACCGTTAGGCCGATCGATTGATCCGCCCCTTAGCCATCGGATGGGCATCCGCGCAAACGCTATATTCCCCGCTCGCGGAGAGCAAAGGAGCATGATGAGGCAGGGGATCCTTGAAGCTCCTGTATATAGTGCTCGATGGCCTCGGGGATAGGCCCGTCGAGGTGCTGGGCGGGAGGACCCCGTTGGAGGCAGCCGAAACCCCGAGCTTGGATTGGTTGGCCAAGCGCGGGATCAACGGGGCCATGTACACGGTCGGCAGGGGGATAGCCCCGGAGAGCGATGCCGCCGTGATCTCCATACTTGGCTACGATCCGTTCCGACATCACCCCGGTAGGGGGGTCGTGGAGGCGATCGGGTCCGATATGGCGTTCGAAGAGGGATGGCTAGCGTTGAGGTGCAACTTCGCGACGATTGGATCGGATCTGGAGATAGTGGATAGGAGGTGCGGGAGGGATTTGACGAGCCATGAGGCGGCGGAGCTCAGCAGGGCCATCAACGAAGCCGTGAAGCTCGAATCCCATCCGGCCGCATTCGAGTTCAAGAGCACGATAGGCCATAGGGCCGTTTTGGTCATAAGGCCAAAGTCCGGCAGGCTGTCGGCCAATATAACCAATACGGATCCGGCCTATGCGAAAATTAAGGGGCTCGGCGCCGCGGTCGCCGGGGGGAACAGGGTCCTCCCCTGCGAGCCCCAAGATTCAAGCGAGGAGGCGAGGGCATCGGCCGATCTGGTGAACGAGTTCTTCAGGAAATCCCACGAGGTCCTCGAGAACCACCCGGTGAACTTGGGGCGGAAGGGGCAGGGCAAACTCAAGGCCAACGCCATCCTGATGAGGGACGCGAGCGATTCGCTTCCCAAGTTCTACGACATAAATGGGGCATTCGGCAAGAGGTTCGCGAGCTTGGTAGATATGCCCGTTGAAAGGGGGATAGCCAAGGCCGCCGGCATGGGCATCATACCCCTGCCCCCGCCCACTGAGGACTTGGAAGGGGACCTAAGGGTTAGGTTGGAGGCCATTCTGAGCGCCATGCCCGCATACGATTGCCTTTACATCCACATAAAGGGGCCTGATCTGCCCGGCCACGATGGGGATTGCGAGCTCAAAAAGGCAGTTATAGAGGCGATAGATGCGCACTTCTTCGCGAAACTATTGCCGAGTATAGACCTCTCGAGGACCATAATATGCGTCACCTCCGATCATTCCACTCCCTGCTCCCTGAAGGCCCACAGCGATGACCCGGTGCCCATAGTGATCGCCGGGGACGATATCGAAGGGGACGGCGTCGAGAAGTTCGGGGAAACCTATTGCAGGGCGGGCAGGCTGGGGCTCTTGGAGCGCGGCACCGAACTCCTCCCGAGGCTAATATCCCTAATGGGGCCCGGCCAAGCGGCTAAAAGGCCTTGACTTCCTTGAGGGCCTCATCGACGCTTTGATTCCTGAAGACTATTCTCCTTATGGCGTTTAGCATACCGATCGGGTCGGCGCTCGCCCAAACGTTCCTCCCTATCGTGACCCCGATCGCGCCCGCCTCCATTACGGATTTGACCATGGAGAGGACCTCGCGGGCCGTTTCCATCTTTGGCCCCCCGGCTACGACAACCGGCGCTTGAGCCGCCTTCACGACCTCCCTGAAAGTCTCGGCGCTGCCGGTGTAATAGGTCTTTATCACATCCGCTCCCAGCTCCCCGCCGAGCCTAGCCGCGTATTTGACGTACTCAACGCCGTGTTTTTCCTTTATCTTCGGGCCCCTTGGATACATGAGGGCCAGCATGGGCATCCCGAGTTCCGAGCACCTCCTGACTAAAGCGCCGAAATCCCTAAGCATTTGGGGCTCATCGGCTGCCCCTACGTAAACGGTTGCGGCGACGCCATCGGCCCCCAACGCAACGGCCTCCTCCACGCCCCCAACGACCGCTTGGATGGCCGATTCATCAGGCGCTAGGGCAGTCCTGCCCGTTACCTTGAGGATCAGCGGGATCTTCCCAGCCCATTCCCCCCTCGTCCTAATGGCCAAGCCCTTATGCATCATTATGGCATTCGCCCCTCCCTTGACGGCCTCCCGCACTATGACCTTTGCGTCCAAAACCCTTTCGGGAAAATCCGAGGGGCCATGCTCGACGCCGTGATCGAGGGCCAATATAACGGTCCTTCCGCCCCTGCCGAAGATCCTCCCGAGCCTAACCCCCTTCCCTATATCCGACAATCGATTTCACCGATTTGCTCTTCTGATGGACGGGATATAAAGCAATGACCCCTCCGGCCGCCCCAAATAGCCTACAGCTCGAACTCCGAACCTCCAACGAATATCCTCATGGACGCAGACCCCGGGACGACCTTGGCCACCTCCTCCCTGACCTCATCTTCGGTATGGCGCATCGAGATATGGGTCAACAGGAGATTGCCGACCCCAGCCTCTAGGGCGATGCCCACGGCGTCCCCAATGGTCATGTGGCCCCTCTGGTCGGCCAAATCCCTTAGCGATTCGTTCAGGTAAGTGGACTCGGCGATGAGGAGATCCGCCCCCCGCGCGGCCTCCAGGAGGCCATCGCATTTCCTAGTATCCCCGCTATAAACCAACTTGGTCCTCTTTACATAAACGAAGTCCCTTGGATCCGCCCATCCGCTCCCCATTGAAACCCTCTCCATTCTCGCGAGCCTCCCCCATTCCGACTCCGGTATCCCCCTGCTCCTCAATTCCTCCACCCTCAGCCTCGCCTTACCGAGATCCTCCATGGCGTATCCGAGCGCCATCCTGCCCCTTTCATGGTCCACCTCGAAGGCCCTCACCTTAAGGCCCGATAGGGCGCATCCCTCCCCTGGGCCGATGGGGCGGATCTCCGCCAGCTCAGGCGCGCCTGATACCTCAGCGCACCATTGGAACAGCTCCAAGTCCGCCCTCGGGCAAATCACCGTCAGCGCTCGCCTCTGCCCCCATAGGTGCCTTATCCACAGCAGCGGGACCAAATCCCAGAAGTGGTCTATGTGGGAATGGGATATCAGGACCGCCCTGAGCTTGGTTGGGCTCAGGTTGCGCCTGAGCATTTCGCTGACAGATCCTGGTCCGACATCCAGGAGGAATCTGAGGCCGTTCCATTCCACATAGGTCGATGTCGACAGTATGGCCCTGCCCTGCAGCGGGAATACCCTGATCACCCCCCCTCCCCTTTCGCGGCCCCCTCGCCGCATTCCGGCGGGCCCTTCCATTTGCCCAAGTTCCTGAAAACGTAGACGGTCACGACCCCCCCGATCAACAGCTTGCTCCAGAACATCGGTATCCTGATCAATATAGCCGCCGAGGCGGCCTCCGCTGGCGAGAGGTTCAATATGGAGAAGAGCGCCGTCATGGCGGCCTCCGTGACGCCCATCATGCCGGGTATGAAGAGGGGCATCGATTGGATAGTCATTCCTATGACGTAGACGCTCACGATGGCCAATAACGGGAGATCCTTCCCCAGGGAGATCAGCACCAAGATCGGGATCGATAGCTCCAAGAGGAAGCTGGCGGAGCAGAGCGATAGCGATGCCAAGCAGGCGATCGGCCCGGATGAGATCGCTTGGATGCCCTCCTTGTATTGGGCTATAAGGCTTAACCCCCTCTCCCTCATCAGGGAGGCTTTGGTCCTCCACCTCCCACCCAATAATAACATGATCCCCGTGAGCCCCTCGAGCCCCCTCCTCGCCAGTCCATCGTTCACCGTTAGGAGCGCGAGGGAGCCGGATATTATGAATGGCGGCGTCACCAAGGCCACTATGGCGGCCCCCATGGGGGGGCTTATGCGCGCCTTATCGAATAAATATATGAGGCCGATGCAACAGGTCACTAGGAAGGGAAGTATGCTGAACAGCCTATGGACTATGATGGTCGCCCAGCTCACGCCTATTTGCTTTATGGTGTTCTTGGTGGTCAGGTAGATCCTCATGGCCTCCCCGCTGAACGAGCCGGCGGGGAGGGCTTGGTCGAGGAAGATATCGGACCACATTATCCCGAACGTCCTCCCTAGGTCGCAGCTCAAATTCGCCCTCCTCAGCAGGACCCACCAGCCCAATATGTACAGGTTGGAGCCGATCAAGGAGGCGAGGATGGAGAGGAAGAGGATCCAGGCGTTGACCTTGGAGATCTCCCTGGCAATCTCCCCAAATCCTATGAGGAAGAGGATCGCCGCATATGAGAATAGTCCCACCGATGCCAAGAGCATGATCCTGAATATGGAGGCCCTCGGGATCCCCTTGGCCCTGCAAATCCATCCATATTCCATGAGGCCAGCCCCTTTCGCCTAGCGCGCGGCTGCCCCCTCCAGGCCATTAGATCGGCCGGACGTTTATATTAAGGTGAGGATCGAACGCGCAAGCCCGAGTCATCGGGCCTCAAGCCCTTTGAACCCCCTCCCTCGGGATCAGCCCCCGCCCACTGGGGGGAATACGGAGATCTCGTCCCCGTCCCTTATGATCGTCTTCAGATCGTCGAGTTGTTTGATGTTCCTTCCGTTCACCATGATCACCACATTATCCTTAACTCGATCCCCTTCGATGACCTCCCTCTGGAGATCCCCCCTGCAGCGCCCGAACGCCTCCCGGAGCGCCTCCTCTAGGGTCAGCGGCCCCTCCGCCTCCAAGGCGAGCTCCCTCTCGCCGCATATCTCCCGGAAGGAAGCGAAAAGAGTGACCTTGAATTTCATGGGATATCGCTCTCCATCGGATCGGCATAAAGGCCCTTGGCCGAAGGGCTGGGCCCCGCCATCATTTCGAATGGACCCATCTGCCGCCAAATTCCAGAAGCTCCTTCTTCCATATCGGAACCTCCTTCTTGATCCGCTCTATTATCATCTCCATGGTTTCGAACAACTCGCGCCTGTGGGAGGCGGAGACTATGACATACATTATATCCTCGCCCGGCCCCAACTCCCCTATCTTGTGGTATATCCGAACGTCCGCTATGCCGGGCCTCCCCATAGCCCAATCGGCTATCTCCTGGAGGGCCCTTTCGGCCATCTCCCTCTCGGCTTCGAACCAAATCCCCTTGACCCTCGAGCCATCATCCGCTACCTCCCTTACGATCCCTATGAAGCAACCTATGGCGCCCGCCCTCGAGACGTTAGGGCTCTTGCGGATGTCGAGGAGCGCCTCGGACAGCGATATCCCGCCCCCCTCGAAGATCCCGACCCTCCTCATCCCAATCGAACCCGCCAATACGGAAGCCATGCGCGGATCTCGATCCCAGCTACTTCTCCAAAGCCAACTCCATTCGAAGCCTATCCACGAAATCCCTCATGAACTCCAGCCTAGCCCTCGCGATCTCTTGGGCCCTTTTGGTGTGGAGCTTCGCAGCGTATCTTTCAACGGCCCCGAGCAGGAACTCGGGCGCCTTCCCAACGTCCCCATCGAACTCCCCGCTTAAGAGGCCCCTCCCTATGGCCCTGACTATGCCTATGGCCCCGATGAAGTCCAGCAGGTCCGCATCGTAGAGGATCCTAGCCTCCAAGGTCCTGGGCTCCGGGCCCCCGAACCTGCTATGGGCCTCTATGGCGTGGGCTATAGCCTCCACGCGTTCGGGCGGGAGGCCCTTTTCGGCTAGGAACCGTCTCGCGATCATCGCGCCCTCCTCATAATGCCTCGCCCTCCCAACGAGCGGGACGGCTATGTCGTGGAGCAGGGATGCGGCCTTGAGGACCTCCAGATCTCCCCCCTCGTCCCTCGCCAATATCTCGCACCATCCGTAAACCCTATCCGAGTGATCCAATCCGGAGACCCTCTCCCCCCTCAACATTCCCTCGGCGAAATCCCGAATCTCTTCCATTATCGACGAAGCCCCTCACCCCCCTAAGCCCATTCGGAAAACCTATTTATTAATTGCCTTCCTCCCCAAGCCCGATCGCTGGAGATGGCCGTGGTAAGGACGTACAGGGTTTCGGGGGCCGTAAGGAAGCCCGGATCCGAGATGAGGTTCGAGAAGGAGGTAAGGGCAATCAAGCCGGAGGATGCCCTGGAGAAGGTTTACTGCGAAGTGGGAAGCCATCATAAGGCCAAGAGGTTCGAGATAAGGATAACGCGGCTCGAGGAGTTGCCCGAGGATTGAGCAAGGCATCGGAGGACCGCCCCAAGCTGGATGAGGAGCTTAGGCAGCTTCTAGCCGAGATCAGGTTGCTCGAGGGCTCTGCCCAGACGTTGCAGTTGCGGCTCGAGATAATAAACTCCTCGCTCAACGAGGCCACGGTCGCCAAGGCAACCCTGGAGGGGATGAAGGGCAAGCCCCCCGGCACGGAGATATTGATCCCCATCGGATCCGGCTCCTTCCTCAGGGCATCACTTTTGGATGGGGATAGGCTCATAATGGGCATAGGGGCCAACGTCTCGATGGAGCGCTCCTTTGATGAATCCATATCCGAGCTGGCGAGGAGGATCGAGGAGCTCGAGAAGGCTAGGGCATCGGTCCAAGAGCAATTGGCCCAAATCCTGACTAGGGCCGAGCAGGATCGGGGCAGGATAAGGGAGATATTGAGCGAAAGGGGCGGATACCTGGAGGTTGTTTGAGAACCTTAGGTCGCGCTTCGAGGGGCTGGCGGAGGCCCTCACGACCTCTGAGCTGAAGGGCCGGGACCTGGATAGGATCTTGGACGACTTCAGGATATCCCTCCTCGAAAACGACGTCGCCCTCTCGGTCGCCGAGGAACTTTGCGAGGAGCTCAGGAGGAGGTTCGCTGGCGGGATCAAGGTCCCTAGGTTCGGCGAGAAGGGAAAGGCCGTCAAGCCGATCCTGAGGGAGCTGTTGCTAGAGGCCTTGAGGATCGATGGGGGGGTCGATCTGTTGGGCTTGGCGAGGGAGAAGAGGGCTAAGGGCGAGCCTTTGGTTTTGGTATTCATGGGGATAAACGGGACCGGGAAGACCACTACCATAGCGAAGGTCGCTAGGTATTTCGCCAAGAACGGCTTCTCGGTCGTGCTGGCGTGCAGCGATACCTATAGGACGGGATCCATTGAACAATTGGAGGAGCATGGGAAGAGGCTGGGCATCCCAACGATCAAGCATGAATATGGGGCCGACGCCGCGGCCGTGGCCTACGATGCCATAAACCACGCTAGGGCGAGGGGCATAAACGCGGTCCTTATAGATACGGCGGGGAGGATGCAGACCAATAAGAACTTATTGGAGGAGATGAAGAAAATAGTGAGGGTTTCGAATCCGGATCTGGCGATCCTGGTGGCCGATGCCTTGGCCGGAAACGATGCCGTAGATCAGGGGAAGACGTTCTCGGGGGCCGTCAGGGTGGACGGCATAATCCTGACGAAGTTGGATGCGGACGCGAAGGGCGGAAACGCGATATCCTTGGCGAGGGCCGTCGGGAAGCCCATCCTCTTCTTCGGGATCGGCCAAGGTTACGACGACCTGATCCCCTTCGATCCGGAGTTCGTTGTTAGAAACATAATAGGCTAGGTCGTGGCGGATGAAATCCTTATTCGGCAGGGATATGTTGACGCTCATCGATTATTCAAGGGAGGAGATCGAGGCGATCCTCGAGGTTTCGAGGCGGATGAAGCGGAACCCCCCGCGGAAGGCCCTCGAGGGGAAGAGCCTAGCCCTACTATTCCAAAAGCCATCTACGAGGACGAGGGTCTCCCTTGAAGTCGCGGCCAATCAACTCGGTTGCCATTCGATATACCTCGGTTGGGGCGACCTCCAACTCGGGAGAGGGGAGCCCATATCGGATACCGCTAGGGCCCTCTCCAGGTATGTGGATTGCATAGCGGCAAGGGTCCACGAGCATTCGATATTGGAGGAGCTCGCTGAGTTCAGCTCCATACCGGTCGTGAACGCCCTATCGGCGCTATGCCATCCGATGCAATCCCTCGCGGATCTCCTGACGATATTTGAGAAGAAGGGCAGGTTCTCAGGCGTGAAATTGGCTTACGTGGGGGATGGCAATAACGTATGCAATTCCCTGCTCGTAGCCTGCGCCAAGGTGGGGATCGAGATCGGCGTGGCCTGCCCACCCGGCTACGAGCCGGATCCAAGGTTCATAGAGGCGGCGGAGGAGGCCTCCGAGGAAAGCGGGGCTTCGGTCCTAATATCCCACGAGCCCGAGGAGGTCGTGAGGGGTGCGCACTTCGTTTATACGGACGTAATAGTGAGCATGGGCTACGATGCCGAGCGCGAAGAGAGGCTGAGGGCCTTCCTCCCGAAGTACAGGGTGACGAGGGAATTGTTCGAGATGGCATCGAAGGATGCGTATTTCATGCACGATCTCCCATGCCATAGGGGGGAGGAGGTCGCCCCCGAGGTCGTGGATGGGGAGCGATCGATAATCTGGGATCAAGCGGAGAATAGGCTTCATACGGCGAAGGCCATCCTATATCTTCTGTTGAGGCCCCCCGCCAAGCGAAGATCGCGATGATAGCCATAATCGCCTCGAGATCCGACCCAGCCGCCATGAACATAGCTAGGGCCCTCATAGGGGGATATGGATTCCGGGAGGCGAATGGGAGCGGGGCTCGCTACGATAGGGGGGATATCTCGCTCTTCCTAATCGACGGCGAAGCGACAGAATGCGAAGGGATCGATGAGAGGCTTGGCGCGGACGCGATGATATTCGCATCTAGGCATCGGAGCGCTACCCGATTGCCCTGCCTCACGATCCACGCCACGGGGGATCCGAGGGGCTGCGGGGCCGGTGCCAAGGGCTTGGCGATGGCGGATCCCATACGGATGAAGATCGCCCTCAGGGCCTTGAGCGAGGCCAAGTCAGAGCTGGGGTTGGAGGGGTTCCTCGTCTCCTTGGAGGCCACCCATCACGGCCCGGCGGGCTTGGACGCGCCCTCCTTTTTCGCGGAGATAGGGAGCTCCGAAGAGGATTGGTTGAATCCCGAGGCGGCCGAGGCCGTTTCGAGGGCCATATTCTCGGCCGCCTCCCTAGGGGGATCGGGGATCCCCTCTGTGGGCTTTGGAGGGGGCCATTATTCCATGAAGCATACGCGCGCGGAGCTCGATAGCGAATACGCGATAGGCCACATATTCCCCAAGTATTTCTTCGAGGGGGACTTCTCCAAGGCGGCGATCGAGCTCGCCTTCAAAAGGACCGCTGGGAATTGTTCCACGGCCCTTCTGGATTGGAAGGGGATGAAGGGTCAACATAGGAAGGCCCTCTTGGAAGTCTTGGATGAGATGGGCATCGAGGCGGTAAGGATCTGAAGGAGGGAAACGAAACCTTCATAAATGCCGGCGATCCGGCCCCTCTTGGAGGAAAGGACGTTCGGGGGGTTAAGGCTGGGCCTTTCGGATTTCATCGAATCCACTAGGAGGCTCGCGAAGGTCCTCACGAAGCCCTCGAGGAAGGAGACGATGCTAGTGCTCAAGATAACCCTGCTCGGGGTCACAATATTGGGGGGCGTGGCCTTCGCAATAACCCTGCTTTTCTACTTCATAGGGCTCTCCCCCCGATAGCCGAAGGTGCGTTGGATTTGGCGGAAGAGGAAAAGGCCTCGGTATACGCGGTCCGAACTACGACCGGCCAAGAGAAGACGGTGGCCGATATGATAGCCTCTAGGGCCGCATCGAGGAAGATACCGATCGCGAGCGTATTCGTTTCGGAGGCGATCAAGGGCTATATATTCGTGGAGGCGCCTCGCCCGCAGTTCGTGGACGAGGCCATATCGGGCATGAGGCACGTCAGGGCGCGCACGAGGGGGGCCATCCCCCTCTCCAGCTTGCGAAAGTTCATAGAGACGAAGCCCGTGATAGAGGGCCTCAAGGTGGGAGATATGGTCGAGGTCGTTGGGGGTCCGTTCAGGGGGATGAGGGCGAAGATAACGAGCATCGATAGGGTCAAAGAGGAGGCCACCATCGAATTGCTGGAGGAGGGCTTCGCCACGCTGCCCATAACGGTCCATGCAGATTATCTGAAGCCCGTCGAGGAGAGGGAGAGATCGGGTTGATGGGGAAGAAGAAGGAGATAGAGGTCCTCGTGAGCGGGGGGCAAGCGACCGCCGGCCCGCCCTTGGGGCCGGCCCTGGGCCCGCTCGGCGTCAACGTGCTCCAAGTCGTCAATAGGATAAACGAGCTCACGAAACCCTACTCGGGCATGAAGGTATCCGTGAAGGTAATAGTGGATTTGGAGACGAAGGGGTTTGAGGTAGTAGTCGGGACTCCTAGCACCGCGGCGCTGATAGTCAAGGAATTGGGCATCGAGAAGGGATCGGGCAACCCAAAGGCCGAGAAGGTCGGCGACATAGGCCTTGAGAGCGTTAGGAGGATCGCTGAGATCAAGATGGCGGACGGCTATGCCAAGGATCTGAAGGGCGCCATGAAGGAGGTCCTCGGCACATGCCTCAGCATGGGGGTCACGGTGGGCGGCAAGGATCCGAGGGAAGTTCAAAGGGAATTGGAGAGGGGCGGGGTGCCCGCTTAATCCATCCCGCTCGGCAAATCCTTTTCAGATATCCTCGCCGGGCCTCAGACCAAGATCCTTCTGCAGCATATATGCCTCTTGGACCTTTTGACGAATTTGGGGCATCCGCCGCATTCCGCCAATAGGACCGGTTGGCGATCCTCGGGGCAAACGGCCAGCTCGAGCTCCAGGATCCTGTACCTAGGCGATGAAGGGGGAACCCCGTTAAGCCTAATGAACTCGTTCAGGGTCAGCTCCGGCGAAAGGGGATCCTCGAGATCGATCACTAAGTTCACGGACCTTATCGGCCCATATACGTACTTCTCGACGGCGCTAGCCGACATATCTATCGGGGCCCTCCCTACCCCTCTTGGCTAGGATCTCCAGCCATGGGTTGTCCTTGAAGTATGAGGGGAGTTCCCCGCCTTGGAGGGGTGAGGGGGATGCCGGCGGCGCGGGCCTGCTCGGCAAGGGCTCCATGGAAACGTCTTGGGCAGGCTGGATCGCGATCGGCGCCCTCCTCAGGGACCTCAGCTCCCGATCCAAGGATTTCACCAAGGCCTCGAGCTCCAATATCTTCGCCCTTAAGCCCCTCAGTTCCTCCTCATCCACCCCGGGGCGCGCCGCTTGGGCCTTGGCCGGCTCCGACTCCTTGGCCCTTATTACCTCATCGAGGCGCCTCTCATCGAACGTTATGAGGCCCAAGCCCCTCTCCTCGAATATCTCTCCATCTATCATTGAGGCGTAGAGCTTCGGGAGGGCCAAGTATACCATATGGGCCGACCTCTTGAGCTCCAGCGCTCCCATGGCGGCCGAGAGGATCGAGGTCCTGTTTCCCACGGGGCTAAAGGGCATTACGACCACTTGGACCAATCGCTCCCCATCGCGGAAGGAGAGGATCGGAAACCCCAGATCGCCCGACCCCCCATCCGAGGGGGTGAAGCCCCTCGCCGCGAAGTATTGCCTAATCCTCTCCTCCGGGGGTGAGCTCATGGCTTCATCCAGCCCTCCATCCTATCCCAATCCCATTCGTAATCCTCCGGGACCACATAGCCGTAGATTATGCAACCCCGCCAGACCGAGTACTGGGGGCTATCCGCGACGGTCACCTTGACGTTCGTTATCCCCCTCCTCTTCAAGAGCGCCTTAATCTTGGCCTTGGAATCGATCGCCAGCCCCTCGAGCTCCTTCGGGGCCTGCCAGCTGAAGTTCCCCCCGGAGAGCAATATCTGCCTATATAGGTGGGGTTGGAGCTCGACCGGACAGCGCTCCACGGATCTCGCGATGCCCTCCCCGAAGTCGAGCATGCCCAAGAAGGTCGTGTCGCCGATCTTCACATCCCTCGGCCTCGGCATTCCCCTCCTGAAGTAGCTCTGGAATATCTCGTGGTTCGGGTCGAATACGAACTCCCCTATGAGAAACCGCCTCCACGGCTCTTCCTCGAGCTCCACCGTTATCCTCGTCCCCGGGACCTTGAACTTGGTCCTGAGCTTCCTCGGGTTCCTCTTCCCCTCCTCTATGGCCTTATCCAGATCGGCGGGCACGAGGCCAATGCCCTCCTTCACCCTCCTCACCAGCGATTCCTCCCTCGCCAAATCCCCATAGCCCGCGTCCTTCATTATCTCGGCCGTCAGCGCATTCGCGTCGCCGCCTCCCCTGTTTATGGTGACGACGGCGTTCCGGATGGGGTATCTGGATATGGGGCAGATCTGCGTGTTCCCATGCCCCGACTCTATCACAACGCAGGTCGTTATCTTATGGGCTATCGCGACCGCGAACGGTTGCGCGATCACCGTCGATGCCGCCACTAGGCCCTCCTGGCCAAGCTCCCCGTAGATCTTGAACAACCTCTCATACATGTACTTCGGGGCTATGGAGGAGAGGGAGGCTACGACATAGAAGCCCCTGAACTCCGGCTCGGGGGGCTTGAATGAGGATAGACCGTACCTGCTTATCTCCCTCACTACCGCCCATGCCTTTTCATCGTCCTTTGCTATAACTCCGTTCTTCATTGGATATATCAGCCTGAGCGCCAAATCTTCACTGGATTGGAGATAGAGCGGGACCTCCTCGCCGACGACGACCTCCCTTGCCCGATCGAAGGCCCTATACATTATGGATCCGGAATCCGGGAAGTACCCCCTGTTCTCTATTATCTGAGGCACCTCGCCGCATGATATCGGGCCGAACTTGAAATCGCTCGTCCCGTAATCCATCCCGAAGGCGTATGCCCTCTTATATTCCTCGGCCATTCGGCATCCCCTCCTTCAGGATCGATGCCAAGACCTCGCTCGGCCTGCCCTTGCCGCGCTTGAAGATCCCCCGCAGGCTCAATATCCCGTGTTTGGGATGGGCCGTCAATGAGGCCCTCTGCCCCTTGAGGGTCAGCTTCGAGCTGAAGGATCCCTCGCGGTCCGAGCTGAACTCCTCCCCGACCCTCGATGCCCATTCCCTGAGCTTGGAGAAATCGAGCCCCTCTGGCCTGAGCGTCAGCGAGAGGCCGCACTCCTTCACATCGCGGCAGGCCCCCTCGAAGAGGGCATCGACGAACCAAGGCCTCGCCCCCTCCAGCTCCACCGCCACGTGAAGATCCCCGCGTACCTGAGGCGGGGACGGCATCGGGGAGAGGGCGCCGCCCGAGAAGACGTATCGCATGCCCTCCCTTTTCTTGAGCTTGCTGGCGCTCCCCATGTAATCCACGAGCTTGGCCCAGGGCTCCTCCTCCGAACCCTCCTCGACCCTCATATCATACCACATCCGCCCGGAGAGCTTAATGGCTTTGGGCCTCAAGGCCGGGCCTCCTCTCCACTATGAGCTTATCATCCGCTATCCTGACGGTGACCTCTTCGTTCGGCTTGAAGGGGAAAGAGGAATCCTTCATGAGGTCCGCGGCTATGTACAGGACCCCGGTCTTGCTGCCCTTGCTGGAGTACTTTATCCTCCCCCTTCCCTCCAACACCAAGCGATTCACCGCGCGAAATCTTGGATGGAGCATCGCGCGAAGCGCCAATATAAGCGATGAGGGGGGAAGCCGAAATCGGGTGCTCGGTAAAAGTATTCATGCGAAAGCCGGGACGAAGGGCTCATAGTAAGCCCGCCTCTTTGAAGAGGGCCAAGAGGCCCTTCGTCAAAGGGCCCTCGAGGAGCGAGTAAAGCGATATCCTCCCATAGGCCCTCTTCCTCACCAAGCCCCGCTCCACGAGCATCGGCAAATGCTTCGTCACCGAAGCCCTCCCGAGCCCGCTGAACTTGGCGATCTTGTAAACGCTGAGCTCCTCCCGATGCCTCGCCAATGCCAATAATATCCTCAGCCTGCAGGGGTTCCCTAGGAGATCCGATATCGCCTTCTCGTACTCCCTCCCGCGCCTCGTCGGACCCACCCATCCCTCGGATCGCAAGCCGACCCTCGCCTCGCTTGGGCGGGTTTTATTGCTTTCCGCGGAACCGGGATATGGGCCGGCCTTTTCGAGCCGAGCGGCTTTCGACTCCTAATATCCGCGGCGGCCCTTTTTGGTAATCCATTTAGTAAACTTTATAGAAAACTTACTGGCCCCTCCAAATGGAGACGATGTCGAAAACCGTGAGCTTCAAAGTGCCCGCATCCGTCAAGGGCGAAATGGAGAAGCTCGAAGGCGAGATAGATTGGCCCGAGGAGTTGAGGAGGTTCGTGATCGAGAGGATCGAGCGCGTAAGGAGGGAGAAGGCCCTCGATGAGGTGCTCAAGGACTTGAGAAGGCTCGGCCCTGCCAAGGTGCCGCCGGGCTTCTCAAGGAAGTCGGTGAGGGAAGATCGCGATAGTTATTGATGCGTCGGCCCTAGCGAGCTTATTGATGATGGAGCGCGGCCACGAGGAGATCGCCGGCTATTTGAAGGATTCCATAAGCGTGGATCACATCGCTAAGGAAGTTGGGAACACCATCTGGAAGGCCTATGCGAAGGGCCTCATAACTAGGGATGACGCCCTTGGGAGGTTTTCGAACAAGCTCACTAGGCTGGTGATAAGGCTATTCGGCGAAATGGACCTGATCGAGGATGCGATCGGGATCGCGATCGATGAGGGCATCACCCTTTACGATTCATTATATGTGGCCTTGGCCTCGAGGGAGGGGGCCGCATTGCTCACGCTGGATAGCGCTCAAGCCCGAGCGGCGGAGAAGCGCGGGGTGAAGGCCATCCAAATACGTTAACCCATCGCGCGAAATCGATTGGGGCCCTTCGAATTTCGATAGAGGCATTGGATCCTACCTAATAGGGTCCCTCGCAAACCCTCGTTAAATTCCATCATGGCGCTCGCTTATTTGGATCGAAGCGGACCATCGCCAATCCCTCTATGGGATCGCGGCTAGCGCGATCGCTCCGATGAGCCCCGTCAAGACCATATATGGGTCAAGATCGCAAGCCCCTCGGCGGGAATAATGGGCCCGCTATTCCTCGGCTCCGGTTGGGGCGCATCGCCGAAACGTTCCTTCGCAGGCGGATCCTACTCCCTTCGTCCCACCGAAGCCGCGCTTCGGAGCTAAATGGCTTGGATTTTTGATTATTTGAAGCCCCGGGCGGGACTCGAACCCGCGACCCGCGGCTTGCCCGCTAGGATACAAGGCCGCTGCTCCGCCGGGCTGAGCCACCGGGGCATTGGGAATCCTTTTTCCCAGCGCTAGCTTATCGACCCTGGATTTTAAAATATGTCAGCTTAATTGGAACGCCCTTCGAAGCCATCGGCCAAATCAATTTAATAGCCTCGGAGGCCCCTTGGGCATGGCCCAAGGAGGTGCTAGGGCTTGGAGGACCCGCGGGGGAAGGCCATGAGGTTCATCCTGATGCTCGGCCTCGTGAGCCTGTTCGGCGATATAACCTATGAGGGCGCCAGGAGCGTCACCGGCCCCTACTTGGCCATCCTGGGCGCGAGCGCGGCCGCGGTCGGCTTGGCGAGCGGCCTAGGCGAGTTCGCGGCCTATGCCCTCCGCTTGGCCTCCGGTTACCTAGCCGACCGCACTGGGCGTTACTGGCCATTGGCGGCCATTGGCTATGGGCTTATTCTCTCGATCCCCCTGCTGGCGGTCGTTGGCAACTGGCAACTAGCCGCAGCCCTCATAATATTGGAACGGTTGGGGAAGGCCATCAGGAGCCCAGCCAGGGACGCCATGCTATCCCATGCGACGAAACTTGTGGGCAGGGGCTGGGGGTTCGGGATCCACGAGGCCCTCGATCAAGTGGGAGCCCTCCTAGGCCCCATGATCCTCTTCGCGGCCTTTTCCCTAAGGGGCGGATATCGAGAGGGTTTCGCCATCCTCCTAGCGCCGGCCGCTTTGGCCTTGGCGGCTCTCTTGGCGGCGAGGGCCAAGGTCCCTTCGCCGGAGGAGCTCGAAGCCCCGAGCGCGGCGGCCGAGCCCATCCCCAAGGACCAACTCCCAAAGGCCTTCTGGCTCTACACCCTGTTCACCTTCCTCAGCGCGGCGGGCTTCGCCAGCTTCCAGCTGATCTCGTATCACTTCAAGGTCCGCTCAATCGTCCAAGAGGGCCAGATCCCGGCCCTCTACGCGGTCGCTATGGGCATCGATGCCTTAGTGGCCCTCGCCGCCGGCAGGGCCTACGATAGGATCGGGTTGGCATCCCTGATGGCGATCCCCCTGCTGACCGCCCCGATATCCTTCCTCGCGTTCTCCCATGGCTACTGGTTCGCGTTGGCCGCCGCCATCCTCTGGGGCGCCGTGATGGGGATCCACGAAACGATCATGCGGGCCGCGATCGCGGACTTGACGCCAGCGAAGCGCAGGGGCTCCGCCTATGGGATCTTCAACTCCGCCTACGGGCTCTCTTGGTTCTTCGGGGGCGCGCTCATGGGCCTCCTCTACGAGCGCTCGATCTCCGCCCTGATGGCATTCGCGGTCCTGATGGAGCTCGCCTCCATCCCGGCGCTCCTGCTTGTGGGAAGGGCGATCCGCGGGGCCCGCGATGGCCCGGATAGGGTTATTTAGGGCCAATCCCAATCGAAGGGGGCGAGGGATGTCCCGAAGCGGAGATAGGATCTTCAAGAGGCTCAAGGGCGCGGACGAGGCCTTGAGGATTTTCTTGAACAGCGTTCCAATGGCGCCCTTGGATGCGGAGGAGGTCCCAATAGAGGATTGCCTGAATAGGGTCCTCGCGAGGGATATCGTGGCCCATCGAGACATACCGGATTTCGATAGGGCGGCGATGGATGGCTACGCGGTTATATCGGCGGACGTCCTGGGGGCATCCCAGATCAATCCGGCCCTCCTGAGGGTCGTGGGGAGGGCGGAGGCCGGCTCTCGGCCGGGCTTGAGGATCTCGGAGGGCGAGGCCGTGGCCGTGGCGACGGGCGCCCCATTGCCCGAGGGCGCCGATGCGGTCGTCATGGTTGAGGATACGAGGGCCATATCGGATTCGGAGATAGAGGTTTACTCGCCGGTTACCCCGGGAGAGAACGTCCAAGCCGCCGGCGAGGACGTCAGGGCCGGGGAGGTAATCCTGAAGCGGGGGACGAGGCTCAGGCCTTGGGACATAGGCATGCTAGCGGCCTTGGAGATCGCGAGCGTGGAGGTCGTCCGCAAGCCCAAGGTGGCCATAATATCGACGGGCGATGAGCTCGCGGAGCCCGGCGAGGCGAGGCCCGGGTCGATCGTAAACTCGAGCCGGTTCATCCTGTCGGCAATGTTGGAGGAGCTGGGATGCCTCCCGCTCTACCTCGGCTTGGCCGGGGATTCGCTCGAGGAGATAAGGGCCAAGATCGAGGAGGGCCTGAGGTCCTGCGATGCGATCCTGATCACGGGCGGGACATCGGTCGGCGAAAGGGACCTCGTGCCGGAGGCGATAAACTCCTTGGGGAAGCCGGGGATGCTGATCCACGGCATCGCCATCAGGCCCGGGATGCCGACGGGCCTCGCGGCCGTGGATGGCAAACCCATAATATCGTTATCCGGCTACACGGTCGCCGCGATGATGGGGTTCATGGCCCTCGCCCGCCCCCTGATCCTCAGGCTCCTCGGCTCCAAGATGAATCCCGCCCCTATGATCCGGGCCAAGATGGCTCGGAGGGTCGCCTCGCCCGCTGGGATGAGGACCTTCGTAAGGGTCTTGGTCAAGGCCGATGGGAAGGGCGGTTACGTGGCCGAGCCGATCAGATCCTCGGGCTCCGGCATCCTCTCCAGCGTCGTTAAGGCGAACGGGCTGGTCGCTATACCGGAGTGGAAGGAGGGGATCGAGGAGGGGGAGGAGGTCGAGGTCGAGCTCCTAAGGCCTCCGGATTGAAGCCCGGCCGGGGGATTTTGTACAAAGATTTATACAGGGCGTTGAATCCGGCGCCGATATGGCCCAGGCCCCAAGGGCCTTAATCCAGCGAATTTAAGATCAAATAAGGAAATTCCATTAAAAAATAGGTCATTTTGGAAAAAAAACCTATTTTACCTAGTTATATTTAAAATTTGATGAAATTTTAGTTCTTTTTGCATTTGGTCCATATTTTTTAGATTATAAAAATATATCTTGAAATTTCTTGGAAGTCGGACGTTTTGGGTCAAATAATAAACTTTAAATTATAGTCCAGCGTAAAGTATCGGAAATTGAAAGGAAAAGCCCCAGATCCAGATCGGGAAGATGTACAAATACAAGCAAATCTTGGCGACGTTCCACGGTTGCAAGGCCGATCTAACGGATGAAGCGGGCTTTCTCAAAACCTCCTTGGAGGCCATAAAGAGGGCGAAGATGGAGCTGGCGAAGACCAGCGGCGAGAACCCGCTGCATTACAGGGTCGATGACGACGCCATGGGAGGGGGCGTTAGCATCAACGCCCTCATAGTGACCAGCCATTTGACGATCCATACCTCGAAGAAGTACAACAGCGTTGAGTTCGATTGCGCCACCTGCGGCGAGGATTCCGAGCCCGAGGAGGCCCTTAAGGCCTTCATGGACTTCCTGAAGGCCGAGAGGGTGGAGATAAGATACAAGAACTTCTAATCCCGCCCCGCCTTTTCTTTACCCATCCATCCGGGCGAGCGGCGACCATCGCGATGGGGATTGGGGGCCCATCCTCGAAAATCGCCATCGGGATTTTTGGTGGGGCCGGTGAGATCTATCCTGCGCCGAGGGGCGCATTTGAACTCACGATCACGTGGGGTCTTTGGCCCGGTGGGACCACCCAAGCCACGTAGCGTAGACCAGGCTAGCCCACGGCCCCACCCAATGTGGACCGCATGATAGGCCTTTTATTCCTTTTGGCAGGTAAACCTCAAATGGGATCCCGCGTTAGGCATTTCTCCAAAGCCCGCCCCCCAAAGTTTTCCCTATGCTGGGGTTTGAGGGGATGGGAAGAGGATCGGGGATCGTTTCGCCCCGAGCCCTCGGATGGCCAAAAGATTATGCGGAGGCATTCGCGCAGTTCGTGGAATTTGTCAACAAAACCATCGCCGAGCTCGCTAAGCCGGATCATGAAACGGCCTACGGCCTTATGAAGAAAGCGCGCCGCGGGGTCGGGGGTTTTTGGGTTTCTCAAGGGGGCGCTAATGGAGAATCCCTCGGCCATCAAAAATATCCCTGGCCTTGACCTCACGTTGGCTACCGCCCATGGGCCAAAGGGGGCGCTTGCTCGGCGAGCTCGTTTCATCGCCTTCATGGAAAGGGAGCTTGGCCCTCCCCGGGCTCTTCGAGGAAGATCCGCCATGGGGTTTTGAGGAGGGGGCGATGGGCATCGGCATCCAAGGCCCATTCCCATCGACCTTTCGCCAACGGGGTATGGGTTGTGACGAGGGCGGTGCGATCCCGATAGGCGCGAGCGGCCCCATCGCTCCCTCGGCCGCGGAATGCTTGGGCGCGGCGCACCGGCATAGCCAAAGAAATAGCCCGCGTTTGATTAATTTTGATTTTTTGAGCCCTTTTCGCCGAGATGGGGCCCATTTTGGGCCCCTTTCGGCCCGGATTCGATTCATTTGATTTATTTTGAATATATTCAAGATTTCAAGATGGCCCCTTCGCGACCACCCCCCCTATAGGGGGGGCTACGGCGTTATAATAACTCCGTTTTGGAATGCCATTGGAGGCAAGCCAGGCCATTTGGAGCGATTGCCCGAACCGATTCCAAGGGCATGGCCCCGCCGGGCCAGAGGGCCTCAAAGCCCCCTCGCGTGCTCCGAGAAGCCCAAAGCGATCAGGGAATATCCGTTCATATATATCAGATCGGAAATCAACAAATAATCCTTCGCCTCTATGGAGGTCGCCAAGTTGAACAATATATCCGCCGAGGATATGGCGGCCAACCCGATCGCCATTATGAGCCACGACCTTGAAAGCCTTCCCCCCTTTAGGATCCTATAAAGGATCGATAGAAGGCCCAGGATGGCGACATCCGATATCAGATAATAATCGTAGATGAGGAGCCCGAGGGCCGATGCCTCGTAAATCCTCGGCGCCAGGATCACGATGAGCGCGGAGGTCGCCGCGACGGCGCATGAGGTTTGGATGAGGGCTCCCCGCCCCAGCGCGGAAGCGGGCCAGAAGATCCTTATGATCGCGTAAATCCCAAGCCCGATGAATATATAGCCACTCATCCAAAGCGCGTCCATGATCGATGGGAAGGGCATCTCGATTCCCAAGAGCCTCGTATGGATGGGCCATAGGCACTCCCCCGAGAACCATAGGGCCAAGCCAGCCGCGAGGAGTGCGAAACATTTGCCGAAGGGGGAATCCGGGCCGTATCGCCTCGCCAATAGGTATCCGGAAGCCGCGGGGAGGAGGGAGAGGATCGCGACGCCGCAATCCGTAAAGGCATCGAGCAGGGCCGCATCGAGGATCGCGATGGCGAAGAAGAGGATGGAGCTGGCGATCATGGAGGCGATTATCCCGCGGGAGGCCAGCTCCCAAGAGGCGAATCCCTTCCCTTCCACCTTCCCACCCTTCGCATCCGCTAGCCCGATGCGGAACGCCGCGCTTGTTATATGCCATAAATATTTTTCCGATCCTGGGGCGCGCCCGATCGCCATTTCTGGGCGCCTCCGGAATGAGGCGGCGGCCGCATGGGGATCGCGCGAGCGCAAAGCGGATGGGCAGGGGGTATCAACGGCCAGGGCGCGAATCCATTGGGGCTAGCGGAGCGCCAACCCTCCCGAGGTAGCTATCACATTTATCAGCCCTTTCGCCGGATTCCCAAGCGAGGGCGCCGGGGTGGGATGGCCGCTTGAGGCTCAAGGCGAAGCCCTTGGGATTGGATTCGGGCGGGAGATCCGTTGTGGTGCTGAACAAGGACGATGCCGGGGAGATGGGCGTCTTGGCTTTGGGCCGGGTCAGGGTCGGATTCGGGGGGAGGGAGCTGACGGCCATAGTCAACACGACGACCGCGCTCATAGGGAGCGGGTCCATAGGCGTTTGCGAGGAGGTCAGGAGGGCCCTGGGGATATCGGAGGGCGACGAACTCGAGGTCGAGCCAACGCCCCCTCCGAAATCCCTCCATTCCATAAGGAGCAAGCTGAGGGGCAAGAAGCTGGCATATGGGGAGCTCCTCGATATAGTCCGGGACGTGGTCGAGGGCAACTTGAGCGATATCGAGATCGCCGCCTTCGTGACGGCCCTCCACGCCTTCGGGCTGGACTTGGACGAGGCGACGGGCCTCTCGATGGCTATGGTCGAAACGGGCAACACGCTCGACTTGGATAGGCCGCTGATCGTGGATAAGCATTCGATAGGCGGCGTCCCCGGCGATAAGACCACGCTGCTGGTCGTGCCCATAATCGCGGCATGCGGCTTGACCATCCCGAAATCCTCGTCCAGGGCCATAACCTCGGCCGCGGGCACGGCGGATAGGGCCGAGGCCCTGATGCCCGTGAACTTGGGCATCGAGGAGATGAAGGGGGTCGTCGAGAGGACGAATGGCTGCATAGTTTGGGGCGGCTCCCTCCACCTCGCGCCGGCGGATGATATATTCATCAAGGTAGAGCACCCGCTATCCATCGATCCCCTCCTTTTGCCCTCCATAATGAGCAAGAAGAAGGCCGTGGGGGCGAACCTCCTCGTGGTCGATATACCCTGCGGGAGGGGCGCCAAGGTCAAGACGATCGGGGAGGCGGACCTGCTGGCGAATGACTTCATGGAGCTCGGCGGGAGATTGGGGATAAAGGTCCGATGCGCCGTGACCTACGGGGAGCAGCCGATCGGATATGCCATCGGCCCCTCCCTCGAGGCCAGGGAGGCCCTCGGGGCTCTGATGGGCGATAGGGCCCCTCCGGACCTGATCGATAAGGCGACCGATATAGCCGGCATCCTTTTGGAGATGGTCGGGAAGGGCGATGGGAAGGCGCTTGCCTTGGAGGCCCTCAGGTCCGGGAAGGCCGAGGGGAAGCTCAGGGAGATAATAGCGGCCCAAGGGGGCGATCCCGGGGTGAGGCCCGAGGACATAGGGGTCGGGGATCAAAGGTTCACGATCCGCTCCGAGGGGAGCGGCTACGTGCTTTGGATCGATAACGCCTCCATGGCCGAGCTGGCTAGGCTAGCGGGCTGCCCGAGGGATAAGGGCGCCGGAATTTTGCTCCATAGGAAGATAGGCGATCGGGTCAAGCCGGGCGAGCCCTTGTTCACCATATGCGCCGAGAGGGCGACGAAGCTCCAGCAGGCGCTGGAGGCGCTCGAGGATATGAGGGCCGTTGGGGTCGGAGAGAGGATGGAGATGCTGATCCATGAGGTCAGGGAGAGGGCCTTGGCTAAGAGGGCCGTTCCGTTGGATAGATGAGCGCCCGGGGTCGGGGCCATGCCCTTGGAATCGGTTCGGGCCGTCGCGGATAGGATAAGGCGCCTGGAAATCCGAGGCGCGAGGAACGTCGCCATAGCGGCGATAAGGGCCATGGAGGCCTTGGCCGAGGAGGCCAAGGGGGCCAGCGGGGAGGAGCTCCTGAAAGCCCTTTCGGAGGCCAAGGGGATCCTCTTCGCCGCCAGGGAAACGGAGCCGCTCATGAGGAACGCCATACGCTGGATAATTAGCCAAGCCCTGGATCGCGGCGGGACTGATGCGAGGGCCTTGGCCGAGGCCATTTCATCCGCCTCCAAATCATTCCTAAAAAGCCTTGAGGAATCGAAGGATTCCATAGCCGAGATCGGGGCGAGGAGGATCAGGGATGGATTCGTCGTCCTAACGCATTGCCACTCCTCCACGGTCACGGAGATCCTCAAGAGGGCCAAGGCCGATGGGAAGCGGTTCGAGGTCATTTGCACGGAGACGAGGCCCCTATTCCAGGGCCGGACGACCGCGAGGGAGATGCTCGAGGCGGGCATCAAGGCGACCTTGATAGTGGATTCGGCCGCCAGGTCCTTCATCAACTACGCCGACCTAGCCATAGTGGGGGCCGATGCGATAACCTCCGAGGGGAACGTCGTCAACAAGATCGGGACGAGCGCCATAGCCCTAATGGCCCAAGAGGCCAGGACGCCGTTCTACGTGGCATCGGAGCTCCTCAAATACGACCCGGCGACCGCCTATGGGGATTACGAGGCCATAGAGGAGAGGGGGCCGGAGGAGGTTTGGGACGGCGCCCCGGAGGGCCTGATCATAAGGAACCCGGCCTTCGACGTCACCAGGAGGGACTTCATACACGGCATCATATGCGAGGAGGGGATAATCTCCCCCCATTCGGTTACGGAGGTAGTCCGAAGGAGATATCCTTGGGTTTTCGATCGGCCTAGCCCTTAGGCCCGCCAAGCCTCCAAGGCGGCCCTCAATTCCCCGCGGTCCCTCGCGTACTCGGCCAAGGGGATCCCCTCGATGGCCGCTTCGATGGCCTGCCGCATCGCCCTCGCCCCCTCGACCGTCCCGTTCGGATGGCCGTGGATGCCGCCGCCGGCTTGGATGACGACATCGATCCCGAAGAAATCTATTATCGCCGGCACCAGGGCCGGGTGGAGCCCGCCCGAGGCAACGGGCATGACCGGCTTCAAATGGCCCATCTCCCCCTTCGATGCCTCGAGGTTCTCCGCCACCTCCTCCTTGGATTCGAACATCTTCCCGACGACCGTCCCGATGTGGAGCTGATCCACGCCCACGGCCCTCAAAGCCTTCGCTAAGACGCGCATGGAGATCCCATGCCTAGGGTTCCTCGTCAGGGCGGCGTGCCCGGCCCTATGGGCGTGGATAACCAGGCCCAGGTCCCGCTCCCGGAGGGTTTGAAGCGCGGCGAAGCCGCAGGTCAGGACGTCAACCATTACATATTCGCCGCCGTGCCCGAGGACGAACTCCGCCCTCTCGAGCATCCTCCCCGCATCCGCCGTTATATTGACCATGTAAACCTTCCTCTCCCCCGTCTCCCCTTCGGCCCTATCCCTCGCCTCCAAGGTCCTAATGACGCGATCCTCGAATGGGTTGAAGGCTTGGCCGCTCAGGTTCTCATCGTCCTTAACGATATCGCAGCCGCCGATCCAGGCCTCGTAGGCGACTTGGGCGTGGTCCTCGGCCCTCAGCCCGAGCTTTGGCTTTATTATGGTCCCCACCAGGGGACGGTTGCGGACTCGGAGGAGCTCCCGGATCCCATCTATGCCGTATCTCGGGCCCTTGAAGCCCTCCAAGAGCTTCCGGGGGAATCGGACGTCGTTGAGCCTCAGGTTCCTCAAGGCCCTCAGCCCGAAGACATTCCCCGCTATGCCGCTAAGGATGTTGGGCATGTTGCCCGGCTCGAACAGCTCGATCGGGTAGGCTATCTCGACGAGATTCCCCTCAATCCTGAAGACCCGGGCGGCGAGCCGCTTGACATAGGGCTTCTCAGTCCCGAGCTCCGTCCAAGTCCCTATGGAGCTCTCGGCGGCGACCCCGCCCGCGGCCTCCTCTATGCTTATCCCATCCGGCTCGATTCGGAATGCGCAGATCAGGTCCGTTTCATCGGGCTCGTATCCCAAGTCCACGAAGTCCATATATCTCAAATTGGATC
>CALIRQ010000016.1 GCA_938042195.1 uncultured archaeon
ATGGAAGAGGCCCAGGTTCGATAGTTCCTCCAAAATCCCCAAGCCCACGCCCTCCGGGGCCCCATCAAGATCCAGCGCGTAAAGGCCCCCCTCCTCCTTGGGCATTATGGATCCATGGCCATCCATGACCCAGCTCAGGAATTTCCTCACATCGGGCCTCCTGTAATATCTCAGCCTATAGATGCGCGAATCTTGGGACGTCATCGGCAATAAGGATGCCTCTCGTTTATATATAAATATAAATATATTAACTTTAATCCGCTTTGGCGCTCCTGCCGTTTCATCCCCTACGATGACTGAAGAACATGAAACCTTCTTCCCACTTCATTAAAAGAGCGAGGTTTAATGAAATAAATTTAAAAAGAAGGCTGGCGAAATCGAATTTCTGATGGGGGCGTAAAAGGGGCAGCTGGATATCGTGAGGGAATGGCATTCAACCCTTGGGGCGCTCCTCCTCGTCATCGCTTTGGTCTCGAGCTCAGCGGTGAAAGTAAATGGTTCTGGCTTGGATTCGCTCAGCGAAGCGGGCCTACCGGAGAAGATCGTCTATGCATGGCATTACGATCCATCCGGCAAGGCTAGCTATGTGAGGCATCGATCGTACATTACGCATAATTGCCCGGTTTGGTACGGGATATCGGACGATTTGGAAATAATCGGTCCAACCGATATCGACGTCGGATCGCGTTCTAATAAGCTCATCCTCTATGTCGGGGATTCCCGAGAGGAGAGGATATTGGAGTACTTAAAGGATCCAAATCGAAGGGCGCTCTTGGCGAAGAATATTTTCGATGCGGTCATTCGCTGGGGATTTGATGGGGTCAACATAGACATAGAGTTTCATGCTCCAAACGCTAGCTATCGCGAATATTTCACTGACTTTATAGCCAATCTCTCCGAGAAGCTTCGCGGCCATGGGAAACTGCTCTCGGTCGATGTGCCGGCGAAGACCTCGGATGCGGAGGAGGGATGGTGCGGCGCTTTCGACTACGGGCGTCTAGGAATGTATGTCGATCATTTAGTTTTGATGGCGTATGATTATTGTTCAAGTGCAACGCCACCTGGACCCATAGCCCCGACGGGATGGATCGAGAAAGTTATAGATTATGCTTTGAGCTGCGTGGATAGAAGGAAGATAGTCCTCGGCATTCCGTTCTATGGTTACGATTGGTCCCTCGACTCATCTGGAAAATGGCGCGGGAACCCAATTACGCATGAATCCGCGAGGGGCCTGATTAGCCTTCACGATTCCACAGTCTTATGGAATTATACGTTCGGGGGGCTTGAATCAAACGAACCATATTTCAGATATAGGGAGGGCGGAGTCGAACATATCGTGTTCTTTCAGAATGGTGAGAGCATCAGGCGAAAGCTGGAGGTGGCCGATTCGCGATATATCAGGGGGATCGCGATATGGCATCTGGGCGGAGAGGACGAGGAGAATTGGAAGCACATAGGCGAATGGAGGAGGATCCTGAAGCTCTTCGTGAGGGTCTCGGGCATAGAGGGCTGCGCCCCCATAAGCCTCAATATCTCTGGCATGGCGATCGCCCTGGAATGCAATGGCTTGAAAATCTCGCTCGAGGAAGGGGTTGAGCATACGATCTCCGTGGATAGGTATATCCAAGTGGCACCGGGCGTGAGGTATTTCTGCCAAAGGAACTCCATCCTAGTGCCAAGGGATCCTCCGCCCTACGCTTTCGAGTATAGGAGGCAGTATAAGCTCAACGTAGACTCGCCCCATGGCAGCACGGCAGGCTCGGGATGGTATGATGAGGGCTCGACTGCGACCTTCTCGATTCGCTACGCCTTCCCCTTCTCATTCGAAGGATGGTGCGGCGACTCCAACGCCACCACTCCCTCGGCAACGATCCTCATGGATGGCCCAAAAGAGGTTAGGGCGAAGTTGGGGATCGATTGGACCCTTCTCGCGATGGCGTTCTCTCCTTTGGCTTGCGCATTCCTTGCTATCTTCTGCGCAAGGAAGCTCGGGCGCCGCTTTAAATCAAAACAAATCCCCAACATGGAGGGCACGGAGGCGAGCCCAAGGATTGGGGACTGGATGGATTAGCCATCGCCCAGACCCATATCGGACGCGTGGAGAGCGCGGGAACAACGTCCAGAAGTCCAGCTCAATGGCCCTCATGGGCCTCGATTTAGGGAAAATCTTATCTATCCGCCCCGTCTTCGCAAGTATTCTGGGAGGCCATCGTTGGGGGAAGAGCAGCTCGATGTACTAAAAGACTTCTTCGATGAGATGTCGGGGAGAGAGAGGGACGCGCTAAAGACGCTTAGGGAGATAATCTTGGCGCTCATGAAAGACCCCGATGGGAAGAAGGCCCTATGGAGGGTTTTCAACCACCTTCAGATAGATAGGGAGAAGGCCAAGGCGCTACTCGGGTTCGATTAACCGGGACGGCAGGGGCCGATTGATGATGACAAAAATGATCAAAAACCTAGGCCAATGGATTCTATGAAATTTACATATTGCTGTACATAACGCTTAAATGCCGACCTCTGGGATGAGCGATGCTTGTGGATGTTATGGGCCAGGAACGGCTCGAGGGGCCCAACCAGGGCGGGGAGCGGAGCGCGGGTAGGCCGAGGGGGGCCTCCAGGACCGACCTATTCTTCGCCATGATGGAGGCCAGCGAACTTGAGGAGTTGCGGCTTGAGATAAGCGAGCTTCGGGAGATCATAGAGGGCCTGAGGGCGATAATCATGAAGATCATGACGCATCCGCAGGGAAAGCATGTTTTATGGAGCGTATTCAAGGATTTGAAGATAGATCGCCGCACGGCTCGAAAGCTGCTGGAAGATGGATTGGCCGTGGAAGGCGCTCCGAAGGAGGTCATGGACTCAGAACGCACGGCTTAGGAATTTGATTGAATGGATCCTATCGAACCCTGCGGGTGAGCGCGGCCCACTCCGACTTGAGACGTCCCAATAACGAAACCGGCTTTTGCTCCACCCTTCCCCCACATGCATCACAGTATGCGGCATTGGGCATTAAACGCCGACCGCAATATATGCAGAATAAAATCACATGAGAGTGCTTTTTTACGATCACGGGCACCTGCCGGGCAGGAGGGCTCGCCTCCAGGCCCCTCCTTAACTCCCCAAGTTCGGCCTCCGCGTTCCGGAGCTTCTCCCTCAGCTCCCTGTTCTCTTCCTCGAGCTTGGCGACATCCTTGAGCAGGGCCTCGCATCGCTGAATCACCTTTTCGCTATCCCTCAAGAACTCCTCCCATTCCCTCCTCTTCAGAGATATCATCTCCTCCTCTGCAGCCAAATGGCCGCTCCCCCCTAAGGCCGTGAGCTCGGGAAGGCCTTCATATGGGTGAAAATAAAAACATGCCCCGTTAAGGGCTTATAATGCTAGGCATTTTCTCCGAGGAGGCCCTTGATCCTCTCGCGCAATTTGCGCACTTCTTCGGATGCATCAATTATCGATTTGGCTGGCCGCCCTTCAGGCGGAAATGTCCCCGTCGTCGATGGGGGTGACAAACCTTCCAATTGCTCCGGCGCAACCCCGAGCCTCTTAAGAACGTCCTCAACCTTCCCCTCCAGTGTCTTGGCTAAATGTTTCTCAGCTTCCGCGGGGAAGGCGTCCAAAATTGGGCCCAGCTTGCCGATGACATCTCCCGCGTTTTTTCCCTCTATTATGGTGATCCCATATAATTGCGCCAATCCTCTCGCTTCGGCCGTCAGGTCGCCAAGGCTTATGAAGATGGATCGTTCGGGACCGACGTCAAGGCTTTTGGCGAAGAGGGTGATTATGGCTTGATTCGCATTCCCTCCGTAATATATCGTGATCACCACGTTCTTATCACCTTTAGTTGCTACTATATCGAAGCTGTGAACCGCTCCGGATTTTCCTCCCAGCATCCCAGGCACCGAAACCGCGCATCCCTTCCCCCTCATAAATTCGGCTATCGGCAGCGCGATCGCATGCTCGGCAATGACCTTCCCCCGCATCTCTTCGTTGAATACATAGCTATAGACTGGCTTGAGCTCCGCCTTTTCATATCCAAAGGCGGTTTTGCAATCATCGCAAACATGCTGAACGCTTGGTACGCTGAACTTTCGATTGCAATTGGAGCAGAGAAATATGCCCTCTATTCGGCGATAATCCGTTCCAATCAATTTGAGCGCCTTCCCGCATTTCGGGCAGATTAGGCTACCATTCTTTTCGAACTTTTCTAAGAAGTCCACATGGCCGCATGGGTAATGCTCGAGCATCACGCCCTTTGCTAGGTTCCCCTTGTGGCAATAGGGGCATATATATTCGTCGTGAAGCTTTAATGAGCCGCAATTTGGGCAACTGGGGATGTGGTCGATCGCTTTTTTTGAATAATAGCCCTTGGAAGCCAGCTCCTCCAGCAACGGCCGAGCATCTTCCATGTTGAGGAGCTTATTCACCTCGGGGAAGGAGTAACCATATGATCCTCGCGTGGGCCTGATCTCCTCGTGGCCATTTATAGTCCAAGTGAGGAGCACGCGGGCCTTCTCGTTGATCATCTCCTCCGATGGCGGAGGCGCAGGGGTTGTAGGGAAACCTCCGGCGGAGATCCCTTCGATCGGGGGCGCTGGCAATGGGGCCGGTACCTTCGCCTTGACGAGGGTTTCCCGCGCTATGGGTGGCTCGATGGCCGGACCGGCTGGCGCGGGTGGCATCGCCTCCCCGCCTTCTTCGGAAACGCGTTCGCTTTCGCGTTTGCGCGGAGCCTCCGGCTCGGCTTTCGGCTTGGGCTTAAAAAGCCGAGGTTTGGCGGAGGGGGGTCTGGCTCCCTCTTTGAAGCTAGGCCGGCTCACAATCCTTTCCTTCGCCATCTTTGGGGGCGCTTCCTCCCCCCTCTCCTCCATCTCATCGAAGAAGCGATCAATCTCAGACACCGCCGAACCCAAACCGGCCCTCGCCCCCCAAAGCACTCTGGCGTTGAAAGCTTCATTACACTTATTTAAAGCTCTCTTTCAAGGCGCTAGTTGCTTTTAATCGCCTTCTAACTTGTTTATGGGCTGGCGCTGGGCCGCTGGCTGGAATAAGATCCCCGCGCTCTCTAAATGGCCCTTCCCCCATTCCAGATCTTCCTCTCCAACCCTCCGTATCGCTCGGCCCTTGTCCAACCTAACCTTCCCTTATAGTAGTTCCAGTAGCATTTCATCCTCACCGCGTCGACGAAATACCGATACACGAGCACGTAGATGGGCGTCAACAAAATCAATTCCAAATCCTCCCCGTCGACGATTATGCCCAAGATTGAGCAGAAGAACTCCACAACCATCGCCGCTGCGAAATAAAGCAGAACGCCTCGCCATAGGCCGAGCAGGATATATATCAGCCCAACCAAGATGGCCGTTATCTCGAGCACCGGGACGAATATCGTGCTCAAATAAAGATAGGGGAAGGCGACGGCGCTGAGGGTGCCGTGGCGCCACCAATGGGACCTGTGCTTCACAAGGGTCTGCAGGGTTCCCCCGTACCACCTATTGCGCTGGCGGAACCAAGACCTTAGGGTTTCCGGCGCCTCCGTGTGGACTATGGCCGCCCCTTCGTAGAGAATCAGGCCCTTCGCCTTCAGGAACTTCACGGTTATGTCCATATCCTCCACGACCGTATCCTTATCGTACCATCCAACCTCCAAATAGGCGCTCCTCCGAAACGCCCCTATCGCTCCGGGAACCACGTAGATGGCGTTGAGGAGGTCCAAGGCTCGCCGCCTGAGGTTTATCTCGCGAATATATTCAAGGGCTTGGAGTTTCGTGAGGAGGTTGACCCTGTTCCCAACCTTAACGTTTCCAGCTACGGCGACGACCCTCGGATCCTCAAAGGGCGCCACAATCTTGGTTATGGCATCCCGCTCCACCGCCCCATCTGCATCTATGACGACCACAATCTCGCCATTTGCGATATGTACTCCCGTATTTAAGGCCATTGCCTTCCCAGCATTAGGCCTGTTGATTAGAATGACCTCACCCCTCATGGCATATGGCTTGACTATCTCCTCGGTCCTATCCGTGCTCCCATCATTTACGATTATTATCTCCTTATTCGGATAACTCGTATCGAGCAATGTGCGTATCGTTTCCTCGATCACCTTTTCCTCGTTATGGGCCGGGACAATGATTGAAACTAAAGGCATGCCCTTCCATTTGTCGATCGGTTTTACGCGCCTTTTGCTGATGAATGCGTGCAAGATTGCCAAGAAGATGTAGGAGAACTCGTTCAGGAATACGGCTATAAGGAAGAGCGAGAAGAAGACGGAAGCTATAGTGGGAGACCTGATCAAACGATAAAGGAAGAGCAAGCGTTGTGAGATTGGGGGTGCCTCTGGGAGAGGCGACACGCTTGGCTCTGGGGGAAGGGTTAGCATTGGTTCGACCAATAGGTAAATCCAGAGGAAGAGAGCGGCTGTTATTAAGTAGGATAGGATGAGCACAAAATAGATGGCTAACCTAAAACCTCTTTCCATCCCACCCCCTCCGTTGATTTCGAAAGGAATCTCAAACTCTCCATAGCCGTTCGGAAATTCCCCGAAGGGACGGCATGGGATCGCATTTGAAGATCATCACTCAGCCAAACGCTACGTATAGGAGGAGCAACGAAGCTATGAATGAAATCAGTATTAATGCAAGGAGCATCCTCTTGGCCACTCTTAGCTCGCTTTGCCCCTCCCTCCCCATCAGCCCAACGCCGATCATAACCCTAACGCCGCATTTGTCGCAAAAATTATCCGATGGGGATAAATCGTTGCCACATATGTGGCAGCGGACTTGAATCTTACATGAGGGGCAGAAGACATCGGTGAGCCTCAACCTCCCCCCACAATTCCTGCAGATCATCGCCAACTTAGATCGCTTCGGACGCCTCACTAGGCCTGAGCAGTTTGGCTGGCGTAGCGGCAGAGGCCGAGGCGGCGCCGTTGCCTTGCCAGCCCATAAACTCATCTTCCTTTCTTTTTCCAACCCCCCATTTATTAAACTTTTTTATGGCTGACCCGATGGGATACGAGCCCGGGTCTCGTTTCCAAGAAGCGTTCCGCGGGGCCCCGGCTCCTGCTCCAAGGATGGGCTCGGGGAAAGCATTAAAAAGAAGATCCATATAAACAAATTAGAGCGGGCAACCGAAGTTGACGATCCGCTCAATTGGATATTCTTGGACCGCCAATCGGGCGGGCAAACGACGCGGCAGCATTGTTCTAATCTTCATGGTTGCCGTCTTGGCTGGTCAAATGGCAACGGGCTCGATAGAAGCTATGGGATATGCGATGCAAATTCCCGCCGAGTCGCTTGACCTCGAAACACATTCGGCGAGAAATTATATGATCAAGGAAAGGGAATTTATCAAAAATCACCTCTTCGATAAAGAATATGGGGGCGTATATTTCTCTCTCGATCGTGAGGGGCGCGTGTTGAACTCCACAAAGTACTTGATAGCCCAAGCCAACGCCATCCTCTTCCTCTCCGGCTTGAGCTCGCAATCCCCGGATCCGGAAGCGATTCAATGCGTCGACTCATCTGCGGCCTTCATAGCCGATCACCTGAAGTGGGGACACATGGGGCCCGGAAGTTGGTGGGCATTCTCAAACAGGGCGGGGGGCGGCAGGGGATGGATGGTTTGGCTGGCGCCATCCGAGGCTTACGTAAGTTATGCCCTCCTATGGGCATATAGGCTAACTGGAAAGAGCAGGTATCTGGATATCGCTAGGGTAAACCTTGATTATCAAATATCCCAATTCCCCGAGGGACGCGTGCTCCGAGATGCGGATTCGGATGGTGCGTTGGATGAGGACGTTGGATATCGCTCGCCGGAGCGCATGGCACATTATACGATGTGGCAAATGACTGGCGAGCCGCGCTATTTAGAATTCGTTAGGAAGTTCCATGAGGCCTATGCGGGCAGGAACGCTTGGGAGGAGGTTCGTGATGGTGGAAAAATCAGGACCTATTTGCATGGTTCAGCCATCGTCGATTTGGTCCAATATGCATTGGTTTCTGGGGAGAGGACAGCCATCGAGGAGAGCCTACAACTGGTCGAGGCGTATTGGAGGCAGGGCGGGAACGATTATTTTAGGCTTATCTACGATCTCGTGGTCCCGGAGCATCCGGGGAAGCTGCCATCCAATAACGGCGCGGATAATGGAAAGGATCATTATCAAAAGAGGTTGGCCATGGATTTAGCGCTGTGGACCATCACGGGGGATACGAAGTACCAAACAGATGCCGTGGCGACCTTTAAAAATCTCGTAAAATTTTGGGATCCGGAACCTCCGTATGGATTTTGGTTCTCCTTAACGAAGGAGAAGAAGACATGTTTCACAATTGGTCACCCCTGCTTAGTGGACATCACCCCTCCCTCCATCAGGGCCATGCTCATCAACAGAACGCAAGTTCGCGCGGAGATAGTGGATCCCGATTATGAATGGTTGAATTTCAAACTCAGAGGCATAGGCGTCAATCCGGATTCCGTTTCATTGTTTTATTCCGTCGATGGGCGGGATTGGATAAAGGTGCGAATGCGGCGATCTGGCAACGTGTATACGGCATCTTTGCCGGCCCATTTGGGAAGAGAAATAAAAAGATATATGATAAGCGCATCGGACCATTTCAATAACACCGCTCGCGTCGAGCTTACGCCATCCCTCGAAGCGAGTTTCCAAGGGCCGGAGGCGGGCCTGCTCGCAATCGGCGTGGGATTGTTCGGGATCGCTATCGCCATTGGTTTTGGCTTAGCCTTATCGCGAGATGAGCACCATGCGCGCCTTTGCCGTTATTGGGGCTTGCCGTGCGCCTGGAGGCATAATCCATTACAATACGCCCACGATCCACCCGAACCAGTTGACAAGCGCAGGCATTATTGTCATTGGTGCGTTCAGTTCAACTATGCCTATTGGTTCAACAATTATCCATTATATGGGAAGAGCGTGGACTTGGGAGTGCCGCGCCCTCCGAAGCGAAGACGCTCGGGCCAGCCCCTCCAATAGGGCGAAGGCGGCGCCTTCATGAGGGGGAACGATAGGATTGGGTGAAGCGTTGATTAGGGTTTTATGAATGAGAATTTCGCTTCGCTGACGATTTGGGCATGAATTATCTTTATGGTGACTTCATAGATCCCCCTCCTCGCGAGCCAATTTAAGCGAATGATTACTCGTTCCACCCTCTCCTCATAGGGCTTTAGGGAGACCTCGTTAGGCTTCGATATATGAGCGGCACCACGTGGGGATACCGAAACCTCGATTGCCGCGTTTGTGATTTCACAATTAGCCTTCAGCCTTATGGGGGCGGTTACTTGGAAGCCCCACATTCCCGCGTCATATATAGTGATGGGAAGAACGTTCAATTCAAAGCGAATTGGCGCGAAATAAGCGATCGCATCCCGGTTCCTGGTCATGTGCAACCTAAGGCTTCGCTCACCCAGCTTTCCATAGGATTCCAAATAGTCGTCCCATACGCTCTCCGGATTCCAACAATATCCCTTGGGCATGGGATGAACCACCGTAAGGTTGGCAACCGAGCCCCTCATGCACCTAATTATGAACGGCGTTCTTAAGACCCCCCTCACCTTGTTGCCTATTGGGTCCATATACTCAACCAGGATCGAGGCGCGCAAATCCTCGGATGGCGCGGCATCGGGCCAGTGAAACCCAAGCGGATAAGCCCTCACGGCTAGGCTCTGGCCCAAGGCGAAATAGGCTATGGCGATATGATCCCCATCCATTATCACCGACCTGACCGGCTCATCCCTTTGGCCCAGGCCGTATACGTCCCATGAGCCCCAACTATGTCCTTCGGGCTGTGGCTCCTCGACCGCCAAGATCGCCGTTGAGCCCAATGCCACATTAAGCGCGAATGGCGTCGTTAATATCTCCTCCTTGTGGACTCCCTCCGCGCTCCAATATCGAACGCGGATCCTCGCGCCCAGATCCGGACCGGGCAATCTGTCGGGCCAATGGTATGAGGAGGGATAGCTCTTCACCTCTAGGTTTGCAACATTCACAAACGAGATCTCGCGGAGCTCCGCCCTATCGATGTACCAGGTCAAATCGCTACCCGGATCCGAGAAGAACGAGAGCCTTACGAAGGAGGCGTTGGGGCTCGGGGCATAGGTCCATCCCTTCATGGTGGCGCAGGTCGTCCACTGTCCCCCCATCCATTTGCCACCGATCCACCGCCTCGAAGCATCGAACTCGTCTATCCAAAGGTTCGCGCCGCCGGAGGAGAAGCTCGGTATATTCCAATAGGCCCTTATGCAGTAGAGCTTGGATGGGGCAACGGGGACGAGGGAACTCGCGACGGAATTGCTCCCCTCGGCCGACCCTATAACCTTTATTGATTTTAGAGGCTCGGGTTGGGCCCCGTGGTAGTTGCTATCGATGACTATGCGATCGGGATCGCTGCGCGTCCAATTGACCACCCAATCGCCTAGAGTGGCAGAGAAACTCGGGTTTGGCAATTCATTTTCCTTCATGACCGAGTCCGGGACTTCGCAAATGGGCAGCGTTATGATCCTCTTGGAGGCGTAGTCGATTATCTCCTCGAAGTCCTTGACGTTGTAGGCATATTGACTTGCCTCCCCTTTAACCAGTTGATGGAAGACGAGGACCAGCCAGAGGCCGTTGGCGATGGCATGATCGATCCAGCCCTTAACGGTTGAGACCGAATCGGTCGCCATTACCGTAATGGCCTTGATCTCATAGTCATTGTAAGGCAAGGTATTGTATCCACGCCAAGCTACGCGGTTGAACTCATAATGGAGGGCGATATTCCTAATGACGACATCATTATAAGCGCCAACCGGCAGGGCGAAGCTCTTGACCGATATCCCATGCTCCTCCAATTCCCTCTTCGAGCCCACTATCTCGTTTCGCAACTCGTCGGCGTTCAAAAGCGTCAGATCCCGATGCGTGACCGAGTGGCTCCCGATCTCCCATTTGTGATCCCTCGCGAGCTCTTGGATCTGAGGCCAAGTCATGCGACCCGGTTCGCCAATAAAGCCCGTGGGGACCATTAACGATGCCCTAATCCCTCTCTCCGCGAGTATCGGTAGCGCATAATAGTAGGTATCGTTCCAGGCATCATCGAACGTTATGCTCAGCCGCGCCATCTTATGGGGTTCCATGGGTTGTGGAGCGGGCCCCCCTTGGGCCGGGGCGTTGCCGCCGCATACTAACGGAATCAAATCCGGGATGGACATCGATATCGAGAGCGATATCAAGATGAGGGTCGACAGCAGCGCTCTCAAGGAATGGTTTAGGGTACGGAGACGACCCACGCTTTTTAAAGATAAAAGCCCCTCCCTTATATAATTTTCTTTAAGATTCACAATCGCCCATCCAAGTCCTTCCAAAACTCAAATGCAAGCGCTATCCCATGGAATGGATAAAAATCGAGATGCCGCGGGCGAGCCCATGGACCCTCCTTGAGGGCTACATTCTTTGCCCACTCGGCCTCCGTAATAATCCTCAATCGGGCCCCGTTCCATATCGATGGGCGGGCAACCCGCGCTTCGCTCGAATCATCAGCGTTATATCAGCGGCCAGCGGGAATTTCAGAACCGACGCGCCCTGACATGGGGTAAAAGGGGCAGTTATAGGGACCCCTTCCGAATC
>CALIRQ010000017.1 GCA_938042195.1 uncultured archaeon
TGAGGCGCCTATGACTGAGGCCAGGGAGGCGATCTCGTCCTCCATCTGTATGCATATTCCCCCCCGCTTGGGCATCTCCCTGGCCATCACGTAGGCGATCTCGCTCGCCGGGGTTATGGGATAGAAGGCGAAGAAGCGGCATCCGGCCGCCAGGGCGCCGTAGGCGCAGGCCTCGTTCCCCTGCAGGAACCTCTTCGACGGCAAAGGGCTCACTTCCATGGCTTTCCGTTCAAGGGCTAAAAAGGTTATTCGATATCAATTATCGGAGGAAGTCTGGGAGGATCCCGTCCGGATGCTCTTCAAGGACCTCCATGGGCCATGCGCAGCCGTCCTCGAGGCGTTTAGGTGCCGCGGCGTGCCGACCCACGGCCCATTCGGGATCTCCCGCGTCAGGAAAGCCCGATGGGGGAAAAGGCCCGCTGCTGAGGTCTGGGTCCTCAGGAGCGGAGATCGAGGGGGGAGGGGCCTAAGAGGGCATCCTTTGGTTGGAGGGCGCTCGCGGATTCCCTCGCGAGTTTCCCCTTAAGCCTCGGGCCCCTCAGGGGAAGGGTTTGCCCTCCCAAGCCCTCTTGAATATTTCCAACGCGTCCCCTTGGGATATCTGCCTTGGATTGTTCGGCAGGAGCCTCGAGTACTTTTCCAACAAGTCCTTGGCGAAGATGGCGATATCCTCCTCTTTCGCGCCGATTTCCCTCAAGCTCAGCGGAATCCCGACCATCCGGGTCAGCTCCATGGTCCTCGCAATGAACCTCTTGCCCGCTTCAAATTGGTCGCCGGCCCTTTCCCCTATGGCCTCGGCGGCCCTCGCGAGCTTCTCCGAGACGGCGGGCATATTGTAGGCCATTACGTATGGGAGGGCGAGGCCGCAAGCCGCGCCATGAGGCATGCGATACCTGTGGGAATAGGTATAGGATACGGCGTGGCCGGCCGTGAGGCTGGAGTTGGAGAAGGCCAAGCCGGCCATGAGGGCCGCCATCGACATATGGTATCGGGCCTCGAGGTCCTCCCTCCGCGCGAAGGCCTTTGGGAGGCTCCCGAATATCATCCTAATGGATTCCACCGCTAAGCAATCCGTCACCGGGTTCGCCAGCTTGGACATCAACGCCTCAATGGAATGGCTTAGGGCGTCGATGCCGCTAGAGGCAGTAACGCTTGGGGGCATGGAGAGGGCAAGGGTGGGGTCCACGATGGCCACATCGGGCATCGCCCTCGGATCCCAGATGGCCACCTTGACCCCATCTTGGGTCGAGAGGACTATCGCCTGCGTGACCTCGCTGCCGGTGCCGGAGGTCGTGGGGATGGCTATCAGCGGGAGACCTTTCTTCAAGAGCTTTCCCCTCCCCAAGTAGCCCTCCATAGGCCCGGGGTTCATGGGGGCGATGGAGGCTATCTTCGCCAAGTCGAGGACGCTGCCCCCTCCGACGCCGATGACCCCCTCGCAACCGCTCGCCCTCGCCGCAGCCGCCACGCCTTCGGCATCTTCCAGGTAGGGCTCATGGGGCTCGATCGTGTGCACGACCACCTCCAAACCCTTCATGCGATCCGTTACCTTGGCGAGGATGCCCGCCCTCTCCAACGCCGAATCGGTGAGGAGCATGAACTTCCTCCCGAACTCAAGTGCGATGCCCCCTATTCCATTAATGGAATCGACCCCGAAGATGATTCGGGGTGAGATCAGGGATCCCGATTCCAAACCCTTCAAATCGATCCCTTTAGGGAGGGATTCAGGGCAATTTTAATATTTTTCATCCCGACAATGGGCGGATGGCTACGATGATCGAAGCCCCGAAGGGCATGGAGAAGCGCGTGGAGGACTGCATAACCGGGCTAAGGCATGGGGAGATCGAGGGCCTGGTGAGGGATGCCGTTAGAGCCGGGATCGCGCCCGACCGATTGATGGGGGCCATGTTGAAGGGCCTTGAGGGATTGCAGGAGAAATATCTCTATAGGGCAATAGGGACCCCGGAGCTCTTCGTCGGGGCCATGATGGTCGAGAAGGGAATCAAGGCCCTCCTCGAATCGAGCGGCAGCGAGAGGCCGAAGCCCCTCGGGAGGGTCGTGCTCGGGACGATGGGAAGCCCCCACGAGGGCGGGAGATATCTGGTCAAGATCGCCCTCGAGGTCTCCGGTTTCGATGTATGCGACATCGGGGGCAATAGGCTGCCGAGGGACTTCATACATGCGGCCAAAGAGGTCGGAGCGGACATAGTGGCCGTGAGCTGCATGGTCGTCTACGCGATCCCCTTGCTGAAGGAGCTCATCGAGGCCCTCAAGTCGGAGGGCATCAAGGCCAAGACCTTGGTCGGGGGTGCGGTGATGGATGCGGGCCTCGCGAGGGATCTGGGATTCGATGCCTATGGGAAGGACATGATGGAGGCTGCATCGATAGCCAAAGCCCTGATGGAGGCATCCGGAGGCACTGGGTCGCGATGAACCGCGAGATGTCATCGCTCGAGAGGGTGTGCGCGGCCTTAGATTTGGAGGAGCCCGATAGGGTCCCCTTGTGGATAATAGGATGCCCCTACATGGCCAGGTTGGCCGGCATCCCTTACGACGAGTTCTGCCGGAGCCCGGAGAAGATAGCCAACGCTAACCGCCTCTTCATGGAGAGGTATGGCGCCGATATATCGTACAATTGGCCCGATACCTGGTTCACGCATGAGGGATGGGGCATGAGGATGATCTGGTCCCCGAACTCCCCGCCCGTCCCAGCGGAACCTCTCATAAAGGCCCCGGAGGACTACGAGAAGCTAGGGGTATTGGATCCCCGCAGGGATGGGAGGATGCCCATAATCCTGAAGTCGATAGAGATCCTCTCGAGGGATGTGGGAGGCCATAAAGCGATCTCCACGATGCAATTTTCACCGCTCTCGTTCTTGGCCCAGATCAGGGGGCTGGTCAAATCCATGCAGGACCTGATACTCTATCCGGACCTCGTCCACGCGGGCCTCAGGACGATAGCGGAGACGGTGGTCGAGTTCTTCAGGGAGGCCGTTAGGGCAGGGGCGACGGTACTGCTGTACCACAACGCCCGGGAGGATTATTCATTGCTGACCAAGAAGCAGGTCGAGGAATTCGGTTGGAGGTACGACTCCATGGTACTCAAGGAGGTCAGGAGGCTTGGGATTCCCATGGTCCTCCACATGTGCGGCCCGGAGCCCATGATCGACTTCGTCATATCTGAGTACCCGAAGGGGGGCTTCAAGGGGATCCAGTTCTGGGATAGGGGATCCAACATCTCCCTAAGGGAGGCGAAGGAGAAATTCGGGGACAAGATATGCCTCGTCGCGGGTTTCGATAACGTCCGGACGATCAGCTTCGGCAGCCCAAGCGATGTGGAGAGGGAGGTCGAGGAGGCCATCGCTGCGGCGGGCGATGGCGGCGGCTTGATAGTTTCGAGCGGCTGCGAAATACCCCCGAGCGCCCCGGAGGGGAACGTGAAGGCGGTCGCGAGGGCCGTGGAGAGGTGCGGGAGATATCCTTTGCGGAGATCTCATGAGATTTAAAACCTTCGATGAAGGGAAAACGATCGGATCCGATGGGCCTATACCGAAGCCCGCCAACCGGGAAAAGCTTTATATATGAATCTTCAAAATGCCTTTGGGGAGAAAATTTGAGTTCCAAGAGGGCTATTACTAAGATACAAGCGGTCATAGCACTGATTATAGTTCTCATCGCCATAATCGGCGGTTACGCGTGGTACGCCTCACAGCCAAGACCTGCGCCCGCGAGACAACCGGTCAAGATAAAGTTCGCCACCTTCTCGACGGGCAGCGGATGGTACATCATGGGCGAGGCCATGGCCGGGGTCATGAGGAAGGCCCTGCCGGAGGGATCCACGGTGGACGTCCTGCCCTATACCGGGGGCTTGGGAAACCCGCTCCTATTGGGGGAGGGGAAGGCAGATATAGCCTTTGGGTTCCCCGTTGAGAGCACGTTGGCTATTAAGGGCATAGAGATGTATAATAAGTCAATACCGAATCTCGTGGCCCTGGCGGGCGGCTTGGATACCTATTGGTACGCTTTCGCCGTGAGGGCCGATACGGGGATCAAGAGCTTCGAGGATATAAAGGCCAAGAAGTATCCGCTGAGGCTGGCCGTCCTGACTAAGGGGAGCAGCGGCGAATGGACGACTAGGAAGGTCTTGGAGTCCTATGGGATAACTTACGACGACATAATCTCATGGGGAGGCAGTGTCTCCTTCGGGAGCTTCGCGGCTGCCTTGGAGAAGATGAGGGATGGATCGGCCGACGCCTTCGGGCAAATGTGCACCCCTCGCCACCCCACATGGACTGAGATGGCCAACTCGGTTAACCTCAAGTTCCTCCCGATAAGGGAGGACATCTTGGATCAGCTTTGCAGCAAATACGGCTACATAAAATCCGCTATCCCAAAGGGGGAGTTCAGGGGGATAGAGGAGGACGTCCCGGCCTTGGGGTTCTATACGATGTTGATAACGACCAAGGACCTGCCCGAATGGGTGGCGTATACGATAACGAAGGCAGTTTGTGATAACAGGAACGTTTGGGTCGCGGCGTATAAGGCCAGCGAGGTCTTCGACCCAAAGACCGCTTGGAGAGTTCCCATACCCCTCCATCCAGGGGCTGAGAGGTATTATAAGGAAATGGGATACATGAAGTAGTCCAAAAGCCCTTTTTTCTTCTTTATTAAGAAAAGGAAATGGAGTTTGATGGCTATTGGCGCCTCTTGGAAGGAACGCAGCGGTCGCTGCTATTGCGATCTCTTGGTCGCTGATCCAACTGTATTACGGATATACGAGGGCGCTCGATTACCTTCAGATATTGCCGATCCATCTATACTTGGCGATGGCCTTGGCCTTCCTACTCAAGCCGACATCGAGAATACCGGGCAAATGCGCCCGGATCTTTGACTTCTCGTTATCCGCGCTCTCCGTGATCTGCGGGGCCTATTTCCTATGGGAATTCGAGAGGATATCGACGAGGATCCCGTTCTTTTCCCCCGTGGCCCCGCTAGACTTCGCCTTCGGGGCGATCACGATAGCCCTCCTCCTCGAGGCGGGGAGGCGCACGCTCGGGCTGATCCTCCCGATACTTGGAATCTCCGCAATCCTCTTTTCGCTATTCGGCCAATATCTCCCGGGACTCTTGGGCCATAGGGCCATCTCCTACGCCGAGTTAATGGAGTTCATGTGCCTGACGCAGGAGGGGATCTTCGGGACCCCCCTCAGGGTTTCGGCCACCTTCGTATTCATGTTCATCCTCTTCGGCGCCTTCCTTCAGAAGACGGGGCTCGGGGATTTCTATTTCGATCTCGCGAACGCCGCCGTCGGGAGGTTCCGGGGAGGGCCGGGCAAGGTCCCGGTCATAGCTAGCTCCCTCTTCGGGACGATAAGCGGGAGCGCTGTCGCGAATGTCGCCGTCGATGGACCGATAACGATCAATATGATGAAGAGGAGCGGCTATAGGGGCCATCAGGCGGCCGCCATAGAGGCCTTGGCATCCACCGGGGGCCAGATAATGCCGCCCGTCATGGGCGCGGCGGCCTTCATCATGGCGCAGATAATGATGGTTAGATATTGGGACGTCGTCGTGGCGGCGATCCTGCCCGCGATCCTTTACTACGTAGCGCTTTACATAGTCCTCGACGTTGAGGCGGTGAAGCTAGGCCTCGGGCGCTCGAGGATTCGGACCGATTTAAGATCGTTATTGGCCCGGAGCTATATGGTGGGCCCCCTCTTCATAATGGTTTACCTCCTATCGTCTGGATATAGCGAAACCCTATCGGCGTTCGTTGGCGTGATCTCGGCGGCCGCGGTTTCCATTTTGCCCATCTTGGCGAGAAGGAGGCTTGAGGGCCTACGAATGGTCCCGGAGGCCCTCATCGACGGCGCCAAGGCCTCTGTGGAGGTCGCGATCCCATGCGCCATAGCCGGGATAATAGTTGGGGCATTGATATTGACGGGCTTGGGGCTTAAGTTGACGAATATAATGATCGAGGCATCAGGGGGGAACCTACCGATGCTCCTCATCCTGACGATGGTCGTCTGCCTGATCTTGGGCATGGGGATGCCGACAACGGCCGCTTACATAACGGTCGCGGCTTTGGCGATACCATCCCTGATCCGAATGGGGGTTCCCCAGATGGCGGCCCACATGTTCGGCTTCTATTTCGCAGTCCTATCCATGGTAACGCCCCCGGTGGCCTTGGCCGCCTATACGGCGGCTGGCATAGCGGGATGTAAGTCAAGCGAAGTGGGATGGCAAGCTTTCAAATACGCCATACCGAGCTTCATAGTCCCGTTTTATTTCGTTCAACACCCTCAATTGTTAATGATGGGTTTCCCATTGGAGATCGCCTTATATTTCGTCAAGGCCATGATAATAATCATTTCCGTTTCGATAGCACTCATGGGCCATGCGTTCACGGCGATCCCGATGCCTACAAGGCTCGCATTCTTGGCCTCCGCATTCATGGCGTTCATCCCGGAACCGATCACCGATTCCCTTAGCTTGATCCTCTTCGCGCTCCTATTGGCCTTGGATTGGGGGCGATTGCGCGGACGGCGAGCGCCCACCTCGGCCCCGGGTTTCCGCGCCGAAATCGGCTTGGGAATTGGAACGGAAGGCGATCCTTGAACATTCCCGAATGCGTTCAAAGAGGTTAGCGCCCATTGGTTTAATACAATATAAACTTTATTAAAATTGGCTTCGGCAATAACGCGTGAGAAGGGGGAAAAGGCATAAATATTCATGCCCTCCAATGGAGGCAGGTGATTCCATATGCCCTTCGGCAAGAAGGAGGCCGAGGCAAAGTCCGTGGACATCTCGACCGATATTTGCGGCATCCATTTCCCGAACCCCTTCGTCCTCTCCTCGGCGACCCCGACGATGCATGCGGAGAACGTCAAGGTCGGGATAGATGCGGGCTGGGGAGGGGCCGTCCTAAAGACCTTATTCCCAGCCGAGCATAGCAGGGTCTATGCGCGCCCGAGGTTCAAGGTCTTCTGGCTCAAGGATCAGCCCGGCTATCCGCAGCATATACCTCGCAGCTATACGATAACCTGCATCGAGGACGCATCGGACCTCAGCCCCGAGGACTACGAGAAGGATGTAAACGAAGCGAAGAGGCTCGTCGGGGAGAATGGGGTCGTCATAGCCAGTATAATGGCGAGCGATATGGAAACTTGGGAGAAGTACATGGACCTCATAAACGGGACCAAGGCGGATATGGTGGAGCTCAACTTCGGCTGCCCCTACGCGGGGGAGCCCGGGACGAAGGAGGAGGGCCCGATGCTCGGATGGAAGCTAATGCAGATGTGCGAGGATGTTGTGAGGCTGGGGAAGAGGAAGCTCGCGATACCATTCTCCCCCAAGGTCTCCTCCCAAGTCGGCGAGGTGGACATATGGGCTGAAAAGTTGGAGAAGGCTGGCGCCCCATGCCTGACGCTCTCCCATAGGATCTCGGGGATCTGGATAGACATAGAGAAGGCGAGGCCCTATCCGTTCGGCTCGATAACTGGCTTCGGCGGTCCATACCTGATAGGGTTTTCGCTCAAATGGGTCGCGAAGAGCAGGCGGAAGGTCCAGGTCCCAATAATGGGCAACATGGGCGTTTACGATTGGCAGGACGTCGTGAGGTTCATAATGGTCGGCGCCGACGTGGTCCAGAGCTGCTCGGCGGTGATGATACAGGGCTACGACATAGTGAAGGCCTGGAGGGCCATGCTGACCAAATTCATGGAGGAGCACGGCTATTCGAGCCTTAAGGATATGAAGGGCATAGCCCTGCCGTACATAGTCGCCGCCGATAAGGTGGAGAGGGGGGCCCCCGGTATCTACGCCGTCGTCAACGAGGACAAATGCACGGGTTGCGGCATATGCAAGCGCACCTGCTTCCACTTCGCCATGGAGCTGATTCCGCCGAACAATAAGGCTAGGGTGAACCTGAAGAAGTGCGCCGGATGCGGGCTCTGCGCCGAGCTCTGCCCGGTGGACGCGATCTCCATGCAGAAGCTAGCTAACTTGGATCTATACCCGAGGTCCAAGCCCTACCACAGGTACTTCCCCTATACGGGCCCGCCATAGAAGATC
>CALIRQ010000018.1 GCA_938042195.1 uncultured archaeon
CGTGCATCGGATCGGATGGGCTTCATCGAAAAGCGTTAAATTCCGTGAGGCGATAAAGGGGGCGTATGGTCCCGATCCTAGAAATCCCCAAAATCCTGATGGGCTCCATCCTCCTGATCGCCTCCCTCTTCTACTTGGTCACCGTGTGGAACGTGAGGAGGCCGGAGCATGGGGATGAGTTCTTCCCAATGGTGAGCTTGATGGCCTATGCGTGGCAATCAGGGAACGTCATAGAGAGGAAGATAAGGAATTTTCTGGATCAGGATTACCCAAGGGATAGGTTCGAGGTCATAATCTACGATAACGGCTCCACCGACGAAACGGCCGATATCTGCCTCGAGTACGAAAGGAGGGGCCTGATCAAGTACTATAGGCCCTCGAGGGCTTACGATAGGAAGGCCCCGGTCCTGGACCGGGCGATAGAGTTCGTTGCCAAGGGGGAGATAATCGCCCTGACCGACCCCGACGGGGTTTGCGAAAGGGGCTGGTTGAGGAAGATCGTGCAGCCGTTCAAGGATCAAGGGGTTGGGGCCGTCGCGGGCGTAACCCATTGCGGCAACTACCATAAGAACCTGTTCACGAAGCTCCGGGCCATAGAGGACGAGTGGTGGTATAATATATGCGTCCTCGGAAAGTCCGGGAAGGTCGAGATCAGCGGTTTCCAGCCCCTCTGCGGCGCCAACTACGCCTTGAGGAGATCGGCCTGGGAGAGCGTCGGTCGAAGCCACGGGGATAGCCTGATAGAGGATTACGAGATGACCCTGAGGCTCTATGAGAAGGGATGGAAGATAGCCGCCGCCGATGCGAACGTTTGGCAGGAGGAGGTCGAGGATGTGCGCCAATACATACGCCAGCGGAGGAGGTGGTACTCCTTCAGCCTCCGGAAGATCGTGAGCGGCAGGGGGAGGGCGGATAAGGCGCTTGGAGCCCTTCCGTTATCGATGCAAGCCGTGGCGCTCCTATCCCTCATCTATTTCATCGCGATATTTGCGCACGATGCCCTCCATGGATCGTTGACGATTTTCAGCTCGGCCTTCGCGGCGCCCCTTTTGCTCATATACTCCGCCTTGGCCTTTGGATTGTTGAAGGTCGGCAAGGCGAGGTTGTTGCCCTATATACCCATTTTCCTTACGTTCGATAGCGCGCTGCAGATGGCCGTCTTCTTGGGGGCGAAGATTTCATCCAAAGAGCCGAAGTGGGTCAAGCTGGTGGATGGGAAGTATTATCACGCGGGCACGGAGATAAGGATGGATTGATGCCATGGCCCGGCGAGGATTTTCGGATGGCGATTCGGCGATTTCAATCCCCCGCCCGAATTTAAAAGCCTTTGCGGATGCCCGCTCTATATACATGAATGTATGAATCTTTAACTAACTAAAAGGCTATACCTATATTTGTTTAAACAATTATCAGTCAATATCCGATTAATTAGCAAAGCTTAAATCCCTAAATAAAGGAAAAGGGCGCGTCATGAGATGAAAGTGGCCCTGTTGCATCAGGGGGATGAAATCTTAGCCAAAACCGATCCCATAATCTCGAGCGCCCTCGAAACGAAGAACGATATCATTGGATGCCTCACGGGCTTGGGGATGGAGTGCTGCGACGTTTTTTTTCGATGGCCGTTTGGATTTCATTGACAAATTGAGGAGCGAGCGGCCGGATATCGTACTGAATATGTGCAACATAGGGGAATATGAGCCCCACGTAGCCGCGATCCTCGATTGGTTGGGCATCCCCTATACGGGCTCAAATCACTTTTCGTTGAGCGTAACGAACAATAAGGCTTTGTCCAAGCAGATAATGCTATATCATGGGATCCGGGTCCCAAGGTTTTATATAATCGAGGGAGGGCGTTCGATGGATCTGGATCGCATGGAGTACCCCGTGATCCTAAAATCCCTTTTGGAGCATGATAGCTTGCGCATATCCTTCGATTCCGTTATATATGATGTGGGCCAGATGAGGGAGAGGCTTGCGAAAATTAAGAACGGGATGGCTTATGCGGAGCAGTACGTAGAGGGAAGGGAAATAACGGCCGGGTTCATCGGTAACGAGCAAAGGAGGGTTTTGCCCATTGAGGAAATCGTGTATGGAGAATATTACAGCGATAAGCCAAGGATCCTCACCTATGAGGCCAAGTGGGACGAGGATAGCGAGGAGTATGAGCAAAGCGTGCCCTCCATTCCGGCAAGGGTATCGAGGGATCTGGAGGAGGGGATAAAGGAGGCCGTCCTAAAGATTTCAAAAATTTTTAATATGAGGGATTATGGAAGGGTGGATTTCAGGGTGGATGGGGATGGCAACCTTTACGCCATCGATGTCAACGCCAACCCCGATATAAGCCGCAAGGGCGGCCTATTCAAAATGGCGAGCTGCGCCGGGATGAGCTATCCCGATTTCATAAGGGGCATAATGGACTGCGCATTGGAGAGGTATTCGAAATGAGGGGCCTGCCCGATCTGGAGGGGGAAAGGATAATCCTCACGGCGTTCAAAAAGGAGTACGCGGGGGATTACCTCAGATGGTTAAGTGATCCCGAGATTTTGAAAATGGCTGGGGAGGAGAGCCTATCCCTGGAGGGGGTATTCGATCGCCATAGGAGATGGACCGACGACGATAAGTTCATCGAGTATATAATAGTCGATAAAAAGTCCGGCAAGCCGATCGGGGATATCAGCGTTGATTTGAGGGGCGGGGATGCAAAATTCGGGATCATGATAGCCGAGAGATCGTTTCGGAATAGGGGATATGCGACAGAGGCCTTCAACCTCATAGCCGAGTACGTTAAGGGATTGGGGGTTGATCATTTGATAGCGGAGATCTACGATTTCAATGCGGCCTCCATGAAATTCCATGAAAAGATCGGGTTCATGAGGATCGGGCATGATCGCGAGAAGGGTGAATGGATATATAGGAGGGAGCTGCGATGAGCGATGAAACGGGCGGCCCCATCCATTCGTCCTCCCTGAAAGGCTTTAAATCCTAGTTCGCATGAAGGGCGTTGGGTGCATTGGATTGGTCGCCCCGTCCAGCCCATCGGAACGATCGGCGCGAGTTGGGTTCAGGAGGATCCTATTGCCTTTGGACGGATCGGATTGCTCGAAGTCCGCCATGAGGTACGCCTTCGCGATCGCCAAGGACTACGGTTCCGAGGTCCACGCCGTATACGTCGTGAACGAGGCCGCCATATGGGCCTTGGAGGGCCAGGGCCGCCATGAGGAGGCCCGCGAGGAGGGGCGAAGGCTCGAGGAGGAGGGCGAGGCGATCCTCTCCGAGGCATCTAAGGCTGGGGCCGAGCTGGGCGTGAGGCTCGTCGCCCATATGGAGAGGGGCATACCGTTCAACGAGATCGTGAGGGCCTCGAGGAGGGTCGGGGCCGATGCGATCGTAATGGGGACGAAGGGGTCCCATGGGTCCCGATCCCTGCTCGGGAGCACGGCCGAGGGGGTCATCAGGTATTCGGGCATACCGGTCCTCGTCGTGCCCTGCCCGGCGCAGCATCGATGATCGGACGGCCTCGATATCCCAGATCCCGCCGCGCGGCGAATGGGGTCAGCCGATTTCCTCCAGCTCGCCTATGAACCTCCTGTGCCAGCGCTCGAACTCATCGCTTGATGCCACGTGGAGCTCTATCGGCGCATCCACCGCCCCGTATACCTCGGCCTTGACCCTTTGGGCCTCCTCCCTATCCACGCCATCGACGACCACAAGTATGTCTATATCGCTAGCGGCCGTATATCTGCCCTCGAGGGCCGATCCGAACGCGTAGACCTTGGCATCGCTCCAATGGCCCTCCACGATGCCCTTGACCGCCTTGGCTATCTCCCTATATCTCCCGAGCTGCTCCAGCGCCCTCCTGCCCGATTCCAAATACGCTTCAAATCCCCCCGACAAGGCCCCTAAATACCTCCTTGGCGAACCTGAGCATGCCCCTGACCTCGCTTTCCTCATAGCGCCTTGGAAGATATCTCGATCCTATATACGCGTCCTCAATTTTGGTCAGGTATAGAACGTTATCGGCATCCTCGAGCAGGGGCCGAAGGGCTGGGGAGATCGCGGAGAGCTCGCGGAGCAGCCTCATCATCGAATGCGTCCTAGGGTATGTGCCGGTCTTGATGAGGAGCTTATGCTTCAAGAGGAGCTGGCAATACTGCCCTATGTTGAAGGCGGCCAGATCATGGATCCCCTCTCCCGCCAGCCCTTCGGCGTTCCTTAGGAAGGCCTCGGCCCTCTCTTTAAGGACCTCGGCCTCTTCGAGCGATATTATCTTAGGGCCCCATATAGATGGCGGCAACGATCGCTAATAAGTAAAATGATCCGGCTGAGGCCCCCTCAGCGATGCCGGGCTCATCGTAAACGAGGATCCCCGTTTTGGCCCATCGGTTTAAAGGATTGGAAAGCTCGCGAAGGCTTCAAACGATCTATGTGAACGGAATCCGCCAGATCCGGTTGAGGGGTTGCGCATCGGGGAATTAATAGCCCCGCTTCCCTGAAATCGTTTCGATGTAGTCCTTGACGCCTTCCTCCAGATCGTAGGCCGGGCTATATCCGAGCTCCTCCCTAGCCCTCCTCAAATCCAAGGGTCCCCTTATGGGCTCGGCGACATCGAAGCCCGGCCCGATCTCGATAATGGCATTCGGAGCGTACCTCTTAACGATCTCCGCCAAATCCCATAGGGTGCATTGATTGCCCGCGCCTATGTTGAAGGCCGAATGGCGCAAGTTCTTCGCCCGGGAGGCCAGCCACACGGATTTGGCCACATCCTTGACGTATACGGCGTCGTACTTTTGATCCCCGCCCACCTTCACGACCGCCCTTTCCCCAAGCAGGGGCTTCTCGACGATCTCCTTGAAGGCGCTGAAGCCCCTCTGGCTCTGACCGGGCCCGTAAACGATCGGGAGCCTGAGGGCTACGAACGATAGCCCATATGTGCTCCGATAATTTTCGCCCAAATGCTCGCCGAACAATTTTTGGGCCCCGTAGAGCGTTATCGGGTTCTTCGGATAATCCTCTCCCACGAGCTCCCCTTCCCTCGTGATTCCGTAGACGGCCGTCGAGCTGATGAAAATTACCCGATGGAGGTCCATCAACCTCGCGGCCTCCAGCACGTTCAGGGTCCCCTTCACGTTCACATCGAATGAAAGCACTGGGTTCCTTTGGGATTCAGAGGTCAAAAGGGCGGCGGAGTGGACGATGAGCTCCGCGCCGGACCTCTTGAGGGCGCCGATTATATCCGAGAGGTGGGAAACGTCGCCCCTAATGGCCTTGATCCCGATGCCCATATCAGAAGGGGGGTTTCTGGAGAACGCGGCGACCTCATCTCCCCTAGAGGAGAGCTCCTGGGAAATGTGCCAACCTATGAAGCCGAATCCCCCAGTCACCAACACTTTCATATGCATCCCTTATGAAATGGAGCCCCGCGAAGGGCGGTAATAGAGGGGCGCGCCCAGGGCCTTTAGGATATCGCCTTAAAGGATTCTTCCAATATCTCGATTGACTTATCTATTTGCTCCTCTGTAATGACCGCCGGCGGGTACATCCTTATGACGTTCCCGAGCCACCCCTGGCCCGCCGGGACTATCGCGCCCCTCCTCCTGCACTCCTCCCTAAGCCTCCTCGATTCCTCCCTCGCGGGCTCCTTCGTCCTACGATCCTTCACCAACTCCACGCCGATCATTAGCCCCTTGCCCCTGACATCGCCTATCAGCTCGTGCTTCCCGGCCAATTCCTTCAGGCGCTTCATGAAGTACTCCCCAAGCCTCGCCGCCCGCTCGTGTAGCCTATTCCTCAATATCACGTTTATCGATGCAAGGGCCGCGGCGCAAGAGATCGGATGGCTTCCGAAGGTGGTGAAATACATCATGGCGTCGACCGCGAAGGCCTTCGCAACGCTCTCGCTCGTCAGGACGGCAGATATCGGCATCCCGCCGCCCATCGCCTTCCCGCAGGTGATTATGTCTGGCTGCACGCCGTGATGCTCTATGCAGAATATCCTCCCGGTCCTCCCGAAGCCCGTGAAGACCTCGTCGTCTATGAAGAGTATATCGTTCGCATCCAGTATCCTCTTCACCTCCTTGAAGTACCCATCCGGAGCCGGTATGTTGCCAGCCGTTCCCTGGATCGGCTCCGCTATGAAGGCCGCTATATCCCCGGAGCTCTGGTATTTGATCGCGTCCTCCAGCATCTTCGCGCATTGAAGGCCGCAATTCGGGTACTCGAGGCCGAGGCTGCATCGGTAACAATAATAGGACGGGAGCAGCAGCACGCCGGGCAGATAGGGCCCCATGCCCTTCTTATATCCAGACCATCCGACAAGGCTCCTGGCACCGTAGGTCCTGCCGTGGAAGGCCCCGTAGAGCCCCATTATCTCATAACGGGCCTTATGCTTCCTCGCCAAATATAGGGCGCATTCCACCGCCTCGGCGCCCGCGTTCAGGAAATAGCAGCGATCCAAGGGCTTGGCGATCTCGGCCAATTTTTTGGCCAATTCCAAGGCCGGGGCGGTCGCTATGTCGGTCGACATGAAGATGAGCTTATCCGCCTGATCCTTTATGGCCCTCACGACCTCCGAGTTCCTATGCCCGATGAAATTGACCCCATGCTCGGACATTAGGTCTATGTATTCTCTTCCCTCAGAATCCCTAACAATAGCGCCCTCCCCCTCCGCGGCGATCATCGGGTCCTTAAACATCCTCTTGACTGTGGGGATGAAGTATTCTTCCCCATCCAATTAGGATGACACCATTGTGGATCATGGTCTCATGAGATAAAAAGCTTTTGTCGCCTCAACGATCCCGCGGGTTAAGCGGTGCTTCGCTGGCGAGAACCCCGGCCCTCAAACCAAGTTGACGGCCTTCCGTTAAGCTCTACAAACTTTTATATCCGATCCCGCCATTAAAATGTCGAAACGCGATGCTGGAGGCCCTTCCCCAGATCCTGATCTTCGGCTTGATATTGGGGGGCGCATATGCGCTCGCCTCCTTGGGCCTTGGGCTGGCTTGGGGCATAATGCACGTCATAAACTTCGCGCATGGGGAATGGATCATGATCTCGATGTATTCGACCTATTGGCTTACGGTGCTCTTCGGCCTCGATCCATACTTTGCGATACCGGTCAACATCGCGTTTGGGGGCCTTATTGGATTTTTATCGCAGAGGCATCTCGTGGAACCGGTGCTGAAGGGCGGGGCGACCGCCACGATCCTATCCACCTTGGGGCTTTCGTCCATAATGATAGGAGTAACTCAAGCCCTTTGGAAATCCACCCCCCGGAATACCCCCAATTGGTATGTGGAAACCGCTTTGGGCATAGGACCGGTGAGATTGTCCTTGGCGCACCTAATGGCGTTCGCGATCTCGATCTCAGCGATAACATTCATCTACCTATTCTTCAAGAGGGCCCTAATAGGCAAGGCCATTCTGGCGACGTCGGATCTCATAGGCGATCCGGAGGTGGCGGGGCTCGTGGGCATAGATGTCGTAAGGACGAGGACGCTCACCTTGATCCTAGCCGGGGTTTCGACAGGGGTCGCGGGCACCTTGATCGGAACCTTTTATTACGTTTACCCCTACGTCGGCCTGACTTGGAGCCTGATATGCTTCGTGATAGTGGTATTGGGGGGCTTGGGCAGCTTCAAGGGACTCCTCATAGCTGGGCTGATAGTGGGCGTTTTGGAGGGCTTGGGCAGCTTGGCGCTCGGCGCGGCCTATGGCTATATATTGGTCTATGCGGTCTTCCTCTTGATATTATACCTCAGGCCCAGGGGCCTGATGGGCAGGAGGGCCTGAGGGGACGGTGATCCGGATGGGGTCCGCTTTGCTGAAGAAATTGGCGTTGATGGCCGCTCCGGGGTTGGCGATACCCCTCCTATTCAGGCTCGCCGGCCAGACCTACGTGGTCTATGTGATAACCCTCATATTCTTTTGGGCCTATCTGGCGCAATGCTGGAACATCGTTTGGGGCTACGCCGGCCTCCTCTCCTTCGGGCACGCCGCTTTCCTCGGGATGGGCGCTTATACCTCAACCATCCTGTTCCTTAACTACGGCATAAGCCCTTGGATCGGCATGTTCGCCGGCGGGGCCGCTGCGATCCTCTTGGCCTTGGTTGTCGGCTACCCCACGCTTCGGCTCAGGGGGGTATATTTCGCATTGGCCACCATAGCGGTGGCGGAGATCGTTAGGCTGCTCGCGCTCAAGTTGGATTTTTTAACGGGGGGCGCCCTCGGGCTCCTGCTCCCAATCACCAGATCCCCGCTGCTCTTTCAATTCGATGACATATTTCATTGGTCCCTCATAGCCCTCGCGATGCTCCTCATTCTCTCAGCCGTTTCGCATGCGATCGAAAATTCGAAGCTCGGCATGGCCCTAAGGGCGGTGAGGGGGGAAGAGGAGGCTGCCGCCTCCATAGGGATTTATCCGTTCAGATATAAGATGATGGCCCTTTTGATGAGCGCGTTCTTCACGGCCATAGGCGGGACCTTTTTCGCGCAACTCACCGGCTATATAAGGCCGGATATAATACTCACGGTTGAGAGGTCCGAGGAGATATTGATAGTCGCGCTCGTGGGCGGGACGGGGGCATTCATAGGACCCGTGATCGGCGCGATAATTCTGCTCTCATTGAGGCAGGCGATTTTGGCCCTCTTGGGAGGGGGATACGCGGGCGCCCACCTCATCATCTACGGCATCTTGATAATACTCGTGGTCAGATTCATGCCGGGAGGCGTATATTATTATCTGATGAGGGCCATCGCGGGCTTTCGAAGCGGAACGAGATGATTCAAATCCCCAAATAGGCCCTCCTCACCCTATCATCCTGCAAAAGCTCCCTGCCGGCCCCCTCGAGAACGATCCGCCCGGTTTCCAAAACGTATGCCCTATCCGCCATCTCCAAAGCGCGCCTGGCGTTTTGCTCCACTAGGATCACCGTCAACTCCAATTCCCTATGGAGTTTATGGATAACATCGAATATGCTGGTCACGATCTTTGGGGCCAAGCCGAACGATGGTTCGTCTAACATCAGGAGCTTTGGGTTTGACATAAGGCCCCTCGCTATGGCGAGCATTTGTTGCTCGCCCCCGCTCAGCGTGATCGCCAATTGATCTCTCCGATCCTTGAGGATCGGGAAGAGCCCATAGACGTACTCGAGTTTCCTCAATAGCTCATCCCTAGCCCTTGGATTGAAGGCCCCAAGCTCCAAGTTCTCCTTTACTGTGAGATATGGGAAGGGCCGTTTCCCCTCCGGCACGTAGACTATGCCCATGCCCACCCTCTTATGCGGGGGGAGGGAGTCGATCCTTTCGCCATCATAAACGATCTCCCCCCTCCTCGGCGCGATGAGGCCGGCTATGGTTTTTAGCAAGGTCGTCTTGCCCGCCCCATTCGCCCCTATCATCGCGATTAGCTCGCCATCCTTGGCCTGGAAGCTTATGCCCTTGAGGATCGTTAGCTCCCCATAACCGACCTCCAAATCCCTTATTTCTAACAAGGGGATCACCCGGGCATGGCCTCCTCGCCCAGGTAGGCCTCCACTACCCTCCTGTCCCTTGAGATTTCAGAGGGCTTCCCCTCGGCTATCTTCTCGCCGTAATGCAAAACGATCACCCTCTCAGCGGTTCCCATAATGGCCCTCATGACGTGTTCAACCCAGAAAACGGTCACGTTGAACTCATCCCTTATCCTCTTCACCAATTTGCAAGCGTCCATTATCTCCATTGGGTTCAATCCTGCCAAGGGCTCATCCAAAAGGACTATCTTCGGCCTAGTTGCCAAGGCCCTGGCGATTTCAACGAATTTCCTCTCCACTATGTTTAGGTTCCTAGCCAGCACCTCCTTCTTATTCATGAGGCCCACGAGGTCTAGGCATTGGAGCGCGAGGTCCCTCGCCTCCTTTAAATCGATGCCATTGCCCTTTCCGAAGATCGCACCCATCATCACGTTCTCCAAGGCCGTGCAATCCAGAAATGGCTTAACCATTTGGAACGTCCTCCCGATCCCAAGCATGCATATCTGATGGGGTTTGAGCCTAGTCAACTCGATGCCCCCGAATCGCACGACGCCAGATGTCGGGCGAATGAAGCCATTTATGATGTTGAAGAGCGTGCTCTTCCCCGCGCCGTTCGGTCCTATTAGGCCAAGTATTTCCCCCTCCTTTAAGGAGAAATCGACTTCCTTCAAAGCCGCCAAACCACCGAAGTACTTGGTGATTCCGATCCCCTCCAACATTTCGTTATGGCACCCAGCGCTCTTCCATCGGCCAATTTTAGGCTCTCAAAAGCCGCATATAAGCCTTCCAAGCCCTCGCATCCCTGAGTTCCGATTTCGGCCCCCATCCGGTTGGGCGCTGCGGCATGCGACGAAGGGGCCTTGGAATGGGCGGCGGAGGCCCGGCCCAACGGGTTGATGAAGATGCCAAAAGCTTTTAAGGAACCATTACAAAATCAAACCTTGGTGGTTTGATGAACGCCACCAAGAAAAAGACAATAGCGATAGCTTTGGCCGTATTAATCCTCATCGTCATCATAGCGGGGTATTTTGCATATCAAGCCTACTTCAAACCCGCGCCGAAGATAGAGGCCGTGAAGGTGGGCGTCCTATTGCCCCTCACGGGACCGGCGAGCAAGGAGGGTTGGTGGGCTAGGCATGCCATAGAGCTGGCCATAGAGCACATTAACAGGGCCGGGGGCGTTAAGTCCCTAGGGGGCGCCAAGCTGGTTCCGATAATAGCGGATACGGCCGGCAAGCCAGAAACCGGGATGGCCGAGGCCGAGAGGCTCATCAACGTGGAGAAGGTCCACGTCTTAACGGGCTGCTATCAAAGCGCCGTCACGCTGCCCGTGGCCGGGGTCGCCGAAAAATATAAGATGCCGTTCATGGTCGCGGATGCCATATCCGACAAAATAACGGAGCAAGGCTACAAATATGTATTCAGGATCCACGGCAAAGCCTCTTGGTACGGGAGGGATGCTGTTCAATTCCTTATTGATATGAACAAGAAATATGGCACGAACTTCAAGACCATAGGCCTGATATACGAGGACGATGAGTTCGGGAAATCGACGGCGGTGGGGTTCAGGGATTATCTGGCCAAGATGGCCCCCGACTATAAGGTCGTCATAGAGGAGAGCTATCCCCTCGCGGCGGCCGATCTGACGCCGCTGGTGGCAAAGCTCAAATCCGCAAACCCCGAGGTGCTCCTTCACGTCGCCTACCTCAGCGATGCCCTCCTCTTCGTGAGGACCATGAAGACCTTGGATTGGCACCCCAAGGCCTACGTTGGCATTGGGGCCGCCGGCCAATCCCATGGCGATTTCATAGCCGGATTGGGCAAGGATTCCGAGTACGTCTTCACGCAAACCGAGTGGCAAGCGGACCTGTTGACCTCCCCGAAGATGAAGGATTTCGCATGGATAAACGATGAGTTCAAGAAGAAGGCGGGCGATGAGATGACGGGCATACCGGCCGATTGCTATTCCTCGACTTGGGTCCTATATTATGCGATCGAGAAGGCGGGCTCCCTGGACCCGGAGAAGGTGAGGGGCAGCCTCGCCTCCCTCGTCATAAGCCTGCCATCGAAGGAGGTCAATGTGGTGCTCCCATATAGCAAGATAGATTTGACGTCGGAGGGGCAGAACCCCCATACGGCCATCTGCGTGGCGCAGATAAGGGGCGGAAAGTTCAGGATCGTCTGGCCGACCGAGTACGCCACGATCGAAGCCGTTTGGCCGGCGCCGGCGTGGTCCAAGAGGTAGCGCGATCCGTAACCCTCCCTCTTTTTTTTTAAAAAATCATACGGCCCCGCGGCGAGCTGGCTTCCCAAAACCCTCGTCATCCGATGGGCTTGGCCCTCTCGAAGAGCAAATGGCCCAGGACCTCCGCCCTCAGTATGAAGCCCTCCGGGACCTCATCGGCCTCGCCCTTCGGGATCAGCACATGCGTCAGGCCGTATTCATCCGAGACGGATCGCAAGCGATCCTTGGTGAGCGGATATAGCCTCCCCCGCCAGAAGTACAGCGCCTCGCTCCCGTAGCCGCAGAGGGCCTTGCAACCCGCATAATACGGGAGGGCGTAGTTCAGCGCATCGGGAGCGAAGGCCCTCGAGGACCTCGGGATCCCCAAGGCCCTCAGGGGCGAGTATGAGGGCCAATCGGCGAAGGAGCGCGCGATCCAATAGATCTTGCGGGCGGAGAGGGCGAAGGCCAGCGGGGCGGCGATCAGGATCGGCAACGATTGCGAGAATAGGAGCCGGGCCGCGAGGATCGACGCGGGGAAGGAGGCGAAGGCCAGATACCGATGCCCATCGCCCCATATCCAAGCTAAGAAGAGCGCCAAGGCGGCGGCGAGCCACCAAAGGAGCGGGTCGCCCAAGAGCCCGGGATGGGCCAAAAGGCCTAGGAATGGGATGGCGGCGAAGGGGTTGAGCCTCGCCAGGTCCAAGGGGTTCCTCGGCCTCTTTCTACCCAGCCCCATTTCCCCGTACTTTAGATGGAAGCGGATGAACCTCAAGTGGTCCCTGAGGGCCTTGAGGTAGAAGCCCTTCGAAATGGCCAAGGCAAAGGCGAAGCCCAGCGGGATCCAAACGACCGCGGGCGGCTCGCCTCCGGCCAAGAGGGGCAGCAGGAGGGCTGATGAGAACCACAGGGCTTGGGCCGAGAGCTTATGGGATAGCAAAAGGAGCGCTATCGAGGGGGCGGCGAGGGGGCGCGCCGGCGGTGGGGCCAAGAGCAGCAGGGCCATCGAGAGGTTATAGAGGAAGATCCCCAAGGGCCTGGGCGACTGCCAGATCGACTCCATGTAGTTTATCGGGGCGAGGGAATATATGAGGGCCGATATGGAGGCGACGGCCTCGCCGAAGAGGGCCGATGAAACGGCGTATAAAAGGGCCATGGATCCGAGCTCGGATGCGATCCCGAGCAGGAGCGGAGCCTTCTCCCTGAATCCCTCGGGGATCAGGGACAATAGGAAGTGGAAGAGCGGGGGATAAACATAATCGTCCCCTACGATGAAGGCGTCGAGCCTCTTCGGGAAGCCCTTCTCGAACTTCTTGGCCGCGAGCAGGTGGAAGAAGACGTCGACGCCCTTCGGGGCATGGGATAGCAGGGCAATCCTTGGGATGAGGAATATGAGGGCGAGCAAAGGGAAATGGCTCAATCCCCTTCGCCCCTCATGCGAAACCGCTGCCCCCTCCTCATCTGCAATAGCCCCATTAAGGTTCTGGATCGCTATCGCAGCCGGGTCTTTCCCACAGGGCCGACTCTGGGGCGTGGACTATGGAGAATATCTCCAACCCCTCTTCGATGTCCGATGGGATCAATGGCCTCCCCTCTGGATCGAAGGCGAGCCCTGCAAAGGGCGGGATCTTGCCCTTGGACTTCACCCCTTTGAGCATCGGTAGGCCGAAGTTCGATTGATCCGAAAGGGGATGGGCCTTGGGCGATGCGAGCCAATCCATGGCCGCATCGATTATCCTATAGGATGCGTTGCCATCGCCGTAGGGCCTAATGCCCGATATCCGCCCCTTTATGGATTCCAAGCCCTCCTCGATCCTTCGAACGGCATCGAGGATCCTTCGGGGCTCGGGCCCGGCCAGGAGGTTAGCGCCGCAACGAACCGTTTCCACCCATTCCGTGCTCTTCCTAAGGGTTATGCATGGCGTCCCTAGGAGGAACGATTCCTGTTGCAATCCACCTGAATCGGTCATCACGAACCTGGCGTTCTTGACCAAGGCCAACGTATCGATGTAAGGAAGCGGATCGGTCCATAGGAGGCGGTCGAGGAGGCCGTGGAGGCCGAACCTCTCGATGCTCCTCTTGGTCCTGGGATGGATCGGGAAGGCCACGGCCCTCCCGATATCTGACGCTGCCCTCAATATCCCCTCGAGCCTAGCCCGATCCTCGACGTTCTCCTCCCTATGGATCGTTAGGAGGGCATAATCCCCATCCCTAAGCCCGAGGCGCTCGAGCGCATCCGATTCCCCAATCCTCGGCTTCATCTCCTCGACCAGCTCCACGATGGGGTGCCCCGTGAGCCATATCCTATCCAAGGGGATGCCCTCCCTGAGGAGGTTCAGGAACGCATCCCTAGTGGGGGCGAAGTTCATGGATGCGCAATCGGCCATGATGGTCCTATTGATCTCCTCCGGCATCGAGGGATCGAAGGATCTGCAACCCGCTTCGACGTGGCCCACCGGTATCTTCAGCTTAGCCGCTGCCAGCGCCGCCCCCATGGCCGAGTTGGTATCGCCTTCCACGAGCGCCAGATCCGGCCTCTCCTTGACCAGATACGCTTCAGATCTTTCCATGACCCTAGCCGTTTGGATGGCATGGGTCGCGCTCCCAACCCCCAAGAAGGCATCGGGATCCGGCAAGCCGAGCTCCTGCAGGAAGCGCTTGGACATATCCCAATCGTAATGTTGCCCGGTATGCACGAGCGATAGCTCCAGATCCCTTCGCCGCCTCGCCCTCTTGATCAAAGGAGCCATCTTTATTATCTCGGGCCGGGTCCCGACGAACACGCATATCCTCATTCGTATCTGGTAATTGTTTCGTACTTTGCTTTTAAAGGGATTTAAGCCGATTCGCCTCAAATGGCCAAATCCGGTCGTTCTGGATGAGCCGAGCAAAGGATAATAATCTCCGAGGCTTTTGGGATGTTGAAATAAGGATTGAAAGTACTATACATAAGCAGTTTCCCTCTTCCCCACTTTGGGGGGATGTCAAAGGCCTTCCTTCGA
>CALIRQ010000019.1 GCA_938042195.1 uncultured archaeon
TCGATGGATGCGAATCGGCCCTCGAAGGGCTCGAGCGATCAGATCGCCCCTATGAGCCTCAAGAGGATCGGGATCACTGTCGCGCCCCATACGATCAGGATCGTACCTATAGTCCATCTGAAGTTGCTCGATGCCTCCGCCCTCAATTGGCCCATCTCGGATCTCAATTGGCCTAGCTCGGATCTCATCTCGGCCCTCAATTGGCCTATCTCGGATCTAAGCTGGCCCATCTCGGATCTGAGCGCATGGATCTCCCCCATCACCTCGGCCCTGAGCTGCCCTATCTCGCCTCTAAGCTCGGATCTGATGCCACCGATCTCGCTCATCACCTCGGCCCTGAGGCGTTCCATGTCGGCCCTCAATTCGGCCCTGAGCTCGGCCAAATCCCTCTTCGTCGCAACATCGGCCATGATCGCGTTTATAATCGCCAGCCTAACGTCTGGGTCCGTGGCCAATAGCTCGGCTATCCTTTTCCTGGCCTTAGGATCCCTTTCGAGCTCCTTTGCAAGCCCCTCTGACAACGACATCGGGGGTTCCGGCGGATTGTGGCCTCCGCAGCCTATAAAAGGGCTTCGATGCCGGTAAAGGGCCGGCCGCCGAGGGTGATGCGCAAGGGGCTACCGCGCGGCCTGGGGGCCTCGGGAATTGCGCAAAACCCGCTTAAATGGCATAAATCCGGCCATCGGGAACCTTTAATACGATTCAAGGGGATCGATGGGCGAAAGGGATCCCGGTGAAGGGCTTGGATCCCCTATCGTTCCAACCGATGATCGCCATATGCGGCCTATTATCGGAGGGGCTCTCATCGATCTTCAAGCGAAGGGATAAGGAGGATCGCATCCGGCTCGAGGGCCCGGCGAAGGGGCCATCCGGCCCGGCCCCCACCCTGGATGAATTGAAGCGGGAATTGGCCCTGCCGATGCTCAGGAGGCAGATAGCCTCCTTCGCGGTCGATGCCCTTCGGGATGCCGTTGCCAAGGGGATGGGGGGCCCGGAGCTGAGGGATCTCCTTAAGCGTTACGAGGAGGAGCTTAGGGCCTTGGACGAGGCCATATACCCGAAGGAGGTGGAGCTCAAGATCCTGGAGCTGGAGGAGGCGAAGGGGAGGCTGAGGGAGTTCCTGGAGGCGAGGATCGCGGAGATAGATTCCAAGATAGCGGAGCTGAGGAGGTCCTTGGAGCTCGGGACCAAGGCCGAGCTGGATTTCGAGGCCCCGAGGCCGGAGGATTACGAGGGCAAGGTGAGGGCCCTGATCAAGGACCTCGATAGGAGGGGCGGGGAGCTCGAGAAGGAGCTCGAGGCCATAAATAAGGAGGTCCTCTCGGCCCTGGAGCGGCTGGAGAGGCTGGGGGCGGAGGGTTGAGGGCGGATCGGCTCGAGGCCGCCAAGAGGGCGGCCGCGGAGAGGGCCTCGGCCTTGGTCCGGAGCGGCCAAGTCGTCGGCCTCGGCAGCGGCAGCACGATGGCGCTGGTCGTTGAGGCGTTGGCCAAGAGGGCCGAGGGGGAGGGGCTAAGGGCCGAATTCGTGCCGTCCTCGTATCAAATCCAGCTCTTGGCCATCGAGAAGGGGCTGAGGATCGTGGACTTCATGGGGGTCGATGGGATCGATTTGGCCATAGATGGCGCGGATCAGGTGGATCGGGAGCTGAACCTCGTGAAGGGGGGAGGCGGGGCCCTAACGAGGGAGAAGATAATAGATGCCTTCGCCTCGGAGCTCGTCGTAGTCGTCGATGAGGGCAAGCTCTCCGATCGGCTGGGGATCGGCCAACCGATACCGATCGAGGTCCTCCCCTTCGCCCTGCCGTTGGCCATCAGGGAGGTCAAGAGGATCGGGGGTAAGCCGAGCCTGAGGTTTGGGACCGGAAAGGTCGGGCCCGTGGTCACCGATAATGGGGGCTTGATCCTCGATGCCGACTTCGGCCCGATAGCCGACCCCAAGCGCCTCGAGGCCGAGCTGAAATCCATACCGGGCGTTGTGGAAACCGGGATATTCGCCGGCATGGCCCGAAGGGTCTACGTCGGAAGGGCCGATGGCACCGTGGAGGTCTTGGAGAGATGAGGTGCCGAGGGCGGGATTCCCGGCTTTTTGGCTGTCGAACCCGCGACCTCTGGATCGCCCAGAGGGGCTCAATCCCTTATGAGTCCAGCGCTTTGGCCCTTTCGGGCTCTGACCGCAGCTGAGCCACCTCGGCATGTTGCCTCAGCGATGAAGCGGTAAAAAAGTTTAATGGAGAGCGGCGGGCTCCGCGCCCGGGCCATTGGCTTTTTAAATGGATGGCCGAAATCCCAAGGGCGGTGGCGATGCCCTTTGGGGCGATATTTGAGGATCGAGGACCTCGACCTGGGGGATAAGGCCGTTTTCCTCAGGGTCGATATAAATTCGCCGATCGATCCCAAGACCGGCCGCCTCCTCGACGATACCAGGATCAAAGCGATCAAGGGGACTTTGGAAGCCCTCTCGGGATCGAGGGTCGTCATCGGGGCTCATCAGGGCAGGCCCGGCGACGAGGATTTCACATCCCTTAGGGCCCACGCGGAGCTGATGGAGGATACCATCGGGAGGCGCGTCGAGTTCGTCGAGGATATATTCGGCCCCTTGGCCAGGAGGGCCATAGGGGAGTTGAAGGCGGGCGATATACTCCTCTTGGAGAACCTGAGGTTCGCCTCCGAGGAGGTCCTGGATGCCCCGCCCGAGGTTCTCGCCAAGACCCACTTGGTCAGGAACCTGGCCCCGCTCCTCGACGCCTACGTCAACGATGCCTTCGCGACGGCCCATAGGGCCAGCGCCTCCATGGTGGGCTTCCCGGAGGTGTTGCCCTCGGCGGCCGGGAAGCTGATGGAGAGGGAGTTGGGGGCCTTGGAGGCGATAACCGAATCCCCGAGGAGGCCCTGCGTCTTCCTCATCGGCGGGGCCAAGGTGGAGGACAAGGTCCCGGTCGTGAGGAGCGCGCTCGAGCGCGGATATGCGGATAAGGTCCTGGTGGGGGGAATTGTCGCGAAGGTCTTCTTAAGGGCGGCGGGCTTCGCGCTCGGAAATGGGGATGAGGCGGCCCTTTCCAAGAGGGCGGCCCTCGTGGAGATGGCGAAGGGGCTCGTTGGGAAATGGGGGGATAGGATCGCGATGCCGAGGGATGTCGCCGTGAAGCGCGATGGGGGAAGGGCCGAGGTGCCGATCGAAAGGATGCGCGAGTTCGATTCCTCGATGGACCTGGGGATGGCGACGATCGAGGAGTATCGCTCCATCATAAGCGGGGCCGGGACGATCGTGGCGAACGGCCCGATGGGGGTCTTCGAGGAGGAGGGCTTCGCGCTGGGCACCAAGGCCGTATTGGAGGCGATCGCCAACTCCAAGGCCTTCAAGGTGATCGGCGGTGGCCACTTGGCCGCCCTGGCCCAAGAGCTGGGGATATCGGATAAATTCTCCCACGTGAGCACCGGCGGCGGGGCGCTGCTCAAGCTCCTCTCGGGCGGATCCCTCCCGGCCCTCGAGGCCCTTGAGAGGGCGGCCGAGAGGTTTCGGCCCAAGGCCTAGCGGATCGATGCCCAGCGCCCCCGATGCCTATTTAACCGCCGGCGATCCATGATCGGCGGATGCGATGGCATCGGATGGTGATGGGTGGTTTGAGCCCGGAGGCCATTTCCCCGGATAGGACCAAGGTGGGTTGGATAGGGACCGGGGTGATGGGCAAGCCGATGTGCGGCCACATCCTAAGGGCCGGTTATCGGGTCATCGTCCATAACAGGACCAAGGCGAAGGCGGAGGAGTTGATCGCGAGGGGCGCCAAATGGGCCGGGAGCCCAAGGGAGGTGGCCGAGGAGGCCGATGTGATCTTCACGATGGTGGGCTATCCCGAGGACGTTAGGGAGGTATATTTGGGCCCTAACGGCATCTTGGCCGGGGCCAAGGAGGGCTCGATAATGATCGATATGAGCACCAGCCAACCCTCCTTGGCCGCCGAGATATACTCCAAGGCGAGGGCCATCGGCGCCCACGCCCTGGATGCGCCGGTATCGGGCGGCGATATCGGGGCCAAGGAGGCGACCCTTTCCATAATGATCGGGGGGGATAGGGATATCGCGGAGCGCGTCAAGCCCCTTTTCCAGCTCATGGGGAAGAGCATCAGATATATGGGGCCCGCCGGGTCGGGCCAAAGCACCAAGCTTTGCAATCAAATCCTAATCGCTTCCACGATGATAGGCGTTGTGGAATGCCTCCTCTACGCCCATAAATCCGGCTTGGACTTGATGGATGTGATAGCGGCCGTTGGGAGCGGCGCGGCCGGGTGCTGGTCGATAAACAATCTCGGGCCGAGGATCGTGAGGAGGGATTTCGATCCGGGGTTCATGGTCGAGCATTTCGTCAAGGACATGGGCATAGCCCTGGAGGAGGCGAGGAGGATGAACTTGGCCCTGCCCGGGCTCGCGATGGCGCATCAATTCTACGTAGCCCTCAAGGCCAAGGGCAAGGGAAGGCTGGGGACGCAGGCGCTCGCGCTGGTCCTGGAGGAGTTGAACAACGCCAGGATCGAGGGGGGCCCTAATCGCTAGCGACCTCGAGCTGCAGGTTTAGCCTCTTGCACAGCTTCAGGATCCTGTTCTGGCATTTCTTAAGATAGGCCCTCTTGTATTCGGATGGTATGAAGAGCCTCACCGCCTCCTCGTCGATGTCCACATCGTACTCCGGAACGTGCCTCGATAGGATCTTGGCTATCAGGGCCCTGTTCCGATCGCCCCCCTCGCCCGCCGGCCTCTTGATCGGGACTACGAAGGTCCTCTCGCCGAATACGTAGAGCTCGTACTCCACCTCCCCCGTCATGAAGTTCTTCACGAGGACCGTAGGCCTCGCGAGGTCCCCCCTCCTCAGCCCGGCCGGCACCTTCACCGTCATCTCCAAGGTGTGGATCTTGGAAACGATCCCCCCATCCATGAAGATCACCGTATCCACTATCGATGGCAGGACGCCCACGTCGACCTTATTCGCCACCCTTTGGATGGCGTCTATCGGGTTCGTCGCGTGGATGACGCCCACCATGCCTATCCCGGCGAACCTCAAGTCGATGAATACCTTGAAATCCTCCTCGTCCCGCATCTCGTCGAATATTGTATAATCGGGCCTGCTGAGGAGGAGGACGTCGTGGAGCTCCCCCTCCCTCGAGGCGCTTTTGGAATATTGCGTTATATCCGGCGGGAGCTGGAGGTCCCTGGGGCTCTCTATGGTCTTCACGACCTTGTTCAAGGACCTATAATGCTCCGCCAGGGCTTGGGCGAAGGTGCTCTTCCCCATCCCCGGCGGGCCCGCTATCATTATCCCCTCCGCCCCGCCCTCGAGGCGCTCGACCAGCCTCGGGGGGAGGTTGTAATCCTTCAGCCTCCTCCTCAATATCGGCCTGACGACTGTTATCTCGAGGCCATCGGAGAACGGGGGCCTGGTTATGACTATCCTATAGTCCCTGAGCTGCATTATGGTGGCGCCGGGCTTGCTGACCTCTATGAAAGCCTCCTCGCCCAAGGAGGCGTAAACGTCCTGGGTTATCTGCGATACGATCATCTCCAGGTCCTCCCTCGAAAGCGGATCGCTCCCGAGGTTTTCGAAGAACCATTTCGATGGCGCCCCCCTCTTCACCCTCGGGGGGACGCCCTCCTTCAGGTGGAGGCTCATGACGTCGCCGGAGAATACCTCCCCGAGCTTCAGGATGCGCTCCGGCGATTCGTAAACAACCTTCGCCCCCAATGCCTCCGCCAACCTAGCCATTATGGGATCGCAGGTCACTATGGAGGCGTTTAGGGCGAGGGCCATCTCGCTCAGGGCCCGCCTCATGCCGTTGCCCGCTTGGGCCCCATCGCCCACGTACTCCAGCCCAACGCCCGCCTCGGCGCAAGCGATCCTGAGCTCGTTCAGGCCCGAGATCCCGGATAGATCCCCCGAATCGCCCTTCGCCTCCAAGCTCGATAGGATGCCCCTGTGGATCAATATCTTGCCCCCTATCTTCCCCTGCCTCAGCATCCGGGGTACCGCTTTGATCCTTATGGCCGATTCGTCCGGGATATATGCCATAGGAGACATCCTTTCTGGCTTGCCCGAATCATTGGGCTTGGAGAGCGAGCTCGGAACTCCCTTATAAACCGCTCCCCTCGCCCCTCGGCCGCCGGGGATTGGAAACCTTTAAGAGGATCCCCATGGATCCCCTTTCAAGAGTTGTTGGGGATTGGGTGAACGTAAAATCGGTTGATGGAGAGGGGGCCCCCGGATGGGGGCTCCGGAAGTCGGAGCGGTTGATAATATACGATACGACGCTCCGGGATGGAAACCAAGCTTTCGCCGTTAATTTCTCCGTGGAGGATAAGCTGAAGATAGCCAGGAAGCTCGACGAATTGGGAGTCGATTACATAGAGGGGGGATGGCCGAACCCAACGAACCCGAGCGAGCTGGAGTTCTTCAAAAGGGTCAAGCGCGAGGGGCTGAGCGCCAAGGTGGCAGCGTTCGGCATGACGAGAAAGCCCGGGTCCAAGCCCGAGGGGGATCCGAACCTGAACTCCCTCCTCGAGGCCGAGCCGGATTGCGTCACCATCTTCGGGAAGACTTGGAGGCTCCACGTCGAGAGGGTCTTGGAAACGACGGCCGAGGAGAACTTGGCCATGATAGCCAGCTCGATTGAGTACATAAAGGCGCACGGCTACGAGGTCATCTACGATGCGGAGCACTTCTTCGATGGCTATAAGGACGATCCATATTATGCCATGGAAACGCTGAGGGCCGCCTCCGAGGGCGGGGCGGATCAAATAGTCCTTTGCGATACGAGGGGGGCGTCCCTGCCGATGGAGGTCTTCAGGGCCACCGAGGGGGTCGCCAAGGAGTTTCGGGATAGCGTGATAGGCATACATGCCCATAACGATAAGGGCTTGGCTACCGCCAATTCCCTTTTCGCCATTATGGCGGGCGCGAGGCACGTGCAAGGAACCATAAACGGCATAGGAGAGAGGTGCGGCAACGCCGACCTGATCGAGGTCCTCGGCAACGCGAAGCTGAGCCTGGGGATGGATTTGGAACTGGACCTCTCGGCCCTCTCCAAGGTATCCAGCTACGTCTACGAGATATCCGGGCTGAGCCCGAACGATCGCCAGCCCTTCGTTGGAAGATGCGCCTTCGCCCATAAGGGAGGGGTCCACGGCCACGCGGTTTTGAAATGCCCCGAGGCGTACGAGTTCGTGGATCCGGCCGTCCTCGGCGGGAGCCGGTTCATATTGGTATCCTCCCAAGCCGGGAGGGCCAACCTATTGGCCAAGGCCAAGGAGTTCGGATACGACCTCGAGAAGGACGATCCCAGGTTGGCGAAGATCCTCGAGAAGGTCAAGGAGATGGAGGGGGAGGGATATCATTTCGAGAACGCCGATGCCACCCTCGACCTCGTCTTGGCGAAATGCCTCGGGGCCGATCCGAAGCATTTCGACATAGAGGGTTGGAGGGTCATAGTGAGCGGGGGGAGGGAGGGCGTTTCATCCGAAAGCACCGTAAAGCTCAGGGTCGATGGGGAGGAGCTCCTGACGGCCTCGGAGGGGAATGGGCCCGTTAACGCCTTCGACCTAGCCCTCAGGAAGGCCTTGGAATCGAAGTATCGGGAGCTGTCGGGCGTGAGCCTCGCGGGGTATAGGGTCAGGGAGATAGACGTGGAGCAGGGAACCGCCGCGAAGGTCAGGGTCCATATAGAGTTCGAGGCCGATGGCAAGAGGTGGTCCACGGTGGGCGTTTCGACGAATATCCTAGAGGCCAGCAAGGAGGCGCTCGAGGATGGCTACCTCTATTACCTATATAGGATTAGGGATAAAAAAGGGATGGGGGAAGGCGTTAGAGCGGTTTAGGGATTAATCGCTGGAGCTCTCGCTTTCGCTTTCGCTCTCGCCTTTGCCCTTGGATGGCGGGGAGGGGGTCTCCTTAGACTTCCCGGCCGCTATGACGTCGTCGATCCTCAATATCATCGAGGCCGCCTCGGTGGCGGATTTGATGACCTGCTCCTTAACGACCAATGGCTCGATCACGTTGTTCTTATACATCTCCTCGACCTTTCCGCTGAACGGGTTCACCCCGGCCCACTTCTCGCCCTTCTCATGGCGGGACCTCAGCTCGACGAGTATATCGATCGGATCCAAGCCCGCGTTCTCCGCCAAGGTTATGGGTATCTCCTCCAGGGCCTCGGCGAATGCCATTACGGCGAGCTGTTCCCGCCCGGAGAGGGAGCCGGCGAAGCGCTTGAGCTGAACGGCCACCTCCATCTCCGGGGCTCCGCCGCCCGCGACGATCATCGGCGTTTGAACGACGTCCCTGACTACCGCCAGCGCGTCGTGTATGCCCCTCTCCACCTCATCGACTATGCGCTCGGCGCCTCCCCTCACCAATATCGTGACGGACCTCGACTCCTTGCACCCCTCAATGAACGTCATCTTATCGTCAGCGACCTTCCTCTCCTCAACCAGCTTCGCGCTGCCCAAATCCGAGGGCTTCAGGTCCTCTATGTTCGTTACGATCTTCCCGCCGGTCGCCTTGGCGAGCTTCTCCATATCCGATTGCTTGGCCCTCCTCACGGCCAATATGCCCTTCTTGGCCAGGAAGTGCTGGGCTATGTCATCGATGCCCTTCTCGCATATAAGGACGTTCGCGCCGGTCGATGCGACCTTCTCCACCATGTTCCTAAGGATCCTTTCCTCCTCATCGAGGAAGGCCTTCATCTGGTTCGGGTCTTGGATGTTTATCTTCGCATCGAACTCCGTCTTCTCCACCTCCAACGGGCAGTTGAGGAGGGCTATCTTCGCGTTCTCGATGCGCTTCGGCATCCCGGGATGGACCACCTCCTTGTCGAGCACTATGCCGTCTATCAGCTTGGTATCCGTCACCGAACCCCCGGCCTTCTTCTCGACCTTTACGTCATCGATGTCCACCTTGTATCCCTCGGGGGTCCTCTGCGCCACCTTCAGTATCGCCTCTACGGCCATGTCGGCTATCAGGTCAGCGTGCTCAGCGGATGCCTTGCTCGCTTGGGAAACCGCGGCGATCCTCCTCAGGACCGCCTTATCGGTCGGGTTCACATCGATGGCGATCTTCCTGAGAACCTCCAAGGACTTCTCGGCCGCCTTGGCGAACCCATCCACTATTATCGTCGGATGGACCTCCTTCTCTATCAAGTCCTCGGCCCTCTCCAGGAGGGCGCCGGCCAGCACGACCGCCGTAGTCGTCCCATCGCCGACCTCGTCGTCCTGGGCCTTCGCCACCTCGGCCATCATCTTCGCGGCCGGGTGCTGTATGTCCATCTCCTTCAGCATGACGGCTCCGTCCCCGGTTATGGTGACGTCCCCGAAGCTCGAAACGAGCATCTTGTCCATGCCCCTGGGCCCCAAGGACGACTTGAGGCTCTCGGCGATTACCCTCGCCGCCATTATGTTGGCCCTTTGGGCATCCCTTCCCCTAGCCCTCGTGGTACCCTCCTTCAATATCAGCACGGGTACCCCTCCTATGGAGGCGGGCACGGCTTCTGCCAACTTTGACCACCTCAGGTTTTCCGACCTTTGGAGGAGAAAAAGGCCCGAGATATAAACTTTTTACCTTTCCGACCAACCATCTCCGGAAGCCCGCTCGAGCGGCCTCCGCCGCGCCGATTGGAAGTCCCTATGGCCCGGATCGGATCAGGTCGAGATCGGGCCGCAACTGATGACCTCGGCCACTCCCTCCCGCTCCAATAAAGCCTTGAGCTCTTCCGGCCCCAAGGGGCATTTGGAAACGTCCATTATGGCGTGCCATTCGGCCGATTCCCCCCTCCTCAGGGTCCTAGATTGGCTCCAGAGGAGGTCGATGCCCTTCGAGGCCAATATCGCCGCGACGCTCGCGAGCGCCCCGGGCTCATCCCTCAGGCGGACCCTCAGCTCCGATAGCTTAGCGCCGTGGTCCGCGAAGGGCAGGACCCTTATCTCCTTGGTCTTCGGCTCCGCGATCAATAGGAACGACATGCCCTCGGAGAGGCCGAGCATATCCCTTATCGAGGAGGGCAGGAGTATCCTGCCCTTGGAATCCATTCTCACTATCTCGGATACCCTCATCTTCCCAACGGGCTTGTGGGGATAAGTTTATAAATGTGAATATTGTGGGCGAGATCCCACAATATTCCCACCATGGCGAGGGGCTTAATGTTAGGGACCCCGCTCGGGACAAGGGATTACGCCCTTGAGGAGGCGGAGGCCTATAGCCGCCTGGAGCGGGAGCTGGAGAGGACGTTCCGGCTTTGGGGATACAGGGAGGTGCGAACCCCTTGCCTCGAATCGCTTGAGGTCTTCTCCAAAACCATCGGCCCACGCGCGGTGGATAGGGCGTTCAAGTTCCAAGACTACGATGGGAAGCTCCTAGCATTAAGGGCCGAGGGGACCGCCCCAACGGCTAGGCTCTTCGCAGCATCGCTACTGAACGGGCCCCGCCCATGTAGGCTGTTCTATATAGCGAAGGCTTTCAGGTTTGCGACGGATTTCCCGGGGGATTATAGGGAGTTTTCCCAAGCCGGGGCGGAGCTCATAGGATCCGGGGATCCATCCTCCGATGCCGAGGTCATTGCCCTCTCCATCGATGCCTTGGAGGGCCTTGGCCTAGGCCCCAGGGGCCTCAGGGTCGATCTGGGACACGCGAACCTGATCAAGGAAGCGATCTCGAGTTCATTGGGGGAGCCGGAGAGGGAGCTCGCCCTTGACCTCCTCCGGAGGAGGGATTTGGGCGGGATATTGAACTTGTTCGAGAGGAAGGGCCTATCGCGCGGGGCCTACGATTCGATCGCGAGGCTCCTCCGATGCCGGAGGGCCGATGAGTTCTTGGCGATGGATTTCCCGATCGCGAACGAGAGAACGCGCGAGATGCTGAGGGGTTTCTCGAAGGTGATCGAGGAGGCGGAGGGATACGGCATTGGGGATAGATTGTTCCTGGATTTCTCGCTCATAAGGGATTTAGAATATTATACCGGGGCCGTCTTCGAAATATCGATCGAGGGCATTGGGATGCCCGTTGGCGGGGGAGGCAGATATGACGGCCTCGTGGGGAAGTTCTGCGGGACCGATATCCCGGCAGTTGGCTTCGCGCTGAATATCAATAGGCTTATGGAGGGGGTGGGCCCCGGATCGGTCAAGGGGGATCGCCCAAAGAGGGTCTTGATCAAATCCAGGGATAGGAGGGGGGCTATTGAGATCGCGAGGGCGTTGAGGGGGAAGGGCTTCGCCGCGGTGGTCTCGCTCGAGAGGAATTGCTCCATGTCCAAGGGGCCGGATTCGGAGGGCTTCGATTTCCTCATCGTCCCGGGTCCCGGGGGATCCGTGAGGGTCATGGACCTGAGGGATGGCTCGGTTGAGGAATCGACCTTGGAGGGGCTATTGGCGGGGCTAGGGGGCGGGGGCTTTGAATAGGAGGATCAGGCTGGCGATACCGAGCAAGGGGAGGTTGCACGGGCCCTCAATCGACATAATGAGTAGGGCCGGGGTGGAGATTTATCCCAAGGGCAGATCTTATCTTTCCGAAACCTCGGATCCATCCCTCGAGGTCCTCCTCGCTAGGGCTAAGGACGTCCCATTGTATCTCCATTACGGCGCGGCCGATTTGGGCATAACGGGATACGATTTGATAGTGGAGAGGGGGGCCGAGCTCTATGAGCTGCTCAGCCTCCCCTATGGGGAATGCAAGCTCGTGGTGGCGGCGCCCGAAGATTCCGGGATCCGCTCAATAGAGGACGTCAAGCCGGGGAGCGTTGTGGCGACTTCGCATCCCAGGACGGCGAGCAAGTTCTTTGAAGGATTGAACAAGGATGTGAGGATCCTAGAGCTCGAGGGATCGATCGAGGTGGCCCCGAGGCTGGGCCTCGCGGATCTCGTAGTGGATATATCATCCAGCGGGGAAACCCTGAGGAGGAATGGATTAAGGGTCATCTGCCCGATCTTGGAATCCACGGCCAAGTTGGCATGTAATAAGGTATCCTATAGGGCCTCGCAGGATCGCATCGATAGCCTCGTCAAGAGGTTGGAGGAGGCGGTGAGGGTGATGGGCCATGAGGGTCCTCCGCGGCAGGGAGCGGGTTGAGCGATTCCTCAGCCGGCTCGAGGGGCGAAGGGGCGAGGAGTTCGAGGAGGTATCGAGGATAGTGGAAGGGATAATAAGGGACGTTAGGAGGTCCGGGGATCGCGCGCTTAGGAAATATACGAAGAAGTATGATGGCGTAACGCTAGGGGGGTTAAGGGTCAGCCCGAGGGAGCTGAGGCTTTCGCTGAGGAGGCTCGATGCGAAGGGGATAAGGGCCCTGAGGGCGGCTAAGCGCAATCTGGAGAGGTTCCACAGGGCACAACTCGGGAAGGGCTTCTCCATAAGGATAGCGAGGGGCGCCGAGATCGGGCGGATCCCGAGGCCGCTCAAGCGCGTTGGGGGTTATGTCCCAGGCGGGAGGCGCCCGTATCCGTCCTCGCTGCTCATGTGCGCCGTCCCGGCCATTATGGCGGGCGTTGGGGAGATGGCGGTCTGCACTCCGCCAGGCGAGGGGGGGCGCGTCCACCACGCCGTCTTGGCCGCGGCAGAGATATGCGGCGTTGAGGAGGTTTACAGCGTAGGGGGCGCCCAAGCGATAGCGGCCTTGGCCTACGGGACGGAAAGCATTGAGAAGGTGGATAAGATAGTCGGCCCCGGGAACATCTACGTAACGATCGCGAAGCTCCTCGTCAGGGACGATGTGGCCGTCGATCTCCCGGCCGGGCCCAGCGAGGTAGTGATAATAGCCGATTCAACGGCGAATCCGAAGTTCATAGCCGCCGATCTATTGGCCCAAGCGGAGCATGGCCCAACGTCCTTGGCCCTATTGTTAACGGATTCCAGGGCCTTGGCGGAGGTCGTTGAGGAGGAAGTCGAGAGGGAGCTGATGGCGATCGCCTCGGATCGGGCCGCCGCGGAGGCGATCGAGAGGAACGGCGCCATAATCGTACTGGATGGGCTCGAGGAATGCGCCAAGCTCGCAAACGAGATCGCGCCCGAGCATTTGGAGATAATGGTCAAGAGCCCGAGGGCCCTATTGGGCTTGATTGAGAGCGCGGGCGCCGTTTTCCTAGGGGATTACTCGCCCGCGGCCCTAGGCGATTATTCCTCGGGCCTTAATCACATATTGCCAACGCGCGGATTCGCCAAGCATTATTCCGGGCTATCGAGCGAGGACTTCGTGAAATGGCTGAATTATTTGGAATGCTCGAGGGATGGGTTTGAGGCGCTATGTCGGGCCGGGATCGAGCTTGCGGGGATGGAGGGCTTCGAGCGCCATTCCAGATCCCTGATGGTCAGGCTGGAGGGAGGCCGATGAACCGCATGATCGATTCGGCTGGGATCGATCTGCCGTATATGGCGAACGGCTTCGAGCCCTCCAAGATCCAAAGGATAGCCGTGGATTTTGATGGGGTGATATCGAGCGCGAGCAGGCTATTCTACGAGGGGATCTCCCGGACCGTTGAGCATTATCATAGGGCCATATTGGGCCTCGAGGGCCCCGCCGGGATTCGATTGGTGAACGATGGGGAGATATCGGCCCTGAAGGGCACGGGGCTCTTCAACAACGATTGGGACCTCACCCGCATCCTGATAGCCTATTACCTCGCCTTGGCCTTCAGGGAGCTCGAGGGGGGATCGGGGGGCGGGGGGCCCCTCGATGCGCCCGAGGGGCTTGGGGATCGCCTCCGCTCCAAGGGAGCGGGTTTGAAGGCGCTGATCGAAGCGAAGAGGAAATTCCCCCTCGAGGCCTTGGCCTCCAAGCTGAAGGGCGCCGGGCTCGGCGGGATGGATGCCCTCGATGCCGTCGTGGGGTTCGTAATCCCAGGCCAACGATGGGAGGCCTTGCGCGCGATCAGGAGCTTGGTGGGCTTCGATGGCGAGGGGGAGGACCTCGTAAAGGATCTCTTCGAGGCCATATACCTCGGCGATGATCTCTATCGAAGGTTTTACGGCAGGGAGCCCCCGTTCGCCTTCCGGGAGGGCCTAATGGCCTTGGAGCGCCCATTGCCCACCGAGGATTCCCTTAGGAGGTTGTCCGCCAAATTCGGAAGGTTGGGCGTATATTCCGAGCGCTCCAGGGCCCAAGCCGAATACCTTCTGGGGAGGTGGGGGCTCTCCGATGCGTTCGATCTCCGGAGCTCCTTCTTCGTCGAGGATATAGCGGGATGCGCGCCATCCGCCAACTCCCCCGGCCCCGCCATGGGGAAGCCCAACCCGGAGCCGTTCCTGAGGTTCTTGGCCCCCTTCGCAGGGGGGCTCGGCGCGATCTACGTCGGGGATTCCCTCTCCGACCTATACTTGGTTAGGAACGCGAATGCCTTGGGATGCCGCGGCGTTTGCTTCGCTGGGGCCTTGAGCGATTGCTTGGATCCGGGTGCCATGGCCATCGCGTTCCGAAGCGAGGGGGCGTCGGCGATCATATGGGATTTGAACCAATTGCCGAAGGTGTTGGGCGCTTGAGCGGCGATGGGAGGCGAAGGGCCAAGATAGAGAGGAGGACCTTGGAGGTCGGCATAATCGGGGAGCTCAACATAGACGGCTCCGGGAGGGCGAAGATATCGACGGGCGTCCCGTTCTTCGACCACATGCTCGCCACGCTGGCGAAGCACGCCCTATTTGACCTAGAGCTGGTAGCGGAGGGCGATCTGAAGCACCATTTGATCGAGGAGGTCGGGATCGCCTTGGGATCGGCGCTCGATGCCGCGTTGGGGGATAGGAGGGGGATAAGGAGGTTCGGCTCCGCCCTGATCCCGATGGACGAATCCTTGGCGAGCGCCGCGGTCGATTTGAGCGGAAGGGGCTCCGCCCACTTGAACCTTGGGCTCCGCAATGCGATCGAGGGCCTCGAGGCGAGGCATTTGGAGCATTTCCTAAGATCCCTCGCCGCCTCATCCAGGTCGACGATTCACGTGAACTTGGTATATGGGATTGATGAGCATCACAAGGCCGAATCGGCCATCAAGGCCTTGGCCAGGGCCCTGAGGGATGCCGTCGAAAGGGAGCGGGGGGCCCCCGAGGAGGTCCCAAGCGTAAAGGGGAGGTTGTGATTGCCGACCGTGTTGATAACGAATTACGGCGTTGGGAACCTGAGGAGTCTCAGGAGGGGCTTGGAGCGGGCCGGGGCGCGCGTTGCGGTGAGCCTCAGCCCGGGAGAGCTCGAGGCCTCCGATGCCATCGTCCTGCCGGGGGTCGGGGCCTTCAGGGCGGCGATTGAGGGCCTATGCGCCATAAGGGAGACGTTGATTGCGCAGGTCAAAGGGGGAAAGCCCCTCCTGGGGATCTGCTTGGGCATGCAACTCCTCCTCTCGAGGAGCCATGAGAACGGCGTTTGGGATGGCCTCGATCTCGTGAGCGGCGAGGCCACGAGGCTCCCGGGCTCCGTGAAGTTGCCCCATATGGGCTGGGACGAGGTGATCGTTGCCAAGGATTCGGAGATAACGGATGGGATCCCGAGCGGGGCCTTGATGTACTTCGCGCATTCCTATGCGCCCGAGCACTTGGATCGGTCGGCCGAGGTGGCCCATACGGAGTACGGGAGGAGGTTCGCATCGATAATAGAGCATGGGAACATCTTCGGGACGCAATTCCATCCGGAGAAGAGCGGGGGGCTTGGGATAGGGTTGCTGAGGAATTTCGTATCGATCGCGAAGAGGTGATTCGAGCTGTATATAATACCGGCGGTTGATATAATGGGCGGCAAATGCGTCAGGTTGGTGCGCGGGACCCCCGGCCTGATGAGGAAGTATTACGATGATCCCCTCGAGGCGGCCAAGCTCTGGGAGGCCAAGGGTGCCGAGTGGATCCACGTCGTTGACCTGGATAGGGCCATGGGGATCGGGGACAATCGCGACAAGGTATACGCCATATTGGAGGGGGTCGATTCCAAAATCCAAGTGGGAGGCGGGATAAGGAGCTTCGAGGCGGCCGGCGAGATGCTCGAGAAGGGGGCCTCAAGGGTGGTTGTTGGAACGAGGGCCGTCAGGGATCCCGATTTCCTGCCGAGCTTGGCGAGGGCCTTCGGGGGCGAAAGGATCGCAGCTGCCGTCGATGTGAAGGGCGGGGCGATCGCCCTCGAGGGTTGGAGGGAGGTTGCGGGATTGGATCCCCTTCGATTCGTGAAATCCCTCAAGGGCGCGGGCTTCTTGGTCTTGACGTTCGCCGATTACGACGGGACCCTTAAGGCCCCGGCCCTCGGGCTCGTTGAGGATATCAAAAGGATCTCCAAGGCCCCCTTGATCGTCGGCGGAGGGGTAAGCGATCTGGAGGGGCTGAGGGCTTTGGCCAGGATGGGGGTTTGGGGCGCGATAATCGGGAGGGCCCTTTACGAGGGGAGGTTGGATTTCGAAGCCGCCAAGGAGGCGATCGCCAATGTTGACTAAGAGGATAATACCGTGCTTGGATGTGAAGGACGGGAAGGTCGTGAAGGGCGTGAGGTTCGAGAACCTGAGGGTCGAGGGCGACCCGGCCGAGCTCGCGTCGTTCTATGAGGATTCATTGGCCGATGAGCTCGTCTTCTTGGATATAACGGCATCCAAGGAGAAGAGGAGGATATTGATCGATGTGGTCGAAAGGACGGCCGAGGAGCTCACCATACCGTTCACGGTGGGGGGAGGGATAGGGGATCTTGGAATGATACAGGAGTTGCTATGCGCCGGCGCCGATAAGGTTTCGCTCAATACGGCCGCTGTAAGGGATCCGGATCTCGTCAGGATCGCGTCCGATAGGTTCGGGAGCCAATGCATAGTGATAGCTATCGATGCCAAGAGGATCGGGGGCGGATCGGGGCGGCCCCGATGGGAGGTCTACGTGGAGGGGGGGTCCAAGGGGACCGGCCTCGATGCGATAGAATGGGCCAAGAGGGTCGAGGGGCTGGGGGCCGGGGAGATCCTCCTGACCAGCATGGATCGGGATGGGACGCAATTGGGCTACGACATAGAGTTGACCAGAGCCGTTTGCGAGGCGGTGAACGTGCCCGTCATAGCGAGCGGCGGGGCCGGCTCTCCGGAGCATATATTGGAGGTCTTCGAGAGGGGGCTGGCGGATGCCGCCTTGGCCGCCTCGATATTCCATAGGGATATCCACCCCATAAGGGAGGTCAAGGAGTTCTTGGCATCGAGGGGGATACCGGTGAGGCTGTGAAATGGGCGGCGGGGCGAGGGTGGAGGGAAGGAAGGGCTTGATCGATAAGGTGAATTTCGAAAAGATGAATGGCCTAGTGCCCGTGGTTATCCGAGACTTCGATACGGGGGAGATCTTGATGCAGGCCTTCATGGATCGGGAGGCGCTAAGGCTGACCTTGGAGACGGGATTGATGCATTATTGGAGCAGGACCAAGGGCAGGATTTGGATGAAGGGCGAGGAGAGCGGAAATACGCAATCCCTCGTAAGCGCGAGGCTGGATTGCGATGGCGATGCGATCCTCTTTTCGGTTAGGCAGAGGGGCGTTTGTTGCCACACGGGCAAGAGCAGTTGCTTCCACAGGGCCCTAGTGGAGGGGCCCGAGGGCGGAGGCACGGGGGTCCTTGGGGAGGTTTTCCAAGTCATAAAAGGGAGGATAGAGGCGCCGCGGCCCGGCTCCTACGTATCCAATTTGGTATCCAAAGGGGAGGACTCGATATTGAAGAAGATAGGGGAGGAGGCGGCGGAGCTGATGATATCTGCCAAGGGGGGCGAGGGAATTGTCCACGAGGCCGCGGACCTACTATTCCACTTGATGATCCTATTGGCGTTCAAGGGAATAGGGCTCGAGAGCGTTTATGCGGAATTGGAAAGGAGGCGGAGGGGGCGGGGAGGCTAAGGGGCGAGGCCCCAAGGATCGCCTCGATCTCCCGTATCCCCGTTCCACTCGGAAACTTATATAATGGCCGCATTTCCCCAAACATAGCAGAAGCTGGGGCGCGGCGAGCGCGTTGGGCAATGAGGACGCCGTAATCGGCCTGTTGAAGAAGATAAACGAGAATCTAGAGGAGCTCGGCAGGAAGCTGGATAGGATAATAGAGATTCAGGGCTCCTCGAGGACCATCGCCAAGGCCATGACGTCCGGCGAGATGCCGCTCGACGTCGATACGCTTCTATCCCTGCCGGATCATCTGAGGAGGACGGCGATGGCCATATGCGCCTTGGGGGAGGCGACCGCCACCCAAGTGGCCGCCGAAACCTCGAGGGCGAGGGCGGCCGAGAGCGATTACCTCAACCAGCTCGTCTCGCTCGGGCTCCTGAAGAAAAGGAGGAAGGGCAGGGATGTTTACTTCTACATCGAGAGGTGAAGGGCGGTGAAGGCCATCTCGCTCCACTCCTATAAGGGCGGCACGGGCAAGACCTCGATAGCCGCAAACCTGGCGGCGATATACGCCCGCCTAGGGCACAAGGTCTGCCTCCTCGATTACGATTTCAGGGCCCCGAGCCTGAGCGTCCTCTTCAAGCCGAACCCGAGGTTTTGGTTGAACGACTACCTGAACGGCCGATGCGAAGTTGAGGAGGCCTTGGTGGACGTTGGGAAGGGGTTGGGCCTAAGGGGCGCGATCTTCGCCGGGTTCGCCGATCCGAGCACGAAGGCCATCAGGGATATGATGACGAAGGATAGGGCTTGGGAGATGGGGGCCCTGCATAGGACCCTCTCGGCCAAGAGGGCCGTGCAAAGGGCCCTGGGGGCGGATTACCTAATATTCGATACGAGCCCGGGCATACATTATTCATCGGTCAACGCCCTAGCTAGCTCCGATGCGATAGCCCTCGTCATGAAGGGGGATGATTTCGATATCGAGGGGACGAAGGAGATGGTGCAAGGGATATATGAGGTCCTCGGTAGGAAGGCGGGGATAATCATGAACAAAATACCGATGGGCCTGATCGGCGAGGGCGAGGAGGGGTTCGCCAAGGGGATCGAGGATGCGCTCAGGATACCGGTTCTCGGGGTGATACGCTGTTATTGCGAGTTGATGGCCATGGGAGGGCGATCGATATACGCGCTCGATCGCCCGGATCATCCCTTCTCGAAGGCCCTCGAGGGGCTATCGAAGAGGATAGCCGAGATGTGAGCCCAAAGGGCTTGCCTCATCCCCTCCCAAGCTTCCTCTCGTATTCATCCCTCAGCCTTTGATACTCGGAGTCGGTTATCCTCCCGAGGGCCTTAAGCTCCTCGAGCCTCGCAAGCGCCCTAGCCGCCGCCAGATACTCCCAATCGGGCTTCCCCGCCCGGGCGATCCTGGCCCGCTTCCTCCTGAGGGCCATATAAGCGCCCAGCAGGGCCAAGATCGCCGCCAGCGCTGCCAAGGCCGCGCCGGGGGTCCGCCACCACGCCTCCTTCACGACCAAGCTCAGCGCCGCGGCCCTGACGATCCCGCCCCCCGATGCCATCGCCGTTATATTATACCTACCCGCGGGCGCGTTCGCTGAGCAAATGATCACCAAGAGGACCGAAGAGGGGGGCTGGGCTGGGTTCCTGCTGAACATGAAGGAAACGCCTTCGGGCAAGCCCTGCAGGCTTAACTCCACGAGGGAGTCGAAGCCATGGAGTGGTTCGATCGAGATCGCGACCTCGGAGGAGCCCCCCTGCTGGACCTCCAAGACGGTTGGGCGGGCGGATAACCTGAAATCCGGCTTGAATATGCCGAAGGTGAGCTGAGCCCTCGCCTCCCCGAACCCGATCTTCTCGGCCAATAGATATACGGTATAGTTCCCCGATGCGTACTCGCCCCTGAGAGCGAACTCATCCTCGTAGGCCCCATCGGCGCCGGTGAAGAGAAGGGCTATGTGGACCGTGGAGCCCCTCGGATCCTTCACTTGGAGCGAAACGGAGGCGCTCGGGACGGCCATGCCCCGGAGGGTGGTCACCCTCCCCCTTATCCTAACGATGTGGAGGCCGGAGCGCAGCTCCGCCTCCGCCGAAAGGGAGGCTTGGATCCCTTGGGCCGAGGCCGGCTCGAGGATTGGGTAAAGGACCAGGGCGGCTATCAGGGCGAGGGCGATCGTTCTCCGCAAGCGCCGAGCACCATCCCCCGGCCCTTCTATGGCCGGAGGTTCCATTTCGCTTTCGCGGCTGGGTTAAAAAAGATGCGCCGAGGTGGGAGAGGGATTTTTTAAATAGCGACCGTTTTCGCAACGATTACCTCCATCGCTCGACTGGCTCTTGGGGGTTGGATATTCACGAGGATAGGCGTGATGTCCACCCCTCATGAGAGCACGCCCTCAAGGAGATACGGCGGAGTCGAGAGGGTCCTCCACTACTTGGTCCGAGGGGCTCGTGGAGGGGGATGAGGTCATCCTCTTCGCCACGGGGGACTCATTTGGAGCGCGCGCTATCCGAGCTCAAGGACCATGGGGTGGACCTCATACATAATCATTGTAACGGGAGGGGGCATGAGGTTACTTGAGCGGACATCGCGCGAGGTCCCCCTCCTACGACCCTACAGGGAATCTTTCGCCGAAGGCAGTGGAGCGCCGCGTTCAGAGGCCTGCATTCGCGGCCATAAGCGATAGGCAGATGGCACTCCACCCCTTCCTCAGATTCGTCGGAGAGTACAATGGCATCGAGGCTTCGGAATATCACTTCAGGGAGGATAAGGAAGATTACCTCCTTTATGTCGGAGTCATGGCCCCGCATAAGGGACCCCACATAGCGATAGATGTGGCGAAGAGCGCGGGGGCAAAGCCGGTCCTAGCGGGGAAAGTTGAGGCTATCTATTGGGATTATTATTTCGAGAAATGTATCAAGCCTCATCTTGGGGGGCGTAAAGTTCCTCGGGAAGGTTTAGCGAGGCCGAGGATAGGGCGCTAATGGGAAGGGCCAAATGCGTACTTTTCACATCGATCTACGAGGAGCCCTTCGGCTTGGTCATGGCAGAGGCAATGGCCTGCGGCACACCGGTAGTCGGCTTCGGGAAGGAAGCGGTTCCGGAGGTGATCGCCGGCAGGGTCTCGGGCTATGTCGTGAATAGCCTCCGCGCCATGCGCAAAGCCGTAAGAGAGTGGAGTCGATAGAGCCTAAAGCTTGCAGGGGCCATGTGGAGAGAGGATTCAATGCGGAGAGAATTGTTGAGGAGTATCTTGGGCCGTATAGGGCATTATTGCGCGAGCCCCTTCCGAGCCTCGAGGCAAGCGGCAGGGCCCTTGGGGCGGAGATGTCAGCCAAGCCCCAGCGGGCCTATCCGATGGAGGGGCCAAAAGGCCCGGGGTCCGGTTCAGCGCGCCCTTAGCTGAAAAGCCTATCAATCCTCTCCTTAGGCGGCTTGGGCGTCAGGAGGCTGACGAGGAAGTATAGGGCGCCGCAACCGATGAACGTGGCCAGTTGCCAATACCCCCATCCCCAAGCATTGATCGTATATACGTAATAGCCCCCCAAGGCGCACATCGCCATGCCGTACGCTATGCAAGCCATCGCCCCGTACTTGGTTGCCCCCTTCCAATAGAAGGAGACCGCGACGACGAAGAAGAATATGCTCCCCAGCCCGACGGCCGCCCCGGCCATCAAATAGGCCAATAAGGGCGGCGGGCGCGCGATGGCCCAATAAAGCGGTATGAGGGCGAAGATGGGTATCAGGATCCTCGTCAGCGCCAGCAGGGTCCCCTTGCTCGCCTTGGGCATATAAATGCCCAGGATGTCCTTCGCAACGTTGCCCGCCATCACCATAACCATCGCGGCGAGCGTCGACAGCGAGGCGGCGAAGACCGCCACCAAGTAGAGCGTCGAGAGCGGTACGCCCCCGATGACCATCGCCAGTAGCGGGGCCGCCGCGTCCCTGCCCAAGCCGCTCGGCATCCCGGGGATGCCGGCCAGCCTCGGCCCGAAATGGGCCCTAGCAGCCAATCCGACTATAAGGTTCGCCCATGGGACGGATCCGCCGATGGCTATAACGGCCATCATTATGGCGAAATCCCTCTTGGTGAACTTCCTCATCCCGAGGAACCTGGCGACGTTGTGGGGGAAACCTATGGCCATCGTGAAGAACATTATGGCCGTGGCCAATACGCCGACCCAATCGGCGGCGAACTGCGCGGCCGGGACCCCGGATAGCTTAGGGTTTACTAGGCCAACCAGCTCCGGGGCCTGCGCCGCCAATCGGGCGTTCAGGGCCTCGGGGCCGCCCGCGAAGGCGAGGGAGGCTATGCCCAAGGCGAAGCACCCAATCGTCAGCAAAAGGCCCTGAAGGGCCAACGTCCATTGGGTCCCGGTATAACCCCCGAAGGCCAAATAGATGAAGGCCACGAAGGCGCTCAGGAGCATGCAGACCTCCCAAGGATAGCCCGTTATGGCGTACCAAGCGGTCGCGCCCGCGGTGTACTGGCCCACGGAATATACCATCAGCAATATTATCATGGCCGCCGCGGCCATGGCTTGGGTCAGCTTGCTATCGAACCTTATGCCTATTACGTCGGGCACGGTCGCGGCCCCGAATTTGGCCGAGTAGGCCCTCATCTTAGGGCCCGTTATGAGGGCCGCCGGCGCCAAGCCGAGGAGCGTCCAAACGCCGGCCAGCCACATCCCGGGCCATCCGAACCAATAGGTGATGCCCATGAGCCCCAAGGAGGCCCAGCCGCTCATCCACGTCGCGCAGAGGGCCAAGCCCGTTATGACGGGCCCTATATCCCTCCCGCCTACCAGGAAGAGCTCGAAGCTCGAGGAGCGCTTCTTGGCCATGAAGCCGAGCAGTATGCAGGCGATCAAGAAGCCCGCTAGGGCGAGGGCCCCGCTCACGAAGTACTCGGGCGTGGGCTTCGGCGGATCGGGCCAGCTGGGCGCCATGGCATCATTCCCCCCAATGCCTCAACCTCAACCAGGTCCCGATTAGGACCAGTAGGAGGCTACCAATAATGACCGCCATCAGGGCAGTCCAAGCGCTCGGCTCAGCCATGCCAACAACACCCCCATCCTAGCCCGGGCATGGAGCGGGCCGAAGATCCGGTGTCGTTTTGAAGCCGTTCCAAAAGCCGCACCTCCGCCGTTCAGCGCGGGGGTGGGCTCAGCGGAAGAAGAACGCCGAGCCGAAGGGAGCTATCCCGAACCCCACGCCTCGCGGCAACTTTAATCGAATTGTGCGAGGACCTGTCGATATATAAAACTTGTGCCCTCGAATGGCAGGGCATGGGAGCCATTAGATTGCCTCCAACCGCCTCTGGGGGCCGAGCGATAGCCCATTGCCAATAATTGGCAATGGATCCATTTCACTTGAGGATCGCCCTGATCGGCCTCAATACCCTCTTCAGGGGATCCAGCATCAAGCCGAATATCTCCAAGGTCACGGTGCCCAGCAGATCCTCATCCTCGGGTTCGCCCAAGATTACCGGGCTGTGGTATTCCCCGTGGGGCGGGAGCTCTATGATCGCTTCGGAGAGCCGGCGGGATATCGCGGAGCCGTCGGCTAGGATCAGCTCAACGGTCCTTTTCGGCTCCAAGCCCAAGCGCTCCCATAGGCCGCGCCGGAGGACCGTATAGGTGGCGCCCGAATCGACGAGGAATTTAACCCTCTCCTCCCTTCCCCTCCACTTCACGAGGCCCTCTATGTAAACAATGCCCACAAGGGATTCGCATCCGAATTTGGTAAATAAACCTTTTCAGTTTTTCCGAACCAAGGCCTCAATTGGCGCCCCGGGGCGATGGCAACGTCGATCCGGCGTAGGGCATGAGTATTATCGAGGCATCGCTCCCATGCGCATCGAGGGCCGCCCGGAGGGCCTCTTCGATCGAGCTCGCAGATTCCAAGAGGCCCTTTCCCCCGAGGTCCTCCGAGATCATCCTCCGGAGTCCCGGGCCAGAGACGGCGACGATTCTCGCGCGCTTTGCGAGCCGAGCTATCGCGAAGGCCTTATGGCCGCCGAGGGCGAATCCCTCCCTCAGCCTCTCGATTATGTCGTCCGGACAGGAGGCCTCCATAATCCATTCCTCGAAGGTTTCATCCCCCAATCCCTCGGGGCACTCCGCTAATAGTATGATCGTCCCCCCATCCTTAACGGCGTATAAGGCATTATCCAAGGCCTTCTGGGATTTGTAGAGGTTTATGTCCTTCGGGAAGCCCCCGGCCGAGGCTATCACTATATCGGCCCTCCGATCTATCGGGACCTTATACATGAGGTCGTTTGTTTTAACCGCCGCCCTATGGGCCTTGAAGTCCCCGGCCACTGCTTGGACGATGCCCTTATCCTCATTGAGGACCACATTGAGTATATAATCCATGCCCGCGATCCTAGCGCCCTCTTCGATATCATCCCTGACCGGGTTCCCCTCCACGACTCCAGGCTCGGCCCTTGGGAGCGTCATCATGGAGTGATTTTGCTGTATGGTATCGAAGGATGAAACGCCCGGCAGAAGAGATTTCCCCCCTCCGCTATATCCCGCGAAATAATGTATGTCCACATTAGCTATACCTATCTTGAAGTCGCAATCGAGAGCTCGCTTGTTTATCGAAACATCCGTACCGCGCCTCGTCCTCCCAACGTATTCTAAATTCGCCTTGTCCTTCGAATCGTGGTTCACGACCTTCCTGCCCAGGATCCCCGGGCCGATCAGTTTGTTCATATCCTCGGCCGTTTGTTTCCTATGCATCCCATTTGCAAAAAATATCGTCATATCCACATCTCCAACCCCGGCCCCGTTCAGCTCATCGATGACGTGGGGCAGGATTTTATGGCTCGGACAGGGCCTAGTTATATCGCTGACCAAGAGGGCGACCCTCATGCCCCTCCGGACGAGGTCCCTCAGCTTCCCATGGCCGATGGGCCGTTCGAGCGCGCCCCTCACCTCTTCCGCCTCGCTTTTGGCCGGGAGCTCGGGCTTGAGTATTGAAATGAGGTCCCTCTTTGGGGATTTAACTCCCCTCTCCCATATTTTAGCCTGACCCTCACCCCATCTCTCCCTCGCTCGCGTATGTGCAGGTGAAATTTTAAACGATATTTTTGAGAAACCAGCACCCCAGCTGGATTAGAGAGCGCCTCCCGAGGAAGGGACGCTCGTGCTTGGGATGGACCTCGCGTTGGGATAGATTATAGATGCGCCGAACATTGTCATTTGAGTTTGGGTTTCTCCCCGCCCGCCTCGGGGACGCGATTTTTTATGAATTACCTAGTACGGCTGGGGCAACGCGCCCTTCGCCTCGCGTTCATCGACCATCGCATGGGCGATTTTCCCCTTGGCTTATGGGGGCGGGAAGGTTTTCAATAGAACGATTTCCAAATCATGGGGCATCTTTCGGATGGGCCATTCCAGCTTCGGCCATCCCAATGGGGCCGGGTAGGTCATTTCGTCCTTATCTCAACTACGTCTCGATCCATCAATATGTGGGATGGCCCGACCCTCTCGCCCGGATATTTGCTGGATGGCCCCCAAACCCTGGCATATTTGTAATTCTCCAGGAGCGAGGAATGTATCCTCTTGGCGAGATCCGCGACGCTCGATCCCGCCTTGAGGATGAACGGCTCCCCGCTCGGCTCCCGCTCATTCGGCTCCTTCGTATAAACCCGTATTATGCCCAAGGCCCTCAACAGCTCCGATCCTATCAGGCCCAGGCCCTCCCCGGTCGAGGCGGAGACCTTGAGCACTGGGATGCCATCCCCGGCCACTTCCTTGAGCCTGGCGAACTTTTCGGGATCGCCTTCCAAATCGGATTTATTCGCCAATACGAGGCAGGGCTTGTAGATCTTCCGGATGCTCAGCAGGGCGTCCTCTATTTCCTCGAGGCTCGCATCCCCTTGGATCCTGACGATCACGCCCCTAAGGCCCAGCCCCAGGACCATCTTCTTGACGTCCTCGATCGTACAGCCCACAAGCCTCCCGGATGCGATGATCCTCGGCTCCCCGATGCCCTTCGCCCTCTCGACCTCCACGCTGGTCCTTGGGGGGATCGGCGATATCCCGGCGGCATCGAGCTCTCCCAATATCCATTCTAGGTCTTTGGCAGCATCGCCGCTCAGGTCCACCATTATCATTAAGCCATCCGCCCTTCTGATCATATCGATCGCCTCCGGCTCCAATCCGCCCTCGGTGAGCGCGGGCATCTCGACGAGCTGGAACCTTATGTCCTCGAATCGCATGACTCCGGGCGTTGGGGACCTGGTGGTGAATGGATGGGATGCTATCTCCGGCCTCGCGTTCGTCAGGGCCGATAGGAGGAGGCTCTTCCCTACGTTCGTCGGCCCGATGATCAATATCTGGGCGGCCCCCTCCTTCTCCAAAACGGGCTTGGAGGGACCTTTCCTCCTCTCCTTCCGCTCCTCCAGCTCCGCCTTAAGGGCGGCTATCTTCCTCTTCACCTGGTCCCTCAGCCTCTCGTTGCCCTTATGCTTCGGTATGGCCGAAAGGAACTCCTGGAGGGCCTTGATCTTCTCCTCCGGATCCTTTATGGCGATTGCCCTCTCCCACTTCGCCTTTGCCTCGGCGGTGAGGTTGGCCGGCATTCCCGGGGCGCCCCGATGGGTTTTGGAGAGGGGCCTTTTATCCCTGTCTCTCTCCCCTATGGCGGCTCATCTTCCATGCATCGCCATCCCAGCCCATTTCGGACTAGGATTTTGGAAAATCATCGATCCAGGGCCATCGCTACCCGACCCCAACCAATCCTTATCGCGGCGATGCCTCGCCATGGCCAGCCCGCTCTCCAGGCCCAGGAGGCCTTTAGGGGCATAACGATCGCCATGGGCTGAGGCGACCCGCCAGTAGCGTCTCCGCCCATTACGCGCGCCCACTGGGCTGAATGAGGACCCTCTGTTCGGGATTCAATTGCCCTCGAGCGCGGATTCCCTCCATTTGACGAAACGTATTTACTTACAATATGAATAATGAGGTGGCCGATTGAAGAGATTCAATGAATGGTGGTTCACGAGGAGAGTCCGAAGTCCAAAAGGCATGGGCTAGCCAAGGCGATGGGAAGTTTGAATTGGGGCAAACGCTTATCATGACCTGGGTTTGGAAAGGGCCGCCCCGCTGGGGATGAGGGCGCTGAGGAGGTCCCATTTCAATACGTCCTGTCCGTTTGGCGGAAAAATTGTTGAAGGGAATTGAAAGGAAAATTCACGTTTCAAAATTCCCTTTTCGATGGCGAGAGGAGAGGTTAACGGCCGGCCCTGAGGGCCGCCTCTCGCTCTCGGCATCCCTTAAGGTAGCCCTCGGCGGCCGAGGCCAAGAAATTTGTCACACCTGTGCAAAGATATTGAAAGCCGATCCTACGCCAGCGCTCGTAGGCGGCCGGATCCCTAGCTATCGTGCCCGCGGCCTTCCCGGCGGCGATGGCCATCCTCCCAATGCGCTCTATGGCGGCCAATACCTCCGGATGCGAGGGCTGGCCCGGATAGCCCATCGAGGACGAAAGATCCGTCGGGCCGATGAATATGGCGTCTATGCCCTCGACCTTAACTATCTCGGCGGCGTTCCCGAGGGCGTCGGCCGTCTCCACTTGGACTATCACCAGCGTCTCCTCATTCGCCATCTTGACGTAATCCCCCAGAGGCCGGCCTATGCCGTATCCAGCCGCCCTGACGCCCGCCAAGCCGCGGCGCCCCATCGGCGGGTACTTCGCCGACCTCACGACGGCCTCCGCCTCCGCCACCGAGTTGACCAATGGGATCTGTATGCCCATGGCGCCCGCATCCAGATAGCGCAGTATATTCTGCTGCAAGTTCAGGGCGATGCGGACCAGGGGAGTTATGCCAACGGCCTCGGCCGCCCGGATCATATGCTCAACCGTTTCCAGATCCGGTATCCCATGCTCGGCATCTATTATGGCGAAGTCGAAGCCCAATAGGCCGAGGATCTCGACGGCCGCCGGGGAGGGTATATTGCAAAAGGCCCCGATGACCGCCTCCCCGCGGCGGAGCTTCTCCTTGACCGGGTTCTTGCGCATCATGCGCCTTCCACCGCAGATCCCAAGCCCGGCTCGGGGATCAACGCCCGCGGGCCTTGGGATCGCCCCCTTACTGCCCCTTTGGCCCTTTTAGCATTATCCCTTCCGCGGGAGGATCGACCGGTCCAGCCCGCGATTCCGCCGTCAAGCATATGCGGGCCCATCGATGCCAGGGTGGTCCTCGACGAAGGCCTCGTCGATCTCTATGCCGAGCCCGGGCCCTTCGGGAGGCTCCAGGGAGCCCTCAACGGCCCTTATGGGGTTCTTCAGGAGGCCCGTTATCAACGGATTATCCCACGAGGGCTCGTATTCGGCGATCAAGGCATTCGGAATGCTGACCAGTAGATGGAGCGCCGCCGCCATTCCGATGCCGGAGGGATATATATGGGGCGCGAGGGATATGCCCCAAGCATCGGCCATCGCGGCGATCTTCCTGAGTTCGGTCACGCCCCCCGACTTCGTCACATCGGGTTGGGCTATGTCTATTAGGCCCCATTGGATGAGGGGCTGAAATCCGAATCGTGCGAAGTGGTTCTCCCCGGCCGCGATCGGGATCCTCGCCCTCTTTGCCAAGGCCCTATATAGGGCGAGCCTGTCGGATGGAAAGGGCTCCTCGAGCCAAGCGACCCCCAGCTCGGCCAATCGATCCGCCAGCCCGATCGCGTCCTTCGCCGACGAATAGCGCGAGTTGGCATCGGCCATCAGGTCCACATCATCCCCAAGCGCCTCCCTCGCGGCCCTGATTAGCTCCGTATCTTCCTTGACCCCGCGCCCGATCCTGAGTTTAAGGGCCTTGAATCCCTCGCCGACATAGCGGCGCGCCTCCTCCAAGAGCTCATCGATCCCCTTCCACCCCAGCGCCAGCCCCCCGACGTAAGCCCTGATCTTGGGGCGGCATTTCCCGCCCAGGAGGTTGTAGAGGGGCTGGCCCAAGGCCTTCCCCAATAGGTCCCAGAGCGCTATGTCGATCCCGCTGAGGGCTATGACGCCCGCGGAGCCGACGCCATGAGTGGGCGACGCCGGGGAATATTGGTAATAAAGCGTTTGCCAAATCAACTCGATCTGGAACGGGTCCCTCCCGAGCAAAAGGGGCCTCAGGTTGGCGTTGATAAGCTTCTCGATGACCGTGGGCGATTTCGCGTGATGTGCCTCCCCAATGCCGACGAGCCCATTTTCCGTTTCAATCTTCACCAGGACTGCGTCCCTCTTGACGAACCTCCCGAACCCGGCCCTCGCCTCGCCCTCGATCGGAACCGAGACGGCCCTAGCTACGACTTCGCGTATCTTCATGGGCTCCCTAAGGGATTGTGTATGCTTTTCTTTAATAAATCCGCTCCTAAAAGGATTCTCTTATAAGGGATTACGCTCGAAAATCGCTCCATTTCGGATTTGAGAGGCCGGTCAAATAGTAATTGTTTTAAAACCATTAGAGGCGGGAGTAGGTGAACGATTTTGAGGGTCATCCTTTCAACTTCTCAAGTATGATTGAAGGGCAGATCTTCTTGACGCCTTCGATCTTGCCAATGCTCTCCGACATGATCTTGGATAATTCTCTCCCATCCCTAGCCCAGATCTCCGCCATGATCATATGATCTCCTGTGGATGTTGCAACGCGCTTGACCTCCTCTATTTCACAGAGCCTATGGGCAACTTCCAAAAGCTTAGATGGATCGACATCGATGCCGACTATAGCAACCGTATTGAAGCCTATTTTGGCCGGATCGATTATCACGGTAAATTTCCGAATGACTTCCCTCTCCCTAAGCGCCATCACCCTTTTCCTGACGGTGGACTCGTTCAGCCCCAGCTTCCTAGCAATCTCCGTGAATGTGAGGCTTCCATCGGCTTGTAGGAGCTCGAGGATTTTCAAATCGATTTGATCTACTACCAAATCAGTCCGCCTTTAATACTTTTTCATAGATTTTCTTCCGATTTTAGGAAGAAAAATTTATAAAAAAATAATGATTTATAAATTTTTCGGATCAAGAGGTGATGAAAATGAGGAAAATGACTGAGGAAAACTTAAGGAGCGCGTTTTCCGGCGAGAGCCAAGCTCACATGCGCTATCTCATCTTCGCCAAAAGGGCCGAGGGAGAGGGCTTCCCGAACGTCGCTAGGCTCTTCAGGGCCATAGCCTACGCTGAGCAGGTGCATGCCTTGAACCATTACGATGTGCTCGGCATGATCCGTAGCTCATCCGAAAACCTCCAAGTGGCAATAGAGGGAGAAAATTACGAAGTGAACGAGATGTATCCCGCATTCAAAGCCGTTGCCAAACTTCAAGAGGAAAAGTCTTCACAAAGGGTGATCGAATGGGCGCTTCAAGCAGAGAGGGCACATGCGGAGATGTATCAGAGGGCGAAACAATCCATAGAAGGCGGGAAGGACGTTAAACTTGGCCCGATTTACGTTTGCGACAAATGTGGCTATACGGTCGAGAACGAGGCGCCAGCTCGATGTCCATTATGCGGGGCCTCAAGTGAAGAGTTCAGGAAATTCTAGGGATCCCTTACAACATTTTTTTACATCATCCCTCTTTTTCTCAGAAATTGATATGCGAATCCCTTAACCTCGCTTAGGAAGAGCCCTGGTCTGTGCCCATTCCCCACGCAATTGCTAATAGCCAGCCTTCCTGAGGATCTCCCTGGCCGCTATTATCCCGGAGGCGGAGGCTTGGACTAGGCCCCTGCTGACCCCAGCCCCATCCCCGATGGCATATAGGCCGCTTATCCTCGTCTCGAGGCCCTTCGTCAGCTCTAGCCTAGAGCTGTAGAACTTCACCTCCACGCCGTAGAGTAGCGTGTGCTTCGAATAAATCCCCGGGCAGACTTGGTCCATGGCCTTCAGCATCTCCCTTATGTTCGATAGATGCCTATAGGGCAGGACGAAGCTCAGATCGCCGGGAGTGAAGGACTTCAGGGTCGGCGAAACGGTGTTCCGCTCTATCCTCTCGGCCGTCGAGCGCCGGCCCATATCCAAGTCCCCCAGCCTTTGAACGAGTATGCCACCTCCCAAGAGGTTCGCCATCTTGGCTATGTACTTCCCATAGGCTATCGGCTCCTTGAACGGCTCCGTGAAGGACGTGCTCACCAAAACGGCGAAATTCGTATTCCCGGTCTTTCTCCCAGAATAGCTCTGCCCGTTGACCGTGAGGACGTCATCGTACGACTCCGTTATTACCTCTCCGTTAGGGCAGACGCAGAATACCCTGACTTTGTCGTCGAAGGCCTTGGAATAATAGATGAACTTCGGCTCGTAGAGGGCATCGGTCAGCTCCTCCATCACCGGCGCGGGGACCTCTACCCGGACCCCTATATCGACCGGGTTGTTCAGGGTCCTCAGGCCGAGCCTCTGCATGGTGGATTTGAGCCACTCCGCCCCGATGCGGCCCGGGGCCAAGATTACGTTCCTCCCCATGATCCTCTCCCCATCGATCGTCTCTATGCCCTCCACCCTCCCGTTCCTAACCAATACATTCCCGACCTCCGTATCGACCATTATCTCGGCCCTCTCCTTGAGGTGGTCCCTCATTCTCCTCAGCAGCTTGGGCGCGTTATCGGTCCCTAGGTGGCGGATCTTGCTCGGCAGGAGCTTCAAGCCCGCAAGGGCCGCCCGACGCTCTATATCCTCTATCTTCTCCTCATCGGTGCCGTATAGCTCCCTCGGGGCCCCGAACTCTAGGTATACGGAGTCGACGTAATCGATCAGCTCCCTCAGCTCCTCCTCGGAAACGTATTCGCGCAACCATCCGCCGACCTCTGTCGAGAGGGTCAGCTTCCCATCGCTGAACGATCCTGCCCCGCCCCATCCGGTCATGAGCGGGCAGGGATCGCATCTGAGGCAACCGGTCCCCCTATCCGATTTGCATCTCCTGACCTCTATATCCGGCCCCTTGTCGATCATCAGGACCTTCATGTCGGATTTAAGGGTCAGCTCGTAAGCCGAGAATATCCCGGCCGGTCCGCATCCGACTATTATCACATCGTAACTCTTTGAGCCCAAGTCCTCCGACCCCCTTTAGGAGCCGAATGGCCCCTTTTTATGATTTCCTAGGCCCGAGGCCCATCGAAGGGCCCCAGCCAAGAGCAGGGAAACGGCCATTGGGATCGCCGATGCCGCGATGGCGGCCGGTATCCCCCACGCGATCGCTATGCCCGAGGCGAATAGGGGCCCCATTATAGCCCCCAGGTTCCAAGAGAGCAGGTAAAAGGAATTGGCCCTTACGAGCGATTCCGGGCCGATCTCGTCGGCTATGATCATCGCCCCGGTCGGGTATATGATCCCATGGGGTATGCCCATCAGGACGAAGGCCATGGCGAAGGCTTGGGGCGATCTTGAGCCCGATATAATGTAGGAAAGCGCGATGGCACCGGCCGCGGAGAAGGCCAGCGCCCTATTCTTCCCGATCGAGTAGACCAGCCTGCCTATGAAGAGCCTGCCCAAGGCCGTCATGGAGAAGTATCCGAAGAATAAGAGGGCCACCTGATCGCTCGCGAAAAATAGGTCCTCCTTGGCATATATGGTGGCATAGGCCAAGAATACGGAATATATGATCGCGAAGGCCCAGTAGATGCATACGGCCGATATGAAGGCCCCGTTCCCCAATATGCTACCGAGCGAGGACCGCCTCCTCTTCGAGATCGGCACGGCATCCGAGCCCCTTATCGAAAGCCGCACCAGCGCGATCGCCGCCGCGGGGAATAGGGCGGCTAGGAAGAACGTATTCCTCAACCCCAATCCCGCTATGGCCAAGCTCCCCATGGCCGGACCGGCCATCATCCCCAAGGCCAACGAGGAGGTATACGCGACTATTGAGGCGTCCCTCTCGCTGGGGGAATTCGATGTCATCGAGCATAGGGTCAGGGCCGTGGTGCTGTAAAGGGCGAGGGCAAAACCTTCGAGGGCCCTCGAGGCCATTAGGATGAGGGGGTCCCCGGCCAGGCCATAGGATATGGGGGCCATCGATATCAGGAGTAGGCTGATGATCAACGAGGACTTCGGGTTCCTCCATTTGGCGATCATCCCAATTATGAGGTTCGATGCGGCGGACGTCGCGTAGAAGGCCGATATTATCAGGGCTACGTCGGATATGGAGGCCCCCAGCTGCCCCTTGGCGTATATCGCCAAGATTGATGAGGTCATCTGGAAATATGCCGATATCAGGAGGCCCAGGATCCTGATCGAGGTCATGAGGGCCGGCATTGTCCAATCGCTCCTAGCGCTGTTTCGAGACCCATTCCTCGCGGGTGGGTTGCGGATGGGGCTAATCGCTCCGAATTAAAGCCTTCGCCTTCCCGAGGTAGGTCCCATCGAGCATGTATACGTCCGATCCCCCGAGCTCCATGGAGCGGGATCGGAGGATTGGGCCTATGTACTCCCTCTCCCCGAAGTCCTCCCTGTTTATCGATTGCCCGCCTAGGAAGTCGTTAAAGGAGGGCATTATCAGGCAATCCAAATCCCCAGCCTTCCCCCGGCCCTCACAGCGCTCCCCGACCCCCTCCCTCAACCTTCCGCGATCGCATTTCCCCCTCACCCACACCTGTTGAACTATCCTGAACCCCAATGGATCCGAGAGGGATACCGTGGGATGCATATGGGCCATGACTAAGAGGTCGCATTCCAGCAAATCCGGGCCGGGCCAAGCGTGGCCGTGGAAGAGCCCATACCTGCCCCAGAGCCTCATGCCCGATGCCCCCATCACCCTTATCCCGGAGGGAAGGAGGGGATCGATCCCCCCATCGTGGTTCCCCGGGACGAGGATCACCTCCCGCACCGAGCGCTTCAGGGCCTCGAAGAACTCCGGGACGTCCCTCCATTCCGCCATCTCGGCCTTCGCGATGGTATGCTTAACGTCCCCCAGGAGTATGAGGAGCGAAGGCGAATGGGCCCTTATGAGGCCCAGTACCCTCTCCAGGAACCTCCCGGTTTGTGAGGGTATGTGGATCCCTTGCTCCGATAGCGCCATCTCCCATCCTATGTGGAGGTCCGCGATCACGAGAGCCTTCTCCCTCCCCCTAGTAAGCAACAAAGCCGGATGGGGGAAAAGGGGCATGGCCTTCGATCGATTCATTCGATTCCCTTTTTCGCCCGCTTTTAGGCTCGTTGGCTCCCAGATTTAAATCTCTGGATCCCAAGCCCATTGGCGAATATGGGAGCGGCGGATTGGGGGCCCCTGGGGATTCGCGATATGGTGAAGAGGGCGGGCGGGTTGACCGAAGAGGTCAAGGAGGCCCTGAGGAACGCGTTCCCCAAGGGCTTGGATAGGGCGATGGAAGTGGTCCATAAGGGGGGCGTGAGGAGGATCGTGTTCAAGCCGAGCCGGAGGATCGTTTGGATCGTAAAGGGCAGGAGTGGAGAATATCAGGTCATTCCGGAGGCGCCCTTTTGCGATTGCAACGATTTCTATTTCAGGGTGATTGGTGGGGAGAAGTCCATTTGCTACCATATATTGGCCCAAGCCATATCGGAGGCGCTGGGGCTCTTCGAGGAGGTAGAATTGGGGGATGGGGAGTATGAGGGGATCGTCGGCAGGCATTTGCCAAAGCCCAGCCCCCGGGAGGAAGGTTTTTAAATGGTGTGGGGATCGCCGATAGGAAAGGGGGCGCCGCCGAATTGTCGGCCGATGAGTTATACACCCTGATCCAGATCTTATTGGTCCTGACGGCCTTCATCGCCATGATCCTCGCGTTCATCGAACTGGGCTATGAGGGAGGGGGAGGCTAGGCCGGATTCGGCGAGACCCCGATGGGCTCTCCCGCAGGGCTCTAACGAACGGGTGGCCCAGCCTTGGCATTCGGGCGAGTTTTGGATCTCTTAAGGGGCAAGGGAATAGAGGAGCTGAGCGAAATTCAATCGCTCTCCATCCCCGAGATCCTCAGCGGTAGCAATGCCCTCCTCATATCCCCCACGGGATCGGGCAAGACCTATGCGGCACTTCTCCCGGTGCTGGAGCTTTTCCTCAGGGCTAGATCTGAGGGGCGGACCGAAGGCATCTCCATCCTCTACATAACCCCCCTGAGGGCCCTCAACAGGGATCTGCTGAGAAGGGTTGAGGAGCTGGCGGAGGCCCTGGGAATGGGGGTCAGCGTGAGGCATGGGGATACATCGAAATGGATTAGGCGGGGTCAAGCGCGCAGCCCGCCCGATATGCTTATAACGACGCCCGAGACCCTGCAGGCCATTTTGCCCGGCAAGGTCATGCGGAGGCATTTGAAGGGCGTCAAATGGACTATAATCGATGAGGCCCATGAATTAGCCGGCGATAAGAGGGGCGTCCAGCTCTCCGTGGCCCTGGAGAGGCTGGCGAGGCTCGCTGGGGAGTTCCAAAGGATCGCGCTATCGGCGACGATTGGGGATGCGGAAACGATAGCGAAATTCTTCATCGGCCCCTCGCGACCCCTCAAGATAATCAGGTCATCGGATCTGAGGAGACTCGAGATCTCCATAAGGTATCTATCGCCGAGCCGGGAGGATGAGGAGCTCGCCAAGAGGTTCGGGATGTCGCCCGGCGCCGTAGCTAGGGCCCGGGAGGCGATAGAGCTCATTAAGGCGCATAGATCCACGATAGTGTTCACGAACACAAGGGAGCACGCGGAGGCCTTGGGGGCCCAGATCAAGATCCTAGAGCCGAATCTCCCGGTGGCGGTCCATCACGGATCGTTGTCGAAGGAGCTCAGGGAAGAGGTAGAGGGGGCCTTCCTCAAGGGCGACCTGAGGGCCATAATATGCACCTCATCGATGGAGCTCGGCATAGACGTGGGGAGGGTCGATTTCGTGATCCAGTACCTATCGCCGAGGCAGGCAACGAAGCTGGCCCAAAGGGTTGGGAGGAGCGAGCATAGGATCGGGGGCGTCGCGAGGGGATGCATCCTCTCGAATTGGGTCGACGATCTATTGGAATCGATCGTCCTGAAGAAGAGGGCGCTCGATGAGGATTTCGAGAGGGTGAGGATCCATGAGGGGGCCTTGGACGTCCTCGCCCATCAGGTCATCGGGATCGCGCTGGATTCTGGCGCCATAAGTTTGGAGGAATGCCTCGAGCTCCTCAGGAGGTCCTATCCGTTCAGAGAGCTGAGCTTAGGGGATCTGGCCTCAGTCGTCGAGGTGCTGGCTAAGGAGGGGATCCTGCGGGCCTCCGATTCCAGGATCCGGGTCAGATATCCCAGGGCCTTCAGATATTATTACGAGAACCTCTCCATGATACCGGATGCCAAGCGATACATCGTCCACGATTTCTTCAGGGATAAGAGGATAGGGACCTTGGATCAGGAATTCGTGGCGCGCAGATGCGAGCCCGGATCCGAGTTCATAATGCATGGATCCACCTGGAGGGTGATCCGGGTGGATGATGGAAAGGGGGTCGTGGAGGTAGAGGGGGTTCCCCCGAGCCTGAGCGCGATCCCGAGCTGGGAGGGGGAGATGATCCCGGTTGAGCATGAGGTGGCCAAGGAGGTGGGGAGGCTTAGGGAGGAGGTGCTCCAAGGGGATGGATCCCAGTTGGCGGAGCTCGATGAGGCCGCGAGGGAGGAGGTCATGGACTTCCTCAAGGCGCATGCCGCTGGGTTCCCAATCCCAACCGATCGGAGGGCCTTCATCGAGCAATACGAGAACTGCATAATATTGCACTCGTGCCTCGGGACCTTGGCCAACGAGGCTATCGGAATGGGGCTGGCGGCCCTCCTGAGCTCCAAGTACGGATTCAAGGTCATCCATCAATCGGATCCCTATAGGGTGGCCCTGATCGCCCCGGCCAAGGTGGGCCCGGAGGAGGTCTACAACGAGTTGATGGGGTTGAGTCCGGATTCCTTCCCCGAGGTCGTGGACAGATGCCTAGAGGAAACGGATCTCTTGGCTTGGACGATGTGGCATGTGGCGAAGCGCTTCGGGGCCGTGGGGAGGGATGCCGAATACAGCGCCAGCAGGGCCAGGCTCATCGCCAAGGCCCTAAGGGGCACAGCGATCGAGGAGGAGGCGAAGCGGGAGATATACACGGAGAGGATCGATGTGAAAAGGGCGGAGGAATTCTTGGAGGGGCTGCAGAGGGGGGAGATCCGCTTGGATTTCATGCCCCAGATCGGTCCGGCGCCCTCCCCCCTCGCCGCGCCGCTCTTGGATAAGATACTGCCGAGGGATTTCCTGAGGGGCCAAATCCCAACCAATTCCCTCTTGGAGATAGTCAAGCACAGGATCCTCTCGACCAAGGTCAAGCTGGTCTGCATGTTCAAGGGCGATTGGGAGGGGATAAGGGTGGTCGGGGATTTACCCGAGAGGATAAAATGCCCCTCATGTGGCTCAACGCTAATAGCGCTGACGAACCCGAGAGATGAGGTATTGGCGAAGGCCGTGAGGAAGAGAATTAGGGGATCCAAGCTATCTCCCGAGGAGGGGGCGGCCCTTAAGAGCGCTTGGCTCAGCGCGAGTTTGATACAAGCTTCTGGGAAGAAGGCCGCGATAATCCTCAGCGGCTATGGGATAGGCCCAACGACGGCCTCGAGAATCATAAGGAAGCTCTTCAGGAGTGAGGCCGAGATGTACGCGGAGATAATAAAGGCGGAGAGGCTCTATGCTAGGACGAGGGCCTTTTGGGGATAAGGGGGGCCCTCCCATGCTTTAATAGGATGTGGGCGTCGATCCAATGGGGTTCGGATCCATGAAGGCTGAGGTGGGATCTTCGGAAGAGGCCGTTTTGAGGAGGACCGCGGAGGCTCTTGAGAGGAGGGAGTTCAAGGCCTTCGTGGCGAGGGATCGCAGGGAGGCCTTGAAAAAGGTGCTGGAGCTCATACCGAGAGGGGCGAAGGTGGGGATAGGAGGATCGCTCACCGTGAGGGAGGTTGGGATGCCCGAGGCCTTGGAGGCGAATGGCTGCACGATCGTCCAGCATTGGATCCCCGGGATATCCCCGGAGAGGGATATGGCTTTGAGGAGAGAGGCGCTCACGACAGACTTCTACCTTACGGGCGCCAACGCCATAACCGAGGACGGGTTGGTGGTCAACATGGATGCCGTCGGGAACCGGACGTCGGCGATGGCTTTCGGGCCGTCCAACGTGATAATAGTGGCTGGGCTGAATAAAATAGTAAGGAACTTCGATGGGGCGATCGAGAGGATACGCAACGTCGCGGCGCCCTTGAACGCCTCGAGGCTGAAGAGGAACGTCCCCTGCGCCAAAGAGGGGAAATGCGTGGATGTGAAAGAGGGTTGCGATTCGCCGGAGAGGATATGCAGAGTCATGACCGTACTCGAGCGGAGGCCCGCGAGGACGAACGTATTCGTCATCCTCATCGGCGAGGCGCTGGGTTGCTAGGCGCGGGCCTCGGGTGATCGTGTCGGTTTGCTGAGGGATATAGTGAAGCGCATACTCGATGCGAGGAAGGATCTGACGGAGGGGGATTTGATTAAGTTAATAGAGGAAACGAAAGCCGAGGCGGGGGGCCTCCTCTCGGACGAGGGGGCGGCTAGGCTCGTTGCCCAGCGCCTCTCCGTAGGCCTCGGGGACGGGGGGCTCAGGAGGGCAGGGATAAAGGACCTGGTCAGCGGGCTGAGGGACGTTTCGATAGAGGGCGATGTGATCGGCCTCTCCCCGCCAAGGGATTTCAGGAGGAGGGATGGCTCCACGGGTAGGTTATTGAGCCTGATACTGGCCGATGAGGGGGGGCAGATAAGGTGCAATGTATGGAATCCACCCGAGGACTTGCTCCGGGACTTCGAGGCCCTTCGAGGCTCCAGGGTCAGGATCGAGCATGGGTATACCAAGGCCGGTTTGGATGGAAATTTGGAGCTCCATTGCGGGAACGGGAGCAGATTGAAGGTCCTATCAAGGCCCAAGGCACCGAGCCGGGCGGTCGAGGTCCAATTCAAGAGCATCGGGAAGATCTCGAGCGAGGATAGGATCGTGAGCGTGATAGGGGTTGTGAAAGGGGAGCCAAGGAGCGCCACCTTCAAGAGGGATGGCGGGGAGGGGTTGGTGCTAAGGGCCTTGATCACCGACGGCAGCGGGGCCTTGCCGTTGGTCATTTGGGACGATTTGGCAAAGGGGTTGAGGGATAAGATAAGGGATGGCGTTGGGGTCGAGGTCATCGGGGCAAAGGTTAGGAGGGGGCTGAGCGGGCTCCCCGAACTCCATTTGGACTACGGGGAGGGCATTAGGGTGTTGGAGGAGGTTCCCCTATCGCTCAAGGAATCCGCCCATAGGGTGTATAAGGTGAGCGAATTGAGGGCGGGCATGAGGGGGATCGACATAGCGCTCAGGGTGGCGAGGAAGGGGGAGCCGAAGAGGTTGGCGAGGGAGGGGGGCCCCTCGGAGGTCAGGAGGGCGCTATGCTTCGATGAAACGGGCCTGATAATGGCGTCGTTCTGGAACGAGAACTCGGCGGCCCTCGAGGGCGTTAAGGAGGGGGATATAGTATATTTGAGGAACGCTGTTTGTAGGGAGAGGCTCGGGGAGGTACAGCTGAACCTCGGCGGGGAAGGGAGCTTGGTACTCGGCGCTAAGGTCAGGGACCTGCCAACCGCCCCCAGGATCACTAAGCTCGCCGCGATATCCGGCGCCAAGGGCCCGGTGGCGGTCGAGGGCATCATAGTGGATGGCCCGTCCACCAGCGAGGTGCGGACCGCCGATGGGAGGTCCGTGGAGTTGACGGCGCTTCTGCTCGACGATGGATCCGCGATCACGAGGGTGGCGTTCTGGAGGGATTCATCCAAGATGGCGAGGGGATTGGAGCCGGGCTCGAGGGTGAGGATAATCGGGCTCAGGCCCAGGGCCAGGCTGGATGGCTCCTATGAGCTCTCATCCTTGGATTCGCTGACCAAGATAGAGATCTTATAGGGCATCGGGGCCCCGAATCGGGGCGATTATAACGCCGTAGCCTCCTGGGGGGCGACCCCATTTGAACTCCGGATGGGCTCGGGTCGACGAAAGGGGCTCGTTGGATCGGCCCGCGCTCCGGATCCGGATTTAGGCGGCGTAAAGCGCTAGAGCCCAAACGGGGATCGCTATCGAGGCCCAAAGCCATGGCTTCCACTCGAATACCTTGCTCCCATCGAAAACCCCGAGGGGCAAAAGGTTGAACGCCGCCAACCATAGATTCGCCCGAAATCCCATCTCCCCGATCAAATGGACCATTCCCACGCCACCGCTCAAAAAGCCGAGGGGCAGGAAAAGGATCGCGATCGATATGTTCGCCAGCGGTCCGGAGAGCGATATGATGGCGCCCTCTCTCTTCGCGAGGATCGGGGGGCCCATCAGGCCTAAAGGCGTTATGTAAACCGCTCCAGGGGCGGCGAAGACGAACCTCCCCATGCTCACCAAGGCCAATAGGAGCGCTAGGAGAAGCCCGAGCCTCCATAGCCTAAATTCGGCCCAGCACCCGAACCTCTGCGCAACGAATTTATGGGACAGCTCATGCGCCAGGAATCCGGCTCCAACAGTCGCCAAGGATGTCGCGAAGAATATCGGGAACGCCTTCGCATCCCACAGCGCCCTCGACGAGAAGCAGAACCCTATGACAGCCCAAGCCACCAAGAGGTGCTTGACCTCGGTCGACCCGAAGCCTTTGAAAAAATGCCGGGCCCGGGGGCGGGCGATCGGCCTCTCTCGGCGCGGCGCGCGCACTTTGGCCAAGCCGGGGCATTCATGCGACTCGGGGAGCCTATGTTCAACGCAAAAATATCCACCGCAGTATGAGCAAAGGAAGGGCAGCTCGGCCCTGGCGCCGCATTTCGTGCATTTAGCCATTTCGTGAAGGCCCGCCAAGTTTAGGTCAATGGGCTATATCTAAACCTTTTGAGCCGATGCGAGCTCCATCCCCCTCCTGAAGGCCTCCAAGTTCAGTCCAAGCGAGCTCTTAGGGACCGATGCCGCGATCCCCTTCTCGAACGCCTCAGGGGGGATCGGGAGGGGCCCGAGGCCGGCCAAGGCCCCCAAAATCACCATGTTCTGGGCCTTCGCGGAGCCGCAGCGCCTCGCCAAGGCGAAGGCATCGATCGCCAGGACACGAGCGCAGAACCTCTCGAGCGTTTCGATTATCTCCTCCAACTCGGGATACCTAGGGCCCTTTAGGAGGGCCGTCGTCGGGATTATGCTCTTGGTGTTCAAAAGGACCAGTGTCCGCTCGTTCGAGAACGGCAGGGCCCTGAGGGCCTCGAGGGGCTCCAAGCCGACGATGACGTCGGCCCCACCCTCGGGTATGGTGGGGGAATATATTCTCCCGCCGATCCTGACCTGGGAGATCACGGAGCCGCCCCTTTGGGCCATGCCGTGGATCTCGCTGACCGAGACGTCGAGGTCGCTCATCAAGGCGGCGTTCGCCAACGCCGTGGCGAAGAGGATTACGCCTTGGCCCCCGACGCCCGCTATGACTACGTTCTTAGTTTTCATCGCCCGACGCCCTAATTGCCCCTTGTGGGCATATCTTAGCGCAGAATCCGCAGCCATTGCAAAGCGAGGGGTCGATGGAGGGCTTTCCCCCCTCGAGCGTTATAGCGGGGCACCCGAAGCGGTTGAGGCATAGGAGGCAACGAGTGCATTTGGCCTCATCGATGATATATGGGGACCTCGCCCCCTCAGCCCTCCTAGCCTCCAGGATGGCGCATTCCCTCCTGAGGATGACGACCGAGGGGCCCTCAAACGCCATCGCCTCCCTCATGGCCCCGATGGTGGATTTCAGATCGAAGGGATCGATCACCCTGACGAACTCTACCCCACAACCCTTCGCCACCTCCTCTATAAGGATCCTCTTCGACGGCCTGCCGAGCGAATCGAGGCCCGAGCCGGGGTGGGGCTGGAAGTTGGTCATCGCCGTCGTCATATTATCCAGCACGACGTAGACGAACCTGTGGCGATTGTAGACGGCGTTTATCAAGGCTGGGATCGAGGCGTGGAAGAACGTCGAATCCCCTACGATCCCGACGACGGGCTTCCCCGTGGCCTTGCTCACCCCAGCCGATATCCCGGCGCTCGCGCCCATGCAAAGGAGGACGTCGCCAACGGATAGCGGGGGCAACGAGCCCAAGGCATAGCAACCTATATCGGTGATGAATATAGCATCGCCAATGCCCGAAGCCTTTATGGCATAGAATGAGGCCCTATGGGGGCACCCGGGGCATAGGACCGGCGGCCTAGCGGGGATTTCCAAAGGGATCCTCGAGGCCTCGGGGTTCTCGAACCTGATCCCCGGGTCCTTCCCAAGGGCCCCAGATATCGCCAAGGCCACTTGCTTGATGGAGAGCTCCCCATGCCTGGGCAGGCGGAGCTCCTCCTTGCCGAGGATCTTGGTCCCAATGGAATGCTTGTTCGCCAAGGCCCTGATCCCCATCTCCAAGAGGGGCTCCAGCTCCTCTATCACCAAAACGGTGTCGTGATCGGCTAAGAACTTCAGGACCTTCCCTTCCGGCAGGGGATGTATCATCCCGATCTTCAGGACCGAGGCATTAGCCCCAATCGCCTCGATCGCATCCATGACGTAATTGAAGGCGTTCCCGGAGGTGATCACGCCCAACTCCCCATCCCCAAGCCTCCTGTTATAAGGAGAGGCATCCGAGATCCTCTTCGCCGCTTCCATCCTCTCCAATAGGGCCGCGTGCCTTACCCTGGCGTTCGAGGGCACCATGACGAACCTTCCATAATCCCTCTCGAACTCCGCCTTTCTGGGCCTCCCGACCTCCCCCAAGACCACGGGCCTCCTGCTATGGCTCAACCTAGTGACCGATCTGTACAATATGGGCAGCTCCAGCTCCTCCGAAACCCAGTAGGCATCGAGCACCATATCCTTTGCCTCTTGGGGGTCGGAGGGCTCCAGGCATGGGATGTTGGCCATCAGCGCATAGTAGCGGTTGTCCTGCTCGTTCTGCGAGCTGTAGCAGTTTGGATCGTCCGCGGTTATGATCAACATGCCGCCCCTGATTCCCAAGTAGCCGAGGGTCATGAGGGCATCCGCTGCCACATTGAGGCCGACCATCTTCATCGAGGTCGATGACCTAAGGCCGGAGATCGATGCCCCGGCAGCGACCTCCAAGGCCACCTTCTCGTTCGTGGAATACTCCACGTAGATGCCGACCTCCTCGGCGATGGCCGCTAAGCTATCCAATATCTCGGATGCTGGGGTTCCGGGATAGGTCGTCGCGACGCTGACGCCCCCTTCGATGATCCCCCTAGCGATGGCCTCGTTCCCGAGCAGGAGGTGCTTGGAGCCGGGCTTCCCCTCAGCCAGCACCTTTGGGTTCGCCAACGTTGGCACCCTTTTTTGGAGCTCTGGGGCTGTGGGTCGGGGGCGTTGGATATAAACGATGCGATACCGTAAGCGAGGGGCATGCGGCCGGCTAATCCATAATGCCCCTTTCACTTCTTGATCAGGATCTCTATGACCGATGTGTTGGACTTGGTCCCATCCGGGAAAGTTATGTCCTCGGATCCTATTTTGATGGATTCTATTTTTATGTCCTTTACGAAGGCCCTTCTCAGGGTCTCGACGGCGTCGACGGCCTTTGATATCGCTTGCCCCCTAGCCCTCACGGTCAATTCCTTTGCGCCAGAGTTGAGTATGGTGACGCAGGCAACCACGTAGTTCATAGTTGGCTTCTTGCCAACCTTCACGATGTTCTCGACCATCCCAAAACCCCTTCGATCCCGTTTTCAGCGCGCTATTTTAAAAGGATGTGCCATCCTTACGTGCGGGGGCCTTTAGGCGCGGGGATTTCGCTAAGGCATTAGGATGGATATCAAGCTGAGGGCTATAAGGGCCCCGGCGATTATCAAGACCATCTCCGGCCTTATCTTTATCCCGGGGCTCTCATCCTCGAAGAACCTCAGCAAACCGGCGCTCGTCGCCGGCATTCGGGCCGATTCCTCCCTCCTCTTGCTCACGGCAGTTCCCCCTCTTCAGGGTTCCCAGGAGCATGTTAAAGCTTTTCGCTCGGCCCATTTTTGGGGATCGAAGTCCGATAAAGACCTTCCCTTTATCGGATCCTTATATATTCATAGGCCTCCCTAAGGCTCTCGAAGGCGAAGCGTACCTTCTGGAAGCCCTTGCGGAACTCTATCACGTCTTCCCTGACCCTCTCCGGAGGCTCCTTCTTGATGACCACCCTCGCGATCAAATCGGCGATCTCCGTCATCTCCGGCTCCCTCATCCCCAGCCTCGTGCACTCCGAGGTCCCGAGCCTGATCCCGCCTGGGGCCTCGAAATGGCGGCCCAGCTTTATATCGTAGGGCAGGAGGTTCCTGTTCAGGATTATGTTCGCCCTCTCCAGGTCCTTCTCGATGGTCCTTCCATCCCCATATTCGGAGATATCCACTATCAGGACGTGAGATTCGGTGAACCCCTTCTTCTCCCCAAGGACCTTGAACCCCCTTTCGTAAAGCGCTTGGCCCAGGGCCTTCGAGTTCCTGACTATTTGCTCGGCGTACGCCTTCCCAAATTCCAACATCTCGGCGAAGGCTATCGCCTTGCCAGCCACGTGGTGGAGGTGGTGATTGCTGACGTTCCCCGGGAAAACCGCCCTCTTGATCCTCTCGGAGAATCTTTCCCAAGATAGCACGATACCTCCTTGGGGCCCCGGGATCGTCTTATGTGTGCTCGCCGTCATTACATCCGCCCCCTCCCTCATGGGATCCTGGAATTGCCCCCCGGCTATCAGGCCGGCGACGTGGGCCGCGTCGTAGCATATGATCGCCCCGCAATCGTGGAGGGGTCCTTGGAGATCGGCGACCGGATGCGGAAACGGGAGTACGGAGCCGCCGAACATCGCCAACTTCGGAGCCCTGCCGCGCTCCGATAATTCCTTCAGGAATTTGGCCGTGGCCTCCACATCGATATTCATCTCCTCCACATCAAACGGGAAGTATTCGACCTCCAGCCCCCGGACGGATCCCGCCGTCCCGCCTATCTTCTTCCTCCCCATGCTTATGTGGCCGCCGTTCGGTATCGATAGCGCCATCATCGTATCCCCCGGCTCCGTGAAGGCCGTGTATACCACCAAGTTGGCGCATACGCCCGATGTGGGCCGGACGTCGGCGAACTCCGCCCTGAAGAGCTCCTTCGCCAGCTCAATGCAGAGGAGCTCGACTTGGTCTATATACGCGCAACCCGCGTAGACGCGCTCTCCGGGCCATCCCAACCGGGATCCGTCATCGGACCCTTTCGGCGTATCTATTCCCGAAGTCGCTCATCAAGGCCTCGCGGACCGCGGGCGATGGAACGTTCTCGGAAGCGATTAAGGGTATGCTCTGGGAGAACCACTTATGGTGTTCCCCTAGCAACTCGAAAACCCTTTCATAATAATCCCTTGGCTTCATCGCCATCCTCGGGCCTAGAGCTTGCCGCCCGCCCATTTAAAACGGTTCCGCTGGGGTGGCCTCGGGCTTAGGGGGAGTTATCGAGCCGGGTATTGTGGTGGGGCGAGTGGGAATTTCATGATCCTTCCGATCATTTTGAACCCACGACCTCCGGCTCTCGCGCCCTCCGCGGGTCCCGAGACCGGAATCGTAGACCAAGCTGGACCATCGCCCCACTGGACCGGCCCAACATTCGCTCCCGCTTTAGGAGCTAAAATAGTTTGAGATAGCCCTTTATAAACACCTTCTACTCTAAAAAAATCGATTACTCATCCCGGTGGCCCTTTTGGCGATGGGGCAGGATTCCCAAGTGCTCGAGGCGGCGGCATCCCCGGTAAGGCTCCAAATACTCAAGTTGTTATCCAGTAAGGGCCCGATGCCCTATTCGGAGATAATGTTCTCGCTCAAGTTCAATCCCACGAGGGATGCGGGGAAATTCGTCTATCATTTGAAGAGCTTGACGAACGCCGGGTTGCTCAGGCTAGATAAGGAGTCGAAGAGATATGAGGTCACGGAGCTCGGGAGGATGGTCGTTGAGTTCGCGAGGGACATAGGTGGATATCTCCTAGCCAAGAGCGGGAGGCTCTTCGTCAGGACCTCGGATCTGGCAATTGAGGAGTTCGAGAGGGATAGGATCGTCAGGGCGCTCGTCGAAGAGGCGAACGTGCCATTGAAGGTGGCGCGGGATATCGCCGAGGAGGCCGAGGAGCGCCTGCTGAGCTCCAAGACGACCTATTTGACGGCACCCCTGATAAGGGAGTTCATCAACGCCATACTCATAGAGAAAGGGCTTGAGGAGTATAGGCATAAGCTGACCAGGCTCGGGATGCCCGTCTTCGATGTCACCCGCCTGATGATGGGGCCGGGCTCCCCGCAGAGCGTAGGGGGCGTTAAGGAAAGGGCAGGGAATCGCGTCATGGAGGAATATACCCTGCTGAGCGCCCTCCCGAGAGCGGTCGCCGATTCGCATCTTTCGGGCAACATACACTTGGATTGCCTCGGGGATTGGATCCTGAGGCCGGAGGAGTTCGCGGGGGATTTGAGGACCTTCCTCAGGCTGGGGCTGCCGTTCGCGAAGCCCCCCAAGGATTTCGGCTCAGCGCTCCAAATGATCGCCGCCCTGGCTAGGGCATCCTCTGAGGAGGTCTCTAGGGAGGTCTTCTTCCCCATGTTCAACGTCTTCATGGCCCCCTTCGCCGAGGAGGTTTCGGATGAGGACTTGGAGGAGGCGCTTTACTTCTTCATCAACGGCCTGAGGTGGGATTTATTCTCCCCGAGGACTAAGATCTCATTCGGATTGGATCTCTCCATCCCCCCCTTCTTGATGGATGTCGAGGCGATAGGGCCGGGGGGGCGGGCATCCGGCCAATATTCGGATTATAGGAGGGGGGCCCAGCTTATATTCGAGCGCCTCTTGGCGAGCCTCGCCAAGTCCTCTCAGCATAGGCCGGCCTTCATCCCGCGCTTCGTTATTAGCATCAGGCAATCCGACCTAAAGAGCGCGCGCTCAAGGGAGTTGTTGGCGAAGGCCTTGGATTTATCCAATAAGTACGGGCTGTTGTATTTCTCGATCTCCCCGGATGGCGAGCGCCTATCGAGGATGCCCTCAGGGTCGAGGCTCATCGATGATTGGAGCGGGGATTGGGAGCTGGATTGCCTTAAGTCCGGGGTAATTGGCTCGGCCTTCATAAATCTGCCCAGGATAGCCTACGAGGCGAGGGGCAATGACGAGAGGTTCCTCGACCTTTTATCGGATAGGTTCAAGGAGTGCGCGGAGGCCCTGAAGATAAAGGGCGATGGTATAGGGAGGAGGTGCAAGGAAAGGCTCTTCCCATTATTGGCCGGCAAGATGCGGAACTTCGCCATGGAGGGCGGAGCCCATCTCGTGGGCCTCATCGGGTTGTATGAGGCGATCAAAGCCCATACGGGCTCCGCGATCCCGAAGGATAGGAACTCCATGAAATTCGCGATTAAGGTCTTGGAGCACCTCAAGGGCCTATCCAAGAGCTGTTCGGAGGAGCTTGAGCTGAGGATCTCGATCGCACAAAGGGGTTGCCCTGATGCGGGCTCGAGGTTGGCGAAGCTGGACGTGAACTCCTATGGGATTTCGGCGATGAGCCACGAGGGGCCGAAAAAGCATCCGAAGTATACCGACGTCCCCACGCTGCCCTTGACCTTGAGGATCCCGCTCAAGGAGAGGGCGGAATCGGAGGCGATTTTCCAAAAGGCCTTGCCCGGGGGGCATTTCCTCCAAATATGCTTGGATCCCGAGGAGAGGGGAACCAAGGGGTTTTGCGGCTTCGTTGAAAGCTCCGCAGGGCTCGATCTGAGGTTCTTCGCCTTCGGGAGGGCCCTGACCTATTGCAAGGCGTGCGCCAAGTCCTTCCTGGGGATCTTCTCCAGATGCCCCGCTTGCGAGGGCGGGGATGTGGAGGCGTTCGCAATGGAATCGAGCGAATATATCCCGTTGAGGCTTTGGAACGAGGCCACGAGGAGGGAGCTCGGGAGGAGGGTCCTGTATTCGCTCTCCGGGACTGGTAGGGAGGGCGAGGGCTCAGGATAAGGCTTGGGGATTTCGGTTGGCAAGAGACGAAAGGGCTTAATCTATCCTTATCTCCTTGCCCTTCGGCCTCGTCACCTTCTTCTTCAGCGCGACCTCCAGGACCCCGTTCTTATAGCTGGCCTTGGCGCTATCCGGATCCACGGGCTCGGGCAGATCGAGCTCCTTGTAGTATTTGCGCTTCTCTGAGTCAACCGATATCACCAAGGAGTTCTCAGCGCATTCCAATTTTATGTCGTCCTTCTCCACCCCAGGGACCTCGGCGACCACCTTTATGACGTCGTCCTCGACTATCGTATCGACCAGCGGCTCCCTCTCCTCCTTCACCTCGAAGGCAGCCCTGCCCGGGAAGGCCCCCGCCCTAGGCCTCACATTACCAAACTCCCTTACTATCGGCTTCCCATCCGGGCCCATGGTGACCGAATAGCCATATACGAAGGGGCCGGCCTCGCGGACCGTGGTGCCATCCGGGAGCTTGCGCTCCCTTATCAGATCCCTCGGGACCTGTTCCCAGATCTCCTTGAACATATCCTCGAATAACCTGTTCATCTCCTCAAATATATCCCCCCCGAATCCGAAGAAAGGGGATCTTCTACGCCACATCCTAAACCAATCCGGGAAGTCCTCCCACCAAGACAAAGTCCTTCCCCCCGATTTGGGTTCGCGAACTCCCCTTTTAAATTTTTAGGGGCTCCCTAATGAAAGCGTTGGAGCCATAGGCTAGGCCGGCCTTGGAATCCTAGTTTCCTCGGCTTGCTTAATCGAGTTCCCCATCAGGGCGTTTACATCTCTTCATGAATTGGCGAGGATTTTAGGGAGCCATATCCCGATAAGCTTGGATTGTTCAGTTAAAGGGCGTAGATGTCCCCCTTCTCGTCGACCTTGAGGTCTATCTTCGTCAAGCCCTCATTTAGCTCGAATAGGGAACTATGCGCGTAGACGGAGCCATCGCCGACGTTGAAGAGGGAGAGGTGGCATTCGCAAAGGAACTTATTGATCTCCTCATCCCATTCGATATTACCCTGCTCGTGCGGGCAAATGGCTATGTAGGCAACGAGTTTATCGTCCTTGGTCCGAACCAAAAGCGCCTTCTTGCCCTTATAATCGAATGTGATGGATTTCCCTCGCTCAATATCCCTCAAATTCGCTATTTTTTGCATAGGCCGATCCCCCGTTTGATATATAGCCCTTCGTTTGGCATATAAATCTTCCAGATCATATAAGGAAGTTTCGCAATCGTTCGCTAGCCCATGGCCTTCGAGGATGGAGCCCCTCACTATGGATCCCAACGCTATTGGCCTCCATTAGTCAAAGCCCATAGGCTTCCAATAGCGGAATCCCTTTCAGGGGGCGATCTTCGCCAGAAGATGGCCTCGGCCTAGGCCCCCCTTATTCGGCATGGGCTGGCTCGGGAGGGGACCCGCGCGCCTCCTCGATTCCCCCAAACGAGGATCCCCTTGCTCTCGATCCCCCTTCATCGCGCCGACCTCCTTCAACTTCGCATATTCTGATTCCGTATAGATCAAAATCTCGGCTTGGGGGATCTCTAGGGCATCCCAGCATATGCCATAATCGCCCTCTCTTTTGGGATCCTCGTAAACTATTACGAGGTCCACATCGCTGGCGGCCGTATTCCTCCTCTCGGCATAGGATTCGAACAGGATTACTGCTTTTAAAGGCAGCGATCTCGAGATCGCCTCCGCCCAATTCCTGATCCGCTCGATCAGCTCCTCCAGATTAAACTCTGGATAGCAAACCCTCACAGTATTCGACGATCCTCCTCGCAAATCCCACAAGCCTTTCGGCATCCCCCTCCGGGTGGACGTTCGGATATCTCGTGGGGACATATGCCCTATCCAGTTCCTTCGCCATATCGATCATGGTCTTCTCGGGCTCGAGCCCCTTCGGCAACCTTCGCAATAGGCCCGCGACCGAATTACCGAAGGCCTCCGCCCCCAACTTCTGGAAGACCGCTTTGACGGCCTTCTCCGATGCTTGTTGGGAGAGGAAGCAACTCCATTCGTAAAATCCGCCCCTCAATTCATACTCAGCGTTTTCTAAATCCCTTTTGGCCTGTTTAATCCAATCCGCGCTCCTCTCGACCATCCGCCCATCGATCCCCCGAGATCCCCAGCCCCGCGCGGAGATGGCCCGCTCGATGGAGCGGGCTGGAGCTTATTAAAATCCATTGAGGTTCCCCATCCCGCGGTTGAGGGCATCGGCCCCTCACGCTCGCCCCCTTGGAGAGTGAAATGTCCATCTAGCCTCTCCTCTGCCTCCACACCAATGCCCTTTTTAGATGGCCCCCAAGACCGAGGCCAAGAGGAACATCCTTACCATCAGGCCATAGCGGACCTGTTTAAAGTACTTGGCTTGCGGGATCCTATCCACATCGTAATCCACCTCATCGACCCTAGGCAAAGGATGCATAACTATTCCCGTCGGCTTCAATCGGCTCAACATGGCACTCGTCAGCCGATAGGATCCCTTGACCTCCTCATACTCGGCCGGGTCCGCGAACCTCTCCTTTTGAATCCTCGTAACGTATAGGACGTCAAGCTCCGGCAGGATCCCCGCCAAGTCGTCCGTCTCCACGACATCCACCCGGCCCCTTATCCCGGCCAGGACCTCCTTCCGCATCCTTAGGATCTCCGGGGAAACCAAGTACAGCTTAATGTCGTAAAGCGAGAGGGCGTAGGCCAAGGAATGGACCGTTCTGCCATATCTCAAGTCCCCAACCAGGGCTACCTTGAGGCCATCTATGCGGCCCAATTCCCTCCTTATAGTATATAGGTCCAAGAGGGCTTGGGTTGGATGCTCCTCAGCCCCGGAGCCGGCGTTTATCACGGGCACGCTCGCGAACTCCGCCGCCAACCTAGCGGCGCCCTCCAATGGATGCCTCACCACGAGCACGTCCGCGTAATTCTCCACGACCCTCACGGTATCGGCCAAATTTTCGCCCTTCTCCACGGAGGTCCCCATGGGCCCGGCGAACCCTATGACGCTGCCGCCGAGCTTGTACATGGCCGATTCGAAGCTCAGCTTCGTTCGGGTGCTCGGCTCGAAGAACAGCGCGGCCATTATCCTCCCATCGAGCATATCTGAGCCCTTATCAGCCAATGGCTCGAAGGCATCGGTGAGCCTCAGGATCTCATCGATCTCCTCGCGCTTGAGGTCCTTTATGGATATTATATCCCTCCCAGCCAAGAAGGACGGCATCCGCGCAACTCCCCAACGAATCATTGGGTGGTTTGGCAAATTTGAACCTTCCGGAGTCCCGAGAGGACGGCCTCGTGATGGCCGGCGCGGCAAAGGGTTAAGAGCGGGGAGGCGCTCTTGGGGATAGCTCGAGGGGATTGGCCATGGGGATTATAAAGAGCGATTCGGCCGAAATGGAGGGGCTCGTTCAGGTCGCGAACCTTATGGCGATATCCGCTAGGACCGCGCCGAAGGCCCATGGAGCCGATGATATATCTGTTCTGATCCTAACGGGCGCCGAGAAGGATGCTTTAGCCGATGAGATGGCGAAGATAGGGGATGAAAAGGGGGTGCCGACTTGGAAGAGGGATGCCGAGAACGTCAGGAACTCAGCCGCCGTCGTATTGGTGGGAGTCAACGGTCTCAAGAGCGTGGGGCTGAATTGCGGCGGTTGCGGATTCAAGGACTGCGGCGAATACGAGAGGGCTAAAAAGATGATGGGCCCTGATTATGAGGGCCCTAATTGCATATTCAAGGCAATAGATCTAGGGATAGCGATTTGTTCATCAGCAAAGATGGCGAGCATTATGAACGTCGACAACAGGATAATGTATCGGACGGGCGTCGCCGCGAGGAGGCTTGGGTTGTCCCGGGATAGCTTGGTCCTAGGGATCCCGATATCCGCAAAGGGGAAGAACATATACTTCGATAGGAAGTAAGGGGACCAGCCCCTTTCATGCGGCCATCTCCTTGGCCGCGGAGAGTGAGGAGGCCACCCTAGTGAGTAGGAGATCAACGTTGCCGCCGAACTTGGCGCTGATGGGGATTATCTCCCGCCCAGGCAACAATTCCTTAATCAAGCCCAAGGCCTTCTTCAAGCCCCTCTCCGACAAAAGATCAATTTTATTGGCGCAGACTATCGTGGGGGACCTTACCCCGAGCTTCCTCAGGATTTCATCCGAATAGGAGGCCTTCCTGATAAGGGTCTGGGGATCCTCGCTGGCATCGAGGAAGAGCAGTATCGCATCGGCGCTGGAGATTTCGCTTAAAGTGGAATGGAACGCGTCCAATATTATGGGATGCATATCCTCTACGAACCCTATCGAGTCCACAAGTATGAATTCCGATTTCCCTCCTCCGCCGCAATGCTCCACCCTCCTGGCGAACGTGGAGAGGGTCGTGAAGGGCCCTACGCCGACGCTCTTGGATTCGCGGGCGACCAAGTTGAAGAATGTGGTCTTCCCGGATTGCGTATAGCCCGTGAGGACAACGATCGGGAAGCCCAGCTCGCGCCTCCTGATCCTGAGGGCATCCTTCCTCCTCTCTATGGCCTCCAGAGCCTTCTTCAGCCTGCTGATCCTCCGCCTAGCCGCGCGCTCGTATTCCTTGAAGGGATAATCCCCGGGCCCGCTCCAGCCGACCTGCTCGCCCAATATGCCCTCCAGCCTCAGGTACTCCCTCCCCCAAGAGAACGTATACCTCAGCCTAGCGAGTTGGATCTGGAGCTGGGCCTCCTTCGTCATGGCCCTCTCCTTGAAGAGCTCGAGTATGAGCATGTTCCTGTCGATGACCTTAACGTCTCCGCCCAACTCCCTCGAGATCTTGAAGGCTTGAGAGCCCGAAAGGCCGTTGGCGAATATCACCGATTCGGCCATCCTCCCTTCGACGAGCCACTTCAGCTCCTCCATCTTCCCCCTGCCTATGCAGAAGGAGGCGTGGGGGGCCCTTCGCCTTTGTGAAACCACCCCCACGACCTCATATCCAAGGCTCGAGGCCATCGATACGACCTCGTCGATCCTACTGGGCTTCCCAAGGATCCTGCATTCCACGACTACTGCCCTCATCCACTCGCTCACCCCTATGGGGCGGCGCGCTCAGATGCTCAGGGTGGCCAATTTGAAGAGCCTCTCGAAGGCCTTGAGGAGCCATTGAATGCTGACCCCCGGGGCCGGCGCCATGCAGAGGAGCGCTATGCCCGCTATCAAAAGCGAGAGTATCTTCCTCCAGACCGTTAGCTCCGATACGTCATCCAAGGGGCCGATGTGCTTCACGAAGGAGAAGTAGATCATGAATATGGCCATGAACCACCAGCCCAAGGCCAGAGTGACCAATGCGCCAAATATGGAAAGGGCCCTATGGCTCCTCTCCCCGAATATCGCCCTAGCTATGTGGCCCCCGTCCAGCATCCCGACCGGCATGAGGTTCAGCGTAGTGACCAGCATCCCGACCCAAGATGCGAACGCGACCGGATGAAGGAGTATCACGGTCCCCCCCTCGGATGGGATTCCCATGAGGTGCGTCATGAGCCTGAATATTAGGGGAGGGGATATGGGTATCGTGCCGGGAGGGATCTGGCTCACCTCCACTATGTAGGACAGCTTCAAGCCTATCGCCGCGGCCGGCACCAAGGCCAAGAATCCGGCGATTGGGCCAGCCGCGCCCAAATCGAAGAGCGCGTCCCTATTCGGGGCGGGCACCTTGGTCCTTATGATGGCCCCAAAGGTTCCTATGAAGGATGGGAATGGTATGAAATACGGGAGGGTCGATTCAACCCCTCTCCTATTGGCGATGAATTTATGCCCCAATTCGTGGAGGCCTAATATCGACAATAGGGCCGCGGAGAAGGAGAGCGCGCCCTGAATGGGGTTTAGGCTCAACCCATGCCTGACCAATACGAGGGACATCTCATAGCCAGCGTAGGCGGTCGTCCCTATAGTGAGGAGGAATAGGAGGAGGTTCCAAATAGGCTTAGATGGCGGCAATGAGGGCCTCGGCACAACGACCATCAGGAGCCTATCCCCCCTCGATCTAAGGAAGGGCATATAGCCCAAGCCCGCTAAATCCCTCTCCGTTTTCAGGAAAGATTCCTTGACGTCGGCGGAGCTCACGAGGAATCGCGCGCTTCCCTCCTCAACCCAAGCGTCCTCTATATGGAAATACGCCTCCACGATCCTCCTGATCTCCCCGTAATCTGGCGAGAACGGCGCTCCTCCGAACGACATGGCCCCATTGCCCGAGTGAGGCCCGATGCCCCCTTGGATCCCTATCCAGCCTCCATCGCGCGTTGGCATATAAATGGTTCCGATCCCTCCGAGCGGGTTCGACCTTTCAAGGTTCGTAAAGGAATGCGTGGGATGGCCTATAAAAACTGCGCTAAATTAGTCTGCCTTCCCCTGATCTCCGCGAGGCCCGAGGGGAAGAGGGAGTTTATCTCCTCCCTTATGAGCTTCAGACGCTGCTCGTAGTAACCTCCCAGCCCATACTTCCCCACTAGTTCCTCGGCCTTCGCCAAGTATTTCTCCATCGTCCCCTTATAAACCGTCAAGGAGAGCTTGCCCCCGCATCTGATGCAAACCCCCCTGAGGGGAATCCTCCTGAATTTGGAATTGCATTTCAAGCACCTGAATTTCTGCCCGGAGAACGCCTTCAGATTTCCGACCATGTCCCGTAGGAGGTGCGTGGAGAGTATCTTGCCGACAACGGCCCTTGAGTCGACGGCCCTCACGGCCTCGGCGATCCTCAATTGCTCCTCGATCTTTTCAAACATCGTTTCGAGCGTTTTATACCTGCTCTCGAGATTGCCCGCGTTTATATCGCTGGTCCAGTGCGTGAAGGGTAGGGGGGAGAAGGGATTGCCGCCCTCGATCCTGTGGAGGACCGTCTCGATCATATCCCCAACGACCTTTGGATCGGACTTCCTCAGGGTTTCCTCGTAGAACCTCAGGGGAAAGCCTTGCGACTCCATATTATAGGCTTGCCTTGCGATCTCGGAGGGATTTATTATCACGCTCAATAGCAACGGGGCGTCCATAAGCCCGCCTATCTTCGAAGGCAAGAAGGATCTGGAGAAGTTCAAGAATACGTCCAAGGCTAGGGATACGCTATCCTCATCGCCATCGCAATCTCGCCTCTTGGCCGCGTGCCAGAAGGGGTGCGCGAAGCAAACGGAGGCTTCGGTGAAGCCTATGATCCTCCCAACGATCCCAACGGAGGTATGGGGGGAGAGGCCTATTACCAAATGCCCCACGAGATCCCCCCTTTCCTTCGCCCGATAATAGGGGGGGAGGCCATAGAACTTCTCCAAGAGCTCATCGATGAAGCCCGCGACTTTTAGGAGGTAATCGGCGCATTTGATGGGGATTATTATATCATGGACCTTCAGGGGGCAGAGCTGATCCGCATCCTCCAATCTATCGCATCTTGCATCGCAATCGTAGCCCAGCTCCCTCAGCTTCTCCACGGGCGTCCCTATCTCCTTTGGCTTGAAGTGGGTCAATGGCGCGTTTGTGACGTCGAACCTTATGGTGCCATCCTTATATACGGATAGGCCGTATTTGCTCCTCAAAATGCCCTTCTCCAACGGCTCCGGGACCTTCTCCCTGCTCGAGAGTCCCTTGACCCCTTTCACCACCTCGGGCAGATCGGCCATCCCCAGCCTCTTTAGCGCCCCGTGGAGCATCCCCTTGAGGTCGACCGAATATAGCTGATGCGGGATGGCCTCGGATTTGCAATGCTCGCAATATCCCCCCTTTAAGGCCCTCCCGCACCTCCTACAGACATACTCAGCATTCGTCGACCCGCCGCATTCGGGACAACGCGTTTGAAAGGTGAGGGCCCCGCAGGAGCCGCAGCGCCTCCTCCCGAGCTCCACCGATATGGAGCCGAAGGATTCCGCCGCTTGTACCACATCCCTCTTCGGACCGCCGTAGGTCCCAACCGGGAAGATGCAATGCACTAGGGGCTTCATCTCCCTCCTATCCGCCTTCTCAGGCCTCCCCATTCTAGCTCCGATGAAGCCGAAGGCCTTCGGGATTATCTCGATGCCGGAGATCCTCTTTATGATCTCTATTGTGGGAAGCCCGGGGGGAATCTCCAAATCCCCCTCCCCTAAGGCCAAGCAAGCGGACAGGATTGGAGATTCCTCACCAATGGATATACTCCCCCCAATCACCTTATGGGGGATGCAAAGCGTTTCCAAGATTCCCTTTAGCCTCGCGTCCAACTTTGCCGTGATTTCTTCCCCGCCCTCGGAGGAGGCCAACAATCCGCGCCTCAAATAGGCGAAGTCCTCCGGGCTTATGTGATCCCAGAAGTACACGTATTTTGGGTGTAGGGGTATCTTTAATCGCCTCGAGATCTGGAGGGCCTCTTCGGGGCTGGGCTTGTGGCCGAGCGGATCGATGATGAATGCTCGCAACCTTTGGGCATCCAGCCCGGGGCATTCTATCGACCCCCTGTCCTTGAGGGCCTTCGCCAATATCTTCGCCCACCATTCCTCAACGAAGCCAGAAGGGAAGAGCGGCCTATTATTTTCGAGGAACTCCCCGAAGCCAATGAGAATATCCCCCAAGAAGAGGATCGAATCTATCGAGTCGAGCAACTCCCCGGCGGTGCGGGGATCCTCGAGCCTGACGACCGAGCCATCCTTGAGCTTGACCACGGGGGGCTCTATTGAATCCACCGGCTGCGCGACCCCGGCCTTACCGGGGAGCTCGAGCTTCAGCTGCGTCCCGATGGCTACGAACTTCCTCAGGGCTATCATGGTTGAGGGGTGTATGCCAACCGCCGCGAGCCCCGTATTCCTAGCCCTCCCATACCTCAACCTGAAGCCGCCCTTGGCGCCAGGGAAGGAGAATATCGGCCTGCCGGCTATGACGTCCTCCATATACATGAACTCCCTTCGCTCCCTCTCCTCCCCCTCCTCCGCCCTTATCCCCCTCAGCCAATCCCAGCCCCTGATCCCCAGCTTATCCACTATCCTCAGGATCTTCGCCTTCCTGCCGATCAGACCGTCGTTAACTACCCGAAGCGCTCCTCCCCTGAGCCTATTGGTCTCTATCCTAGGCAAATTCCTATAGAAGGAGACCTCGATCGGATCGGTTTCACCCCCGGTCACCTCCACTGGGAGATGCATAATTGCATGGAAGAGCTCCTCATCGGAAACCCTGAATTGAAATCTCCCGACCTCCCTCTCGTAAAGCCTGAGCTCCTCCACGAACCTCCTAGCCTCCTGCTCGGTCGCCCTGTACCTAGAGAGGCCGAGCAGGCGCCTCACGTAATCCGCTACGACTAGTATCAAGCCCATATCGGTGCCGCCGGCGGATCTTATCGGGCCCGAGAAGTATAACGCGAGATACTTCGTACCATCGCTGTTCTCCTTCTCCCTTACCCCCGATATTCCTTCTATGGGGGCTATGGTGACGCCTTCCCCAAAGATCGCGAGGGCCGTCCTTACGGCTTGCTCCGCTATCTCCTCCGCGGAGGATCCGAATCCCCCATAGACGATCTCCTCCGCTATCTTGAAGGCGATCTCCTCCCTAGGGAGGAGGGCTGAAAGCTCCCTGATCCTAAAGGCTATATTTGGAGGGCCAACCGATTTCTCAACCCTCTCCGCCAGATCCCTTGAAAATTCGACCTCGATCTTGGTTGATGGATCAAGGCCCTTTGCCCTCGCCCTATTGGATAATTCGGCCAGCTCATTCAATTTCGCCTCGATCTCCGAAAACCTTTCAAAATACGGGAGGGCTTTCCCCAAGCGTCGGCCTCCACCGATCCATTAGGAGGAGTGTTTATCGACGAATTTGCAATAGATGTCAACCATTTGTTCGGAGGGGCCCATCTCAAACTCCTCCTTGATCCGTCCTAGCTCGCAATCCTTATTCCCGCATTGGACCTCCGCAAGCCCGGGCTCCTTTACGGTTACCCTTATGGATTCCTCCCCACAAAGGGGGCATAGGAAGACCTTCGGAATCTTCCTCCTCACTATTTTTATTACCCGCCTCCTCCGACGACCCAAGGGAGATCCGTTTTATCATCCCCCAGCGAGCTATTATAAGCTTCCGTAGGGATTATAGTGATACAAAATCGTATTCAGAACGAGGGCCGTCCGATGGAAAAGAATGGGGAGCTTGAGGAGGCGAAGGAATGGCTAAAATGGGCTTTGAATGATCCGATAGCGAGGATTCTCCTAGAGAATAGCAATTTGACAAAAAAACAATACGAAAACCTATTGATAGGCTCATTTCGAGAGAAATTCATCCAAGGGAGGATGGGGTTCGGGAGTAAGCTGCGCCTGAAGGGAATGAAGGTGAGTAGGGGTGCCTTTTATAGGACCTTGAGGCAGGCCAGGAGGAACGTGCTCAGCTCCATATACACCATATTCCTGCTTGGCTACGTGGGGCTTTTCGATAGCCCGAGATTGGAGCCGTTCATAGAGGTTTCAAATGCAATAAAGGATCTATCCGAAAGGCTGAGAGGATTTGAGGATGATTTAGAATCCCTAGAGAATATGAGGAAATGTCTGGAGGAGAATTTGAGGAATCTATTGAAAAACGTCCAAAGGGAGCGCGCCGAGGGCTTAATCGATTGAACCGATCCTCAGCCTAGGATTGGTGGTATTCAAGGCGTAGCGCCATTCCGAGGGCGAGCCGATCCTATTCAAGAAGCCGGCCTCGGATAGTCTGAGGAGATAGGTGGAAACCGTGCTGAGCCCTATTTCTTCCCCATAGATCTCCTCATAAATCCTTCGAAGCTCGTTTGAGGAGAAGGACCTATCGCTGAGCTCGTGGAGTATCACCTGCTTTACGCGCTCGAATTTATTCCTTGGTTGGAGGAGGGGGGTTGCGGGCCTAGGGGAGGGCTGAGACCCTCCCATCAGCTCCACGTAATCCAACAACCTGCTTATGGCTTCGCGGGAGATCCTCCCCTCGATGGCCAAGGTATGCTTGTTACCCTCCCCATCGACGAACTCTATTTTGACCTTCCTGGGGGGCAACCCTCTCCCCGCAAAGGACTTCACAATTCACAAATTTAAATCTACCATAAATTTTTGTGAATAGTCAGATATGATGCGTTCACAAAAAGACATCATTCTTGGAAAGGCTCCAAGCGAAAAAGGAAGGCTGCAGTGGAAATGAAGGGGTTAGCGCCCGTTTCACAGAAAGTGAAGAAAAAATGAGGGGGAGAATTTCTGATGATGGTTTTTCCTCCGGAATGGACCAAAAGGGTGAATGGGCTTTGCGAACCCCCACCCCTCCCTTTCCAATAGATTTCGAGGGGGATCGGAGGGGGACAATAGGGGAGAAAAGAAAAATAAAGAATATTGATTAAAAAAATGTATGAAAAGGGATATTTTTCTTCCTCTCCTTGAATTCAAGGGAGATTTTTAAAAAAGGAAAGAAAATAAATTTCAAAAAGGGAGAACTCCAAAGGAAAAAATGGGGTGGGGGTGGGGCTATTTTTTTCTATTTTCTACTCTATTTCATTGTATGGGAAATCCTTTTTCCTCTACTGGAAGGGATGGGTATTCCGCTGGGGTGGGAGGATTGTCGGCGAAGGATGCCTTGGACTCCCTTTTTTCCAGATACCTCTCCGGCTCTAGGATATTCGTGAATAGGGATGTTTTAAAGCATGATTATATCCCCGACAATCTCCCCCATCGCGGGGAACAAATCCAAAAATTGGGCGGCATCTTGGCCCCCGCTCTGAACAAATCCAAGATATCCAACGCATTCATCTATGGCAAGACCGGGACAGGGAAGACCGCCGTAACAAAATTCGTCCTTTCTAGATTCGAGGGTAAGGCGAGGGAGATCAATGCCCCGCTCGACGTTTGCTACGTTAACTGCCGCCTCTCCGGGACCAATTATAGGGTCTTGGCCTCAATTTGCAAATCTGTGGGGATGGAGGTCCCCTTCACGGGTTTGGCTACTGGGGAATTATTGGACCGATTCAAGAACTTCATCAACCTCCACAACTCCATAATAATAGTCGCCCTTGATGAGATGGACGCGCTCGTAAGGGATAGGGGAGATGACGACCTCCTCTACGAGCTCACTAGGATCAATGAGGGGCTGAGGAACGGTTGGGTGGCCCTCGTGGGCATTACGAACGACGTGAACTTCAAGGAGTTCCTGGACCCGAGAGTTTTGAGTAGCTTGAGCGAAGAGGAGGTGGTCTTCAAACCATACTTGGCTAATGAGCTCTTCGATATACTCCAAGAAAGGGCGGAGATGGCCTTCATCAAGGGCGTGGTGGAGGAGGGGACCATAAGGCTCTGCGCCGCGCTGGCGGCCGGCGAGCATGGGGATGCCAGGAGGGCCCTCGACCTCCTCAGGGTGGCGGGCGAATTGGCGGAGAGGCTTGGCAGGGATAAGGTCGATGAGGAACTGGTCAGATTGGCCCAGCAGAAGGTGGAGCATGATAGGATGACGGAGATACTGAAATCCCTGCCCATACATTCCAAGCTGGTCCTAATGAGCGTCTTCATCCTGAACACCAAACTCGAGGTTAACGGCGCCATCACCGGCGACGTTTATAACGTCTATTCGGAACTATGCCAAAAGACGTCCTTGGAGCCCCTAACCCAGAGGAGGGTCAGCGGCCTAATAAATGAACTCGACGTCTTGGGCATATTGAACGCTAGGGTCGTCAGCTTCGGTAGATATGGGAGGACGAAGAAGATACGCCTCGGCGTCCCCGAAAGGGTTATAATGGAGATACTATCCGAAGATGAAATAGTTGGGAGGCTATTCAGCTTCTCCCCCACGTCGGTCAGGAAGAAGTGAGCCCCGACCGGTCGTTTCCATAGGCGTGGCATCCGGGAGCTTCAAATCCAAATCCCGGAGCGAGACAACCCTCCTAGTTGCGACCACTCTCGCCAATTTCAGGATAAGAAGGATCGCAATCGCGAGGATAACGGTCGACGGGATGGATTCCACGGAGAAGCTGCTCGAGGCCTTGGGCTCTGCCAAGGCCGATGCGATCCTACTGGATGGGATATGCCACGCTGGGTTCAATATATTGGATCCGAAATCGATCTCGAGATCCACTGGCATCCCGGTCATAATAATCTCCGAGGAGAAGCCCGATATGGCATCCGTAAGGAGCGCCTTGGAGAAGCACTTTCCGGATTGGAGGGAGCGCTGGAAGATAATCCGGAGGAGCGGGATGCCCATCCCCCTAGGGTTGGGGGAGGCCACCGTCTACTTCAAGGCCATCGGCATGAGCGCGGCTTCCGCGAAGGCGCTCATAAGATATCTTTCGGTAAATTCGAAATTCCCAGAGCCAATAAGGGTATCAAAATTGATCGCTAGGGGGTTGACCTCCCCCAAGCAATGAGGTCATCAGCCTCCCAAGGTCCACCTCCGCCCTCGCCCTCCACCCCAGGGAGAGAAGCCCCTCCTCCTCGGCTATATAGCCACTCCTTTCATAAATGTCCAACAGCGTCATCGCCTTCCATCTCCCGAGCTTCTCACTCAACAATTCCTCAACCTCCTTCCTCAGGGCCTTTCCCTGCTTCGATATTATGTAGGCGATTGTTATCGCCAACCCGGCCAAATTATCTATTCGCCAGCCCATCATCTTGGCCTCCACAGGCTTAATCGTCCCCTTCAATACCACAAAGAAGCGCGAGGAGCCCTCCTCCCCTTCCCCCACCTCTTTGACCTCTAAATCGATCGCCTCCAATATCTCATTCAATTGCTCCAATACCTCCTTATAGTCCTCCCCAACCCTAGACTTCAATTCCCAAGACTTGGCCCCGGGTAGCCTTCCCCTCTTGAAGAGTAGCAAATGGGCGGCCCTTTTCAGCCGATCCCCATAAAACCTCCTCATCCCGAACCGCCCTTTATGGCCTCCTCCGATATCGATATCGGAACGCTCACCCCAATCCTCCCTCCTCCCGCGCGCCCGCCTCTCAACGAAATCTCCAAATCCTCGCCGAATCCCTCGAGTCCCACGAACCCATAGCTGATTAGGAAGCTCGCGTAATACGCCCTCTCCACGGCCTCCCTTAACGATGGCGCCCGAACGAAGTCCCAATACCTCAAGCGCCCTTCCTTGCTCCTCTTCACGATCTCCTCGAAATACTCCCTCATCTTTTTCATGAAATCCCCTCGCGCTATCCCAATCCTTTCCAGATGGGCCTCGTCAACCCCCTCGGGAGGCATCCCGCCCTTTCTCTCGATCCTCCTCCGCCTCTCGTCATATGGCTTGAGGCCGCTCCAATAGGAAAGCCCCGCTTGAACACCCTCCAACGTGAGCCCCTCGAGCTCCACGATGGGGTGCCAAGATCTAAGGAAGGCCTTCGCCAAATCCTCGGGGGAAAGCCTTTCCATGACGCCCTTTAACGCCCCCGGTGATGAATAAAGGGAGCTCGATTGGAACTTGAGCTGAATCCCTTGGAGGCTCAGGACCCTCGAGATCGCATTCAGGACCTTGGCGTCCAAGCAATGATCCTCTAAGCTGGACAATCTCGGATGGATCTCCCTCACCTTGTTCAAAACCCTTCTTACATCGAATAGGAATGGGTCTATTGCCCTCTTCTCAACGAGTTCGCAATCCCTCAATATCTCTAACAATCCCTTCCTCGATAGCGCTCCCATCGCCCTCCATCTCCTCCAATATTCCCACCCTCGAAACCCCGCCCACGTTTTGGACTACTATTACATGTGCATCTCCATCCACTCCCACTTGACCCGGCGTGATGACGATGTATTGAACGCCCTGAAGCCCCCTCAAGCTGGAAACTATCAATTTCGAAACCTCCTCCCTATTCCTCGGATCGAGGTGGACGTCGAACTCATCTATTCCCCTGAACGGGGATCTTATGTGCTGTTGAAGGGCCAAGAGGAACGATATGAGGGCCAAGCTCCTCTCCCCCCCGCTTTGGGTTAGGGAATCCAACGGCGTCGGCCTCACGCCCCTGAAGCCGGCGCTTATCTCCAATCCCGCCCCCTCTATATCCTCACCCTCAACTAACCTCACCCTTCCATTACCATTCACCCTTTGCAGCAATTCGTCATACCTCTTGCTGAGGGTCGATATGAAATCCTCCACTATGGACCTCCACCTCTCCTCGCGCCGCTTCAATTCAGCCTCCAATTCCCTCTTGCCTTGATAAAGGCGCTCGGCCCTCTCCTTCAACGCCTCGAACTCGGTCGAGTAGGATTCGTAGGCCCTTTTAACATCCTCGGAGACGTCCTTCAGAGGCTTCAGCCTTTCCTCCACTGCGCTGATATCGGAGACTATCTCGATGTACCGCCTCGGGTTCAAAAATTCCTCCCCGAGTCCCTTAGCCTCCTCCAACAACGGTCCCAGCTCCCCCTCCTCCCCCTTTAATTGCAACTCCAAATCCCTTATCTCCCGGCTAACCATATCCCTCCTGAACCTTAGGATCCCCAGCTGTACCTTGAGATCCACAAGCCTCTCGAGGCCAGCGGCCCATTCCCCTTCCACACCCTCCGCCTGGGACTCCAGCCGCGCCCTCCGATTCAGGAGCCCCTCCAACTCGGCCCTCAGGAGCTCCAGCAATCTCCGGCGATCATCCCTGCGGGATCTGAGGGAGTCGATGTATCGCCCAATGAGCCCTGCCGACGGATCCCCATACATACCCCCCAGGATCGCCAAGCCCTCCTCCACCTCTCTGATCGAGTTCTCCGCCCATTCTAACTCCTTTGATAATTCCCCCTCCCGCCTCGAGGTCCACATCAAATCCCTTCTCAGAACCCCCCTCCCCTCCCTTAGGGAATCCATCTTGACCTCTAGCGATGCGAGATCCCTCTCCAGTCCAATTATATCGCCCTCAATCCCCTCCAACTCGGCCCTCTTAGCTTGGATCCCCTCCTCCAACCTCCTCATCGAGACCCTTTTCTTTGCGATCCTAGACCAGATCAGCTCCCTCTTCAGATCCATCAGCCTGCCCTCGAGCTCCCTCTTCATAAGGTATCTTTGATACTCCCTCCTCCAATATTCGTATGTCTCCTCCGCGGATTGCAAAACCCTCACGAGCTCCTCCTCCTCGCTCTCAATCGTCCTAAGCCTTCTCAGGGCCTCCATGACATCGGATCTATAGGATTGGAACCCTATGGCCTCCTCCAACATCCGCAGCTTTTCCTGGGGGCTCGTCGAGCCGAATTTGGCGACCATCAATTGTTGCATTATTATGAGCATGTTGTTCGGATTCAGGCCGAACCTCTCCAGGGCTCCGACTACGACCTCCTTCGGCACGGGCCTATCCTCTAGGAGATAGGAATAATCCCCATTACTCCTCAAAACTCTCGTTATGGCCACGACGTCCTTCTTATATTGGGGGAAGAGCCTCTCCCCACCTCTGGGCGAATTGTCCACAAGCAAGGATATGACCGCTTGATCCTTCCCCCATCGTACAAGATCGCTCAACCTCTTGGATCTCTCCGTGTACGCTTGGCCGAGGACGACGGATATCGCCAGTAATATCGAGGACTTCCCGGCACCATTCGGCCCGCAGATTATGTTCAACCCGTCCTTTAAAGGTACGTAGGCATCCTCGTAGGACATGAAGTTCTTCAGGATCACGCCCTTGATCATCGGAGGGGCTCAGCCCTGCTGAGTTTGGATCTCGATCAACCTTGAGGCAGAAGGGGGAAGCCCCTCATAAAGGTTACCTAAGGGGGCCCTCATTGGTGCCCAGGATACCTCGTAAATCAGGACCTTTGGGGCGCCGTACTCCAACTCCCATCCCATATCCTCGTATACCAGCTTGAAGGAGGCCTCGCCGATGTCCACATCCCTCCCAGCCCCTAGCTCCGGAAATAGCATGCATGAGCTGGAGTAAGAGGCCCTCATCCAAACGATATATTTTACGTCGCTCGCCTTGAGCCATTCGATGGCATTGCCCCCATTTCCCATACTCCCCGCGAGTGGATCGACGCTTATGAACTTCCCGGGGTCTATTTCGCTGAAATAGATCACCGCGGGGCTATCGCAGAATATCCTCCCATCGCGATAATTTTCCTTCAACCAAAGGCCCCCCCTTCTCTCGGGGGCTATCGCGTAGCACTTCCTCTCGAAAACCCATATCTGGCTTGCGAAAGGAATCGCTGTCATGAGGATCAGCGCGAGAACCAAGACTCCCCTTCTCAGGGCCCTCGACCCGATCCCCTTTGAGCGATCTTGGATGATCCATGGGCTCAGGATCGAGATCAATGGAACGACGGATATCGCGAAGCGCTCCTCCCCTAAATTCGCCCCGAGATAGTATCCGACGCTCACGGTCAGGAAGATCGAGAGGAGGAGGAAGTAGATTGCCCTGAGGCGAAAATTCCTCTTCGGGGCTAGAAGCGCGACGATGAACAGACCGGCCGTCATGGTATTGAGGAGCCAGAAGTAATGGAACAGGTCCCAGTATCCCCTCTCCGTCCCCAGGATCCAGCCGACATCATGCCGAACCGCCGATGCCTCCGCCTCGTACCAATAGAGGGGGTTGCCGGTGTTCGCGTAGCTCCAATAGCTCCATCCCGCGAACACCGCAGCCATGCAGAGGATATGGAGGGCCAAATCCCTCGCCCTGAACCTCCTTTGGAGGATCCCCAAGGTCAGCAGAAGGGCCGCGTGGAGCCAATTCTCATAACGCGCCATCATGCCCAGCATGGCCGCGAGCGAGGAGCTCGCGAAGCGCCCCTTTAGGTAGAAGAAGAGGGAGGATAGCGTGAGGAACGCGGCTAGGCTCTCGCTCAGCCCGAGCACGTTTATGCCCACGAACCAGGGCTGGAGGGCCAGCCCTAGGCCGCCGACCAGCCCCGCGATCCTTGATTCGAACGAATCCTTGGCGATGACCATCGCCAAGGCGCAGCAGGCGCTGCCGATCAGGATGTTCAAGGCCCTCGGGATGGTCAAGTCCGAGATCCCCGTCGCCCACATCCCGATGGCCGATAGGTAATGGAAGAGTGGCAACCAGACCAAGTTCATGCCCGGCGCTCTAAAATCCGAATAAGCGAATGAGTTCCTCGCGGTTAAGTAGCTGATCAGCCAATGGTGGTACGAATCCCCATACCAATCATAACTCAAGGAGGCCCAATGCCATATCCTTATCGCCAGAGCCGCCATGAAGACCATTATATAGGCGGCGAAGTCCCGCTGGCGCATCGGAGCCCTCCCCCAAAGGCCTGGAGCGTCACAGAGTTCGCTTCGCTTTGCCAAGCTCCTCCAAGAACTCCCTCGGCCCCCTCTTGGATAGGAGTAAATCCCTATAATCGCCCTCGAGGATCCTCCCCCTCGCGCCCTCCATCTCCTCCCTTTGGGAGAAGTGGTCGTGCAACTTCCCCCGGCTCAAGGCCCTGATAACGGTGCCCGATAATAATCCGTCCACATCCGCCCCCATGCAAATCGGGCAATCGCAATTCAACAATCCGCCCCTCTCCTCAATCCACTCGCCCCTCTTCATAAAACCCCATCCCTCCCTATCGAAGATGTTGATCTTATCCTTAGTCAGCGGGATGGGCGGAGGGGGGACTATCCACCTAGAAAAGCTATCGATTCCGAATATGGGCAAAACCATTCCCTCCGCGCAAGTCAGGAGGCGCCCCCCAAGCCTCAATTTCGGGGGCACTTGGAAGGCGTGCACCCACAGCTCCGGCGAGACCTTCTTGAGCTCTTCGATGGCGCTCAGCGCATGATAGTAAAAGCCGCCGCGCATATCTATCCCCAAGCAATCTAGGCCCAATCCCCTCAGGGCCTCTAGGAGGCCCCTGGCGGCTTTGGCATCCCTCTTCGCGCAGATGACCGGCATTAGGGGTTTATCTATGCCCCTCTCCTCCATCCACCTCTTCGAGAACTTGAGGAATGATAGGAAGTCCTCATCGCCTTGCCCTTCGGCCTGCTGGACCGTTATTATGTCGAAGCCGGATAGGAGTTGCAGGTCCATTAGGACCTTCCATTCCTCAATGCCCTCTGGTATAACGCCTTTAAACTCCAAGAACAAGAGGGTTATATCGCCCCCATATCGATTCCTTGACATCCCCCTCAGATAGGACTTGAATGCCTCGTCCTTCTCAACGACCTTCTTGAAGGAGTCGGGGTAGAGCAGCTTCGATATAATGACCACCCCGGATGGGATCGTGCCCTCGAACTCGGCCTTCCTCGAAGCGCTCAGTTCGGTTGAGGTGGGGAATTTGGTAGGTAAATCGCACCTCACGCCTCCGAGCTCCAATATGGCCGCATTCGCCGAGGTGCCCTCATCGCCCCTCAGCCGCTTCAGGGTTAAATCGGGCAAAGCCCCTCAAGGCTTCACTCAAGCCAAAAGTCCAAATATGCCTTTTCCTTTTCGAGGATCATCCGCCGAGCCCAGAAGGATTTAAATTAGGGCGGGAGCCCAAAGCGGGACGCTGTTGGGGCAAGGCCCCCGCGAGCGGTAGTGATGGGCCCTGTTAGAGATTAAATTGCTCAGGGAGAATCCGGACCTCGTTAAGGAGGACCTCCGCAGGCGCGGTGACCTCGAGAAGGTGAGTTGGGTCGACAGGGTATTGGAGCTGGACCACCAATGGAGGGAAGCGGTGACCCAGATAAATAGGCTGAGGGAGAGGAGGAACCAGCTCACCGCGATCATCTCGAGGTTGAAGAAGGAGGGGAAGGACCCCGCAGAAGAGATGCGGGAGGCCGAGGAGATACCGCCGAGGATAGGGGAATTGGAGGAGAGGGAGGGGAGGCTGAGGGAGGAGATCGATGCTATCCTCTATAACCTCCCGAACCTGATGCACGAATCGGTCCCCTTGGGGAAGGACGAGAGCGATAATGTGGAGTTGAGGCGCTGGGGCAAGATTCCAGAGTTCGGGTTCAAGCCCAAGGACCACATAGACCTTGGGATAGGCCTCGGTCTGATAGACCTGGAGAGGGCCGCTAGGGCGGCGGGGGCTAGGTTCTATTATCTGAAGGGCGATCTCGTGAGGCTGAACCAAGCCCTGATAAGCTTCGCGTTGGATTTCATTAAGGGGAAGGGCTTCAAGCTGATCCAGCCGCCATATATGCTGAAGAGGGAGGCCATCAAGGGTGCCGTGGCGCTCTCCGACTTTGAGGACGTTATCTATAAGGTCGAGGGGGAGGACCTCTACTTAATCCCGACGTCGGAGCACGCCCTCTTGGCCCTCCACATGGGCGAGGTATTGAGTGGCGATGAGCTCCCGCTGAGATACGGAGGGGTCAGCCCGTGCTTCAGGAAGGAGGCTGGGGCCCATGGGAGGGATACGAAGGGCATATTCAGGGTCCATCAATTCGAGAAGGTGGAACAATTCGTCTTCTGCAAGCCCGAGGACTCTTGGTATTGGCATGAAAGGCTCATCGAGAACGCCGAAGAGATCTTCCAAGCTTTGGGGATACCGTATAGGGTGGTGAACATATGCAGCGGGGAGCTCGGGACGGTCGCCGCTAAGAAGTACGACCTAGAGGTTTGGCTCCCGGGGCAGGGGAAGTACAGGGAGGCCGTATCCTGTAGCAATTGCACATCTTATCAAGCCGTGAGGTCGAACATAAAATATAGGGATAAGCCCCATGAGCCCGCCAGATATGTCCATACTCTGAACAGCACCCTGCTCGCGACGGAGAGGGCCCTCGTAGCCATATTGGAAAATTATCAAAGGGCCGATGGCTCCATAGGCGTACCAGAGGTCCTGATCCCCTATATGGGGGGCCAAAGCGAGATAAGGGGCGACTAAACCGCGTTATTTTTAAGCTGGAAGGATAAATGAACTACTGGCGTGAGGGATCAATGGGGGAGAGGCGCATCCTGAGGAGGACCAAAAGCCTGTGCCCGGAGTGCCTCAAGGTGCTCGATGCCGAAATATTCATCGGGCCCGATTCGAAGGTCAGGATCGGGAAGGAATGCCCCGATCATGGCTATTTCGATGATACCTATACCTTCTCGGATCCGGAGCTCTTCGAATGGGCAGAGGGCTATGCCCGCGAGGGTAGCGGATTGGAGAACCCGAGAACCAAATCCGATAGGGGCTGCCCCTACGACTGCGGTCTTTGCAACAACCATAAATCCCATACCGTCCTAGCCATAATAGATGTGACCAATCGCTGCAACCTCAGTTGCCCCATATGCTTCGCCAATGCCGCTGCGGCCGGTTACCTATGCGAGCCATCCTTCGAGGAAATAGAGGGGATCGTCGAAAACCTGAGGGCGAATCGCCCGATCCCGCCCCCAGCCATTCAATTCAGCGGCGGGGAACCAACCGTCAGGAGCGATCTCCCCAAGCTGATCTCCATGGCGAAGGAGAAGGGGTTCGAGCATGTGGAAGTTAACACGAATGGCATAATGTTCGCCAATAGCCCAAGCTTCTTCGAAGAATGCCAAAGGGCTGGCATGGACACGATATATTTACAATTCGACGGCTTGGACGACGCCATATACAAGGCGGTGAGGGGGATCCCGCTCCTCGGGACGAAGATGAAGGTTCTGGAGAACGCTAGGAGGACGGGCTTCGACAGCATAGTCCTAGTAGTGACATTGGTGAGGGGGGTAAATGATTCCCAAGTGGGAGCGATCATCGATTTCGCGCTAAAGAACTCCGATGTCGTAAGATGCGTTAACTTCCAGCCCGTTTCCATAACCGGCCGAATAGACAAGGGGCAGCGCGAGGCCATGAGGATAAATACGTCGGACTTCATGAGGCTGGCGGAGGAACAAACGAATGGATTGATCGGCCTCGGGGACTTCAGGCCCGTCCCATCCGTCGTGCCCATCTCGAGGGCATTGGGCTCGATGAAGGGAAAGAAGTATGTGGAGTTCACCACGAGCCCCCACTGCGGAGTGGCTACATTCCTAATAAAGGACGGCAAGGGGAACTGGAAGCCGATAACGAGGATGGCCGATGTGGACGGATTCCTGTCCGATATGGAGAAGATAGATGAGAAGGTCAGGGCGGGGAGAGGGATCGAGGCGAGATTGAGGATGTTGCTCTCCCTTAGGAGGATAAAGGGAGGCCTGTTGAAGGATTTCGTTTGGCCAGTCCTAAAGGAGGGCAGCTACCGCGCATTGGGCAAATTCATGAGGCAGGTCGTCATGATAGGCTGCATGCACTTCATGGATCCATATAACTTCGATCTGCAAAGGGTCGAGCGTTGCACGATCCATTACGGCCTCCCGGATGGGACTATAAGGCCATTTTGCACTTATAATTCGATCCATAGGCCGATCGTTGAGAGGGCCCTCTCAGTGCCCTATAGGGTTCCCCCATAGCCCCTCAGTAACCCCAAAGATCCCATAGGGCCGGGTTCAATACCCGGTTCGGATCCAAGGCCTTCTTCAACTCGCTCAGGATCCGGTGGTACTCCTTCGGGATCTTGGAGTATAGGATCTCCCCTATGAGCTTCCCTATCCAATAATGTACGCCCCCGCACTCTATCCACCTGGAGACGGAGTCCGACCAGATCCTATGGGCGACCTCCTTCGCGCTCGGCTCGGCATCGAGGTTCCAAGGGAGGTAGAGCGTTGGTATGGTGTTCATGTGCCCCCTCACTATGAAGCTGAACATACCCCTGTAGTTGAAGTGCCTCTTGAATAGGTCGGGATTCCTCTCGATGTACTCCCTTTGGGATCTTATGGTCCTCAGGATGCCCCTGATCGGGACTTGGTTGCAGGCCCCCATGAGGAGCCCGTTATCCCTCCTGCCCCAGAAGAAGACGTTGAACATATTATCGTAAAGGTACTTGGAATAGCTCGGCTCCAAAATCCTTCCGCCGCGCCTGCGGACGATATCATCGAAGACCGCCCTCTGGACTTCCCCCCAAGCCCTGTTATCGGCCTCTATATCTCCCGCGACGATGGCCTTGGAGCCATCCCAGTTGGGATATCTGGGAGCCGCGTAGGAGGTATACTCCTCCTCGAGGAATATTATATCGCTCGCGAAGGAGTTCCGCCTCGCGATCTCCTCCAAGGCACTCACGGCGTCGACCTCGCTCGGGAATCCATATTCGAAGAAATCCACATATTCCGGGAGGGGGTACGCCCTCATAACGACCTCGGTCTTCACCCCGAAGACCCCATGATCCCCTATGAATAGGCCGCTCAGATCGGGGCCCAAGCCATATCTGCAGAAGTTCCTCGCATAAGGGTTCGCCCCCGAACCGGTCCTGATTATCTCCCCCTTCGGGAGGACCACTTGGAACCCGAGTATCTGATCCCCCACCGTCCCGTATTTCGCGGCGCCCCACCATATGCTCGAAACGGAGGCGGCGCCCCCAATGGTCGCCGTGATCCCGCTCCCGGGGCCCCTAAACCCGGTGTGAAACCCCATCCCCCTAAGCTTGCAATTCATCTTTGCCCAGCTCATGCCCGGTTGGACCGTCACGGAGTTCGATTCCTCGTCCAACTCGATGAGGCCGTCGAGGCGCGTCAGCTCCAAGAGCAGGCCCCCGCCATAGCAGAGCGCCCCGCCGGTATAGCTCGACCCGGCCCCCCTGATCGTTATGGGGATCCGATCCTCGTTCGCCGCCCTTATTATCTCGGAAACCTCCTTCGCGCTCCCCGGCCTCACAACGGCATCGGGCTTATCGCCCTCCCACCATCCCGCATCCCTGATATAGGGGACCAAGGCATCCATTTCTTCCAAAAAGTATTTTTCGGAAACTATCTGCTTGAATCTTTCAATATTAAGGCCCAAGTCCTCTCCCAAACTAATCCTCGTAGCCCCTTTAAATATTTTCGAGCCCGGGAAATTCTTAATTACGTCCTAGATCGAAGAGGGATCGGGAGATTGGGCCTTGCGGAATGAGGAAGGCCTCAGGATTCAGAAGATAGAGAGCGGAACGGTGATCGATCACATAACCGCCGGTTACGCGCTGGACGTCCTGAGGATCCTAAACATCGATGGAAAGGAGGGGCACGTAGTAAGCGTAGCCATGAACGTGAGGAGCGATAAGATGGGGAGGAAGGACATAGTGAAGATAGAGAACCGAGAGCTCAGGCAGGAGGAAGTGGATAAGATCGCCCTGCTGGCCCCAAGGGCCACCATAAACATAATCAGGGACTATGGCGTGGCCCAGAAGACGCGCGTGAAGCTCCCGGAGGTCATAAGGGATATAATAAGGTGCGATAACCCCGTTTGCATCTCCAACGCCAAGGAGCCTGCCGAGCCCAGGTTCTACGTCGTCAGCACCGGGCCCCTGCTCCTACGCTGCCACTATTGCGGAAGGGAGATGGGGAGGGAAGAGATCCTAAAACAGTTCTCGAGCTAGGAAGCGGATGGCTTCCCAGACCATCCGGGGAGAGGCCATTTAAGGCTGTCGCCCTCTTTGGGAGGGGCCTCCGATCAGCCCTTCAGGAGGCCGAGCGCGTATTCGTATCCCTTCTCGAACGCCCTTATGTTCAAATCCTCGGTCCCCTTGGGCACATTCCTCTCTATGGCTCTCTTGGCGGCGGAGGGATCCACGGCCCCGGTGATCGCGACGAGCGCCCCGATCATAACCATGTTCGCCACGATCTTCCTACCGCTCTCCTCGGCTATCCTGGTGGCCGGTATCGCGTAAACCCTCGCCCCCTCGATGGGCTTGGGATCGTAGACCATATCGGAATCGTAGATCAAAACGCCGCCCCTCTTCAGATCCCTTGCGTATCTATCATAGGCCTCTTGGGACATCAGGACCATGGCATCTGGCTCCTCAACCTTGGGGTAATCTATCTCCTCATCCGATATTATGACCTCGGATCTGCTAGCGCCGCCCCTGGCCTCCGGCCCATAGGATTGGGAATTCGCCGCGTTCTTGCCGCCGAAGAGCGCGGCCGCGGAGCCGATTATGACCCCGGCCCTGACTATCCCTTGCCCGCCCAAGCCGGCGAACCTTATCTCATATTTCGACATCGCTAACCTTCCCCTCCTTCTCGAGCCCCTCTATTATCGAGTTTATCTGCCCCCTCATCAGCTCGGTATATTCGGGCCTCTCCGCGTCCACGAACTCCCCCACGACTATTCTCTCCGGAGTGAGCTCGGCCTTGGAGGGATCAAGCTCCCTTGAGATAACGCTGTTCTTCTTGAGCCATATCATCATATCGATTGGCCTGGGCATCTTATGCCTCCTCCCGTATTGTTCCGGGCAAATCCCCACCACCTCTATGAAGGCAAAGCCCTTCTTCGTTAATGCTTTCTTCATGGACTCCTTTATCCTCCTTACGTGGAAGGCCGTCCATCTGGCAACGTACGTTGCCCCGACGGCGGCCGCCAGCTGCACCAGATTGAGGGGATTCTCTATGTTCCCATAGGGGGTCGTCGTGAGGAAGGCCCCCATGGGGGTCGTCGGTCCAGATTGGCCCCCGGTCATCCCATAGTTGAAGTTGTTGATGCATATCACCTTTATGCCCACGTTCCTCCTAGCCGCATGTAGGAAGTGGTTGCCGCCTATTGAGAATAGGTCACCATCGCCGCTTATCACAACGACGTTCAGCTCGGGCTTGGCCACCTTGATCCCTATCGCAACCGGGATGGCCCTACCGTGGGTCGCGTGAAAGGCATCGACGTTTATATACCCAGACGCCCTTCCGGCGCATCCTATGCCGGAGACCACAACTATCTTGCTCATATCGAGCCCAAGCTCATCGATGGCCCTCAGGAATTCATTCAGCACTATCCCGTCGCTACAGCCGCTGCACCAAATCCTAGTCTCCATTCCCGGCCTGACGAACTTCTCAAGCGGATGCACGAGCCGGCTCATTTCACAACGCCGCCCTCATGGCCGAGAGGATCTCCTTCGGCGTATGGATCTCCCCCCCGAGCTTCGGGAGGAAGGATACCTTGGAGCATTTGTTGCACCTCTCGACCTCCCTGACGATCTGCCCCTCGTTCATCTCGCATACTAGGAACCTCTTTATGCCCTCGGATAACCTGGAGACCTCATCGCTCGGGAAGGGCCAAACCGTAACGAGCTTGAGGAGCCCGGCCTTTATGCCCATCTCCCTGGCCGCCCTCACAGCGGAGGCCGCCGACCTTGAGACTATGCCATAGGCGACGACGCATATATCGGCATCATCCAAGTATAGCTTCTCCACCCTTATTATCTCCTTTGCATGCCTCCTTATCTTCTCGTTCAACCTCCTGACCAATTTAGCGTGGATATCGGGATCCACAGTCCTCGGGAGGCCCCTCTCGTTGTGGGTCAAGCCGGTCGCGTAGAACCTGAAACCCTCCCCGAAATGGGCCATCGGGGGGATCAGATCCTCATCCGGCTTGAAGGGGGCGTACTCCTTCGGGTCGCATTTGGGCCTCTTCCTCTCAACCAACTTTATCTCATGGGGCTCAGGTATCACGAGCTTCTCCCGCAGATGGCCAACGTTCTCCTCCGCGAGGACGAAGGTCGGGCAGCGGAAGCGCTCCGCGCAATTAAACGCCTCTATGGTCAGGTCGAACATCTCCTGCACGCTCGAGGGGGCGAAGGCTATGACCTCGTAATCCCCATGGGATCCCCACTTCGTTTGCATTACGTCCTGCTGTCCCCCCCTCGTCGGCTGGCCGGTGCTGGGCCCTCCCCTCATTACATTAACGATCACCAAGGGGGCCTCGGTCATGACGGCAAGGCCTATGTTCTCCTGCATAAGGCTGAAGCCCGGTCCCGATGTGGCCGTCATGGCCTTCATGCCCGCGTAGGAGGCCCCTATCGCGGAGGCTATGGATGCTATTTCGTCCTCCATCTGTATATATATCCCCCCGACCTCCGGCATCCTCCTGGCCATATGCTCGGCTATCTCGGTGGCTGGCGTTATTGGATAACCGGCGAAGTATCTGCAGCCGGCCGCTAATGCCCCTTCGGCGCAGGCTATATCCCCCAATGTGAAGTAGCTACCCGTCAACACGTCGCGCCTCAATTCTCAAACCTCCTTTCTCTTGACTATGTATATCGCCAAATCGGGACAGAGTTGCTCGCATAATCCGCAGGCCGTGCAGGCATCCGGGTTCTTGGCGTATGGGGGATGCGCGCCCCTGGCGTTTATCTTTGGGGAATAGTCGAGCACATGCATCGGGCAGAACTCTATGCAGAATCCGCATCCCTTGCATCTATCCTCTATCACCTTTATCTCGGCCTTTCCCCCTCCCTTGACGGATACGGTTGCTTCGGACAACCCTCGATCCCCTTCTGGAAACCATTGGCTTTACCCCTCCCCGTGATCGCCGTATAAATTTTGTTATCTTCCCTTTTGGGACATAGTTTTCGTCAATCCATACGCGATCCGGGCATTGATTTTTACTTATTTTTACTTGGAAGCTATCGCCACGGCCTTGGGAAACAGCCGCGGGCATTGGCCGGTTGGCCCCAGGCCCCTCGTTAAGCTTTAAAGCCCCCTTTCGATGAAGGGAGCAATCGATGAGCCTTGGCGGAATCCGGCATTGAGCTTTTGATGGAGATCTTGGACGAGGGCGGGATGAGGACCGAACTACGCGCGAGCTTGGGGAAGGCCGAGAAGGGCTTATCCCTAAAGCTGCCTAGGGCCCTCCTTGAGAGAATGGGGTTCAAGAAGGGCAAGGTGGAAATCAGGCCTTGGTTCATAAAAGAGCCGAACGAGCTCGGATGTAGCGCGATCGCCCTATTCCTCAGCTGGGCCGGCGAAGGCGCGCTGAAGATAGGGTACGCATTGGCGAAGATAAAGGAGGTCAGCGAGCTCCAATTGCTATCCCGGGAGGGGATCGAGAAGGTCATGAAGGAGAACTCAAAATCCCTAACCGAGCTACCGGCCGCGGAGGCTGATCTGGACAGGGCGGCCGAACCGATCGAAGTAATCCTGGAATCGCTCGAGTTCGAGTAAGGAGGCCCGTTGCTAATCGCCATGGGGATTCCGCGGCTTCAAGGGCCATCTTAATGGATTTGAGGAAGGGAAGGAATATGGCTGTGTTCTGCGGTGAGATAGCGGTCGAGAGCAAGGGCGAAGGCGATATATTGGACATAACGGGCGAGGTTGAAAAGATCGTCAGGGGATCTGGTATAAGGAACGGCATAGCGACGATCTCGGTGATCGGGGCAACTGGTGCGGTGACGACCATGGAATACGAGCCCGGCCTTTTGAAGGACTTCCCGGCGATGCTGGAGAGGATAGCCCCGAAGGGCCTCCACTACGAGCATGAGAAGCGCTGGCACGATCGAAACGGCCATTCCCACGTCAGGGCCTCCCTCCTGGGCCCCAGCGTAACGCTTCCCGTCAGGGACGGATCGCTCCTATTGGGCACTTGGCAACAGGTCGTCTTCATCGAGCTCGACATAAGGGCCAGGAGGAGGAACTTGGCCATCCACGTGATAGGCGAATGACCGGGCCTTCGACGAAAGCTTATATACATAGACCTCCGGCTAGGAACCGTGCCCCTCGACCATGCCTAGGATAAAGGACGCGGAGGAGATAAGGAAGGAGATCTCCGCAAAGTACAACAAGGATCCAAAGCGCTGGCAGGTCTTCATCAGCAGGGATCATAAGGGTTTCTACGGCCTCATAGTGATAAAGGGGGACGAGATGTGGCTGATCAAGGAGGAGGTCATATCGCCCTATAAGACCGTCGGGCTGGGCGCCAAGGATAGGATGGAGGACCCATCCCTTTTAGCGGACATATCGCCATTCCAGTTTGGCCTCAGGCCCCTGAGCCAGGATAGGATGGAGGAGATAATGGAGCTGGTGGACAAGGGGGGCCCGATAGATGGCCTAATGGCCAAGATAATGAGGTGCGAACCCAAGCCGATCCGCGCTATAAAGACCCCGATCGTGCTCCAAGGCCCCGTGATCCATTTGCCCAAGTCCAGCGAGATCCTCTCGGAGAGGCAGAGGCGCTTGGACGCCGAGCTTAGGGAGGGCTTGGAGAAGCTCCTCTATAGGAAGTACGGGCAAACCGTGCTGCCCTATATGTGAGGGCGCTTGGATATGTTCGCCAAGATATTGGTCCCGATAGATGGATCCCCACATGCCGATAAGGCCATCAGGTGCGCCGCCGATCTATCGAAGAGGTATGGATCGAAGTTGATTTTGTTGCACGTTATCCCGGTTAGGGTTTACGCATTCGCGGAGGTCGGCGCGGTGCTCAGCGAGGACATGGAGGAGGGCGAGGAGATCTTGAGGAGGGGAATGGAGCTCGCTAGGTCCTTGGGCGCTGAGGCCGACCAAAGGCTGAAGAGGGGAATACCGGCGGAGGAGATATTGAGGGCGGCGGAGGAGGAGAGGGTCGATTTGATAGCCATCGGGAGCAGGGGCCTGAGCGGGGTCAAGGCGTTCCTATTGGGCAGCGTTTCCGATAAGGTGAGCCATCACGCCAAATGCCCGGTCCTCATAGTCAGGTGAGGGCAAGCCATTTCAGATGCGCCCTGCGCCGCTAGATTATGGAGTACTGGCCAAAAAAGGGAGGTTAGCGGAATGAACCGGGAAGCAAGATTCGGGATGGTCCCAAGGATCTGATAGAGGGCCCGATCGCAAAGAAGCTAAAGTTCGACGGGCTCGACATAAGCGCAACTATCATTGTTCTATCTACCCCATCCGATTATTGTGGATTTGGTGCAACCTCATGATACCCAAGGCTACCGAGAACGCCATATCGAAGTTATTGAGCGAAGACCCCTCATGAGGATATTCGAATCCGTGAAGGACGGATTTTCCCGACATCTTTATCAGCTCGAGCATAGGCATCCAGCTCGGATGGGGATGGGCAAGGTCCTCCTAAAAGCGCTCGGGTATGGGGGAGATATGAATGGCCTTTTGGAGAGGCTATATGAATCGTTGGCCCGTGAGATTAGAACGCTGAAGGGGCTGATGAAGGAGGCGGCGGACTGAATCGACCGCGCCAATCTTTGGTATAAAAGATGTCGAAGAGGTGCGGCGAAGTGGATCTGATGGTGGAGAGGAAGGTGGGCGCGGCGAAGGAGGCCCGATAATTCGCTTTGACCCATCCATTAGAAATCCCCATGGCTCAATTCCCCGGCCATAATTCGAATTTCTGGGTTTTGGGCGAAGGCGAAAGAGGAAAATGAGATATTTGATGAAAAGAGAAGATTTTAATGCGTTTTCTATTGTTTCGCTGTTAAAAAACCTGATAATCCAGAAAGATACGCAAAACAAGCCCAGATAGGTAACGCAAAATTTTTAAAAAAACCTCCCTAATTTAGAACCGAAAAAGCCATGCCAATCCTGCCCAGATCTCCAGTCAACAAAGCATTGGCGGCGATATTCGCAATATGGGTCATCGCGATGAACCTACAAGCCCTTGGGATCATCGCCACCTCCCTCGAACCCTGGATCGGAGGGGTGCCATTCTCGCTGTTCTTCATGTGGGCAATAACGGCTTTAGCGACCATAGCCGGGATAGCCACCTATGCCATATGGGGCAAGGATTTCGAAAGGAACGCCGAGAAGGCCCTAAAGGAGGAGATGTAACTATGGTGGAGATCTCAGTCCCCCTCATGGTCTTGATCGTCGTAACCGTTTACATAATAGCGACCTTGGTTATTGGATACTACGGCTATAAAAGGACGAAGCTGACCCCCGTCGATTACTTCTTGGGCGGGCGAGAGCTTGGGACGTTCGTCTTGGCCATGACCTTCATAGCAACTTATGCGAGCATGTGGACCTTCATGGGAGCGGTCGGGGCCAATTATAGAATCGGCATTTCGTTCCATCAATGCATGATCACTTGGAACACGCTATGGCCGCTGATGCTCCTCGTAATGGGCACGAGGATGTGGATTTTGGGGAAAAAATATGGATATCTCACGCCCTCCGATATGTTCTCCGATTATTACGACAGCAAGGCGATCGGGGTGATCGCATCCATAATAGGCCTGATAGCCCTGGTCCCCTATATGGCCATCCAGCTCATGGGCGCCGGCTTGGCCTTCGAGGCGGCGACGGGGGGAGCGATCCCCTACTGGGCCGGATCGCTTTACGTCGTCATCGCCATAGGCATTTATACTTTCATAGGCGGCCTTAGGGCGGTTGCTTGGACAGATGTATTGCAGGGCATATTCTTCCTCGGGTTCCTCTGGGCCATCATGATACCTTGGGTGTTTTCATTGAGCGGCGGGCCAGCCGCGGTGGCGGCGGCCAACCCGAGCATATTCCAGGCTGGGAGATACGCTTATGGCCAATGGCTCGGATTCGTCCTGACTTGGGGGCTATCGCCCCTACTGCCCCATATGTTGCAAAGATGCTTCATGGCCAAGTCCCCCAAGGTAATTTTGAAGAGCGCAGCTCTTTTGTTCATATTAAGCGCTTGGATCCAAAGCGTCTCCGTGGCCTTGACCGGCTCCTTGGGAACCGTCATAATACCGGGCCTCAAGGGGGTCGCCGCGGATCAATTCATCGTCATGTTCATGGCCAAATACTCTCCGATAATGGGCGCGGTTATCGTGGCTGGCGCGCTGGCCGCTGGGATGTCGACGCTCGATTCCCAGTTGCTGTCCTCCAGCTCCCTGTTGACTAGGGATCTCTATGTGAAATACGTGCGCCCCAAGGCCAGCGAATTGGAGGAGGCAAGGATAGGGCAAATATTCGTCTTGGTGATCACCGCCCTGATGTGGGTGCTCTCCCTCTACAGCCTAGCCCCGCTGGTCGTCTTGGGGACGGCCGGCGCCGCCATTTGCGTGGCCGGCTACTTCTTCCCAGCAATAGGTTGCCTATTCTGGCCCAGGCCCGGTAAGATCGCGGCCCTCGGAGGCCTATTGGCAGGCGGGGCCGCCGCCCTGGCGACCTTCTGGACCATGCCCTTCGGCTTCCACAACGCCGTTTGGGGCTTCGTCGTCGGCGGCATAGTCTTCTTGGCGTTGGCTTTCGTTACCCCTCCGCCATCGCCGGAGAAGCAGAGGAAGTTCCACGGGCTCTTCTCAAAAGCGATCTATGGCATCGAGTAGACTCTTCGCCGCCTCCCCAAATCCCTTCTTTTTTATGGAATAACGGATCGATGCCCTCCCAATCGACTGGAATCTTGAATCCCAGATGCGGATATAAGCCTCCTTAGGGCTCGCCGGCGGAGATCGAATATCGGATCGGCCCATCCAGATCTGCGGCGAGCATCGCCGAGATCTCCAACTTGAGGCCGCCCCTGTATTTTACCCCCCCATCTCTGATCTCGAAGGCCCTATCGTGGCCCGGGATAACGACCTTCGCCCTATCGGCGATCCTCCTCATGCTCATTATGGCCTCCTCCTTGCTATGGAAACATGCGGTCGGATCCATCCTGACGAACTCCCAAGCGTTCTTGACGGAATCGCTCGCTAAGGCGATGCCCTCCCACCTCAGGAAAAGGCCCATCAAGCCCGGTGTATGGCCCGGGAGGGCCATCGCCTCCACCTCGCCGGTTATCCCCTCTCCATCCCTTATCAACTCGGCCCTCTCGGCCAACTTCTCCGCATGGGCTCTCGGCACGAAGGTATCCCCAACGGCGTCGGGCCGATCCGAGCAGGCGTATCTTATGGCATCCTCGCTCATCAGCAACCTTGAGCCCTTGAACAGGTCGGCGTTGAGGCAATGGTCGAAATGCAAATGGCTTATGATTACGCAATCGATATCTGAGGGCTTCAAATCGCGCCTTTCGAGCTCCTTGAGCAATAGGGCCCTATCCCCGTGGGATCCGGTATCGAAGAGCAAGGTTTCTCCCCCGCTCTCGATCAGGACGACGTTGCACCAACCGAAATACCCCCTGTTCGAAACCCCCGGGAAGCCCCTCAGAAGCACGTCCACCTTGGCCATATCCCGCCCACCGAAAGCCTCATCTCCATAGACGGCTCAATAAATACCAAGGCCGATTTGATATGGATAAAAGGCTCCTCATGATCCTCCTATTTGGCCTTCTAATCGGGAGCTCCCTGCAGATCCCCTCCGCCTTGGCCGCAACGGCGTGGGTGTACGAACCGAGCAACACGACCAACGACCTCCGAGCCGTAAGGGCCCTTTCGTCGGATGTGGCGATAGCGGTGGGCGCCAATGGGATCATCAAGAAGACCACGAACAAGGGCTATACTTGGCTGACCAAGGCCTCGGGTACCACGAACAAGCTGGAGGACATCGCGATTACGGGGAGCGTGGGCTGGGCAGTTGGGGTGCAGGGCACGATCCTCAAGACGAGCAAGCCGGCGAATCTTGGTCGCCGCAAACCAGCGGGACGACGCAGACCCTTTACGCAGTCGATAAAATATCCGACTCCGTCGCCTTCATCGTCGGCTCGAGCGATACATTCCTGAAGACCACGAACGGCGGCGTGAGCTGGGAGAAGCCGTTGACCTTCGGCATAGCGGGGCCGTTCGCGAGCCCAGACTTCCACGGGGTCGATTTCATCACCTCCCAGCCCAATATCGGCTGGGCAGTGGGCTCCAAATTTACGCTCTTCGGCACAACCTATGCATCCATATTCAAAACTACCGGCGGAGGCGCCTCTTGGACGAAGCAAAGCTCCCCGGTGGTGAAGAACTTCAGGGATATAGATATGTTCTCCACGCTCGTGGGGTGGATCGTCGGGGACGATGGGACGATCCTGAAGACGACGAACGGCGGGACGACATGGGTCCAGCAGGGCGTCGGCGTTACGGCGGCCGATCTTTACTCGGTCCACGCCATCGACGCTAATGAAGTTTGGGCCGTTGGGGCCGGAGGCGTAATATTGCATACGGCGAACGGCGGGACCACTTGGTCGATCGTCTCTAGCGGGACGACCAATCACCTCTTCGGCGTCAGCTTCGCCTCCAGCGGCGCCGGCTGGGCGGTCGGGGCCTCCGGCACCATACGCCACTACTCGGACTTCGACTTCGTTATCGATGCCCTCCCATCCTCCAGGACTATCGCCGCCGGCTCCTCCGGAAATCTAACGCCGACGATAACCTCGGCCGCGGGATTCAGCGCACCCGTTACGTTGAGCGTATCCGGCGAGCCGCCCGGCGTATCCCATAGCTTCTCTCCCCCCTCAGTAACGCCCCCATCCGGGGGGATCCGCCACATCCAACATGACGATAAACGTGGCCGCTTCGGCGGCGCCCGGCACCTATACCCTTACGATAACAGGCACTAGCGGCGCCCTATCCCACTCGGTTGTGGTCGATTTGGTGGTCACCGCTCCGCCGCCCCCATTTGATTTCGAGATAACGGCGACATCTCCCTCCAGCGTCAGCATACTCTTGGGCCAAACGGCCAATTTCGACCTATCGATCAACCTGCTCTCGGGATCGCCACAGCCCGTGGCGTTGAGCGCCTCAGGGGTCCCCCCCGGCGCGACCGCCTCATTTACAACGCCATCCGGAAATCCCCCCTTCGCCACGACCTTCAGCATCGCTACGACCGCCTCCGCGATCCCGGGAACCTATGGGATAGTCATCACCGGGACCGGAGGTGGAATATCGAGGACCCTCTCGCTCGCGTTGATATTGGCAACGAGCACCGCCACGACTACGACCGGCCCACCGCCGGACTTCGCCCTCGCGGCCTCGCCGAGCGCGATCTCGGTGGCGAAGGGGGCATCGGCCACCTCGACCATAACCATCACAAGCCTGGGTGGGTTCAGCGCCCCCGTGGCCCTATCGCATTCATGGGTCGGGGTGGCGCCCCTTGGGGTCGCGGTGAACCTGCCGAGCCCGGTCACGCCCCCTCCCGGGGGATCCGGGACCTCGACCCTGCAGGTGACGACCTCGGGCGCTTCCCCGACTGGGACGTTCACGCTAAGGGTGACCGGCACCAGCGGCTCATTGAGCCATCAGGTCGATTTGGCGATAACCATAACCGCAGCGGGGCCCCCAACGCCCGGCTGCCTTATAGCCACGGCGACGTTCGGCTCGGAGCTGACGCCCGAGGTGGCCTTCCTGAGGGCCTTCAGGGATCGCGACGTCCTTTCGACCTTCGCGGGCAGGGAGTTCATGGGCATCTTCAACGCTTGGTATTACTCCTTCAGCCCCTCCGTGGCGGCCCTCCTATACGGCAATGAAGCCCTGAGGCAAGGAGTCAAGGCGATCCTCTATCCCTTGATCGGGATATTGATGGCCTCATACGAAATCTATTCGGCGGCCAGCTGGAGCCCGGAGCTCGGGGTGGCCTTGGCCGGGCTGTTTGCCAGCGCGATGATAGGGGCCGTTTACGCATCGCCCTTGGCCATCCTCGCCTCCAGGCGCAGATGGCCCTATAGGGCCTTCGCCAAGTTGGCGGTTGCATCGCTGGCGGCCGGGATCTTGGCCCTCATGGCCGGTGAGGCCTTGGGATCGGGGCCCTTGGTAGCCGCCGGATCCTCCATAATGGTCCTATCGGGGCTTTGCGCGGGCTTCCTATTGGCCCATTCGGCGCTCTTGGCCCTGCGCGTGCGCAAAGGGAGCTCGATCTAGGCCCCTCTTAACCGCTGCCTAGATCGGTTGGGAATCCGTCCCCGGGATTTCCCCGAGAACCCCTCGAGGGGGGAGGGCTAGCCGGGATCCTTGATGCATCTCGACAGCGCCTCGGCGACATCGGGTAGCCCTAGTTCCCTCAGCCTTTCGGGCCTCGGGATCCCCGTTTCCGGATCCCAACCCCTTGTGGCATAAAATTCGTCCTTCGCTCCCTCGAACTCCTCCCTAGGAACGACCCTTCCGCCCGGATCCGGGTTCGAGAACCAATATTCGTAAAGGGTATCGGATCCTCGCCTCCTCCCCTCCCTAACGAGCTGGGCCCTCTCCAAGTTGTAGATCCTCTCGCCCACCAAGAGCAGATCCTCCAAGCTGAACTCTAAGCCCGTAGCCGCCGATAACAATCCATTCAGTACTGTGGGATCGCCCATGTGATCCTTGGTGGAGGGGCTCGAGAATATCGGGACGGTCCAATCGCAAAGCACGAGCGCGCTGAAGGCCCTGGAATAGTTCTGGCATATGGCGGCGGCGCGGGCCTTCCCCCTATAGTTGGAATGATCAGCCACCTCGGTGGAGCCGAAGATCCTTTCGCAAATGGCATCCCTTTCACGCTCCTTTACCCCGAACGGCTCGGGCCAAAGGAGCCTAGTGACCAAAAGATGCCTTATCGCATGCGTATCTATCATCGGATCCCTGCTATCGAAGGCCCAAAGTAGGGCCACTATCGGATAGCTCCGTACGTCGTCGTGCTGGTTTTGGCCATAGGCGAACCAAAGCGCCTCGTAGAGCTCCTCGGCACCCCTCAAGATCTCGGCCGCCCTCGCGCTCCCCTCCGATAGAATCCCCGCGGGCCCCTCCCTGAGGGCTATGCTCCTCAGCAGCTTTTCCGCGAACTCCATGCTGCCTATTCTCCCAAGGGGGAGTCCTATCGAATCGTCGTCAATCAAGCCCCTATCCCTCATCCTCGCCAACCAAGGGATCATGCTAACCAGCTCGAAGCAATCAACGCCGAGGTCGTTCGCCATCAGGGTCGCATGGAAGAAGGCCCGATCCCCCTCCTCGGATCCATCGCCGTGATAATCGTACGCATAATCCCTGTAAAACCACCCATCGCATTTCTCGGACCCGCTCCCGACCCCGGGCACGGAGCAGAAGCCATCGCAGGCGGCGGGGCAGGAGTGGCAGGAGAAGTAACGCCTCCTATATTTTGAGAAGGGCAATAGGCGCTTATCGGGCAACGCCCTAGTCCAGCCCAGCCCACCGCCCCCTCCGCCCATGGGATGAGGGACCATGAGGGACTTTGCGTATTCGCAAACCTCCAAGAACCTCTTGGGATCGGCCACCTTTACATCGCCCGTTCCCCTTACCGCTATGGCCTTGAGGTTCTTCGAGCCCATGACGCCGCCGAAGCCGCTATGGCCCGATGCCCTCCCAGTTTGCGTTTGGATCGTGGCGATCCGGCTCAAGTTCTCGCCGGCGGGCCCTATGCAAAGGGTTTCGACCTTTCGGCCCAGCTGATGGGCTATCTCGCGCTGCGTCGCGAACGTCCCCTTCCCCCATAGGCCCGTTGCCCTCCGGATCTCCACCTCCTCATCCAACACGGATATGTAAACGGGCCTCTCGGCCCTCCCCTCGACCACCAAGCCATCGTAGCCCGCGTACTTTAGCTCTGGCCCCCAATCCCCGCCCACGGAAGACTTGGTGGAATGCTCGACCGGATGGAGGCTGGGGGACTTCGATCCTACTACGATCTTCGCTGAGCAGGGGGCTATCGTCCCGGTCAGCGGGCCCGTCATGAAGATCAGCTTGTTCCCGGGATCGAATGGCCCCACTTCGGGAGGGACCTCGTTCCACAAGATCCTCGCGACGATCCCGACGCCGCCTAGTAATCCTTGGAATATTTCCCCGTATCCTCGGTCCAAACGTCCTCCGAGGATAGATCTACCCTCAGGATCTTCCCGACCCATCCGAAGGGACCGCTCAAATCCCCTCACCTTTATGGCGCCCTGTGGGCACCATTTGGCGCAAAGGGCCTCCCCCATGCATAGATCGCATTTGACGCATACCCCCTCCACCTCGTCGTAGAAGATGGCGCCGTATGGGCAGGCATTCATGCAGGCCTTACATCCGGTGCATTTCGAGGCATTTATCACGACGAATCCTCCCGCCCTGATCGACATCGCGCCCTCTATGCCGCAAGTATCATAGCAAGGCGGCGGTTGGCAGCCCTTACAGGCGAGGATGGAGGACGTCGCCGCTGAAGAGGTCCTTGCGAACCGCCAAAAGCCCCCTCTTCGGATTAAATGCACCCGTATGGGATATCGAGCAAATTAGCTTGCAAATGCTACATCCTATGCAGCGATCGGCCTCAACTAGAATCAGGTCCTCGGACAAGGATACCGCCTCCGACGGAGGTTTTTGAACGCCGGCCATAAGGCTAAGCTTGGGATCGACTCGCTCCGCAGGGGACCACGAACCTCCACTTTGCCCGGCATCCGATTTTAAAGGGATCGGAATCCCCCCATCCCCGGAAAGGTTTAAGGCTTAAATCCCTCAGGGCTCAAATCCTCCCCGATCAGGGGATGAAGCGAAACCCCCTCGCCTTGGCCCTATTGCTCTTGTTGTTGCCATTGCTGCCCCAGCTCCCCATAGGATCGAGGATCGCCTCAGCTCAAACTTGGATCGGGATCTGGTCCGCCCCAATGGAGCTGTCGGCCGAGGGGGACCAATTTGATCCAAGGGCGGCCGTGGGCGCCAATGGAACGCTTTCCGTCGCTTGGTGGGGGTCCGGGCAAGCGCAAGGCATATTCTATCTGGAGAGGGCGCCGGATGGCACATGGAGGCCCAAGGAGGCAGTGATCCAAGGCGGGGGCCAATATGCGCCCGACTTGGCCTTGGGATCCGATGGATCAGTTCACATAACTTGGTTCGGCGACGCGGGCGGCGGAGTGACGCAGATCCGTTATGCGTGGCGGCCCCCAGGGGGCCCTTGGAGAGGGCCGGAGCAGATAACGAGGGGTTCCTATAATCAGCGATATCCGAGGCTGGCCATCGGGCCGGACGGATCCATCCACTCCGTTTGGATTGGGACATCGGCCTCCAGCCCCCTGAAGGAGCAAGTCTTCTATTCCAAATGGAGGCCGGGTGGGGGGATCGGGGAGCCCTTGCCCCTCACGGAGGAGGAGTTCGAACAAGGTAGGGCGGATGTGGCCGTGGCCCCGGATGGATCGGTCCATGTGGTTTGGAGCGGCCGTTCCGCATCGAGCCCGGTGGATGAGCAGATCAGGTATAGGCGAATGGCCCCGGATGGGAAATGGTCCGGTATCTTGGAGCTGACCAGCGGGGCGGGATCGAAGAGGGATCCGCAGGTCCTCGCCGATCGCGAGGGGCGCATCCATGTCGTTTGGAGCGGAGGGGGGATTTGGTACGCCAGCGGTAGGGGAGGCGCATTCGAGGTGGTGGAGCAGATCATCGACGAGCCCAGCGCCAGCCTCCCCACATTGGCCGTTTCCGGATCCGGAAGGATCCACGTCGCTTGGATGACCCCGGGCTCGTTGAAGGGGAGGGGTAGGGATCCCAAAGGGGGATGGGGCCCCTTGGAGGCGATCTCGCAGGGCGAGGGCCCCCAATGGTCCCCGTGCCTAGCCATAAGCCCTTGGGGAACGCTCCACCTCGTGTGGCACGGCACCTCGAGGGTCTCCAAGGATTATAGGATTAGGTATTCCTTCTCGGCGATCGGGGGCTTTGAACTTCGGGCGGAGCCCAGTTCCTTGAGGATCGAAGCCGGCGGCGAGGGCGAGCTCAAGGTCGCGGCGATGGCCTTGGGGGGCTTCTCGGCGCCCATTCATCTGAAGATCCAAGGGGGCCCAAAGGGCCTCTCCGTGAAGTATGAGGCGATCCTGAAACCCAACGCCACGGCCCGGATCAGGATATCCGCCCCGGAGGCGATCAAGCAATGGGCCGGGAACTTATTGATAACAGCATTCTCGGAAGGCCTCACTAAGACGGCCTCCGTGAGGCTGGAGATCGAGCCCAAGGGGGGATGGCAGCTCCCGTTGGCGATCCCATCCTCGCCTTGGGCATGGGCCGCGTTGGCCATCCTTTTGGCGGCAGCCGTATTAGCGTATATTAGGGCGCGGGGGAGGAAGCGGAGGGCCAGGCTATATTATAGGAGGATCTGATCCGAATGGAATGGGCATAGAATCCCCTCAATCGATTCGAGTCAAGCTTATTTATCGGCAATGGATATCGTATTGGGTCGGGGAATCGCGTTGTCATACATCCCCTATCGCCAATTTGCGCGAGCCCCTTATCCCCCGCCCGCCCCTCCTCCGGGCTATTATCTCATCCGCCAAAGCCCGCCCCAACCTTTCGTATATCAACCGCCGCCACAAATTCTCTGGCATATCCCGAGCCCCGAGATCTATTATCAGCCTCCCCCGAGGATTATAGAGATCCCGAGGCCGCCGGAGCGGATCATCTACCAGCCTCCGCCGGTCATGGCGATTCGACCATCGCCTCCCTTGAGGGCCTACGTCTACGACCCACCCTATAGGATCCTATAGGGTGGCTTAGGCCCGATCGCACCCGCTCCCATTGGGGGATCGGGGCCAGCTGGAGTGGAGGGGAAAATTGGCCACATCGGCGAGGAGGGAGAGGGCGAGGCAACTCATATCGATCCTGGAGAGGGAGTATCCGAACGCGAGGATAGCGCTGAACTACAGCAATCCACTTGAGTTATTGGTCGCGACGATGCTCTCGGCCCAATGCACCGATGAAAGGGTGAACAGGGTTACCAAGGAGCTCTTCAAAAAGTATAGGACCGCGGAGGATTATGCGAACGCGGACCTCACGGAACTGGAGGCGATGATAAGGCCGACCGGGTTCTATAGGGCCAAGGCCAGGAACTTGAAGGAGGCCGCGAGGATCCTCGTGGAGAGGTTCGGCTCGGAGGTCCCGAAGGGGATGGATGAATTGCTCGAGTTACCCGGCGTGGCGAGGAAGACCGCGAACATAGTCCTGGCCAACGCGTACGGGATCGTGGAGGGGATCGCCGTGGATACCCATGTGAGGAGGCTGTCGAGGAGGCTGGGGTTGACGAAGGAGGAAGATCAGGGCGCGATAGAGAGGGATTTGATGGGGATAGTGCCCAAGGAGCATTGGAACAAGATAACCTATCTCCTGATGGAGCATGGGAGAAGGGTTTGCAAGGCGAGGAAGCCCGCTTGCGATGCTTGCGCGGTGAGCAAGCTCTGCCCCTCGGCCTTCAAGGTCAAATGATGGCGGTTCAAATGGGCTTGGAGGAATATAGGAGGAAGAGGGACTTCCGGAGGACCCCCGAGCCGAGCGGGGAGGGAGGTCCGAGGCAGGGCCCGGGCAGGATCTACGTCATACAAAGGCATCACGCGTCGCATCTCCACTACGACCTAAGGCTGGAGAAGGATGGCGTCCTCAAGAGCTGGGCCATACCGAAGGAGCCCCCGGATAGGCCCGGGGTTAGGAGGCTCGCCGTCCAAACGGAGGATCATCCAATCGAATATGCGGATTTCGAGGGGATAATACCCGAAGGCATGTACGGCGCCGGGAAGGTGGAGATATGGGATAGGGGGACCTACGAGCCGATCGAGGAGGGCGAGGGAAAATGGACATTTCGCATAAACGGCGAGAGGTTGAAGGGCGAGTATTGCCTCATCAAGTTCAGGGCTGAGGCGGGCGATAAGAACTGGTTGTTCTTCAAGAAGAAGGGCTGAGCCCTGGGGCAGTCCATCGCGTCGATCCCCGGCTGGAGTTGGAGAGGCTGGCCGAGGCGATACGCCGTTGTAGGAAATGCCCCCTGCATAGGGCGAGGAATAGGGCCGTGCCCGGCGAAGGGCCCCACGACGCCGCCATATTCTTCATAGGCGAGGGCCCCGGGAGGGCTGAAGATCGCGAGGGCAGGCCCTTCGTCGGAAGGGCTGGCAAGGTCCTCGATGGGTTGCTATCCGGAATAGGGCTCGAGCGGGCTCGGGTATTCATAGGGAACGTGGTCAAATGCCGGCCAATCGATGCGCGAGGCGGGGATAGGAGGCCTACGGAAGAGGAGGTCAAGGCCTGCTCGCCATATTTGGATAAGCAGCTGGAGCTCATAAGGCCAAGGATAATATGCACCTTGGGCGATACGGCCACTAGATACGCCCTCAAGAGGTATGGGCTTGCCCCCTCAAGGATCCGCGAGTTGCATGGCCGAGCGCTCAGGGTCGGCGACTCCATCCTATTGCCCATGTTCCATCCCTCGGCCGCCCTATACAGGGCGCGACTTATGGCCTCGATGCGCGAGGACTTCGGGAGGCTAAGGGCCCTCCTCTCCGATTTGGGGATCGCTTGATGGAGGGGCCGCCCCGATCCGCGACATCGTTTTATTGTTCGCGTATGAGATCGATCGCGATTGGGCTTGGAATACGGGCGCTTGAGCGAGGGATTGATCGCCGAGCTGGAATCCATAGTGGGGCCGGAGAACATATCCACGAGGGCCGAGGACCTGCTCTGCGGATCTTATGAGGCGACCCCGCTGATCGAGTGTAAGCCGGATGCGATCTTGGCGCCGAGGACCGCGGAGCAGATTTCCGAGATCCTCGTATTGGCGAATCGCCACCGCATACCCGTTACGCCGAGGGGGGCTGGTACGAGCTTGGCCGGCAACTCCTTGACGGTGGCGGGCGGGATATGCCTCGATATGAGCTCCATGAAGTCCATACTGGAGTTCGATGGGGCGAATCAGACGATCGCGGTGGAGCCCGGCGTCGTGTGCGATACATTGAACGATTACTTGGCGGATCGCGGCTTCTTCTTCCCCCCGGACCCGGCCAGCAGCTCGGCCGCCACGATAGGGGGAATGGTCGCCAATAACAGCGGCGGGAACAGGGCCCTGAAGTACGGCGTTACCAAGGATCACGTCCTATGGCTGGAGGCGGTCCTGCCAACCGGGGAGATCGTCAGGACGGGCTCGAGGACCTTGAAATCGGTTTCGGGCTACGATTTAACTAGGCTCCTAATAGGCTCGGAGGGGACCCTGGCCGTTATCACCAAGGTCGGGCTAAAGGTGATGCCCCTCCCCGAGGCCCGCGCGGTATCCCTGTACATATTTGACGATGTCGAGGAGGCGGTGAGGACCGCCGTCGAGATAAAGTCCTCGGGGATCCTGCCGAGCATGTTGGAGTTCATGGACGAGGCATCCTCGAAGGCCTCCTTCGAATACGCCAAGATGGATTGCCCGGAGGGTTGCGCCGTGCTCGTTGAATGCGATGGCTGGAGGGAGGCGGTGGAGAGGGAGGCGGAATCGATCCATAGGATAGCCCTGAGGAGGGGGCCGAAGTTCTTCGAAAGGGCCTCCTCCCGGGAGGAGATGGAGCGCCTCATCTCCGCTAGGAAGGCCGCCCTCCCCGCCCTTTCTAGGATCGCGCCGACGATATTCATGGAGGATTTCACGGTCCCGATGACGAAGATCCCAGAGGCTTACGCGAGGATAGCCAGAATACCGGAGGGGCTGGATGCGCCGATTGGTATAAGCACCTTCGGCCACATAGGCGAGGGGAACCTCCATCCGAATTTCCTCTTCGATGGGAGCGATCCGGAGCAAAGGAGGGCCTTTAGGAAGGCCCTTGACGTATTGTATAGGGAGGTCGTCATACCATTGGGAGGGAGCATCACCGGGGAGCATGGGGTTGGGCTATCCAGGGGGGATTACATGGAGCTCGAGCACGGGGCGAGGGTCGTGGGCCTGATGCGGGAGATAAAGAGGGTATTCGACCCGAACATGATCCTGAACCCATATAAGGCGAAGGGCGGGCCTTGGCCACCGCCCATGGATATCGGAGGCCCTCATTGATGCCGGGCACCTTGGAGGGCCCCCTAAAGGCCTTCGCGGGGGATCTGGATAAATGCGTCAGATGCGGGTTCTGCAGGGAGCTCTGCCCCGTGGGCGACCTATATCCATGGGAGGCGAACTTCCCAAGGGGCAAAGTACAGTTGCTTAGGGCCTTGGCGAGGGGAAGCCTCCGGGTTTCCAATTATATCGTGGACCGGATGTATTTCTGTACGACCTGCGGCTATTGCTCGAAGCGGTGCCCATCCGGGGTTAGGACGAACGAAGCTTTCGAGGCGGCCAGAGCGGAGTTCATTGGGCTCGGCCTAAGGGCCCCGGAGGGGCACCTGAGGGTGGTGGAGAGCGTATTAAGGCTCGGCAATCCCTTCGGGGAGGCGGAGGGGGATAGGGAGCGCTGGATGCCGCCTTGGCTGAGGGCCGGGAGGAGGTCAAAGGTGCTCTATTGGGCCGGTTGCATGGCATCATATAGGCTCGAGGAAACGGCCATCTCGACGGCGAAGATATTGAACGCGGCAGGATTGGATTTCACGACGCTGGGCAGGGCTGAGGGGGACTGCGGATCGATCCTTATAAGGACCGGCTATTGGAGGGAGGCCGAGAGGTTGGCTAGGGAGAACACGAAGAAGTTCGAGGGGCTCGGCATCGGGACCTTGGTCACCTCTTGCCCGGGTTGCTTCAGGACCTTCGCCAACGATTACCCCAAGCTCTTCGGGATAGACTTGGAGCGGGATCTGGGCTTGGAGATACTCCACTCCTCCCAACTCTTCGAGAGGCTGATGAGGGAGGGGAGGATAATCGCATCGGGCCTAGATATGAAGGTGACCTATCACGACCCATGCCATCTGGGGAGGCATATGGGCGTATACGATCCCCCTAGGAACGTCATTCGAGGCGCTGGGGCGGAGCTGGTCGAGCATTCGAAATCGCGCTGGCTCGCCTCCTGTTGCGGCGCGGGCGGAGGCTTCAGGTCCGCCCATGGCGAACTCTCCCTAAGGCAGGCAGCTAGGAGGGCGGGGCAACTCTCCGATTTGGCCGTCAATGCGATCGTCACCGCATGCCCGTTTTGCGTCGTGAACCTGAGGAGGGGGATCGAGGTGTTCGGTAGCGATATGCCCGTCTACGACCTCCCGGCGTTCCTAGAGGGCGCCACATCCAGGGCCAAGTGATGAAGCCCGCCCGAATCAGGGGCGCCGAGGGGCGATCGGCTCCAGAGTCGACTCAGGCCCAATAGCGAGAGGGCCAATGCCATGAGCGCCAGCGCCAATATGGGCAACGAGCCCCTAGGGGCCTCCGGGATGAACGTGAAGCCCAGCTGCGCGCTGGCGTCCTCGAACCCGGGCTTGCTGGCGGTCAAGAAAGCCCTATAGGGCCCGGCTTCGGAGCCAACCGGCATCTTAAATTCGTAATTGAACCGGCCCTCGCCATCCGTATATACTAGGTCCAAGGTTATCGGCCTCCCCGACTCGGAGTTGACTTGGATGGATATCGCTGCATCCCGCACGGGATTCCCGACCTCGTCCTTAAGCACCCCTGAGATCGCTATGACCTCGCCTACGCCATAGGAGGCCTTGGAAATGGAGGCCGTCAGCAAGAGCTTCGCCCCTTCCGCCGTCGGAAGGGCGGCGAATGCGATGGCCAGCGACGCCAAGAGCAACGCGCTCGCGAGCCCCCTCAAATCGATCCACCTTTCCGTGGCCAGCGCGCAACCGGCTCGTATGAGCGTGGGAATAAAAGGTTTAGGTATTCCTCCGGAAGAATCGGGTCGAGGGGATCTTACCCGGACTGGGTTGCGGTACCCGTTTCGGATGTGGTCGTCCCGGTGGTGGCCGTCCCCTCGCTCGTTGCGCTCGTGGTAGTGGTCGTTGTAGTTGTGGTCGTCGCGCTTGTGGTGGTGGAGGTAGTAGTTGTAGTTGTGGCCGTCGCTGTTGCAGTGGTAGCGGTGCTTGATGCCTCGCTAGTAGCGCTCGTGGTAGTGGTGGTAGTGGTCGTTGTGGTGCTGGTCGTAGAGGTGGCCGTAGTCGTGCCGGCGGTGCCCCCCTCGGTTGTTGTTGCGCTCGTGGTAGCGGTCTCCGGAGGCGCCACTGCAAACGACATCACTTGGCTGGCCAAGAACTTTCCGCCCTCGGATATCATCCTATCGGAAACGAACGCCTTGACCTTATAAGCTCCGAAGTAAGCATCGGCCGAGAGGGTTAGGCTGAACCCAGCCTTGACCTCGGCCCCCCGCCCCATGCTCGTTATCTGGAACTGAACCATCAATGGGACGCCGCCCGGGTCATCGACCTCCGCCCAAATCGTGCCTCTCTCCAGCGGGGCGCCTACATTCCTGACGACCACCCAAACTATGAGGGTTTCACCCGGCGAGAAGATGGACTTGGTGGCGTTCCCCATATCGCTCAGGTAGAGGGCCGCTATCGCCACGGCTGGGGTTTGGCTCTCCCCGACGCTGAACGATGCCTGCCCTCGGCCATCGATGTAGCCCTCCTTGCTGGCCGTTATGTAGACCACATAGATTCCGGATTGGGCATCCTTTGGCAAAGTGAAACGGCTGCTGAAGGAGCCAATGGAGGTGGTGGAGACCAAATCCGTTTGGATCGTTCCCCCGGAGGGGCCATCCACTTGTATCGAAACCCTCGCGCCCTCTACTAGGTTCCCGAAGGAATCCTTGACAAATCCCCTTATCTCGACGGCCTCCCCTTGAGCGTAGCTTTGCTTATCGGTCCTCACGGACGCCACCAAAGCTCCGGTGGGGGCGCCCGTTTCGGTCGTTGTAACGGCCGTTGTAGTTGTTGTGGCGGTGAAAGTGGCGTTCCGTCCCCTGCCAACCACTAGGGCCGCTTCGGCTGAATGGACGATATCCTCGCTCCTCCCGATCACCGTTAGCCTATATACGCCCTCCGCTACATTGGGCGTTACTATCACCGTTAGGATCGTGGCGAAAGGCGGTATGCCATAGGATTTATCGATGACCCCCGTGGCGCCGGGCGGCACCCCTTTGAGGCTTAGCTCAACCCTTTCCCTGAAGTGGCCCACGGCCTTTACGGAGATCGCGTACTTAACGATCGAGAGCCTCCCCGAGAGAACTATTCTCGAGGAGGGCGTGAGATCGAGGAGGAAATCCTCCTCGGCCTTCGCGCGGCCCCTCTTATCATCGCCCCCAGGGGGATTCGCTGGATTGCCCCCCGTGGCGATCGCGAGCCCCGCGCTACCGATCAATACTATAAGCATCAGGGCCGATACGAACTCCCGCCTCATCCGCTTCACCGCTTTTAAAGGGGCCTCCATAGGGTATTTAAATGTTTCTGTGTAACACATATTTACTAATGATGGGAAGGTGCTCCAAGAATCATCGGGATCCGAGCCTCTCCGCTATGGCATGGGCTATTATGGGCAATGCTATGGTGGCGTCGCAGTATACGGTGACCATCCTTCCCCCGATTAACTCCTTACCCCAGCTTATGCCCTCCTCCAGCGTCGCGCCGCTGAGGCCTCCCCACTGGGGCGAATCGGTTGTTATCTGGACCGCGTATTTATGGGGATAGAAGCTCTCCTCGACGCCCTTCCTCTTTAACCCCCTCCGGCCCGGGACCTCGAAGCGATCGTACATTAGATCGGGCGTGACCGCGAAGAGCTGGATGAAGTCCTTGGGGACCCCCCCGCCCACGTATATGACCCCCGTTTCCCTCACCCTCTCGGCCATGCTCATGAACTCTATGTAATCGGCGGCATTATCGATGCGCAACCTCCTGCCCCGCCCATAGGCCATCAATATGGCATCGCCATAGGGGCTGTCGACGATCGCGGGGCAGAATATGTCCACATCGTGCCTATACGCGGCCGAAACGATGCAATCTATCCCCCGCCCATCCAAGAACTCCCCGAAGCGGCGCAGGAACTCCCTCGATGACATGCAGGGATTACCGCCCTCCGCATCGACCAGATCGCAGATGAACTCGGCGATGAGGCTCGTCATCTCGAAGTAATCCGATTCGGCTCCGCAAAGGTCGAAGTATCTATTATACCCCTCCCTGAAGAGATGAGGATCGTCCTTGCCCCCTAACTGATAATAGCTGTGGCCCATGGCCTCCACTATGTCCTCCGATATATTCGCCCCGGTTGGGACGAGGACATCTATGAAGCCATTCTCTATGAACCACTTTATTATCTTCCACTGCCCCGCTACGGAGAGGCTCCCGGCGTATCCCATTAGGACGGTGACATCCTCGTCGGTAATCATCTCCGTTATGACATCAACGGCCTCGGAGAGCCTCCTGCCTTGGAACCCGGTCTTCCCCATGGCCCTGAGGAGGTCGTCGATGCTCCTATTCGGGATAACTTCCAAGGCCTCGACCCGCCCAACTAGGAAATCCTTGCCCCCGCCCATCCTGAGCTCCTCCAGCGTACCGCCTAAGCCGAATTCATGCATCGAATCCCTTCGTGGCCGTTCGGCCAATTCCCCTCATCGTTAAGGATTAGCGATCAACGCTATTATCTGTTTCCCCTCGATGGCTCATCTCGCGTCGGGATCATGGGGGATCGCCTGGGCTTGGGCTCTCCTTCTTCCGCAAAATGCTTATTATGAATGATCGCGGATTCAAAATCCAGGATGGGATTCGATGAGGAGGTTTGGGCCCTCATCAAGAGGATACCGAGGGGCCAGGTCACAACTTATAAGATAATAGCCGAGAGGCTGGGCTCGAGGGCCTATAGGGCCGTCGGGAATGCATGCCGCAGGAATCCCAACGCCCCGAGGATCCCCTGCCATAGGGTCGTGAACTCCGATGGCAGGGTGGGGGGCTATATGGGAAGGGCCTCCGGAGCCCAGGTCGAAAGGAAGATCCGGATGCTGAGGGAGGAGGGCGTGGAGGTCGAGTCTGGCAAGGTCCTGAACTTCGAGAAGGTCCTATTCAGATTTTGACAAGTCCATTGCGCTCATGGCCCTGAGGCCCGCTCCTAATGGGCGGTCAAAAAGCCCTTTTGGGGCCGCGCCCGCTCGTCCCGCGCGCTAGCCCATAAAGGATTTTTCGGCTTTCGAATTTAACGAATGCTAATTTGGTGTTATTTTTATTAAAAATTATTGATAGTCGCTCCCCGCCTCCGAAAGTCTTTCCTATAAAATTAACTGAAGATGGGCGTGAACCCGGGGACGATGGACAACCGAGGGCCGGTATCCCGGGATACCGGCCCTCGGTTGGAGAATTTGATGGGGCCTCAATTTTAAAATGGCCGAGGCAGGAGCGGGAATATGGGTTATGTGGCAATACAGGGGGAAGGAGAAGCACCCGCGAAGCCCCAGCTTCTGGATAGTGCGAGCAAGATCGCGATAGCTCTCGCCCACAAATTTGGAAGAGGCGAAAGGATTAGATGAGGGGGGTAGGAGGTTTTAAACGATGGGAGGAGAGGGCGATTTCGACGAGGCCCTGCTATGGGCCGTCGATGAGGCGCTCCTGAGGCTATCGGAAAGCGTGAGGCATAGCGTTTATTGGTATTTGAAATGCCGATATGGGCTCGAAAGGGAGGCGATCCCATCGAGGCCGAGGGACCTCGAGGCGGGCCTCAGGGCATTGTTCGGCAAGGGGGC
>CALIRQ010000020.1 GCA_938042195.1 uncultured archaeon
CCGTCGGCGTATTGAGCTTGCCCAGGACTACAGCCATGACCGCCTTGTCCTTATATTTTATGCGGACCACCCATGAGCCGCCCCTTTCCTTCGCCTCTCCGACCTCGAACCCCTTTATGGCGTCGTTGGCTATGGCCCTCGCCTGCTCGGCCGTTACCGTTAATATGGTCGACGGCCTCCTGATGATCTCGCCGCTCCTGCCGTCCACCCTAACGATGGTTACAATGGAATCCTTGTAATCGAGCAGCGGAACGGCGTATATGGCCCCCATCAGCCTCGGCTCCCCGGCCTTCCAGCCCTTCCCAAGTGACTCCTCCACGAGGGCCTTGGCCTGCTCCGCTGTGGAGGCGGCCACGTTGCTCACATGGATCGATGCCACCACGCCCTTCCCGTCCTCGATTGGGACGATCCAACCAGCCCTGAAGGGGGCGACCGTGCCCACCTTGAAGCTCGGTATGGCGGCTTCGACCGCCGCCTTGGCTTTAGCCGAGTCTATGGACACGTTCCCCGGCCGGCCCTGCCTCCAATAGGCGGGCGCCGATTGGTCCTTGCGCATCTGGGGCGCATTAGCCCATCCAGCCATGCCCAAACCCCGCCCTTCGGCCGAGGGGCCGGATGCCCACCCGGCCATCGCCATCGATGCGAACGCCGCATTGACCAAGAGCGCCGAAACGATCACAATCGCTACTATCGCCGCCAGCGGCGCGATCCTCCTATTCCCGTTCATCTTTTCCTTCGCCTCTCCCTCCCCCAATGGGCGGGCCATAATAAGGGTTGTGTAACTTTGTTGCTCAACAATGTTAACGGCCATGGGCTTCTTGGAGTATCGCGCTTTTGAGCCGAATTGGATTTCCAAACTACTCGAAATCTTTGAGGCCTCATCCCAAGCCTCTCATGATTCAAGATCTTAAATCCAACGGCGTTTTGTTCCTTTAACGATGCCGAAGTGTGGTTCGTCGGAGGGAACCTTTGCTTGATTGAGGATCGCCATCGAAGCGATTTGCAATCGCCGATCGGCACATCTCCATGCTGGCATTTTATTAATCCAGTCCATTTAGCGATGTTTTGATCCAAATCCTTGATCTGTAATCCGCTCCCGACGAGGGCCAGGTAGCAGGTTTCGGCCTATTCCTTGCCAATCTTTCACAGACCGCCCTGACGACTTCGCAGATGACCATCGTTGGCAACAAACCATCTTTACGTTGGATGGGCTCCTTCAGCCTCTTCGATGCCTTATGCCCGATCTCGACTTTGTCCGAGCAAAGATATTCTGCGAGGAATCGCTGTCCATCACCTATTTTAAGCTAGTACTCCTGAGAGCTGGATAGGATCGGAGTTTTGATCTCCTCAACCCGACCAAATTTTGAAGCGCCGGCCAGTTTCACGATGTCTCGCTTTTTCCATCAACAACTGAATGGCGTACTAAAAATTTTCCCATTTTTTAAATGGTAGGATCAGTAGCGTTGAGCGCCTATTGGGGGCAGGAGCCCTATAAACCCCAACTCATGTGAGGGCGATCTTATATTTGGCCAGCCCCTCCCCGCTCGCCGGCATATCGCCGATCGGCAGCGCGAGGGCGAAGGGCGCCCCCCCGTAAACATTCGTGGAGCTTATGGTTACGACCCTGCCCCGATGCTCGATGAATGGACCATCGAGCGCCTTCATCGGCTCATGGCTCCTGACGATGTACCCTATCCCAAGGGCCCTGCAAACCCTTTCGCTGACGTCCTCCCCGAATAGAACGCCGGCGCCCCTGGGATTGGGGAATTCCCCCTCCCCCTCGCAGGGATCGCTCCAAAGGACGTCCTCCTCCACCGTTGGGGTTGGGCGATCCAAATCCTCGAGGGACCCTATCCTGGAGGATACGCCTCCATGGACGAAGAGCGCGCCCCCCAATAGGGCCGCGAGTTGGAGCCTTTGGAGGAAGCCCCTCAGGAACGAATCGTAATATTCCCTCCATCCGCCCCTCTTCCATTCGGCCTCCCCCATCAGGTCGCATGGCGAGAAGCAGGGGAGGCCGTCCCTATAGTCCTCATGGTTCCCCTTGAGGGCCGTTACCGAATCCCGATGGGCATCGAGCAATTCTCCGACCCCTTCGATCACCTCTATTCCACGGTCGCCCCTATCCGCGTAATCGCCTAAGAATATCAGCAGGTCCCGATCGGGATCGAAGATCCCCTCGATCCGCCGGAGGCTATCCAAATCCCCGTGGAGATCGCCAACGACCAAAACCCTATCCCTGCCGGTTGGATCGATCCTCCTCAGCCGCCCGCCCTTTTGCATGGGCCGGATATCCGCCGGGTCCCAAATAAATCGAGCCTTCGAAAGCGCCCGGGGCCGCCGAGCGTGCGTGAGAGAGGGTTCGGCATCGCGGGATCGCGCCGAAGCCGTTTAAGGCCCGGCTCGATGGAATGGGCCGAAAATCCGCCAAGATGGCGGGCCCGCGGGGATTTGAACCCCGGATCTCCGGCTCCCCGCCCCGATGGAACCGCAGGCATCCGCGCCCGGCGCATAGCCGCCCAGCGTCCTGGTCCTGACTAGACTACGGGCCCGCCCTATCGCATTCGAGGCTTGGCTATAAAGCGTTTCCATTCGATGGTGCGGAAAGGGGAAAGGCCGGATCCGGCAAGCCCCGAGCGGGGGCCTTGAAGGCGCGGCCGGGGGGATGGCCCTCAGGACCCCGGCCCCGCCCTCGCGCTCATAAGGCTCGAGGGCGGCCCTTCGGCAATAGCCGCGGATCAAATATCGCCATCCCTTGGGTAGGGGCGCATGGCACCGTTCGCAAAGCCCCTCTCATTGCATTCCAAAACGGCGTTATTATAACGCCGTAGCCCCCCCTATAGGGGGGGTGGTCGCAAATGGGCCGTCTTGAAATCTCGAATGAAATCAAAATAAATCAAATGAATCGAATCCAGGCCGAAAGGGGCTAATTTTGGGCCTCATTTCGGCGAAAGGGGCTCAAATAATCAAAATAAATCAAAGGGGTCGGGACTTCATCGATCCCCGCGGCCCATTGCCGAGTCGCCCTCCAGGAGCCGAAGACCGGCTACGAGTGCCAAGCCGATTGGATCCTCGCGGGCGGGGTGCCGAACCTCGCCAGGACCCTGCGTCGTACCGGCCCTCGACCGAGCCCATGGGGCTTGCGCGATGGCCGATGAGCTGGAGCGCGAGGGGCCCAGCCTCCCGCTCGGGGCCATCGGCCGGCCGAATCTCCGAAATTCCTCCCAAGTGAACGCTGGAGTGGTGCGGCCGCCGGGATTCGAACCCGGGCCATTGGCTTGGAAGGCCAACGTCCTAGGCCAGGCTAGACTACGGCCGCGCGGGCAAGGGGAACGTTGCCCTTCATACATTTTTAATATTTTAGCCCCATACGAGCCGGGGCCTTGGGATGGCCGATCGGCTGGGGGCATCGGGGATAGATCTCCACATCCATACCTCCTTCTCGGATGGGAAGGGCTCGATCGAGGATATGGCCGGCGCGGCCAAAAGGAGGGGCTTGGCGCTGTTCGCGATAACAGACCATTACGAGGAATCGTCGGGCTCGCAGCAGAGGAAGGTATCCAGGGCGGGATTGGCCGAATACCTGAGCGCCGTATCGGGCGCCGGGGCGCTGAGGGGCGTCGAGGTGGAGATCTACGAGGACGGTTCGCCCTCCATCTCGAGCGGGGCGCGGGCCCAAATGGACCTGGTGATAGGGGGGATCCATAGGCTCCGCGGCGTAGTCTTCTGGGACGACCCGACCCCGGTCTTGGATCCGAGGGCCTTCGTGGAATCGATCAGGATCGTCGCCATAAGGGCCATGGAATCGGGCCTTTTGGACGTATTGGCCCATCCGACCTGGCTCCCGGAGGATCTAAGGCCGGAATCCAAGCGGCTTTTGACGCCCGATTGGGCGAGGAGCCTCATAAGGGCGGCTTCGGATAATGGAGTCGCGATGGAGGCGAGCGGCGTTTGGAGGGTGCCGGACGAATGGTTCGTCAGGGAATGCCTCAAGCAAGGCGTTAAGATATCGATCGGGAGCGACGCCCACGACCCCGGATCCGTTGGGCGGACCGCCTACGCCGTCGGCCTCTTGAGGGCCGCTGGCGCGGGCCCCGAGGACCTCTTCATGCCGACCCCATGGGGGCTGGGCCGGGGCCGATCCTAGCCCTTCGCCACCCCTATTGGGACGAGCCTCGCGACCTTCGTGGCGATCCCGAGCGCGTGGCTGACCTCCGCCACCCTATCAACGTCCTTATAGGCCTCCGGGGCCTCCTCGCTGACGACGGCCATGCTCGCCGCCATGACCAGGATCCCCCTCTCCTCCAGGCCCTTCTTCACATCGCTGCCCCAATACTTCCTCTTCGCCTCCGCCCTGCTCATATATCGGCCGGCGCCGTGGGCCGTGGATCCGAAGCTCATCTCCATCGCCCTCTGGGATCCGAGCATTATCCAAGAGCTCGTCCCCATGCTGCCCGGTATCAGGACCGGCTGGCCGATCTCCCTATAGGCCTTCGGGATGGCCTGGTGGCCCGGCGGGAAGGCCCTCGTGGCCCCCTTCCTATGGACGAAGACCTTCCTGACGGCCCCATCGACCCCATGCTCCTCTATCTTGGCTATGTTATGGGCGACGTCGTATATCAGCTTCAGGCCGAATTCCTCCGCGGGCCTCTTGAAGGTCCTCTGGAACGCCTCCCTCGTCCAATGGGTTATCATCTGCCTATTTATCCAAGCGAAGTTGCAAGCGGCCGCCATCGCGGGCAGATAATCCTCCGCCTCCTTGCTCTTGCCGGGGGCGCAGGCCAGCTCCCTATCGGGCAGCTTTATGCCGTACTTATGGGTGGCCCTCTCCATTATCCTCAGGTAATCGCTGCATATCTGATGGCCGAAGCCCCTGCTGCCCGTATGGACGAAGACGACGATAGATCCCTCGCCCTCTATCCCGAAGAGCTTCGCCGCCCTTTCATCGAAGATCCTGTCGACCCTATCGATCTCTATGAAATGGTTCCCGCTGCCCAAGCTCCCGAGCTGCGGGGCCCCCCTCGATTTCGCCGTTTGGGAAACCTTCGAGGCATCGGCCATCTCCATGCAACCCCCCTCCTCGCAGTTCTCCGCGTCCTCCGGCCATCCGTAGCCCCTATCTATGGCCCATTGGACCCCCTCCTCGACGGCCTTATCGAGCTCCGAGGGCGATAGCCTGATCTGGCCGCGGCTCCCGAGGCCCGATGGGATCAAATCGAACATCGTGGCGAGGAGCTTGGGGAGGGATGGCCTTATCTCCTCCTCGGTGAGGTTCGTCGCCATCGCCCTGACGCCGCAATTTATGTCGTAACCCACCCCACCCGGGCTCACGACGCCTTCGTCGTAGTCGGTGGCGGCGACCCCGCCGATCGGGAACCCATAGCCCTCGTGGCCATCGGGCAGGGTGATGGACCATTTGTATATGCCCGGCAGGAAGGAGACGTTGGCGCATTGCTCCAACGTGGCATCGGAGAGCATCTTCTCGAGGAGGGACTCGTCAGCGTATACCCTCCCCGGGACCCTCATGCCCTGCTTATAGGATTGGGGTATCTCCCAAACGAATTTATCAATTCGCCTTAGGGCGCTCGATGGAAACGCCATGGCCATTCCCCCCGAATCCGATCGACGCCATTAGGGGCATCGCCTCCCAATTAACCCTTCCCCTTAAAGGTCCAATAGGAACCTGACCTTGGCGCCCCCCGGGGAGCGGATCACCTCCATCCTATGGTACGTCACGGCCTTCACCTCCATCTTCGGCCCATGCCTAGCCGGGTCGTATTCCTCCCCGAAGGCCCTCCCGCGAAGGCGGTAGCCGCCATCAGGGCCCAAGGGGCTTATGCGGACCTCGAATTTGGAATAGAGCATCCGATCCGAATCGAATTTGACGAGGAGCGCCTCGAGCCAGCCGTATAGGAGCTCCTCCAGGTCGTCTCCCTCCACCTCGAATCGATCCTCCGCGATCGGCCGGATCGAGGCCGTATCGGCCATGACGTCGAATAGGGCCAGGGCGGCGCTCTCGAACGCCCCCTCCAAGGTCGGGCCCCAGGCCTCCATATAGGCGTCGCCGCTATGCTCCAGCTGCTTGAACCCGCGATCCCTCTCCAAGGCGGGCGCCCCCGGATGGCTATTTTGGGCCTCTCAAGGCAAAAAATTTAGCCCCCGCCGCCGATGTCCTTCCGCGGCCCAATGGGGAGCCGGGATGGCCGAGCGGACGAAGGCGCAGGCCTTGAGAGCCTGTGGCCCCTTGGGGCCCCGTGGGTTCGAATCCCACTCCCGGCGCCAACAACATTATCTGGGACGAAGTCGTGCTAGGGCTTCACTTACGCTCCCTGAAAAAGTTTTATAGCGCCTTCAAAGTCGCAGACGTATTCAAAGCCCGCTTCCACGAGCCTGCTTGCTTCTTCCAAGCTCTCAGCTTTTTGGAAACGCATTCATCACAAGTTGGCCAGGTGCGTGTAGAGAAGCAACCCCTCGGCATTGCCTTAATCCTCCTGGCCTTGGCCGGATCAACATGCTTTTGATACTCAACAAGGGTCCGATTATGGGGGCCTATTGACGAGCCCCATAATTGGGGAGGCATCTCCCCTCTCCCTGGAGGACTGAATAGACAAACCCGCCCTCTGCCGATATTATCATGCTCATGGGAAATAGATCAACGGATCCGGATGGCGATGCGCTGCGATATTAGTGGTTCTTAAACGGCGCATTTGCCAGCAGCATGAAGACCCAGCCCTAAACCATAAAACAACCGACTATGTCAAGCTCACGGTGTGGATGGAAAAGCAAAATGTTACTGCTAAAAAGTCATTAATATCGATCCCGAGAGATTTCCATAGTATCCTGATAAGAAATTGAACATTCCGATAAAAGGAATGGTTTATGTAATCGGTATGCATTCAAGCAATAGTTTTCGCGCAACATGGTATCCAAGAAAAGATGATGAAATATATCATATGTTAACAATACCGTCATGGCTTAAAGAGCTCGCAATTGACAAATTTAGACATCTCAAAAGTTTTAATAAACCATTGCTTATAGGAATAATGGGTTATCGGCATCTGAGCGATTTGGATAAAAGATTGGCTCCAGGAAAAGAGAGCAAATAAAATCCTTAAAAACTGTTGCTCAATTCTGATCTTTGAGCTGGACTAATGCAATTAGAGTCTTAAGCTTAAGCTGGCGCTCAGCGCATCTCTTGTCATCGTACATCCATACATGTGGATTGCATGTAATCGGCCCAGTTTTACGCGGAACTCATGCTCCATAAATAGTAAAAAAGGGAGGGGGTTCCCGGTTTCACCAACCCGGGATTATTTTGGCGTATGCCAGTATCCAAGCTATAGTGGCTATTAGGTTGACTGCCCCCCATATCAGCAATATGGCCGATATTGCTGGATGAGGTCTTATCTCCTTCTGCAAGTACTTATTGTTCACGTATACTATTAAAGGCAAGTAAATTGCCGCTGCAGCTGCGAGGAACACCTGTAGGATGAGCCACATGATGAAAGGCGTCGCTATGTTGGCGTAAGTGACCATCACTCCGAGGATCCATGCTATGAATATGAAGAGGAAGTACCATCCCCTGTAGGACAATTTCCTTATCCCGAGCTCCAAGTTGAAGGTATCCGCTGCAACTCTTCCTATGGCATCGAAGAATCCGAACTGAGTATCGAATAGACTGAAGGCGACCGAGAACAGGAATAACCAATAGAAAGCCGGCACGACCTTCCCCAAGGAATCGGCGATCAGAGTCGGTATGTCCCATCCAGATACGGGCTTCCCTCTGATGACCGCGTAAGCGGCATACATGTAGACGTAAGTGAAGAACATGCAGAGGATCCAGTTAACTGCGAAGTTCTCCCAGAACACGTATTTGAGCCATGTCTTGAATCGACCGATTTGTTTGGGGTCTTTTGTATCGAATGTATAACCCACGCGCTCGATCTCTTCGGCCGCGTAGATAAGTCCCGTAACCTTCCCAACATACTTCGCCATCCCGACGCCCTTCTCCTTAAGGTAGAGGCTATAGAACAGGTTTATTGTCCCGCCGCCTGGCTGGACAAGGGTCCCAACGATCATTGAGATCCCAAAGCCCGCCGGAATGACCCCAAAGGAGAAGGCCCCGGATGCCACCTCCAGGGCTTCGATCGGATAATTGTAGAGCAAGACAAAGAAGCATATTATTGTGGCGATCGTCGTGACCACCATTACGAGTCGGAAGAAAAGCTCCATGACCCTATACACGTACTTCGAGAATGCGTATAATATTGGGACGACCGTGAAGCCAATAATCCCCCACCAAATGGGACCTTGCGGGCCGAGTGGGAACAGCTTGTTGAAGCCAGCGGCGAAGCCCAGCATCCAAACGGGCCAGATCCACATCAGCGTGTTTATCAAGAACCATATTATCATCCAGAAATACTTCGGCCTAATCCTCGCGAACGCTTGGAAGATGTCCTCGCCCGTGCTGCAGGTCCACCTCCCGATCTCGTAGGCCAATATGACGACCATAGTGCACCCGATGAGATATATCCAAAGGGCTTGGTGCCAAGATTTGAGCCCCATCAAAGGGGCGGTCATGGCCTCGTACCCTGATATGCCCAATGAGGAAACGATGAGCGCTGGACCGACCATCTTAATCCAACCAAAGTAGGTCTTTGGGGGCTCCGGCATTTCCTTGATCGGCAACGGGGGCTTTATGCCTCCCATAACTACGGCGTTCTTTTCCTCCAAGGTTCTAGCTCACCATTGGATTTTTTCTCGGAAAAGACTATGGAAATAGATTTATTTAAGTTTTTCCCAAAATGTTTTGTGATAGTAAATGAAGTACGCGATGAAAGCCCGAGACTCCGAGGTCTATGAGGCCCCGGAGCCTTATGTGAGGATGATTTCCATAATGATAGATAGAGAAACAATGGGCGCTAAAAACCTCGTGATGGGTTGGGGGGAGCTACAGCCGGGCAGGGCAATCAAACCTCATGTTCATGAGGTGGAGGAGGAGGCCTATTGGATATTGAGCGGGGAGGGCATGGCTATAATAGGTGATGAACGATTCAAGATAGAGCCAGAGATGTCGATATTCGTGCCAACGGGGACTTCTCACCAATTCATAAACACGGGAAGCGCGCCGCTGAGGTGGATATGGGCAATGGCTCCTCCTGGGAACATAGCGGAACAAATACGTGGAATGAAGCGCGTGAAGTAGGTTTTGGGGAGGGGGTTTTGGCGAAGGTCGAGGTGGTCCTCCGAGGATTCCCAGGAAAAACGAACAGGGGGGCGTTGGGCTTTTGCAATATAACGCTGGTTCGAGGCGATAGGACTATACTGTTCGATACGGGGCATTTCTCAGATAGACCGCTCTTGGTCTCCGAATTGGATAAGAGGGGGATCGGGCTCGGAGACATAGAGTTGGTCGTTTTGAGCCATCTTCATTATGACCATTGCCTGAACATCGACCTTTTCGAAAGGGCAAAGATAGTGGTTAGTGAGGAGGAGTTGAAATACGCATCCTCGGATGAGCCTAGGAGGTTGGGGGACCTCTTCGTGCCAAGAGCGATCATGAGTTTGATGGAGGGCAGGGAAATCGTGAGAGTTGAGGATGGCATGGGATTGGACGAAGGCGTAAACGTCCTCAAAACCCCGGGGCACACGCCAGGTAGCATATCTTTGATCGTGGAAGATTACAACGTTAAGGTTGCGCTCGCTGGAGATGCCGTGAAGAACGCGTGGGAGTTCAAGAATGGGGTGCCTGAAATGTTCTATGGGAGCCGATCGGACGCTCTGGAAAGCATTAGAAAATTGAGGGATGTAGCCGATATGATAGTGCCTGGTCACGACCGATGTTTCCTATACGAAAAAGGAGAGGGGAAGGTGATATTCGCAAACGATCTGGACTTACAGATATTCGCCAGGATGGATTTGGAAGGCGATCGATGGAATGCGTTTTCTATCTCGACGACCAAATCCGCTTAGCGGGGCTCTCCCTTAAACTTCGTTCTCGGGGTTTTCCTCATTAATTCCCCAAATCCATCGATGGGTTCATTTATTCCCAAGAGCCTCAAGCATTCCCAAGCCGTAGCCTGGTTCGCCGTTATGATGGGGATTCCGAGATCTCTCTCCAATCGCTCTATGACGTCTATGGCTCTAAACGTCGTGCAAGCGATGAAAATGCCGTCCACATTTGGATCCACGCTATAGGCCAACTTAGCGACGCGGTAAGCTTCTGACGGTGGAGCAGCGGACAGGTCTTCCATTTTCAATATGCCAGTTCCCTTTACGGTCGTGACATCGAAGCCTTCGCCCTTGTAGAATCTCTCGAACTGCTTATTTATTTCTTCTATGTAAGGAGTTCCTATAGCTATTTTTTTCCAACCCATGAATCGCATGGCGTTCAGGCTAGATGTGGTCGTCGTCGTGCTGAGGATCCCACGCGATGCCTCCTCCATCGTCTTTATTTCATCCTTATCCGAGCCCGGGCCCCTTATCAAGCTCCCAGCCGTACATGTGAACGATATCACACCCATTCTCGGATATTCTGCGAGTATCCTGGCGGCATCGGCGAGCCTCTCGGCCAATTTGCTCGTGCTTTCGACCGTGACTATTGGATCGAAGTGGACCCTTTGCTCCAGCACCAGAACCCCGGGGGGCATCATCCTATAAAAATCCGGCAGAGGGGTGGGATTGTTCGCGACTACTATCAGACCGATCGTCCCTCTGGAGCCATACGGCACTTCTTCAAGTTCTGGGATCTTCATAATCCTTTACCTTTTTTCTTTTTGCCTCTGAAATATTTAAATTTTACGGTGAAGCGCATCCCGAGAACATATGTACGCAAAGCAACTCTGACAATCGATGACGTTTGAGCATCGCACGCTTTATAAACCTATTCTGCGAATTCACCATCCATGGAGCTTGGAAGGCTCTTCGAGCCAATAAAGATAGGGAAAATCGAAGTCCCGAACAGGATAGTAATGCCGGCCATGTCGACTAATTTCTCAAACGCAGATGGCTCGGTTAGTCAGCGCCAAATAGATTATTATGTGGAAAGGGCCAAGGGCGGAGTCGGCCTCATAATATCCGAGGCGGTTTGCATCGAAAGCTTCGCCGGAAAGCTCTCCCCGATTCAATTATGCATCGACCATGACAAATTCATAGCTGGATTGAACAGATTGGCAGAGGAAGTGAAAATTCATGGCTCAAAAATAGCCGCTCAACTTCATCATGCCGGAAGGAGGGCTCAATGGACTGAGGGCAAACAACCCGTGGCCCCCTCCGACCATTTGCTCACCCCGGCCGGGATCAAGCCCAGGGTGCTATCGAAGGATGATATCTCCTTCTTGGTCGAATGCTTCGCGAGGGCCGCGGTGAGGGCGAAAGCGGCGGGGTTCGACGCAGTTGAAATACATGGCGCCCATGGATATTTGATCGCTCAATTCCTATCGCCTCTCACGAATAAACGCACAGATGAGTACGGAGGTGATGTAAACGGACGGGCTAGGTTTGCGGTGGAGATTGTTAAGAGGGTCAAGGAATATGCGGGGTCGGATTTCCCAACGATTTTCCGCATAAGCGCGGAGGAGTTCATAGAGGGGGGATTGACTGTAGGGGAAGCTAAGGTGATATCGAAAAAAATTGAGGAGGAGGGCGTGGATGCCATACATGTTTCCGCTGGCGCATTCGAGTCTAGGCATTGGACCTCCGCTCCCCCCGCGATTCAGCCAGGATATCTGACCAGATTCGCGGCCGAGGTAAAGAGGGCCGTCGAGGTCCCGGTGATAGCCGTCGGTAGGATAAACAGCCCAGAGCTCGCGGAGAAAATAATCGCTGAGGGGAAAGCGGATCTAGTCGCCATGGGAAGGTCCTTAATAGCTGACCCGGCCCTCCCCAAGAAGGCGGCGAAGGGAAGGTCCAGCGACATAAGGAGATGTATAGGATGCAATAGGTGCTTGACTCGTTTTGGCGATATGCTCCATGTAAAATGTTCCGTTAATCCGGAGGTCGGGAGAGAGGGTGAGAATTGGATAGTCCCAACAAAAAATCCCAAGAAAATTATCGTCGTAGGAGGAGGACCGGCCGGCCTCGAGGCGGCCTACATAGCTTCTATGAGGGGCCACGAGGTCGTCCTATATGAGAAAAATGATAGATTAGGCGGACAACTCATTTTGGCAAGCGCTCCACCGCATAAGGGAGATTTGGAGGAGTTCGCCAACTGGTTGATATCCAAGGCGAGGGATGCTGGCGTCAGGGTCGTGCTGAACAAGGAGGTGACCCCCGAGCTCGTAGTAAGAGGATCCGCGGATGCCGTAATAGTTGCCACCGGCGCTTCCCCAATAATCCCCGATGTCCCCGGGATAGCTCGCGGAAACGTGGTCACCAGCTGGGACGTCCTATCGAAGAGGGCAATGGTTGGGGACACAATAGTGGTCGTTGGTGGCGGGATGGTTGGATGCGAAACAGCAGAGTTCCTCTCCGCCATGGGCAAGAAGGTCAAGATAATAGAGATGCTGGATAGAATCGCCGCTGATGTGGACTTTCGCGCAAGGATATTTTTGCTGGAGAGGCTACAAGAAGCTGGTGTTGAGATTTTCACGAGGACCAAATTGGAGGAAGTATCGAGCGAAGGAATTGTCGCGAGAGGCGAAGAAGGAAGGACCTTGCTGAAGTGCGACACTGTGGTGCTAGCCGTTGGTGCTAAGCCTGATAGGAAGCTTGCCGATGCATTGAGAGGAAGGGTCGAAGAAATTTATTTAGTTGGCGATTGCGTGAGCCCGAGGAAAATATTGGAGGCGGTTGAGGAGGGCTTCATGGTCGGAGCTTATGTATAATTTATCAAATTTTAAGGACTTGGTTGTAGGGGATCGTGGTTCGAATGGGCGGCGTTGAAGAGGATTTGCTAAATCTCAAAA
>CALIRQ010000021.1 GCA_938042195.1 uncultured archaeon
AAGGTCGCATTGGCCCTATTGGCCTTTTGGGCGCTTCGATTGGGCCTGATGGGCGCCATATTATCGGTCCTCGGGGCCTATGCGGCCCAAGCGGCCCTATTGGCCCTGATGCAGGCATCGGCTCTCTCGGGCCGGGCGGACATAGGGCTCTTGAGGGCCCTGTATGCCCGCGCATGGCTCCCGCTCCTGATGGGGCTGCCGTACTTCGTTTCGACGATGGATGTATTGGTATTGGCTCTCGTCGCCAGATCGCCCGAGGCGCTCGCGTTCCACAAGGTCGCCTATTCCGTTGCGATGTTCGGGATGCATACGGCCTACCTATCGATAGGGCTATACCCGAGGCTCCTATCGGGGGGCGGCGCCAAGGACGTTGAAAGGGCGCTCAGGCTCTCCCTGATGCTCTCGATACCGGCCTCGGTCGGCCTATTCGCCTTGGCAGGGCCGATACTCCGCATCTTCAGGCCGGAATACGGGGCCGCGGCGCCGCTCTTGATGGCCATGGCCCCCTTAGCCGTTTCGGCCTCGTTGAGCAACATCTGGGGCGGGGTCATAGCCGGATCCGAGAGGGTCGATATCGATCTCAACGCACCCTCGAGGGCCCTTTTAAGGAGCAGGCTCATGGTTTGCTCGGCCATTTCGCTAGCCCGAGGGGCCCTCGTGATCGCGCTCGTTATCGCCCTCGCCGCACTTTTGCCCGGCTCGGTCCCTTGGCCCTACGCCCTCTCGGCCGCGCTCGGTTGCTCATTGGCAAACCTGATCGCAGATGCCTTAGTAGCGGCCGTAGGCTATCGGGTGGCCAAGAGGGCCCTGAGGTTCTCCTTCCCTTGCGGGGGCGCGGCCAAGTACATATTGGCATCGATCCCCATGGGGATCTGCGTATGGCTCTTGGATCCCAAAAGGGCCCTCGATGCCTTGGCGGCCGTAGCGCTCGGCGCCGCAATCTATTCGGCGGCGCTCTTCGCCATCGATGAGGAGTTCAGGGGGATCTTGAGCGAGGGCAAGAGGTTGTTCATGGGATCGAGGCGTTAGGAGGGGCCTATCGGATCCATTCTTTAACGGGGGATGCGGACCAACTCGTATTCGGCGCTTCCCAAGCCCGCTTCCTCAGCGAACCTTATATGGTCCATCGCATCGACCCCGAACAACTCCCTGAAGGATTTTTTCATCCTCCCCTCGATCAGGTCCACAGAGGCCGCATCGATCGCCACCGGATCATTGGATATCAAAACCCCAATGTCCTCGCATATGATCGGCAGGGCATCGACCGCGCAATCGCAGAACTTGGTGATCTTCAAGGCGACGTTTATGCAAAGCACCTCCTTTCCCATTAGGCAGGCCTTGGCCCCGAGGGCCAGGAGGCGATTGAAGTCGTCCATCATATAGGCGAGGGCCCCGCGCGGGCATCCCCTTACGCAGCGCCCGCATCCCAAACAGGCGCCGTAGTCAATGCTCCAATCCCCCTCAACCCTTATGGCCTTTTCGCCATAGGTTTCATCGGATGGGCAGAGCGCTTCGCATGTCCCGCAGAGGTCGCATTTGCTCCCATCTATAACGGGCTTCCCCCCGTCGTGGATATACCTCTTGCTCCTGTCGGATAGCCCGCCCATCCCGAAGTTCTTTATCGCCGCGCCCAGCGCGGTTATGGTATGGCCCTTGGCATGGGAGATCGCGACGACTCCTTTGGAGCGATATATCTCCTCCGCGACCTCGAAGGCGCGCCCGCCCAAGGGGACTTCCACGCCATCATTTCCTATAACTATGGGATAGCCCAACCCCCAAAAGCCGTTCATCCTAGCGGTCTCCAAGTACTTCTCCTTCGTGTCGCGGCCCCCCTCGTAGCAGGGCAGGGTATCGAACAGGAATGGCTCGGCCCCAGCTCGGCTCAGCTCATCGCATATGAGCTTCACGATCCTCGGCTCGACGTACCATTTGTTCCCCCGCTCCCCCATGTGTAGCTTGACCGGGACGGCCTCCCCGCGGAACCTCCCCAGATCGAACGACCTCAGGGCTTCGGGGAGCCTAGCGAGCTCTTCAGCCGGGATGAATACGACCTCGCTCACGGATCTATAAACCGGTTCTGAGGAATATAAAGCGTTGACCCAGCGGGACCCCAAGGCCCTCCCCCGCGGACCTCACGTGAGTATCTCCAGGACCCTCCCATGCCTCAGGGCGTCCTTGATCTCGACGGCTATCCTCCTGCCGGTGTACATCCCCCCGCCGTACCTAAGGTACGCATAGGGGGATGTCCCGATCTCCACGTTCGTCCCGGCCACTATGCGCGCCGATATCTCGAACGTGAAGATCTCCAAATCATCCGTTATAATGGTCTCGAGGCAAAAGGGCCCTATTATCCCCGGCGGGGCCAACTCCTCCGCCGCCCTTTGCACATCATCCCCCATCCTGATCAGCTCCGGCAGGATCGATTCCCTCAGCGTCAAAGGTATGTTGCCAACGATCGTATAGGTTGGGCTTATGCGCATCCAAAGCTGATCGTCGGCCGGTATCCTCCCCATGGCATCGACTGCGGACTCATAGCGCTTATCGACGCCGAAAAATTCCACGTCCCCCCGAATTATCGAGGAGAAGTAGTGGGGATACACGTTAACCCCTAGGATGTATTCTTGGATGTGGATCCGCTCGGCGTCGTCCTCGCGGAGCAGGCCGCGGGCGACCATCTCGCTAAACTTACTACGAAACGACTCGGGCGAGTTGGCGAGGAAATACCCTCTCCCTCCCCTGGCCCCCGGGAGCTTCGCTATTGCCAAGCGGTCGATCTCCTCGGGCCCTTTGAACGCCCTCGGGATCTTGAGGCCGGCCCTCCTCAGCCACTCCTCTTGGCCCTCGCGGCTCGCCTCCCATCGGAGCAGGTGGCGGTTCCCGAAAATCGGGACCCGTAAACCCTCTGCCAATTGCCTCATGTCCAAGTAGGCCGTGAAGGACCCGTGGGGGACCAAAATTGTGTTCAGCTCCCTCAGCCTTTCCTGGATGCGATCCCCCATAAGCTCCGAGAAATCCTCAACGATGAGGAGCTCATCCGCGAGCGGAAATTTCTTATAAACTATGGCGTCGCTCTCCTTACAAACGCAAACGGTCTTAAATCCCTCCTCCTTCGCCCCCTTGAAGATGTTCAGCGCCGAATGGGAGCCAATGGTCCCTATGGCCAGCTTCTCCAAATCATACTCGCTTATTATCTCGGCTATATCCCCCCTCGTTATCATGTCACTATATCCTCGAGCCTGCCCATCTCTATGGCCCGCCTTATCTCCATGGCGACCCTCCTCCCGGGGCCCACCTCCATCCCGTACTTGTATTTCATATAGGGCGATGTCGGCTCGACGCATGGGCATCCCGGGACCCTCGGGCTTACGTCGAAGACGTAGAACTCCAAATCCTTCGTGATCGCCCCTTGGAGGGCGAAAAGCCCAATTATCCCGGGCGGATACTCCCTCTTGCAGATCTCGACGAACCTCTCGCCCGCCTCGAATATCTTCTCCAGCTGGCTCTCCCGTATGGTCACGCCGAAATGCCCTATCTCCACGTTCTGGACCACTATCCCGAGCTCCAGCTGCTCCTCCGCCGGCAAATCCAGGACGCCGTCCAAGTTCGTCTGTATCCTCTTATCCAGCCCCAAGAGGTCCAATTCGTCCGTCAACGGGGACCAGAAGAAGTTGGCATTGAATTTGGCCCCAACGACGTACTCCTCTATGACCGCCTTTTCCAGGGCCTCGGGGCTTATCACGCCCCTTCGGATCCTTTCCCCCGCCTTCCTTTCGAACTCGCTCGGGGAGGCTGCGTAGAAGAAGGCCCTCTCGATCGCCCTCTCCCTCTCCGGAACCTTCACTATGGCTAAGCGGTCTATTTCCCTATAGGACTTGAAGACCTTCGGGGTCGATATCCCGGCCTCCCTTAGCAAATAATGTTGGTCCCTCGCGATGCCCCGCTCCTCCACCTTTAGCATATACCTATTGCCCATGATGGGGACTGCGAATCTCTCCTCTATATCCTCATAACCCACGTATACGGAGAAGGAGCGATTCGGGATGAAGATCGTGGATAACTCCTTTAGCCTCCGCAGATTCTCGTCCTTCATGATGTCCTTGAACTTATCGAGGAGGAGGATGTGGTCGAATAGGTTTTTGTAATATTTCGCGTACGTCCTTTCGCGGCCCCTTTGGCAGACCGCTACGGTTTCGAAGCCCTCCTGCTTCGCGCCGTGCGCGATCTCGAGGGCGGAGTGCGAGCCGAGGACTCCTATCCTGATGTTGCGCTTATCGTATCCGGAAAGGATCTCCCCGATTTCGCCCCTGGAGATCATTTTTCACCGAGCCCGCATTCCCCATATTCCCTCAATATATCCGGTAGCTTCGGGACGTCGAACATGGCCCTCCTGGTGAGGAGGTTCGCCGCTGACATATATACCTGGCTTATGATCCTCCTCAGCCTAGGATCCAGCTTCGGCGGCCCCCTCCCGACGAGCCCCCTCCAATCCCTTATGCCCTCGGCCGCCGCCCTCCTCTTCGCCTCCTCCACCTCCCTCGCCCATTCCGTCCCCCTGTAATAGGCCCGCGCCATCTCCTTGCTCACATGTAGCCCATCGTATGTGAACCTGCATTCGTCGAGCGTGCCGACGACGTCCACCACCATCAGCTCCCTTTGCGGATCGAAGGCCAATTCCACCTTGCCATCCTCGTTAACCAATCCCGCCCCCTCGGCCATCTCGGTGATTGTTTCATCGATCCTTAAGAGCAAACCCTTGACCTCCTCCAGCTCGCCGTCCGTTAGGCCGGATATTCGCTGCGCCTCCTCCCAGCTCAGGTATCGATCCCCCTCCTCCAGCTTGGTGCTCACGTCAAAGATCGGCTTAGGGAGCCTTTCGCCGGCCCTTGGGTAATGGTCCAAGCCCAACTCCTCAAGCGTGAGCAGGCCCCTCTCGAGCCTTTTGAGGATCGATGAGCCCTCGGGCAGGCCATTTCGATACATTATCTCGAGCGGTATCAGGAAATTCCTCAGAGAGGGCGTGAAGATGCCGTAATCGTATTTCAGCCTGCCGCCTTCGATGTAGGCCCTCGGCTTATAAACGTTGACGAGATCGAACTCCATGACGTTCGTGGGCCGCTCCAGTTCATCAAAGCGCACGACCCGACCGTTCGAATCCACCAAACCCCTGTAATGTGTTCTGATCCCTTTCCCCTCCAGCCTCTCAAAACAATAGGCGCCCATGAGGCATAGCGCGGCGCCCTTCCCATCTATCAGATCGGGCATCTCGCCCCAATCGAAGACCGAGTAGCGATCCGAGAAGTGGAACCTCCCGATGCCCATCTCCTCGCGCGTGGGCCTTCTGATAACCTCCAGATCCTTGACGCTTCCCATGAGCCGCTCGCCCCGATCCCGGATGGGGCCATAGCCATTTAAACCTCTCCCCTCTCGGCTCTCGATCCCCGAGCGACTAATGGGATGCCCGGGCCATCCGCGCATTTTCCAAGCCCTCCTTGGGCCCACCGGGCGGCGATCGGCCGTGGGCCATCGGAGCCGGGGGAGCGGCGTTGGGCCTCATCGCCTTTTCCTGCCCATCCTCTCAATGATCTCCGCCACCCTGAGGTTCACCTCGGAGATGATCCCCTCCTTTCTATCGGGATCCTTTATCATCAATGTCAAAACCAGGGAGGTGGATTTCGGCTCCCTGCTTTTGACCGTTATTATGGGCGGGAAGCGCTCATCCAAGTGCAGCCTCAGCTTATTGCAGCTCTTGATCACCTCGCTCTCGAACTCGGCCAAGTCGATCCTGCTGTCTATCACTATTGGTATCGCGACTTCCTTCCATACATGGGGCGTGGCGTTCACGACGATTTCCCTTAGGAAGATCGAGTTGGGGATCGAGACCAATTCCTCGTTCTCCGTCAATAGGATCGTGCTCATGGGATTTATCTCAATGACTTTCCCGGATTGCCCGCAGACCTTTATGAGGTCCCCCACCTTGAACGGTACGTATGCGTCGGAGAAGTACTTCGAGGAGAGGTTTCGCAGGGTATCGACGTTCGCCACGATCGCGGCAGCGCCGAGTAGGCCTACGATCAAAAGCAAAAGATCTATCCTGAGACCGAGCTGTTCTAGGGCGAAGATGATCCCTATGGACCATATGGAAACCCATGCAATGCGCTTGGCGTGGATGGCGAGGAGGGGGGCGACGCGGCTGAAGAGCCTCCCTATGATCGCGCTTAGGGATCGCGCGATGATCCAAGTCACAAGCACTATGGCCGCGAAGGAGACTATCGGATATAGGGGGCCGAAGTCCGGACTTATAGCCAAATCACACCATCCCGAGTATTATCTCCGATTCCTCCATCACGCCCCGATCTATGAGGCATCTCTTGGAGGTCGCCAAGCCGTTCTCCCCTAAAACCCTTGCCCGCTCGCGATCGAGCAGGAGGAGGGATATCTTATCCGCCAGATCGATGGGGTCATCGGGATCAAACAAAAGGCCATTTCGCCCGTCCTCTATTAGCTCCGCCACCCCGGCCTTGGAAGTGACTATGGCCGGCTTCCCGTAGAGCCAGCTCTCGATGACGACGAGGCCGAACCCCTCCCTGATCGAGGGGAGGACGGTGAGGTCGCATCTCGCATAGGCGGCGTTGAGCTGATCCTGGGCCAGATGCCCGGCGAAGATCACCCGATCCTCCACCCCCAGCCCCTTGGCCAAGGCGCGCAGCTCTCCCGCCCATCTCTCCGCCTTCGAGAGCCCTATGCCCTGCCTCGAGCTGGAGAAGCTCCCATCCCCGACCAATAGGAGCTTCACGTTGGGGATCTCCTCGGCCACCGCCGCGATGGCCCTTATCGCCCTATCCTGCCCCTTCATTGGATCGAGCCTGGCCACGACCAAAACGACCCTATCCCCCTCCCTTATCCCCAAGCCCCGGCAGAGCTCAGCGATCTCGACCTCGGTGGGCTTCGCGTACGGGCTCGGGTCTATATATGGGTAGACGTATCGAGCCTCCCCGGCGTAGCCGAACGCTTTGAGGGCCTCGAGATACTTCTTGCAACTGACGATCACCATATCGTAGCTGTTGAAATAAATGGACAAAAGCTCCCTCCATCCTTTGGGGATCATGGAGGCATCGAACGGTATATGCCACCTAAAGACCTTTGGCTTGAGCGTGCGCAGCATAGAGCCGATGGGTAACTGCTGGAAGTCGTGGATGTAGAATACGTCGAAGTCATGCCTTCTATCGAGCCGGATGATCCGCTCGGCCGATAGCCTATTATAATAGGTATAGTCGGAGAACTCGTCTTGCCAAAGGATTTGGGCGGCGGATCCCAAATCGAGCGGTATCCCATGAACGATCCCCCATATGAGCTCCTTCACATATCCATAACCCCTCATCCTCTCCCTCGCGAGCGATACGTGATGTAGGGTGATGCCATCCGCTTGAACCTCCTCCGGGCCAGTGGGATTCAGGGATACCCAATGGGCATCCTCGAGGATCCCCTCCCTCAGCATCCTCTTAATGAGCGGGAAGACCATCCTCGTCACACCGCCGGGGGTGAATTGATAGTCCCTCCCCTCCGTGAGGTGCCCTAGGTCCAGAGGGGTGCGTAATTTCCCATAACGCCGCGCCAGCTCCTCCGGGGTGATGTTGAACCTGACGAGCGGCGTTTGGCTATTAACGCAGATTCTCAAAGGGGGCAAGGGGACCCTCGAGGGTTTTTAATCGATGGGCCGGTTAAAATATATTTGTCGCCCCCTCTTTCCCTCCTCCAATGCGCTATGAGGGGCATCGATTTGGCCAAGATATCGGCCGTGGTCGTCGATTACGATAGGACTCTGAGCGACGCGGAGCTTCGGCCCTCCCCCGAAGCCCTAGAGGCCTTGGCCCAGCTAAAGCGAAGGAGGGGCTGGCGGATAATCATAGCCTCGGGCAGGCCGATCAGCTTCTTCCTGAGCCACGAGCGAATGTTGTCCCTGGCGGATGCCGTAGTGGCGGAGAACGGCGCCATTATTCACATCCCCAAGGATGGCAATACGATGGTCTTTGGCGAAGATCTATCGGAGATCGAGAGAGCCCTATCTAGGCTCGGCGTCCCCTTCGAGGCCTTCGATGCGATCCTATCGGTCGAGAGAGGGGCGGAGGGGCTCGTGAAGCGAGCAATCGCCGAGGCGGGCGCTGAGGTCAAGGTGGAATATAACGTGGATACGCTAATGATCCTGCCGAAGGACGTGAATAAACTGAGGGGCGTGCGAATGGCCATCGAGCTATTGGGAGTGGAGGGGGGCTTCATAGCGTTCGGGGATGGGGAGAACGATGTCGAGCTCATGCGCGATGCCGAGTTCGGCGTAGCCGTCGCCAATGCCGCCGATGAGGTCAGGACCAGGGCGGACTATGTCACGAAGAGGCCCTATGGGGAGGGCGTGGCTGAGTTCATCAGGGACTTCTTACTCTAAGGCCGGAGCTTTCGATTCAATTCGAGGTCGGGCCTTGCTGGCTTTCCCCCCATCTGGCCCCGCGAGCGCCCCGAGATGCGGCGATCTCCCCGCGTCCCGAAGGAAGGGGACCGCCATCGCACCCACGACCATCTGCCCCGCCGCGCTCATGCATGGCGATCGAAGCAATGATCAGCGATATGGCCATCCCAATTGGGCGCCGCAATGCGCCCGGGAGCCCTCCCCTGTTGGCAATCTCCCTCGATTCCACCACCGATGGTTCGCAGGGCCATTGGGCACACCCTTTTATAGGATTCGTCCCATTGGGCGCTTGGTAAACGGATCGATGATCGAGGTCGAATCACTGGGCCATATCGTTAGGCTGACGCCCGAGTACCTGAGCGTAAGCCTTTCGGAATCGACCGTCGGGGCGCTGAGGGACCTAGCGGGGCGGCAACACATCCTCAAGGAGGCCTTGGAGAGCCTCTTGAGGTGGGCCGATTTCCCGGTCATTTGGGTGCGGGACATCGCCTCGGTGTCGCTTGAGGCCGTTCCGACGGAGCCGAGGGGCGAGCATTTGCTCAAAATCCTGATCTCGGCCAGATGCCGCGGAGGCCATAGGACCTATGAAATCCGCTTGGGCCCGGATGAGGCCAAGAGGATCGCGTCGGAGATCGAGTGCCTGATCCGGAGGGAGTTCTAACGCTTGATTCCGTTCGAAAGGCCCGCGCTGGAGGATTATGAGCCCTTAGTGGGGCGGGAGGTCATAGAGGAGATCAAGGGGCTCGGGGAAAGGTTGGCGGGCATCAGGGTCGTGCACGTGAGCTCGACCAGGGTAGGAGGGGGGGTCGCGGAGATCCTCGAGAGGCTCGTTCCGCTCCTTAGGGATAGCGGCCTGGATGCCGAGTGGCGCGTCATCTCCGGTGATGAGAGGTTTTTCAAGGCGACCAAGGACCTCCACAACGCCCTCCATGGCGCTTCGATCCCCATTGGGGAGGATGCGCTTGAGCATTACCTGAAGGTAAATGAGCGGAACGCTGCGGAGATGGAGGACTTGGGCGAGGCGGATATCGTCGTGATCCACGATCCCCAGCCGGCGGCGCTCATCAGGAGCTTCCCGAAGCGGAAGGGGAAGTGGATATGGCGATGCCATATAGACCTTTCATCGCCGAACCCAAGGGCTTGGGACTTCATCAAGGGGTTCGTTTCCCAATACGATGCCGCGGTCTTCCACACGGATAGGTTCGCGAAGAGGGATCTCCTAATAAGGCAATTCATAGTGCCGCCCTCCATCGATCCATTAAGTCCCAAGAATAGGGAGCTCGGAGCCGAGGAGGTCGAGGGGATCCTCAGGGTGCATGGGATCGATCCGGAAAGGCCATTGATATCCCAAATCGGGCGGTTCGATAGGCTCAAGGATCCGGAGGGGGTCCTGAAGACATACAGGTTATTGAAGGAACCGGAGGGGCTCGCCGAGGCGACTAGGTTTGCGGGCGAGCGGATCGATTGCCAGCTCGTCCTAGCTGGCGGGTTGGCCGCCGACGATCCGGAGGGTTTGGAGTTCTACGAATCCCTCCTTCGCCAAGCCGCGGGGGATAGGGACGTCCATATATTGATGTTATCCCCTCGAGCGGACCTCGATATAAACGCCATTCAGAGGGGTTCCACGGTGGTGCTCCAAAAGTCCTTGAAGGAGGGCTTCGCCCTGACTGTCAGCGAGGCCCTCTGGAAGGGCAGGCCCGTGGTGGGTGGAAATACGGGCGGGATACCCCTTCAGATCATCGACGGCGTTAACGGCTTCTTGGTCGATAGCATCGAGGAGGCGGCGGCCAAGGTGCGCTTCCTCCTGAAGAACCCCGGGAAGGCGGAGGAGATGGGCAAGGCTGGGGTCGAGCACGTTAGGAGGAATTTCCTCATAACCAGACATCTCAGGGACCATATCCTCATATACATAGCCCTTAGGCGCATTCCAGGGAAATTGGTCCGGCTTTAATTGGCCCCTCTGGCTCGATCACCGATGCAAGATGGCGGGAGATGGCTGCGGCGTTCTCTCGGGACATGAAAATAATAGAGGATGCTGGGGCCCTTTATCTCACAACCTTTTTATGGCAGAACCACCAGTCATAGCACTCGATTTCGCCCCTCTTCGCCATCTCCAATCGCTCTTTCGCAGTTTTAACGTCCGCGGCTGGTGGAACGATCACACGATCTTTTATCAATTCATTGTTCGGCCAGTTGGCTGGCATGGCAACTTTATTTTTATCGGAAATTTGCATGGCTTCTACGGCTCTCAAAATCTCATCGATATTCCTGCCCAATTCCTGGGGGTAGTAGAGTATGATTCGTATTTTTCCTCTCTCATCCACAACAAAAACTGCTCTAACAGTGTTGGTTCCCTTTGCGGGATGGATGAGGCCAAGTGCCCCCGCTACCGCACCAGTATCGGAGATTATAGGAAATTGAATCTCAACTCCAAGCTTCTCCCTTATCCATTCTTCCCATTTTATATGGGCGAAAACCTGGTCAACGCTTAACCCTATGAGTTCGCAATTCAGAGCTCTGAACTTGTCATACCTTTTTTGGAAGGCAACAAATTCCGTGGTGCAAACCGGCGTAAAGTCAGCCGGATGACTGAACAAGACGAACCATTTTCCTAAGAAAGCTTTCGGTAACTCCATTATCCCGTGCGTTGTCTGTACCTTCATCTCTGGAAAATCGCTTCCCAAAAGCGGTATGCCTCCCTTCTGTTGTAGGCTTTCCATAATTTCACCTCCCATGACTTTACTATGAACCAAGATTTAAAATTTTGTATTCTAAACCAATCTTTATTGCACGATTCTATAAATTTTAAGATAATTTAACGGTTCAATAATCCGTATAAATTAATATTTATATGTCCAAAAAGGGGCATGCGACGCAGTACTTTAGGGGTAAGGCGACAAGACCCTCCAAAAAGCATTAGGAGAGAGGGCGTCGATCGAGCTTTGGTTTATAAGGAGGGGTTTCGTTGGAGGGAGCCGAGGAATGATCAAAATGGGCTATTTCTTTTACGCTAGAAGGTAGTGCGGGGGGTGGGATTCGAACCCACGAAGGCCTACGCCACGGGATGACCCACGTCGCGCGTTGCGGTCTTGAGTGTGGCGCGCGCGGTCGAGGCGCGACCCGCCCATTTGACCTCTCGAGGCCCGATCGGGCTGGCTCTGGAACCCCCGCGTCCCGTGGGCAGGGGATGCCGCGGTCCGCCGAAAGCTGGGCATCGGACCAATACGGGCTCCCCCACCGATGCTCAGGCGATTGGAATGGATGGGGAAGGGATCATAAATCTTGCGGTTTTGCTTCATGGGTTGCCGACGAGTCCCAGGATCCCAGGGGCTGGCGCCTCTTCGCCAATGACCATGGGACTCATCGTAGGGGATGCCGGCCCAAAACCATCGAATTGATGCGGTCGCATACCATGGCTTCGAAAGCCATTGGAGAGAACCTTTTAAAGGTGATCCGAGATACTGGCTACCTCGCTTTGGTGACATCGGTCCCTTGGAAATCGCATACGCCCTCATGGCCACTATTGGGGTGAGCATCATATCGCTGGTAGGGCTCTTCACCCTACCCCTCAACGAGGGTGCCCTAGACGAGGTCCTATTCTATCTCATAAGCTTCGCCAGCGGGACGATCATGGGAGCGGCCCTATTCGACCTGATCCCCGAGGCCGTTGGGCTGGTCGAATTGGACGCCGCGATCGCCTTCGTCGCGTTCGGCTTCGTCTTCTTCTACTTCTTGGAGAGATCCATCTATTGGTATCATGGCCATGGTCACGCTCGCGGCGACTGGGGGAAGGTCGAGATAAGCGAGCCGGATGAGAGGGCCAATGCCAAGGGCTTCGTTTACCTCAACCTCTTAGGGGATGCCGTGCATAATTTGATCGATGGAATGGTCATTGGGGCCGGCTTTGCCACATCTTTGCCGGTGGGCCTCGCCTCGGCGCTCGCTGTGGCGTTTCATGAGTTGCCGCAGGAGATCGGGGACTTCTCCATCCTCATATACGGCGGCTTTAGGAAGGCGATGGCCTTGGCGATGAACTTCCTGACGGCCTTGGCGGCGATCCTCGGGACCATGATAGTCTTCTCCATCTCGCCCTCGCCCCAATTCATCGGCTCCTTGGTCGGCTTCGCTGGAGGGGGCTTCATATACATCTCCGCGGCCGAGCTCCTTCCAGAGCTCAAGGCGGAAGGGGATAGGGCTAAATCGATCCTCCAGTACGCCATCTTCGCCCTGGCCATGCTCCTCGTATGGGGTTTGGGCAAAGCCCTAACAAGGTAAACACCCAAGGACGGCGGCGGGTAAACTTCGGCGGATCGCCAACCAAGGAAGTTCGCCCAGAGAATGATGAGGCCAAGGCCGTGGTCCCAGGCCACGATAGGGCTTTCGAGCCCGTCGAGGGCGGGTGAAGTATAGGAGCGGGGTCGAGATTGAGATCGCGGCGAGGCCCGGGCCCCTCGATTCGCCGATCTTATATCCGATATCCTTGGAGCGCAAGGGGACCACAAAGATGCGGGGCGATCGATCACATCGCGGGCGGACGGCCCGATGGAAGAGCGCAGATCTTAACCCTCGATCGGACCGGTTGAGGGGGGCTTCCATGCTAGGCCGCATTCATCGGGACCCTATATGCGGCATATATCCCCCATTTCCCTATAGCCCTCCCTTTCCAGCTGCAATGTAGAATGCGATATCCCGAAATCCTCTTTCAAGATCGCCTTTACCTCGTTGAGGAGGCGATTTACGTCTTGGAGGGCCTCCTCATTCAAGACCAGATGGGCGCTCAGGACATGGGCATAGGAGGTTATGCTCCATATATGGAGGTCGTGGACATCCAAAACGCCCTCGATCCCCCTAAGCCTCTCGACCACCTCTTTGGGGTTTATTTGCTCCGGCGCCCCCTCCAAGAGTACGTTTATCGCGGTCCTCAGCATCCTCGCCGTCCCGTAGATGACCGCTATCCCGATCGCTATCCCTATGATCGAGTCCACTATGTAGAGCCCTGTGAAATGGATTATTATGGCCCCCGCGATGACTCCTATGGAGGACAGGGCATCGCTGAGGACGTGGAGGAACGCCGCTCTTACGTTTAGGCTGAGCATCCCGCGGGACATGGCCATCATGGAGGCGAGGTTGGCTAGGAACCCTATGAGGGCCGCGGTCAACATTTCGAGTCCCCGCACCTCCGCCGCCGAGAAGAGCCTCTCAAGCGCCTCGCGGAGGATGAAGGCCGCTACTGCCATCAAGGCAATGCCGTTCGCGAAGGCGGCTATGATCTCGACGCGCTGATACCCATAGGTCCTATCCCACGTAGCGGGCCTAGTCGAGATTCTGCTCGCCATATAGCATAGGGCCAGGGCCATTAGGTCCGCGAACATATGCCACGCGTCGCTCAGTAGGGCGAGGCTGTTGGAGACGATTCCCCCGACAACCTCGACGCCTATTATGGATGAGGTTAGGGCCATCGATATCAATAGGCCCCTCTGCTCAGCGCACTTTTCATCGAAGCGCATGCCGATCGATCCCTCACCCGAGAGCCCATGGCGCGGCGTTTGCCATAAGATCCCAAGTTGGATCTTTAAAGTCTTTCCGATGCGAGCCCCTCCGATTCGAGATAAATCCAATTAATGGCTCAATAGCGACCTAGCCATTCGGGGCCGTGCCAATCCATATGAACGGTTGGGGATGAAATTATTGAAAATGGAGAAATATAGGCCATATACCGCAACTTTTAATAACCCCGTGATAATTGATTTGAGCAAAAAGGGGTTTGGGATCATGAGGGGAGTTCCGTCCCCCAAAGCCGACATGTTGAGAAATTTGCGATCGATTAAGTATCTTAAAAGAGGTTCTTCCACCGCAAAGCGGGAGGCCATCTTGGGTTGACGATCGTCATGAGGGGGAGCGCCAAGCCGCTCGGCTTGGCCCTAGGGCCCTTGTTGGCCTTGGCGATGTCCCTCTACCCGGCACCGGCTTCAATGGCGCAATATGCCCCAACGGGGTTCCCAGAGGCGCCCAAGCTCGTCTTGGCAATCGCCGCTTGGACCTTCGCATGGTGGGTCAGCGGCGCCCTGCCGCTGGGCATCACGGCCCTCCTGCCGGGCGTTTGCGCATCGATCCTCTACGCCTCATACCCCAAGGCCTTCGGCTACGCGAGCGCCAGCGCCGCCGTTAAGGCCGTATTCTCGACCTATATGGATCCGACGATAGTCCTCTTCTTGGGCGGATTCATACTCGCGAGCGCCATAGCGGCAACGGGCTTGGATAAGCGCATCGCCTATGGCTTGGCGGCCTCGAGGTTCGCCGGGGAGAGCGCCGCGAGTACCTCCTTCATGATCTGGACCGCGTGTTGGTTCCTATCGATGTGGATCTCCAATACGGCTGCGACCATGATCCTCTATCCCATAGCGCTCTCGATCCTGACGGCCTCGGGCTCGAGGCCCGGCTCCAAGTTCGGCGAGTTCCTCATGCTCGGCTTAGCCTATGCCGCGAGCGCCGGCGGCCTCGCCACGATAATAGGGACGCCCCCGAACCTCTTGGCCGTTTCGGCTTTGGAGAACGCGAAAGTGGCCTCGATCCCCTTCGCCGCTTGGATGGTCTTCGGCATCCCCATCTCCATCGTGGCGCTGGCGATCCTCTACGCCGTACTCGGGACCATCTACAAGCCCGGGGCGATGGGCACATCCATGCCACGGGAGAAGATCCGGGAGTTCGGGAGGGCATTGGGCCCGATGAGGAAGGAGGAGGGCATAGTCCTAGGGGGCTTCGCGACCACTGTGGCCCTATGGATCATCCGGGGCCTTCCGGATGCCCTGAGGTACACGGCCCCAGCCCTCGCCGAAAGGCTGAGCCCCATAGAGGCTTTCCTCCCGAACGATTGCGTGCCGCCGTTGATCGTCGCCCTTGCGCTCTTCGCGATACCGGCGAGCCTAAGGCCCTATACGCCTCTGCTCACTTGGGAAACCGGGACCAAGTATGTCGAATGGGAGGTACTGCTGATATTCGGCGGGGGCCTCGTGCTCGGCGATGCTATATTGAGGTCGGGATTGGCTAGGTGGATGGCAGCGGGCTTGATGGGCGAGCGGACGGGCATCGCCCTCTTGGCCGCCATCGGGGTGGCCATGGGCTTCGCGATGACCCAATTCACCTCCAATACCTCAACCGCCGCCATGTTGGCCCCATTGATCGTGGGCATAGGGCGGGAGCTGGGGATGGGCGCGGGCGGCGTGGCGTTCGCGGTCGTCAGCTCCGCATTGGCCACGTCCTTCGCCTTGATGTTCCCAGTTTCGACCCCACCAAACGCCATAGTCTATGGATCGGGGTACGTGAGGATGGATCGAATGGCCTTCGTAGGGCTAATCCTCGGCCTGGCGTGGATAGCAGCCCTGATGCCGCTTTGTTGGATCTTGGTGCCAAGGGTCATACGGGCGTAGGGGCTCGGTCCCTCCGACCCGGCCGGCTTTCGCTTTAATTGGGCTGGCTAGCGATGCTTTGGCGGGGCCGGCGAATCCTCAACCTATCGAGGGTTTCCTCGAGGAACCTCAAGCCCCTATCCAGCAGCTCGATCCCCTTTTCGGTTATCTCGTAGTACTTCCTAGGCGGGCCGGGCCCCCTCCCTCCCCCGCCTCTGGGGGAGATGTATCCCCCCCTCGCCAGCTTGTATAGGACCACGTAAGCGCTGACCTTGCCCGGCTCGAAGCCATATTCGGTCCTTATCAAATCCCTTATCTCATATCCATACCTAGGCCCGGACCTCAAGAGGCTAAGGATGTAAATCCATAGGACCTCCACGGTCGCCTTCTTGACCAAGCGTTCGTAGGCCGGATCCGATTCCCCTTCGGGGGAAACCATTTTTAATCTATTTTATGATAGTAAAATATTGGCAGATAAAGGATTCGGAGGCGTTGGAATTGGGCAAGATAAAGGTCGGCGTGATAGGGGTCGGGAACTGCTTCGCGGGGCTTGTCCAAGGGATAGAATACTATAGGCGAAATCCGGGCGAGAAGGTAATAGGCATAATGCACGAGCTGATAGGGGGGTATAGCATATTCGATATAGACTTCGTGGCGGCATTTGACGTGGCCGAGAACAAGGTCGGGAAGCCGCTACACGAGGCCATTTACCAACCCCCGAATTGCGTCGATTGGCTACCCGAGGTCCCGAAGAGCGACGTGATCGTAAAGGAGGCCCCGATCTTGGATGGCGTAGGGACCTACGTTGAGAAAATGATCAAGCCGATAAAACAAACCAAGAGCGATGAGGAGCTCAGGGAGGAGATCCTAAGGGAGATAAGCGATTCGGGGGCCGAGATGCTGATCAATTACCTGCCGGTCGGAAGCGAGAGGGCCGTTAGGTATTGGGCCGAGATAGCCATCGATGCCAGGGTCGGAATGATCAATTGCATGCCGGTCTTCATAGCCTCCGATAGGGGTTGGGCGGCGAGGTTCGAGGCGGTGGGCGCGCCGCTTATAGGAGACGACGTCAAGGGCCAGGTTGGGGCCACTATACTCAACAGGGTCCTGGCCAAGCTCTGCGACGATAGGGGGACTCACATCGACCAGATGTATCAAATAAACATAGGCGGCAATACGGATTTCGCCAATATGCTCGAAAGGTCTAGGTTGATGTCGAAGAAGATCTCGAAGACCGAGTCTGTCCAAAGCCAGCTGAGCAGGAGGATGGATGAAGGGAGGATCTACGTTGGCCCATCCGATTTCCTGCCATTCCTCGGGAATACGAAGATCTGCTACATTAACATAAAGGCCAGGATGTTCGCAAATAGGCCGTTCGAGATAGAGTGCAAGCTTTCGGTCGACGACAAGGCCAATTCGGCGGGCGTGGTGATCGACGCCATAAGGTGTCTCAAGCTGGCCATCGATAGGGGGGTTGGCGGCGTCCTTACGTCCCCATCGGCCTACCTCATGAAGCGCCCCCCGATCCAATACAGCGACGCCGAGGCCAAGGCCCTGATGGAGAAGTACATAGCCGGCGAGATCGAAAGGTAGGATGCGAGGAGCTAGCCAAGCGCCGAGCGGTCCAGCATCGAACGGTTTGCCATAGGGCCGGCTTGGGATGCGATATTACGTGACCCTTACGACCGATTGTAACCTCAGATGCGAATATTGTTATGGGAAGTGCTTGGAGGATATGGGGGGCCATTACCCGTTGGAGGTGGATTGCGGGTTCCCGAGCAGGATATCTTATAGCCTAGAGGAGCTGGCCGATTTCTTGATGAAGGATCCCGATCCCGTTCTCATATTTTACGGGGGCGAGCCCCTCCTCGAGGCGGAATTGATTAAGCGGATAATGGATTCGATCCCAGCGAGCGCCTTCATAATCCAAACGAATGGCCTCCTGTTGAATTCCCTTGGAGAATATGCCAACGGTTTTCACACGATCTTAGTCTCCCTAGATGGCGATGAGCGCCTCACGGATTCATACAGGGGCACTGGGACCTATAAGAGGGTCGTTGGAAACGTAAAGGCCCTCAAGGATGGGGGATTCAAGGGCGAACTCATAGCCAGGATGACCGTCGCCGAGCGGACCGAGCTCTACGATCAAGTCCTCTGGCTCCTCTTCAACGAGGAATGCCCGTTCCCGGCCGTCCATTGGCAATTGGATGCGCTCTTCGGGGTCAGGGATTATGGAGGGCGACGATTCTCCGAATGGGCGGAGAGGTCCTATAATCCCCAAGTCAGGAGGCTAGCCGGATTTTGGGTGGATTACATGGAGCGCGAGGGCCGCGTCTTGCGGATATATCCGTTCTTGGGCCTTATGAGGTCCCTGTTGCGCGGGGAGCGCGCGAAGCTACGCTGCGGGGCGGGGTGGATCGCCTTCAACATAAGGACTGATGGGAAGATAACGCCCTGCCCAGTCATGGCGGGCACCGGGCCATTCTTGGGAGACATAAGGCGAACCGATCCAAGGGATCTAAAGGATGCCCTCCAAGTCTCCGAGCCGTGCCCGAGTTGCGATATCTTTGGCATCTGCGGAGGGCGCTGCCTCTATGCAAACCTCACGAAGTTATGGGGAGATAAAGGATTTGCGGAGGTTTGCGGGACCGTGAGGAACTTGGTGGGCGCTCTAGAGGCTCTCCTCCCAAGGGTGCGGGAGATGGTCGCGGATGGCATAATAAGCTTGGAGGATTTCGAGTATATGGAGTGCAATAGCTGTGAAATAATACCTTGAGGGTGGGCCGAAATTTGGCCAATACAATGCCCCATGGGAAAGGCTCTGCGGAGGATAGTAAAATCATCGCCAAATGGGGGGCGAGGGGTTCCCCAGCGCAACCAAGGAAGGGGGAGTAGATCCTAATCCAGCAATGCCTCCAAGGATTCCTCCGCCATATCATCCGGCATCGGTATGCCCGTAACCTCCTTAGCCCTCCTCGTTAGGGAGACTATGTCGCTCCTCGAGATCAATGAGAGTTTCCACTTCCGGCACCCGGCCATCAATTGCTGAAGGCCTACCCCGACTCGATCGTGCAGGTAGCCATAGAGGCCTATGGCCTCCCACGGGATCCCATCCAACCTCCCGCCATTATTGGCCTTGATCGTCATCGCGCTTATGAAGAACCTCTCGGGATTTTCGCCATATCTCTCAACGAAGGCCTTCGGCAACTTCCCCTCCTTGGCGAGCTCCACGAAGTAATTCGCCTTCATGACGGCCGTTAGGGGCGACCTCCCCATGAGGATCGCCTTGACATAGGGACCATCGCCGAAGTTGCTCATAGCGATCGCCTTGAACATCTGGGTCTCGTTTATGAAGCCCCCCGCCATTACTATATCGGGCACGTATCTCCCCTTCCTCCTTAATATCTGCGCGCATTTCAGGACCTGGGCCTCGAGATAAACGGTCGGCGTACCCATCTCGTCGATCATCGGAACGGGGCTCATGCCCGTCCCGCCCTCAGCGCCATCAAACGTTACATAGTTCAACTTTGCCTCCGATGCCAACTTCATGGTAAAAGCCACATCGGCAAGCCTATAGGCCCCGGTTTTGAGCGTAACCTGTTTCGCCCCTTGTTCCCTCAAGGCATCGACCTCCTCCAAGAACTTCTTCGCATCGATCATGCCGACCCTGCTGTGGCGCTCGAACGAATCGAATACGCCTCGCTTGAAAGCCTCTTGGACCGCCTTATCCTCCGGATCCGGTATGACTATGTAACCTCGCCTCTTCAACTCCAAGGCCCTCTCCAATGTCCATAGCCTGACCTCCCCCCCGATTGCCTTGGCGCCCTGTCCCCACTTCCTCTCGATTATGTCGACCTCGAGCTTCGAGATGGCATATTCATCGACGCCCAGCCTTTGATCCTCCACGTTCGTTTGCACGGCCACGTCCCCATGCTTCCCATCCCAGAACCTCCTGAACTCCTCGACCCTGCGCTTCAGCTCGCTCGAATGGACGACCTTGCCCCCGGAGAACTTCGCATCCGGATCCATCCCGCAAACGTTCTCCCCTATCGTTATCGTTATGCCGCAGAGCGCCGCGCCCACCGCCAAGCCGCTCCAATGGAGCCTGGCGACCTCCGTGGATCCATAAGCGCCTATCAGGATCGGGAGCTTGAGCGGCGTTTCCCCAACCTTGGTCCCGATGTCGACGTTCGGGAATATCGCCACATCGGGATCGGGCTCTATGCCCTCCGCGCCATTCAGCTTGGCCTGTATGTTGAAATGGGACCAATCGATCCAATAGTCCTTGAGGGCGCCTTGGGTGCTTTTGCCGAATTGATGGGGCTCCGGATAAAGCACCTCCCTGCCCCTGAAGGCGGAGAGGCCGACTTCGCAGAGGAATGGACAATCCCTTATGCAGATCGGGCAAAGGCCGCTGGAGGGACTTACGTCCCTCACCCGGGTTTGCGTTCCAGTGGTGGATTTGGAGTTGAGGTATGCGGAGTTTTTATCAACCCTTTCCGGCATGGATGCCACCTGAGCCATTAAGGCCGCGCCATTGCGCCTTTCCGACATATAAGCATTATCTTTTTGCAAATTATATGTATTTTTTAATTGAAATAATTCAAATTATAATTATTTTTGTTCTAATAAATGGAAAAATGTGGCATAGTGTTCATTATTATTGGCGATTTTGAAAACTTTGTCTGATAAGTATTTTGCATTTAGTTTCTAATATAAGGCCATTTTTATCAAAAAATGAATCGCATTTTGTCAAAAACTTCAACGAGAAACTCGGATCGTCCCAAATTGGCCAAGGGAGCCGGGGTGCTTTAGTTGAACGATTCAACCCTAGCGCAATGGCTCGCGCTTTAGAAGGCTGAGGCCATTGAGTGCCCCAATCGCCAGCCCGTTTTACGGCTTTCCAGTTATTTGCGGATATCCGAGGGAGGGGACGGTTTTGTCACATATGAATGGAGCTCACCCCCATCCCTTGAAGTTTTGGGTCGAGTTCATACACTTCTGCACCGGGAGAAGCTAATTGGGGCCTTTCTCCCCCCTCGCCCTCCCCCTAAGGGGGGCCTTGAGGGCATTCCAATCCCCACCACTCATTTACATTCATCTCTTGGCATATCGGAGGCCCCAGCCATCATATAATTTCCGGATGATATAGCAAGGGTTAATAGCATCGCTCCTGAGCTTAGCCTGGTGCTGCGATATGAGAAATTACCCATTGGAGTTCCTGAAGAAGTTCACGGAGGCCTTCGGGCCCGCCGGCTTCGAGAGGGAAGTGGTCGGGCTGGCGAAGGAATACGCCGGCCCTTATTCGGATCGGATCCTATACGATAAATTGGGATCCATAATATTCAGGAGGAGGGGTGGAGCCCCCAGGCCTCGCCTCCTTCTGACGGGCCACGTGGACGAAATAGGCTTCGTGATCTCGGGAATAGATAAGGAAACGGGCTTCCTATCCTTCAATCCGCTCGGGGGATGGTTCGATCAAGTCCTTCTATCCAGTAGGGTGATCGTGAGGACCAAAAAGGGCGACCTCCTCGGGGTCATAGCCGCCAAGCCGCCCCACCTGTTGCCAAAGGAGGAGGCCGAGAAGGTCGTGAGGATCGATAAGATGTTCATAGACATAGGCGCCAGCAGCGGAGATGAGGCGAAGGAGATGGGCGTCAGGATAGGGGACCCGGCCGTTCCCTGGTCCCCCTTCCAAACGATCAAGGGGGGAAAGCTTGCCATCGGCAAGGCCTTCGATGATAGGGTGGGGGCCTTCGCTATCCTCGAGGCCCTCAGGAGGATCAAGGAGGAGGGGATCGATCATCCGAACGATCTTTTCTGCGCCGCGACCGTTCAAGAGGAGGTGGGGCTCAGGGGAGCGAGCACCGTCCCCCACCTCGTTGACCCAGATGCAGCCATAGTGGTGGATGTGGATATAGCGGGCGATGTGCCCGGGATAAGGGCGGAGGAGGCCCCGGCGAAGATGGGCAGGGGCCCATCCATATTAGCCTATGACCCATCGATGATCCCCAATCAACCCTTTAAGGAGTTCGCCATAGGCGTCGCTGAGGAGTGCGGAATACCTTATCAGATATCTCAATCGCCAAGGGGCGGTACCGACGCGGGTAGGATACACATACATAAGACCGGTTGCCCTTCCCTCGTCATAGGCATCCCAACTAGACATATACACTCTAGGGCTAGCATGATAAGCTTGGAGGATTTGGAAAATGCCATAAAGTTCTTGATAGAGTTGATAAAGAGGCTGGATGAGCCTACGGTACGATCCTTCACGGCCCTTTGAGTGATCCCCGTCTGCGATTCATTTATTTTCCTCCGCGCGGAACCGGATTTCGGAGCTGACCTCCCTTGATCCACGCGCTGCCCCGCAGGCCCAAGGCATTGGCCCTCACTGCCGCGATCGTGATCCTCCTATCCATCTCGATGGCGCTTTGGCCCTCTAGCCCGCCCAGGGGGCGGGAGCGACCCGTCGGAGGGGTGCCGTTCTTCGCCTACGCTACGCCGGATCCTGAGGTCCTTAGGTTCGGGGAATCCTCGACCGTTAGGTTGGAAATCTTCAATGTCGGGGATTCCGCAGCGGAGGTAAGGGGCGTAGAGGTATTTTGGCATGGGGATCCCGCGATATCGGGCGTTGAGGTGGTCGGCGCCTTCCCGATGTTTTTGCCTCCGAAGGAAAACCGAACGATCCATGTGATCGTCAAGACCTCGAAAAGAGTTGCCCAGGAGGGCGGGAGGGCTTTGATCGCTAGGATCCTAGGACCGAATGTAAGCTGTCCCATATATCTCTGGCTGGTGAAGAGGAAGGCGGAGCTCAGGGCCGAGGCGCGGGCCGCGTTTGAGGGCAATAGGTTGTTTTTGAACGTTACCATCGAGAACTTTGGCGATGGGCCGGCCTCGGGGACGTTGCCCTCCATATTCCCGCCCGAGGTATTTGAATCTCTCGAATCACCGAGCGCCCAAACTTGGGAATTAGGGGCCGGGGAGAGGGCAACGTTCGGGTTCGGATTGAGGAACTCAACGGCCCTATCCAAGGGCCTATGGGAGATCCCGGTTTTTATCGGATATGGCGTTATGGCCGAGGATACGAACGTAATCGCCGAGAGGGTCATCTCATGCGTTGCGAAATTTTTCGTGGATTCCAACGCCTTCGTGGCGTTCCGGTCCTACGGGAGTTCGCGATGGGAGATCCAATACAAGGTTGGTGTGGGGCCCACCTCGGATCCCAGCGGAGCCTCCCTGAGGCTGAGGCTGCCTCCGAATAATGCGCATCAGGAAGTTGTCTCCGAGCGCTTCGATCCAGCTCCCGATCGCTTCGAAATGGACCGCTTTGGGAATAGGGTGGCGGTTTGGGCGCTAGGGGGTCGCTTCGATGGCGGCTTTGAGGTGGCCTATAGGGCGATAGTGATCGCGAAATGGATCAGGACGGGGGCCCCGCTCGACGGCTTAAAATCCTCGGGCGGCGATTGGGGCTCCTTTCTCGCGCCGGAGCCCATGATAGAGAGCGAATCAGAGGAGATTAAAGCGGCAGCCGATGGCTTCAATGAAACGGATGCCTTCGAGCTAGCGGCGAGGATCTTCGAGTTCGTTCAAAGGGGCATCAAATACGTCCCCCATAGCCCGGAGGAGTGGTTCGCTAGGAAGCCAATGGGCAAAGGCGCCCTCATGACCCTCAGGACCAAGTTCGGGATATGCACCGATAAGGCCGATCTCCTCATAGCCCTTTACAGGGCCAAGGGCATGCCCGCCAGAAGGAGCGTTGGAGTCGTGGCCGGGGGCTTCCCGCCGTCGGGACAGGGCCACGCGTGGACCGAGGTCTGGATCCCCGGTTGCGGATTCGTGCCATGCGATCCGACGAGCGGGCTCTCATTTGGGGAGATCTCCCAAAAGGAGGTTTGCCTCTATTACGGCCAAGGGCTGAGCGTGATGCCCGCCGAGATAGAGGGCGGCTCGGCGGAGTTGAGCTTCGAGATGAGCATAGGGGAGCCGGGATACGGTCCGGAGGCGATGATCCCCATCCATCTTACCCTCGCGATGCCTTGGGCCATAGCGCTTGCGTTCGCGATCCTCCTGCTCTCAAAACGGCTAGTTTAAAGGGCGATTCTCCCAATAATCGCTTGGTGTTTGGCTTGTCCGAGGATTTCCAGCTGGCCCTCGGGAGAGCCTCGAGGGTCGCCGTCTTCCGCGTGGAGCCCGATAGGGATCTGCTCCAAGCCATGGGGAAGATCGCCGAGCGGTCCGGCATCAGGACCGGCTTGATAGTTTCAGCTGTCGGCAGCCTCAAGCGGGCGAGGTTGAGGAATATGAAAGTCTTCCCGAGGGAGCTCCCCGTTAGGGATGAGCATAGGTCGTTCATTGACGTGGATGGTCCATTAGAGATCCTCTCCCTTTCGGGTAACTTGCTCATGGGGGAGGGGGGAGGGGTCACCGTGCATGCGCATATGGCGGTTTCCAAGGTCGATGATGGGGGGATAAAGGTCCTCGGTGGGCACTTGGTCGAGGGCAATATAACATACCTCATGGTCGAGATCGCGATAGCCGAGGTAGAGGACGTTGATATCATAAGGGCCGTTCACCCGGAGAGGAAGGGGTTTGAGTTGACCGTGAGGAGGCCCTCATGGGGGATGCCGCCTTACATATGATCCGGGGTTTAGTTGGATGAGGATCGATAGGGTGGCTTGTGTAGGCTCGGGGTTGATAGGGAGCGGCTGGGCCGTAGTATTCGCATCAAAGGGCTTGGAAGTATGCCTCCACGACATAAGGGAGACCAAGTTGAGGAGGGCCCTCTCCCTCACAAGGGAGGGGCTCGAGTTCCTCGCGAAGAATCGATTGACCAAGGGAAGGGTCGAGAGGCTCATTGAAAGGGTTTCCACAACAACCGATCTGAGGGAGGCGGTGGAGGATGCGGATTACGTACAGGAATCCGTTCCGGAGGATTACGGCGCGAAGAGGAGGGCCTTTGCCGAGATAAGCAAGTGGGCCCCGGGGGATGCGATAATAGCGAGTAGCACCTCCGCGCTCCTGATTAGCAAGATCCAAGGGGCCGCGAGGGGCCGGAGAGATGCTTAACAGCGCATCCTTGGAACCCAGTATACCTGATGCCCTTGGTCGAGATTGTGCCGGGGAAGTTGACCTCCAAGTCCACGATCGAGGCCGCGCGGGCTTCATGGAGGGCTTGGGGAAGGCGCCAGTAGTATTGAAGAAGGACGTCCCCGGCCATCTCGCCAATAGGCTACAGGCGGCAATCTTAAGGGAGGCCATCGATCTGGTCGACAACGGTATCGCCACCGTCGAGGACGTAGATAGGGCCGTCAGGCTCGGCCCGGGCCTGAGGTGGGCCCTGATGGGGCCGTTCACGATATTCCATTTGGCCGGAGGGGAAGGTGGGATGAGGCGATCCTTCGATATCCTCGGACCTTCCTATGAGCTGAGGTGGAGGAGCATGCGCTCTTGGACCTCAATTCCCAAATCCGCGCGGAGGAAGGTACTCCGCCAAATGGGAGCGTTGCTAAAGGAGGAGGGGCTAGGGGGCCTTTCCGAGCGCAGGGATGAAGCCCTAGCCAAGCTCCTGAGGGCGCTGGGGATCTAATGGGCATGGACTTGGGAGGAAGGGGATCCTGGCGAATGGAGATGCGGTCCTAGGGACATCGCCCTTATCGGGCATAGCTCGCAGTACCTCGGCAAATCCTCCACCTTCATGGCATCACCGATCCTTTCCAGGACGGGGCAATTCAACGGATTGCCGTATTGATCCCTCAGGCCATATATACAATGGGTGGACTTGAAAGCCATCCCAATCCCTCGCTTTGGAATCGCCCGTTGCTTTTATAACCTTTTCTTGGGCGATGGAGGCCCATTTCGTTTTGCGATCCAATGATCCCGAGGGCTTTTAACGCAACCTAAGGAAATCTTTATTAATTGATGGGGGGATCGGAGTTTCGATGCCAAATGCCGATAGATCCAGATTTCATGAACAAATTGAAGCCATCCGGGGAGCACAACGGCCATAAGGTTTGGGGGGAGGTCGATCCGCCAACGAAGCTTGGGATACATGGGACGAACGTGGCTGTGGATCAAGACCTCTGCAACGGCGATGGGGTATGCGTCAGCGTTTGTCCGGTCAACGTCTTCGAGATGATTGACACGCCGGGGCATCCTCTCTCGGATAAGAAGTCTGATCCCATCAGGGAGGCGGACTGCATCGCTTGCTTAGCCTGCGAGGCCTCATGTCCAACCCAAGCCATAAAGATAACCCCCAAGTGATCGGGCCTGAAACGGAAATTCATATTTTAATCAAAATTTTTCTTTCCTCGATCCCCTATCTAAACGCCCGTTTTACGGCAAGTAGTTTCGCTCGGATCGGCAAGATATCGATCATTCGATTCTTATTGGAATCGAATGATCGATTCGGACCTTCCCTCGGCCTAATCTTTAAGAATGGGGCCGACTATTCATGGTGGGATCTATAATGCGTTACGGAGAGTTAAATCCCCCGAATAGGATATTGTTAGGCCCGGGGCCTAGCAATGTCCATCCGATCGTCCTCAGGGCGATGAGCTCCCCCTTGGTCGGGCATTTGGATCCTTATTTCATGGGATTGATGGATGAGGTCATGGAGTTGCTTAGGGAGGTCTTCATGACCAAGAACAAGGTATGCTTCCCGATCTCCGGCACCGGCATGGCCGGCATGGAGGCCGCTATCGTTAACTTGGTCCAGCCGGGGGATGAGGTGATCATAGGATCCAACGGGTTCTTCGGGCAACGGATGGCGGAGATCGTCAGAAGGTGCCAGGGCAAGCCCATAGAGATTTTCGAGGAATGGGGGAGGGCGATAGACCCGGAAAAGGTGGAGGAGGCCCTATCCAGCTCCAATGCCAACTTGGTCTGCATAGTGCATGCTGAAACGAGCACCGGCGTCCTCCAACCCCTCGACGGGATAGCGAGGGCGGCCCGCGCACATGATGCCCTGCTCTTGGTTGATGCGGTCACCTCCCTAAGCGGATGCGAACTGAGGGTCGATGACATGGGCATCGATGTCTGCTACAGCGGTTCGCAGAAATGCCTTAACTGCCCACCCGGGCTGGCTCCGATAACGTTCAATGAGAGGGCCATGGAGCGCGTTCGGAATCGGAGGACGAAGGTGCAGAGCTGGTACCTCGACGTTTCGCTCATAGAGCAGTATTGGTCCGAGGGAAGGGCTTATCATCACACGGCGCCGATCTCCATGATATATGCGCTTCGGGAGGCGCTCAGGATCGTGGTGGAGGAGGGGCTAGAGGCGCGATGGGCCAGGCATAAGAGGAATCGGGATGCCCTGATCCGCGGGATCCAGGAGATGGGGCTCGAGATGTTCCCCCCGAGGGACAGATGTCCCACGATGAACGCAATCTCGGTCCCGGAGGGGGTCGAGGACGCCATCGTGAGGAGGTTCCTGCTGGATCGATTCAACATCGAGGTTGGCGGTGGGCTCGGGCCCCTCAAGGGGAAGATCTGGCGCGTTGGGCTTATGGGGATCAATTCCAGCGAGCAGAACGTGATCCTCTTCCTGGGGGCCTTGGAAAGGGCCTTGAAGACCGCGGGTTTCCGCGTCAAGGGCTCTGGGGCGAGGGCCGCCATCGAGGCCTATGGCGAGTGGGGGTAGGGCTCCCGCGAATCTCCTGAGAGGATTTGAGCCATCTAAGAAAGAAGAGGGGGCTTACTCCCATATCCCCAAGGATTTCAAGCATTCGTCTTGATAATCGTAAACGAGCAGGGACCAAGCCTCATGGTCCTCGAGGCCCTCTATTAAATCGAATAGATCGGAGCAGCACACGCTCTTTCACCTCCTTTCAACCGGCCCCTTTCTTTTTCATATAAACTTTATGTAGAAATTTTTAATATTTCGACGTTTGTAAAGAAAAAGATTGAAGAATTATACATTTGATGCATAGGGTCGGATGCGTTGGCAGTGAGTTGCCTGCGCGGCGAGGTCAAGGCGCCATTGTCAAGGGAATTCAGGAAATGTTAATTTCATGAAGCGGGGCCTATCTGATTTGAGTCTTGAGAGTTTTGAGGGATCCGCTCGGGGCGGGAGGCGAGCGCGGAAGGGATGAACTGGCGGCCTCCTTGGCCGTGAACATAGCCTCCTTCCTCATAACCTTCAACTCCTCGGCGCTCAACGTAGCCCTGCCATCGATCGGCAAGGAGGTGGGGGCCGATCCGATCACGATGGGCTGGGTGGTCAACGGGTTCCTCTTAGCCTCTACGGCCCTCCTCATGCCCCTCGGCAGGCTCGCCGATATCGCGGGGAGGAAGAGGACCTTCATCTCTGGCCTATTGATCTTCGCGCTCTCCTCCGCGCTCTCGGCCCTCTCAAATTCCGCTTGGCCCCTAGTGGCTTCGAGGGCCCTCCAAGGCGTTGGAGGCGCGATGATCTTCGCGACTTCCGTGGCCATATTGGCGTCGGTCTTCCCCGCCGGGAGGAGGGGCAGGGCGATTGGGGCCTATTCGAGCGCGACCTACTTGGGGCTCTCCACGGGGCCCTTCTTGGGAGGGCTCCTAACGCATCGACTCGGTTGGAGGAGCCTCTTCCTCTTGAACGTCCCGATATGCTCGCTAGTGGCCTTGGCCACGATGCGGCGAGTAAAGGGCGAATGGGCCGAGGCGAGGGGGGAGGGCTTCGACTTGATCGGATCGGCGCTCTACGCAATCCCATTGGCCCTAGCCATTTACGGGATCTCCTCCTTGCCCTCCGCGTCGGCGGTTATCCCGATATCGATCGGTGCCGCGGGATTGGCGGCGTTCGCGTTAAGGGAGGAAAATGTCGAGCATCCGATCCTAAACATCGCCCTATTCAGGCATAACATCGCCTTCGCCCTCTCCAACCTCGCCGCGTTGATCAACTACAGCGCTACCTTCGGGATCGGCTTCCTCATGAGCCTCTATTTGCAATTCATAAGGGGGCTCGATCCACAAATCGCCGGCCTCATATTGGTTTCGCAACCCGCCGCCCAAGCCGCCTTTTCCCCAATAGCCGGCCGGCTTTCGGATAGGGTGGAGCCGCGCATCGTGGCATCGGCCGGCATGGCCCTGACGGCCTTAGGGATAGCCGCCCTCTCGCTCTCCGGGGAAGGGGGCGACTTGTGGATCATAATGGCGGAGCTCTCGATAATCGGGCTCGGATTCGCCTCATTCATAACGCCCAATACGGCCGCGATAATGGGGTCCGTTGAGCCGAAGTTCTTCGGGATGGCCTCATCGACCCTTGCGACGATGCGCTTGGCCGGGCAAACGATGAGCATGGCGATCGCGATGATGGTACTATCGGCCCAAATCGGCGGGGCCCGGATCGCGCCCGAGATCTTTCCATCGCTCCTGATGGGCATTAGGAATTCCTTGATGATATTCTCAGCCCTTTGCGCCGCAGGCACCTTTGCGTCGCTCGCTAGAGTGAAGGGCGCTGGGACAGGAGATGAAGAGCTGAGATAAGGGTTGGAAAAACATTAATATTAGGGGAAATTTCCTTCTGAAGGGCTGGTTCATATGAAAAGAGTGGGCGTTGCCCTAATAGGTGCTGCCTCCCGCACCGTTTTCGGGATGGCAGGCCAGAAGCTGGCACTCATGCTCCAAAATCACCCTTGGTTCGATGTCGCCGCCATAGTGGCCGATTCCCCAGAGCAAGTCGGGAAGAAGTATGGGGAGGTGAGCAAATGGTTCTGGGACGAGGATATGCCCCGCTCCCTCGCTGACATGAGGATATTGCCAGCCGATCCGGAGGAGGTCAAGAAGGCGGCAGATGTTGGGCTGGCGTTTTCAGCCCTATTGCCAAACCTCTCTCAGGAGATCGATCCGAAGTTCGCCAAGGCCGGCATCCCCGTCGTAAGCGATTCCCCGGGCTTCAGGTTTGAGGAGGATGTCCCGCTCTTCGTGCCCGAGATAAACCCAGAGCACCTTAATGTCATAGAGGCCCAGAAATCGAGGCGCGGCTGGGAGGGGTTCATAGTGAGCGGCCCCGTCTGTACGGTCACGATAATCGCGCTATCCCTTAAGCCGCTCCATGATGCCTTCGGATTGAGGAACCTCTTCATAACCACCCTCCAAGCCCTCTCCGGGGCCGGATATGAGGGGGTTCCTTCCATGGCCATTATAGACAACATGATACCGTTCATAGGGAAGGAGGAGGAGAAGGTCGAGAATGAAACGCCGAAGATCTTCGGAGGCGTCGTTGATGGGAAGATAATTCCATCCAAAATGAGGATAAGTTCCACTTGCACCAGGATCGGGGTCATACATGGGCATACGGCTTGCGTTTTCGCTGAAACTGAGAAACCCATCACTGTAGAGGAGGCCACTAGGGCCTTCAGGGATTTCCAAGCGGAGCCGCAGAGGCTTGGGCTACCCTCGGCCCCAAGGAACCCGATAATCGTTAGGGAGGAGGAGAATAGGCCTCAGCCAAGGCTGGATAGGGATTCGAACGCAAATGGTATGGGCGTGGTCGTGGGGAGGATAAGGAGGGACAAAATATTCGATAGGGGGATAAAGTATATAGTGCTCGGCCATAATAACGTTAGGGGAACCGCTGGCAACACCCTTCTCTGCGGCGAGTACCTCTATAAGAAGGGCTTCGTAGGATAGGCTCCTCCCAATTTTAAGTTTTCCCTAGGACCAACCTAGTTAATTTGCTCTCCTCTTCGCGCTCCCTCCTCAGCGCAATGCCGCTTATCCTCGCTATCGCAAGCTCCACTTGCCTCCAAACGATGTTCCCGGATGCCACGGATCCGCCGAAGGTTCGCCCCTCTTTATTTGAAACGACCGCATGAAGATGTACGTTTATGGATTCCCCTCCCTCAGCGCCCGGCTCCTCGGGGATTCCAATCGATATATTGCCCTCCAAGGATAGCAGTTCCACCGGTCCATCTATCTCAATCAGCAAAACCTCCGGGGGCATCGAATACGTCTTTGGATTCCTGAGCACTGCCCTTCTCAAGGTACCTATTCCGGAAAGCACGATCCCCGAGGTGATGTTCTCCTTCCTCGCAACCTCCTCTATCGCGGATTTAATATCGCCCCCAGCTTCCACTACCGCTACGATCACCTCATCGATCTTCCCGCTCTTCAAATCATAGGGCATTTCGGATCACGGAATGCGATGGCTTTCCAATGAGTATATAAACGTTGGCTTTTTCGAACGATTAGGGAGGATCCAGATGCCCTCTAAGGAGATATTAAACATGATTCATGATTCCATAACCTTTTTATTAAGGTTTCAAAACCTTAAAAAACGGAATTGATGTCGAAGGAGGATTTGACACAATATATCGTTGGGATTATAGGCTTATCGATGAGCCTGTTTCATCTAATCACCGGCGCCATAGGAACTTTGGACATTTTGCTCCAGAGGTCATTGCACCTGCTGTTCGCCCTGGTCTTAGTATTCCTAACCCGCCCATCCTCCAAGGGATCTAAGGGAGGCCCCTCCATTACAGATGCCCTCCTCATCCTCGCATCGATTGCTTCATGCGGCTACGTGGCCATAAATTACTGGTCCATAACCACAAGATACGTCCTATCCACGCCCCTCAGCTTTTGGGATGGCCTATTCGGCCTTTTGCTAATACTCTTAGTCATAGAGGCTGCCAGGCGGGCCCTCGGCCCAATCCTGGCCACGATACCAGCCATCTTCCTCATATACGCATGGGCTGGCCCTTGGTTGCCCGATATACTATGGCATAGGGGCTTCACGCCCTTGCAGATAATCGATTTCATGACCTTGAGTTTCTCCGGGATATGGGGTTTGCCAATGGCCGTATCCTCCACTTACATAGTGCTCTTCATAATTCTCGGCACCTTCTTGGAAAAGTCCGGCACGGGTCAGTTCATAATAGATATTTGCAATATAATCGTGGGGCGATCGAGGGGAGGGCCGGCGAAGCTGGCCGTCCTGTCCAGCGCGACCTTTGGGAGCATATCGGGTAGCGCAGTCGCGAATGTATATGGAACCGGCACGTTTACGATCCCGATGATGAAGAGGATCGGATATAAGCCCGCCTTTGCCGGGGCCGTTGAGGCGGTCGCGAGCACCGGCGGGCAGATAATGCCGCCGGTTATGGGGGCTGCGGCATTCATAATGGCCGAGATAATGGGCATTCCATACATAGAGGTCGCCAAGGCGGCCTTACTGCCGGCGGTGTTGTACTTTTTATCCGTTGGATTAATGGTCCATTTCGAAGCTGTGAAGAGAGGGCTCAAGGGGATCCCAAAAGAGGAGGTCCCGAAATTTAAGGAAACTATCGGCTATGCTTATCAGATCGCGCCATTGATTTTCCTAATCGCGCTCTTAGTGAGTGGCTATTCCATATTTCGAGCCGTATTCTATAGCATATTGGTAGCTCTCTTCGTCAGCACCTTCCGGAAGAGGTCCAGGATGGGGCCTAGGGCGATACTTAGCGCTTTGATCATAGCCGCCGAAAGGGCCGCCAGCATAGCGGTAGCTTGCGCAGCTTCAGGATTGATTATCGGCGCTTTATTGTTGACGGGGATGGGATTCAATTTCACCACGCTCGTCGTGCAGTTCTCAGGGCAACAAGCGATAATCGGTTTGCTTTTGGTCATGATGGCCTGCATAATCTTGGGCACTGGATTACCGACCACCGTCGCCTACATAATCGTAGCCGCCATAGGGGTTCCGGCGCTCATGGATCTTGGAGTGCCGCCCATGGCGGCACATATGTTCGCATTCTACTATGCGGTCATATCCATGGTGACCCCTCCGGATGCCCTTTCTGCGTACGCCGGGGCTGAGATCGCTGGAGCCGACTTCTTAGAAACGGCGATGATAGCGATGAAGCTGAGCGCGGTGGCGTTTCTCGCCCCCTTCATGTTCGCATATTCCCCACAGCTATTGCTCATCGGCCCTATCAATGAGATCGTCATAGCCTTTACCACCGCGTTGATAGGAACGGTTTCGTTAGCTGCTGGAGTTGAGGGATGGCTTTTGACAAGGACCAACGTTGTTGAAAGAATCCTCTTAGTAGCCGCCTCATTGGGCTTAATCCATTATGGGTTATATACGGACCTCATTGGGATGGGGTTATTTGCGGCCGTACTCATAACACAAATGGTCAAGTCCAAGCTATCGACCTACATAGTTCCTGCCGAGGGAGAGGTTCTGCCAAGTGGAGCGCTTGAGAGGATCCTCAGAATGGCCTTAAGGGGGACTTCGAAGGCCCAAGGATATTCAGGGAGGATGGAAAAGGAGGGTTAACAGAACCCTCTCGCATTAAGCTGATCATATCGAGGGCCTCGGATTAAGAAGGTTGAGCTTTCAAGCGCTCATAGCTTTAAAATGAGCTTAAGCGATCGTAAGGAATTAATTAAAAGGATGTTGGAAGAGGCGAACCGGCATCTCCAATCTGCTTAGATCGATAATCCATTCGTAACGGAGAAAAGTTTATCAATAAGGGAAGGCGCCTCTTTTCCGCTGAAAAGGCGGAGCAAATCTAGAATGAGAATCTTCAATAAATCCGCCATAACTAAAGTCCAAGGAATTGCCATAGTTGTGATAATCTTGGTGGCAGCGATAGCCATAGGGGCCTATTACACGACCGCGCCAAAGCCAGGCCCAAAGCCGCTGAAGATCACGATATCCGCCGGGCCGAGCGGGGGTATGTGGTACATACTTTGCGGGAAGCTATCGGATATGATCAAGGAGGATTATCCCGGCTCCTTAATCACTGTGATGGAAGGCGGAGGCCTCGCTAACCTGGAGAGAGTAAATGATGGCACGGCGGACTTTGGGACAACGATGTCCCATTACTATAAGCAAGCCCTGGAGGGGCCTTGGGATCCCGATAGGAAGGACCAGCCGCTTGCAAAGCAATTGCCGAACCTCAGGGCAATCGCCCGATTCTCGCCCATAAGGCATCTATTCTGGGTGGTTGATGAGAGCCCATTGAAGTCCATAGAGCAGATAAAGGAGCAGAGGTACCCATTGAAGATAGCCTCCAGCCCGTGGGGCAGCACCCCCGTATGGGCTATGAAGAGGACCTTGGAGGCATATGGGATAACCCTAAAGGATATCGAGAGCTGGGGCGGGAAGATATTCCCAGTAGCCTACTCCCAAGCGGCCGACCTGATCAAGGATGGGCATGCGGAGGCCTTCTTCGGGCCCGTAATGCCAGCGCTAACCGAATTGGCCGCTACGAAAAAGCTCCGGATACTCCCGCTTAAGGAGGAGGTCCTTGAGTCCCTGAAGAAGAAATGGGGCTACGATTACAAAGCCATACCGGCGGGGACGCAACTGGTGCCGCAGGTGACCCTTGAAAGGGATACGTTGGCGGTTGTGGAATGGCAAGTCTTCATAAGCCGCAAGGATCTCCCCGATGAAGTCGTATACGCCTTCACGAAGACCTTCCTCTCGAGGCCTGATGTCATAAGGAAGCTCCATGCCGAGTTGGCCGCGTTCGATCCATCAACCGCTTGGAAGGACGTCGGGGGCCCGCTCCATCCCGGGGCCGAGAAGTGCTTCAGGGATCTTGGGTACATTAAGTGAAACGGCCCCTAATCCCCCATTTTTTTGGCATCGTGGCCCAGAGGACCGGCCGGGCCGAGGCCTTCGGTTGGCCCATCGGATTTGTAAGGAAAGGTCTCCCGATCTCCCAGCGTTGTCCCGATCCACGGCGAGGCCACCCCAGTCCCTTATGGAGGAGTTGAAGATGGCCCTGCGACAGGCAATCCACCCAAGGGCCCTCGCGTTTTATGCTGTGGCCATCGCTGCGCCCATCGCCCTATCTCCCCTGATCCCCTATCAGGCCCAGGTTCGGTTGTCGATAGCGGCTGGGTTCGCTGTGGCCCTCCTGATACCGTTGTCAATGATCCTATCCCACGGTTGGAGCCCATGGATGCGATCTTCATAGGCGGGGTCGCCTTCCTCATCGTGGCCCTATTCAAGAGCGATCTCCCAACCCGAGCCGTCCTAGAGAATCTGAGGCACTTCTCCCTAATCCTTTCATTGGCCCTCTCCGCCCTTTATGTAGCCCTGAGGGCCCTCAGGGGTGGCCGCGCCGGATCGCATCCAAGATCCGTGGGTAGCCTCGCCAGGTTCCTTTCGGTATTTGGAACGACCCTATCTTCGGAGTTATGCTCTTGTTTGCATCCGACGCTGTTCTTGGGGGCATTGGGGGTCGCTGCATCCCTCCAGAACCAGGTGAGGCTGGGCTTCGCCATGATGATGGCCACGCTCATCTATCAAGCTAGGCTGACGTATGGATCCTATAGATCAAGAGTGGCCCCGGTGAAGTCATCGCCATAAGGCTTCATAACTTTTCAGCGCCACGGAGCCGGACCCCCACGATAACCCGGCCGATCATGGAGGCCCCGCCGTGGAATCGCCAGCCGCGTACATTCTTCTTGAGGGAGTTATTTGGCGCGCCGAGGCAAGCTTTTATATGAAGCATTTGCAAAAGATTATAACACGCGATGGATGATGAAGGCCAATATATGCGATTTCATAGGAAATACGCCTCTAATGAAGCTGAGAATATCTCACGAGGATGAGGACTTCGAGATGCTTGCCAAGCTAGAGTTCATGAATCCCAGCGGGAGCGTTAAGGACAGGATCGCCAAATACATCGTTGAACAAGCGGAGAGGGATGGGATCCTGAAGAAGGGCGATACGATCGTTGAGGCTACGAGCGGTAACACGGGCATAGCGCTCTCGATGGTGGCCGCCGCGAAGGGGTACAAGATGCTCGTCTTGATGCCCGAGCATATGAGCAGGGAAAGGGTGAGGATCATGCAGGACTTGGGCGCTGATGTTTGTCTCACCCCCAAGGAGCTCGGGTTCGAGGGCGCCGTAAGGAGGGCTAGGGAAATAGCCGAGAGGGAGAAGGGTTTCTTCTACGCCAACCAATTTGGGAACCCGATGAACGTCATGGCCCATTATCATTACACTGGGAGGGAGATAGCCCAGCAGGCGGGGCGGAGGATAGATCTATTCATCGCGGGCGTTGGGACCGGCGGGACGATAATGGGGGTTGGAAGGTTCCTGAGGGAGCTAAACGGTAGGACCAAGCTGATAGCCGTGGAGCCAGAGGAATGCGCCGCCATTGCCGCCGCTAAGGCCGGGCGCAAGTCAGAATTTAAGGATCATAAGATAGCCGGGATAGGGGACGGGTTCATACCGGAGATCGTGGACCTCAAAGAGATAGACGATGTCATAACCGTCAAAAGCGATGATGCCGTAGCAATGGCCAGCAGGCTTAACAAGGAGTATGGCCTGATGGTCGGCATCTCCTCCGGCGCTAATGTCCTGGCGACCATAAGGGCATTGAAGAAGTACGGAAGGGATAAGACCGCCGCGACCGTATTGCCCGATAGGGTGGAGAGATATTTCAGCACGGAGCTCTTCTCCGAGGAGTACATAAAGAGCGCGCTGAGGTCTTGCAAGCTGGATATGGAGTGCCTCTTCCTTTTGTAACTTCCACGAGGCGCATTGGAGGAATGGCCGATACCATGCCTTGAGGCCATCATTGATGCGGGATCGGGGATCCCGACGCCGGGGATGGGCGCCTAACGATTGGCGATGGGCCATGAACGGGGAAGTGGGGAAGTTCCTCGCGGAGATAGAGGAGGAGATGGGGGGCCTGCCGAGGGATCTCCACATAACCAGGATGTGCTCATCCCTCGTGGCCGTTTCCAATGGCAGGGTCATCAAGTTGACCGATCCCAAATTGGAGCATTGCCCACTCGCCAGCTCCCTTTACGATTTCCCGGAGGGGCTCGATAAGGAATCGTTGAAGGCCAAGATAATTGAAGCGGTCGAGCGGAAGATATCGGAGTTCGGCTTATTCACGGATCTCAGATCCCTCCATAGGTCCACAATAGCCATACCCTTCGGTGCCTCCGAGATGATGATGTACGATTTGAGGAGGGGAAGGGCTGAGGCCGCGGTCGTGGTATGCGATGGGGCCGGGACCGTGATCGCTGAGGACCCATACTTGGTGCAGGGCATCGGGGCAAGGATGAACGGGGTCTTCTATACCTCGCCCATAAAGGGCGTGATAAAGAGAATCGAGGATGGGGGCGGAGAGGTCTTGTTCCCGGATACGGCCAAGATAGATCAGGTGGCGGGCGTGAGGAGGGCCCTCGAAAGATATAGGAGCATCGATGTGACCGTTAGCGGTTTTGGCAACGATAGCCTAAAGGAGATCAGGGAGATCGAGGCCGAGAGCGGGGGCTTGGTCACCATATTGGTCATATGCACCACTGAGATGGGCTGGGATCGAGTCGATGAGGCGGGAGGGCATGCCGACCTGGTTTGGAGCTGTGCCTCGGGAAAGGTGAGGGAGGCCATCGGGGGGCGGGCGAAGCTCCAAATAGGGAGCAAGATCCCCGTGTACGCCCTTACGGAGAGGGCCTTGGATTTCGTATCGAGCTACTCCTCGAGGGAGTTCAATGAATACATAAGCAAATTCGAGGGGCCTTACATAATATCCGGGGGATGCAGGACGATGCCCGATGTGCATGATTGTATGAAGATAAGGATGGGAGATTTCGAAACC
>CALIRQ010000022.1 GCA_938042195.1 uncultured archaeon
TCGAGAGGTTCTCCGATTACGGGGCGAGGATCGTCAACGAGCTCAAGAAGGTCAAGGTCGAGGTAAGGAACCGGGAGTTCGTCGAGCGGGCCTGGATCTAGCCAGGGATCGAGGCCCCATCCCCTTCCTTTTTAAGCATGAGTCCATCATTAACGGCCGGGGCCGGTAGTTCAGCCCGGCCAGAACGTCCGCCTTACACGCGGAAGGTCGGGAGTTCGAATCTCCCCCGGCCCACCAAAATTTTTAGTGAATCCCAAAACCTTTAGACCTCACCTCGCCCCTCCCCCGCTCAAGTTGAAGGCCAAATATGCCCACCTCCTCGAGGATGGGGGATTTGGGTAGATGGTTCGATAGCTTGGCCGCCAAATCCTTCCTGACGGCCCCGGTCTACCTAGGACCCCTAGGCCTTTTTTGCGAGCTCAATGGGACGGATCCCAAGGCGATCCTGAGGGCCGGCTTCGACTGGAGGCCCTATGCGCTCAGAGCCTACTTCGATACGAATATGATAATGGCCGAGTCCAAGGGGAGGATGAGCCATCCCTACCTTCAATTCATGATGGGACATAAGGGCATATCGAGGCCGGGTATTCAAGAACAAAGGCGTGTTGCCCCCGGACATTATCGAGGATGTGCGCAAGGCCTAGCCTATGGGGAGTGCGAGCCTTTCCCGACGACTTCATCAAAGCCCTTGGAGGAAATTAGCGTCGTCAAGGAGGCGAAGATCGAGGCCTTGAAGAGCATAGCGAGGAGCCTCCTCGGCATCGATCTGCTCGAGGTAAGTTGCCAGGAAGAGGAGTTGGGGAGGGAACTGAGCAGGGATGAGGAGCTAGAGCTTTTCGAGGGAGCTCAGAAGGCTTTAGGGAGGAGCTCGAGAGCCTCGGCGATGAAAGGGAGGCTGTGGTGGAATGGGTCTTCAGTCCCTCCTCGAGAAGATGTCCGAGGCGGCGAAGAGGCTCAAGAAAGCCGCCATCGAAGCTTCGGGTGCTGTGGGCGATCATTGAGATTTTGAGATGAAGGGATCCCTAAAATCCCGCAGCGAACTATGGCAAGATCTTTTCCAGCTCCGTCGTTATCTATATCCGGCATCAGCCGCACAATCCTCCAGCCACCCGCCTAGGGCCGAGCGCGATCCCAACGAGAGAGGCTCCACGGGATCGGGGGCAGGCGTAGATTCGGAGGGATTATATGCCTCAATGGCCTTCGAGGTCGCCAATGGAATCCCCTCGCGGCCAAGCGCTGGGGCCCCAAACCCTATTTTACTTTTGATTTTCTTCGATTTTTTGAGCTCCCTTCGTCGAGATGGGGCCTAAAATGGGCCCCTTTAGGCCGGGATTTGATTTATTTGATTTCCTTTGAATATATTCAAGATAGCCCCTTTGTGGACCACCCCCCCATAGGGGGGCTACGGCGTTATAATCACGCCGTTAAAAAGCCCCGGCATCGCCGAATGTTGATCCCATCAGCATACTCGGACCGGATGGCATTCATACCTCTAGATGGCATGAGGCTCGCGGCGGCCCATGAGGGGTCCGAGGACTGCAAGTAGAAGGCCCTCTTGGCGAGCCCGTACAGGGTCGCGCCGATCATTATGATGGCCAAGCCGAGGATGAAGAGATCCTCAGGGCCCTCGATGCGGCCCTGAGGGTCAGGCCCTCAAAAACCAGAGGAACCCTTTAGGGGAGTCCTCTCCCTGACGGACATGGATTATCACTTCAAGTCCCTCAGGGAGGGCTCCCCTTAAGGTAACAGAGCCAACCCTCAGATCTTTTAAATCTCCTTCCTCGAGCCCCTCAGGAGTAAAGTTTATAAAGTGCCTGCACCAGCAAAAAATGAATTTGATTCGCTTTCGAAAATCCTTGTTATTTGGTGCTGGACTCCTAATCATAATAGCGGGTGCCGCTCTGCTGGCGGCCGGATCGATTGGCCGCGAGGCACAGATCGTGAAAACTGTTTCATTTACTAGGACTTCAATGGTCGAAACCACGGAGCAACGATTTGTCAGCATTATGTATACGACTTCTGGAACTTACACAAGTTGGGTAGGCGGGCTTGATGCTTGGAGAAGTTTTGAGCTCAGACCATGGTCTTACCTCTGGTTTATCTTGTATTGTAAAGAGGGGGATAGCATAAAGGGATCCATTCTGATCGCTCCGAACCAACCGCTTTTAGAGCTCTCCATCATGGACAGATGGACATACGACGAATTTAGAAAAGCTAAATTTCTATACGAGCAAGAAAATTTGAGGGCGAGAGCAATAATCAATATTCGTGGCCCCAATTTGTATAGATATTACAAATTTGTAGGGGAAGGCTACAGGTATGATTTTGAGGTTAAAGTTACACATGAGGATACTTATTACGCCTTGATATTCAATCTCCAAGAAACCAGAGACGCCAAAGCTCAATTTAAAATTTCCGTTGAATCCGAAAGGCCGAGGATAATTGAAGCGACCCGAACTATTTATATCACAACAACTAGGCTGACAATCATAGAATGGATTGGAACGATCGCGGAATCCCGAGCTGGATTGGATAATCCGCAAACTTATTCCGGCATACTCGTGCTCGTCCTTGGGATAGCGATTCTCGGGGCGGCCCTCCTTCGGAGAGGCCCCCCAGAGGGCGAAAAACTGACCCTTGGAAGGGGAATGGAAGCAAAGCCCTCTGCCGTGGCCTTAGAGGAGTATGAGGAGAAGTTAGGTAAGCTATATGATGTATTAGCGACGGGAAAGATTTCACTTGAAACATTTAAAACCCTCAAGGAGGAATATGAAGCGAAAATTGAGGAGATAAAGAGGAGGATCGCTTCCACAGGCTCCGGCTGATTTAAATGGCGTTGAGGGATTATGAAACGATCGCTAAACTTATTTAGAATGAGATGGGAATCTGAAATTCGGCCCATTTTCTTATTGGGCATATGCATTTTAATGATCGCTCTTCAAAATGTTCCATCCATCCGTGCTATCAGTAATGAGGCCATCCTTAAGGTTTCCAAGGATTCCGGAAAAGAATATGAATTAAAAATAATCATCCCATCGAATTTGCTCAACCATTATCGCCAAATGGATCACAAAGTCGATCATATGGATGATTTTTTGAAATTCGTGACGCCTGATGCGGTTGAGCCTATCGCAAAGCGCCTTAGATCAGTTTATGGAAATAATGACGAGAGTTTCGCTAATGGTGTTCTTATGCTGATCCGCCAGCTCAGGTATAGGGAAAGAAATCCAGTTTATCCAATAGAAACTTTGGCCGATGGTTTCGGGGATTGCGATTGCTTCTCGACGCTCGCGGCTTCTATAATGATGGCTGGCGGGCTGAAGGTGATATTAGTCTTGTATGAGAGCCATATGATGATAGGCGTTCATCTGCATGATCCTCCAACCCAAAATAGAGACAAATATTACTATTGGGTATATGGGGATCGGAGGTATTATGCCGCCGAAACCACGGGTAAATATGAATGGCGCGTTGGAGAGTTGCCGAAGAGTTATGCGGATGCGATCCCTTGGCTGATAGATACGTCGAATGCGAAATGGACTGCTCCCGGAGGGGTCGTCGCCAAGTTCATTCGCCACGTTAAGTTATCGGCAAAGGCCGAAAACGGGCCTTTCGGAACGATCCTCCACATTGAGGGGACGGTCGATCCATCGGATGATGCCGGCCCACCAGTGGTTTATTATAGAAGGGTCGACGATGAGCATTGGAGGCCCCTCGCGGGGCGATTGAAGTACTGGCACAGGGGCCAGTTCAAGTTCATGTGGACCGGAGATATATCCGGATCTATATGGATAAAGGCCGTCGTGCCGGAGACCGAGAATTTCTTCGAGGAGGAGAGCTTGCCCCTCATGACTCCTGTTTGGTCGATAACGACCTATCTTCCACTAATTGCGATCCTCTTATGTCTTGCAGTGGCGACACCCGCGATATCCATCTATTGGAGGAGGGGTCGAGCTACCGGCGCTCCGAACGTAACCGAACCCTTGATGGAGAATATAAGTCGGCTCAAAGGGGAGTTTGCATCGATCGAGGGCAAGATAGAGGAGCTCTCCGATATACTCTTGGAGGAGAAAATGTCCGAAGAGACATATAAGGGATTGAGGGCCAAATATGAAGAGAGGGCTCGCGCCATCAAATCGAAAATGAAGGAATTAGAGGCCATGATCTCCTCGGAGCTGGAAAAGCTTGATGAGGAGGAGCGCCAACTTAAAAGGAGGGTGGAGGTGCTCAACGCCAAAAAGATCCTCGGCGACATCTCCGAATCACGATTTGATATGGAAATGTCAGATATTAACAAAAGGCTTGAGGAGATTATGAGAAGGAAGAGGCTGATGGCAACATCTTCATAAGGATGTTTTGGCGAGAAAAATGGCATAAAATCCAAGAGATTTTCGGACTTGACCGAAAATGGGCTCTGGAGTCAGTCGCCGCTTCTAGAGCCATTCTCCCCTAATTGTTTGATCTTCTTCCATAATAGGATTTGATGGATTCATAAGTTCCTTCGGAAATCTTGCCTTCCTTTAGCAAAGCCGATAATTTTTACATTTTTCTCGATAGGATTTTATCCCCCCTACTCAGATGACTCTGTCGGCTTTGGCGGGGAGGACATCGGTTCAGATGAGGAAGTAGGCATTGCTTCCTCTAGCCGCGAACTCGATCTGAGATTGTGGAGTTGCGAGTTTCCTCCGTTCCATCAGGAAGAAGATAAGGGCTCCGCTCATGACTGCCAGAACGATTATGAGAATGTGGGTTCGTGCGATCCTCGAGCCAGAGGCCTTTATGGCCTTGAGGCCATCCATCCGAAAGCTTATGGACAGGTCCGAGGGAGGCCCCGCCCAAGCAGCAGCGCCGCCCAAACCGGCCTTGAGGAGGCCAGGCCCCGTAAGCCGGCGAAGCCTAAGGCGGAGCCGAAGAGGGGGTTCTGCATCTATTGCGGCGCCGAAATTCCCTAGATCGCCAAGTTCTGCCCAGAGTGCGGGCAGGCCCAAGAGGCATGCCAAAAGAAAATAGGGGTGGAATGGTGGAATAATGTGGTACACCGGGCATATTTTGATCTGCATAGATGAGCATTGGTGTCCCACTGCTTCCTAATTGTCCTCACCATTCGAATTTTCCCGAATCCGAGAAACTCAAGTCCCGGCGGCCGCACCACTCCAGCGCTCTCTTGAAGAGATTCGGGGAATTCAGGCTGGCTAGGAGCTCCAGGCTCTCCTTAAGGACTTCGAGCAGAAGGCGGACCTCCGCGCTCCCGCTCATAGGCCGTCGCGTAGGCCCTATGGGGTTGGGCGAGGGCTTTATCCCTCAGGATCCTCTCGGGCCCCAGGCCTTATGCCCTCCAGCTTGGCCCATTCGACCAATCGGGGGGCCCTCAGCTCTCGTTCCATCAATCAAAACCGCCCCCATGGCCTAAGCTGTTGAAAAACTATGGGTGCACCCATGGGCTGGCTTGGGCCTTCATCCTCCATAGGCAGCCGGAATATCTTGGGCTCATAGCTCGTCTGGGAGGCGATACTATGCACCCTTGACTGAACACGACCGGGAGGAGGCTCGGGCCGCTTCGGCGAAATTAGTTCGATTTTTAATAGCAAGATACTATTTTTATGATGTCGGAATGATTTCGAGGAACTGTGGGGCGGAGGGCCGGGCGCAAAGATAGCGGGCAATATGGGCATCGGCGAGGGCTCTCCGCCCCCTTTGAGATGGCCTTCGCCATCGCCTCCGCATTCATATCTCAACGACCTCCCCCTCGGCCGGGCGAGGATCGACCCGATGAATCCTTCGCCATCTAAATGGGAAGATGACATCCAGCTTGACCCGATGCGATGACGGCCACGTCATTAAGCCCTCTCCGAAATCACCCTTAAGATGCGCGGGGCTTCAAGGGTCTGGAGGACAAAAAGGATCCCCTTCATCCCGCTCGCGGCACGTCATCGATCCCCCTTCATCGGAAACCACCATTCCGCCGATCACAACGGGCCCAGCTCCAATCGGCTCAAGCGCGGCCATCCCAATGGGGCGCGGATAGTTGAGGCCAACCGGGCTGGCGCCGGAGGCGCTCGCGGCGAGGATCGAGGCGATAGATTTATTTGGAATTCCGGAGTTCCCCTCACGGTCTTGGAGAATTGAGGATGGATAAAGGCATCGTATTCTTCGATGAAGGGATCTTGGACAAGAAGCTCTTGGGCGGGAAGGGATCGGGCTTAGCGGAGATGACGAAGCTGGGGATCCCCGTCCCCCCAGGCTTCACGATAACCACCGAGGTCTGCCGGCTCTTCTATGAGGGTGGCGAGAAGTTGCCCGATGGGCTGATGGAGGAGGTCAAGAGGGCCATGGGGAGGCTTGAGGAGCTCACAGGGAAGGGGTTCGGCGATCCGGGGAACCCCCTCCTCGTTTCCGTTAGGTCCGGCGCCGCCATCTCGATGCCTGGGATGATGGATACGGTCCTGAACTTGGGCTTGAACGATGAGGTCGTTGAGGGGCTGGCCGAGGCGACGGGGGACGAGAGGTTCGCCTATGATGCCTATAGGAGGTTCATACAGCTCTTCGGGAAGATAGTCCTCAGGATCGACGAATCCCTATTCAACCGCGCCTTGGAGGAGGTCAAGAGGGAGAGGGGCGCCGAATACGATACCGATCTGGATGCGGAGGCCCTGAAGGAGCTCGTTGGGAGGTATAAGGCCATAATCCTCAAGGAGCTCGGGAGGCCGTTCCCGGAGGATCCCTATGAGCAACTCGAGGGGGCCATAGCCGCGGTCTTCAGGAGCTGGAACTCCAAGAGGTGCGTCGATTATCGAAGGCAGTTCAGGATAACGCCGGATATAGCGGATGGGACCGCGGTGAACGTCGTAGCGATGGTCTTCGGGAACATGGGCCCGGATAGCTCCACCGGCGTCGTATTCACTAGGGATCCGGCGACGGGCGAGAAGGGCCTATATGGGGATTATTTGCCCAACGCCCAAGGCGAGGACGTCGTGGCCGGCATCAGGACCCCGAGGCCCATACAGGAATTGGAGGCCGAGGCCCCGCGATTGTATAGGGAGCTGGTGGAGATCTCCGAAAGGCTCGAGAGGCATTTCAGGTATCCGCAGGACATAGAGTTCACCATAGAGAGGGGCAAGCTCTGGATCCTCCAAACCAGGAACGCGAAGATGAACGCCGCCGCGAAGGTCAGGAGCTCCGTCGATATGGCGAAGGAGGGGATAATAACCAAGGAGGAGGCGATCCTGAGGGTGGAGCCCGAGGAGCTCGAGCAACTGCTCCATAAAAGGGTCGACCCGAAGTTCGATGGGGAGGCCTTGGCCGTCGGCATACCGGCCTCCCCGGGCGCGGCCTCCGGGATCGCCGTATTCGACGCCGATGAGGCTGAGCGGAGGCATAGGGCCGGGGAGCGCGTCATATTGGTCAGGGAGGAGACGAAGCCCGAGGATATCCACGGCTTCTTCGCCTCCGAGGGGATACTGACGAGCAGGGGGGGCAAGACGAGCCACGCCGCGGTCGTGGCCCGGGGAATGGGGAAGCCATGCGTGGTCGGCTGCGGCGGGATAACCATAGACCCCATCGCGCGCCTCTTCAGGGCCGGAAACGCCGTCGTCAAGGAGGGCGATTTGATAACCATAGACGGCGGCTCCGGGAAGGTCTACTTGGGTTCGGTCCCATTGGTGGAGCCGGAGCTGGCCGGGGGCCTCTCAGAGCTATTGGATTGGGCGGACGAGTTCAGGAGGCTCGGGGTAAGGGCCAACGCCGATACCCCCGAGGCGGCCCGGCTGGCGAGGAGTTTCGGGGCGGAGGGGATCGGCCTCTGCCGAACCGAGAGGATGTTCAATGCGCCGGATAGGCTGCCCGTCGTCATAGAGATGATAATGGCCGAGGATGAGATCCAGAGGCGGGCCGCGTTGGGGAGGCTCGAGCCGATGCAGAAAGGGGATTTCAAGGAGATCCTCAAGGCGATGGAGGGCCTCCCGGTTACCATAAGGCTGCTCGATCCGCCGCTCCACGAGTTCCTCCCGAACGTAGAGGAGCTGGCCAGGTCGCTCGAAGGGGCTAAGGGGAACCCGGCGGAGGAGGAGCGCCTCCGCAAGATGTTGACTAGGGCTAGGGCCTTAGCAGAGGTTAATCCAATGCTCGGGCATAGGGGAGTCAGGGTCGGGATAACCCATCCGGAGATATACGAGATGCAGGTGAGGGCGATCCTCGAGGCGACGGCCGAGCTCACGAAATCCGGCGTGGAGGTCAAGCCGCAGATAATGATCCCGCAAGTGGCCATGGCCGAGGAGCTGGAGGCCGTGAAGGGGATCGCCGAGAGGGTGAGGGCCGAGGTGGAGCGCGAATATGGCGTGAGGCTCGACTTCAAGTTCGGGACCATGATAGAGGTCGTTAGGGCCTGCTTGATGGCTGGGGAGATCGCCAAGCACGCGGAGTTCTTCAGCTTCGGGACGAACGACCTCACCCAAGGAACTTTCAGCTTCAGCAGGGAGGATGCGGAGAACAAGTTCCTGCCTAAATACATGGAAAGGGGTGTCCTGTCCTTCAACCCGTTCCAGACGATCGATAAGGGGGTCGCGAAGCTCATGGCTATATGCGTTCAAGAGGGGAGGCGGACCAGGCCGGATTTGGAGATAGGCATCTGCGGCGAGCATGGAGGGGATCCGGCCTCGATAGGAATCTGCCACGAGCTCGGCTTGACGTACGTAAGCGCATCCCCCTATAGGATCCCCATCGCCAGGTTGGCCGCGGCCAGGGCGGCCATAAGGGAGAGGAGGATTGGAGCCCAAAGGATCGCGGGTTGAAGCGATGGCCTAAGGATCCCACCTCGAGAGGGCCGATGGGAGCTCCGCAACGCTCCCAACTATAAGATCGGTTCCCTCCCTAGCCAGCCTTTCCCTCGAGCTGAGCCCCGTCAGGACCCCGATGGTCCTCATCCCGGCGGCCCTCCCGGCCCTGATGTCGTTCGGGCTATCGCCGACAAAGGCGCAATCCTTGGGATCTATCCCCAAGGCCCTAGAAGCCTTCAGGGGACCATCCGGGTGAGGCTTCGGGCGCTCCACATCCTCAACGGCAACTACCACTGAGAAGTAACCCGATATCCCTAGCCGCTCGATGAGGTCGCGTGCGGGCTCCCTAGGGGTCGTGGTCACGATGCCCATCCGAATACCCATCCCCCTCAATCGCTCCAGCGCCTCATCAGCCCCCGGTATCAAGCGCAGCTCGCTGGATGAGTATATCATCTTGAATCTCGCCTCCCCCTCCTCTGCGGCTATGGGATCGAGCCATGGGGCCATCCTCGCCAATATATCCGAGAGCCTCATCCCTGCGATCTCCGCCATCTCCTCCTTGCCCACCTCCCTCAACCCGAGATCTCGAAGTATGAGGTTCAAAGCCCCATGGACGATGCCCATGGAATCCACCAAGGTGCCATCCAAGTCGAATATAATGGCCTCGATCCCCATTGGGCGGATGCCCCCATCGATCCCCGCTTGGTAGCGGGACTACGGGCGGGTAAAATTTTAAACCTTCGCACGCGATCCCAGGGCGCTTAGATGCCTCGGCCAAGGGCCCCGGCCGCGCCGGATCAATCCACTTGGCCGGTGAGCATGTATATAACGGATTTGGATATGTAAACGGCGTGATCGGCCATCCTCTCCAGATGCCTCGCGAAGAGCAGTCCCGCGGCGAGGCATCTGAAGTCCTCTGGGGGCTCCCTTACAGCCCCCTTGACGTATTCTATGTACATGGCATCGATCTCGCTATCCATGGCATCGATCCCCCTCGCCAGCTCCAAATCGTCGTTCAAGAAGGCCCTTATGCTAGCGCTTATCACATAGACCGCCTTCTCGGCCATACCCCGAACGGCCCCGAGCTCGCATGGCCCATATGGGCCTATAAGCTCCAAGGTCCTGGCTATGTCGTAGGCGTACCTCCCGAACCTGGATAGGTCGTAACTGACCTTCATGAGGGATTTCACCCGCCTCAGATCCGCGGCCACTGGCTGGTACCTAGCGATTATCTCGACGGCCCTCCCCTCAACGCTCTCCTGCATCGACCTGAGCTCATCGGACCAGCTCCTGAGCTGTATGCCGGCCTCGTCCCCGCTCAGGAAGGCGTCTATCGAAGCCCTCACGGTCCTCTCGGCCAGCTCCGCCATCTCCCCGACCCTCTTGAAGAGGGCCGATAGCTCCCTCCCCAGCGCGCTTTGCAATCCCTATCCGAACCTTCCGGTTATGTACCTCTCCGTTAGCTCCTTCTCGGGCCTCTCGAATATGCGACTCGTTTCGCCGTATTCTATCAGCTCGCCCAAGTACATGAAGGCCGTATAATCCGCTACCCTGGCCGCTTGTTGCATATTATGAGTAACTAGAACGACCGTATAATTCCTCTTGAGCCTCCGCATCAGCTCCTCTATCTTCGATGTCGAGATCGGGTCAAGCGCCGAGCAAGGCTCATCCATCAATATGACCTCCGGCGCGACCGCCAATGCCCTCGCTATACAAAGCCTTTGCTGCTGCCCGCCCGAAAGCCTTAAGGCCGATTCGTGGAGCCTATCCTTAACCTCATCCCAAAGCGCGGCCTCCTCCAAGCTGAACCTGACTATCTCGTCGAGCTTCCGCTTATCCCTGACCCCATGGATCCTGGGCCCAAAGGCCACGTTGTCGTAAATGGATTTCGGGAAGGGGTTCGGCTTTTGGAAGACCATCCCGACGCGCCTCCTCAACTCGACCACGTCCGTCCTATTTGAGTTTATATCCTCCCCATCCAGATAGACGGAGCCGGAGGTCCTCGAGCCCTCTATCATATCGTTCATCCTATTGAAGGCCCTCAGGAGGGTCGTCTTCCCGCAACCGGACGGGCCCATTATCGCGGTTATGCAATTCGCCCTTATGCCGATGCTGAACCCCTTGACCACGTGCTTATTCCAGAACCATACATTCAAATCCTCCGTCTCTATCTTGAACTCACCGGAATTCCTCCCCAAGGCCATCGTTCCCCCCTGGGGCCCAGGGGCCCCGATGATCGATCGCGCCATTTGACCCTTCGAGGCTAAAGGGGTGGGCGCGCCCCTTAGGCTCCGCCCAGCCCGTTCTGGCCCGCATAAGGGCGGAAGACTAATATGCGTTTCGATACGGCATAGGGCCCAATTCCTCTCCGCATGGCTCGGGAACGGGCGATGGGGGGATTGATCGATCAAGGCCCGGATTATGCTCGGGGGCTTTTCCCAAGGACTTTAATAAGGCCCAAGTGCAACACGAGGCCTAAGCCGAAGAGGGCTATGCCGATCAGGTCCGCCGTGAAGTCCGGGTAGATGGTGGCCGCCATGGAGATGAGGAATAGGGCCCTGATGGGCAATGGGATGCGCCCACGGAAATATCCGATTATGCCGAAGGCCAATGGGAACGCCGCCAAGAAGTACACGAAGGCGTGCCAGGCTATCTCCGAAAGGGAGTTCCAAACGGCCATCGGGGTATAAAGGAAGGCCACGGGCATGAGGTACATATAGAAGGCTATGGCCATGCCTATGAACCCCGCCCTCATCGGATCCGCCTTGGCTATCCCGGCGGCTGCGAACGTGGCGACGCATACCGGGGGCGTCAGGTTCCCGTAATTCGCGATCCAAAAGGCCACTAGGTGTGCTGCCAACGCTGGAATGCCCATATTGAGAAAGGCCGGAACGGTCAGGATGGATAGGATGACGTAAGCGGCCGTCGTGGTCATGCCCATCCCGACCAGCGTGCCCGCGAGCATCGTTATGAGGAGCATCAGGAATAAGTTCCCGCCGGCCAGCTCAATGATCGCCCCGGAGAAGTTCGTCGATAAGCCGGTTAGGATTATGCAGCTATAGATTATGCCCAAGACGCCAGCGGTGGAGCCTACGAGGAGCATATCCCTGCTCGCGGATACAAGCGCCTCCCAGATCCGCCTCGGCGTCATCCTCGTCTCCTTCCTCAACCAGCCTAATGGGATCGTCATCATGGTGGCCCAAAAGGCCGCATAGAAGGGGGAGAACCTATACATGAAGAGGATTATCAGGACCGCGAGGGGCAATAATAGATAAGCCCGCTTAGCCACCTCCCCGAGCCTCGGTAGCTCCTCCCGAGGCAATCCCTTGAGGCCCATCTTCGCCGCTTGGAGGTAGACCATTAGGCCCACCGCGAAAAAGTACAAGAACGCCGGTATCCAAGCTACCCTCACGACCTCCATATAGGGTATGCCTATGAAGGAGGCTAAGAGGAATGCAGCGGCGCCCATCACCGGCGGCATGAATTGGCCGCCCGTGGACGCAGATGCCTCGACGGCCGCGGCGAACTCCGGCTTATATCCGATCCTCTTCATCAAAGGTATGGTGAACGTTCCCGTGGTGACGACGTTCGCGATCGGGCTCCCCGAGATAGTCCCAACCCCGGCGCTTGAAACGACCGCGGTCAGGGCCGGCCCGCCCGTCTTATGGCCCGTTAGGGCCCTAGCGAAGTCGATTATGAAATCCCCGGTCCCGGATTTGTCCAAGAATGCCCCGAATATTATGAATGGCATCACGTATGTTGCATACACGGCCAGTATCTGGCCGAATATCCCACTCGGGCTCAGGAAGACGTATTCCACGATCCTCTCGAAGCCGTACCCGGCGTGGGATAGGGCCCCGGGGAAATAGGGCCCGAAGTAAGCGTAGAATAGGAAGAAGAGCGCGATCGAAGGTATCACCAAGCCCAAGGCGCGCCTAGCGACCTCCAACGAGATTATTATCAAAACCAGCCCGAGGAAGATGTCCAAGGGCCTGGGCGGGAGGCCTATCCTCTCGGACATTAAGGGGTACTGGATGATCCAATAGATTACGGCTATCGAGGAAAGAATTGCGAGGAACACGTCGAAGGGATTTGGTCCCGCCGCTTGTGATTTCCTGCGAAATGGATAAAGGAGTAAGCAAAGCGCGAATGTGCAGAGCAGAAATACGCCCCTGTGAGCCTCGCTCGTTACGATTCCGAAGCCTGATTCATAAAGATAAAAAAGGGAGAATATGGCCCCAATGATGGCAGCGGCTTTCTGCCATGCATTGGGCATCTCATCCGAGCCTCCTTGGCGCTCACTTCATCTCCGGCGGTATCAGCTCGGCCGGCACGCTCAGCCCTTTGTCTCGCCAATATTCCACGGCGGCCTTATGTAGGGGAATCTTTAGGGCCCTCATCCCTTCAAGGCCGGGACTTAAATCTGCCCATTGCGCATGTGCCTTCGTAAGGAACGGGGCGCTCTTCGGATCGAAGAGAATCCTAAGCATCTCTTTTATGAAGTCATCCGGTACGTTCTTATGGGCTATTATATATACCATGAAGACTATTGTGGGCACGTCCTCGTCCTGCCCTTGATATGTCTTAGCCTTCAAGACCCCCTTGGCATAGTATGGATGCTGCGCTATGACCCTATCCATCTCCTCGCTCGTCATTGGGATAACGTATATGGGCTTCTGCGCTGCCACCTCCACTATCTGGGCGGCGGGAGCGCCCGACATGCAGCTGACATCTATTCTGCCGTCCAAGAGGGCCATGCCCGCATCCCCGAACTCCATATTGCTCACCTTTATCTTATCGTAGAGCCCCAGCGCCATGAGGATATTCTTAGAGGCAACTTCCGTGCCGGATCCCGGGGGCCCCGTGTTAACGCGTTTGCCAACTAAGTCTTGCATGCCCTTGATGCCAGTATCCTTGAGGGCGACGAAAGTATGGGGGCTCAGGTAGGCTGCGCAAAGCATCCTGAAGTCCTGCCTCTTCCCGACGTCCTTGAAAGTCCCCACGCCGTTCCACGCATCGTAGCAGGTGGACGCATGGGCGAGGGCCACTTCGTACTCGCCGGCCGCCACGCGCCTCACGTTCTCAACGGATCCAGCCGAAGCGCCAACTGATACAATGTACTTTCCCTTCATCTCCTGCGTCAGCAAAGTGGCGGCTCCGCCGACCATGTAGAACCAAGTCCCGCCGGGCCCGCCTGCGCCGAATTGGATCCGCTTGACCTCAGCTACGGGCGCCGGCCTCGTCGCCAAGTATATGGTGGAGGCCGCTAGGACTATTATTATCAGCACCAAAGCGGCTATTATGCCCTTGGATTTGCTAAGCTTCATTCATTTTCCCCGAGGCATCCATATGCCTTGAGTTTCTTTTAAAAGTTTCGTAAGGATCCAGCCAGCAACAGGGGAAATTTGAATGGGAATCGCGGGATCCGCGGAAGATCCATCGGCCTCGGAGCTTGGGGATCGCCACCCCGAAGCGCTCAATAGATCGATACCTTCGCCACTCCCCTTATCCTGAGGAACTCGGGTATTAGCTCCGCGGGGATCGGCCCCTCCGTTATCAGCGTAAGCTTCGGCTCCGGGGCCAGCTCCGGGTCGTCGACGATCGCCTGCCTAACGCTAACGCCCTTGTTGGCCAATAGGGAGGCGGCCCCAGCCAATATGCCGGGCGTTCGCGCATCGAAGGGCGTTATCTCCAAAACTCCGAGCCCCAGCTGCCTGGCGATGTTCTTGAGCGAATGGCCGGCGGACCTGAGTCCCTCGAACAACGGCCTCAGCTCTGGATCGGATCCTATGGAAGCTATCGTCGCCGCCACGGTCCTCCTATCGACCCCGGCCACCTTCGCGATCTTAGAATCCGGTATCTCTATCTCATTGCAATATATCCGCCCCTCGCGGACGCTGAGCCCGTTCTCGACTAGGATCTTAACCACGGCTAACCGCTCGGGATGCGCTTGGAACCGCTTCGAAACTATCCCCCACATTTCATGTATGTTTATGTGCAAGTAAGATATAAATATAACCCATGGGTCCTCAAGCGATAAAACTCGATCCAAGTGAGATGGGGATGACGAACTCCATAAGGGCTTTATTGGGCCAGGAGGATATACCGAGGCATTGGTACAACATATTGCCCGACCTTCCCAAGCCCTTGCCCCCTCCCATAGACCCGGAGACTAAGGCCCCGGTTGACCCGAGGAAGCTGGAGGTAATATTCGCGAAGGAGCTCGTAAGGCAAGAGGTTTCGACGGAAAGATATATACCGATCCCGGAGGAGGTCAGGGAGGCCTACGCCCTCTACAGGCCAACGCCGATGATGAGGGCCGTGAGGCTCGAGAAGGCCCTTGGGACGCCCGCTAGGATCTATTACAAGTACGAGGGCGTAAGCCCGCCGGGTAGCCACAAGCCCAACACGGCCATAGCCCAGGCCTATTACAATATGAGGGAGGGCGTGGAGCGCCTCACTACTGAAACCGGGGCCGGGCAATGGGGATCCGCATTGGCCTTCGGCTGCAACCTCTTCGGGATCGGCGCGACCGTTTACATGGTGAGGGCCAGCTATGACCAGAAGCCCTACAGGAGGGTTTTAATGCAACTATGGGGCGCCGAGGTCCTGCCCAGCCCTAGCGACCGAACAGCGTTCGGGAGGAGACTTTTGAAAGAGGATCCGAACAACCCGGGCAGCTTGGGTATAGCCATAAGCGAGGCCCTCGAGGACGCCGTCACGAACGGCGCCAAATATACGCTCGGCTCGGTCCTGAACCACGTCCTATTGCATCAGACCGTGATAGGCTTGGAGGCCCTGAAGCAGTTCGAGCTCTTCGACGACTACCCGGACGTGCTCTTCGGTTGCGTCGGGGGAGGGAGCAGCTTCTCGGGCCTCATGTGGCCCTTCTACTATGAGAAGGTGAAGGGAAAGGCCCCGAAGCCGACCAGGTTCGTCGCCATTGAACCCACAGCCTGCCCAACGCTGACGAAGGGCGCCTATACGTACGACCACGGCGACACGGCTAGGATGACGCCGTTATTGAAAATGTACACTCTCGGCCATGAGTTCATACCGCCGCCGATCCATGCGGGCGGCCTCAGGTATCACGGCGACGCCCCAACGCTCTGCCTCCTACAGAAGGAGGGGGCGATCGAATCGAAGGCATACGATCAAGTGAGCGTGTTCGAGGCCGCCGCGCTATTCGCCAAGACCGAGGGCATAATCCCGGCCCCGGAGCCGAGCCATGCCATAAGGGCCACCATAGATGAGGCGTTGGAGTGCAAGCGAACAGGCGAGGAGAAAACGATAATGTTCCTCCTCTGCGGCCACGGCCACTTTGACATGAAGGCCTACGACGACTTCATGGCCGGGAGGCTGGAGGCGAACGATTACCCGGAGGAGGCCGTAGAGAAATCCATGGAGAAGTTGCGAAGGCTTTATCCATGGATCGAAACCTTGCCGTATTGAGGGCCAATCCCTAAATTCCCAAAATCCCCAATTTTTAATTACCCTCAACGACCAAGTGATTTCCATGTCTGCGGAGGGCGGAATGCTCGTAAGGGACATAATGAGCCGAGCCGTCAAGACCGTCAGGCCGAGCTCCACGGTGAAGGAGGCGGTCGAGAAGATGAACAAGTTCGGGATCGGCTCGGTCCTGGTCGTTGAGGGGGATAGGCCCTTGGGCATAATAACCGAGAGGGATATCCTCCGGAGGGTCGTCGAGGGAGGCATGGAGCCATCGGTGGCGAAGGCGAAGGACGTGATGTCGACCCCCTTGATAACGATCCAGGAGGATGCCACGGCCGAGGAGGCGGCGCGCCTGATGGGCGATAAGGGGATAAAGAAGCTACCGGTCCTCAGCGGGGGAAAGCTGGTGGGCATAGTGACTTCAACGGACTTGATAAGGCATACGCCAGAGTTTTTCTCCCTTATGAGGTTCCAGCCGAAGCCCGACCGAGCGCTTCGATGAGCGCCCCTGATCCCACCATTCGCATAACCGGTCCCACTGGGGCGGATCGGCTCTATTCGAAGGTGAAGCGGAGGGGGATGGCAGCCTAAACCAGCGCAGCGGCCCCTCGTAGGCGACCGCCCATATCTCCGACCCAAGGCCGGACTTTGCCCTATAGACCAGCCTCCTCCCATCGTGGCTTAGGGATGGCTCCAGATCCTCCGCCCCGGCGCCAGTTACCCTGGTCAAGCCCGATCCGTCCGAATTAACGACCCATATATCCCACTCACCGGCCGCGTCGGATTCGAAGGCCACCCTGGAGCCATCGCCGCTCAAGGCCGGATGGAGGGATGATGCGTTCAGCCGGGTGAGCCGCTTCAGGGCCGATCCATCGGACCGGGCCAGGTAGATCTCCCAAGGGCCGTCCATGACCGAGGAGAAGGCGACGAGAGATCCATCAGCGCTGATCGATGGGTGGACGTCTATGGCGGGCCCCTTGGTAAGTTGCCTGAAGCCCGAGCCGTCCCAATCCACGACGAATACGTCCGGCGCGCCGGATCGATCCTTCCCCCGGTAGGCTATCTTGGAGCCATCGCCGCTAAGGGAGGGCATCGCGTTCCTGATGGATGGGAGCTCGTAGCGCCTCTGCCCCGAGCCGTCCCAGAGGATCGAGAAGAGCTCATGGCGGAGCTCAGCGACCTCGCCCATGAAGGCGATCCTTTCGCCGTCGTAGCTCATCGATGCCTGGGAGCATGGCCAAGGGTTTTGGGTCAGCTGCCTCAGCCGGCCCGATCGAGAATCGAAGGCGAAGAGCTGCTCAATGCCCGAGGCCCTCGATTCGAATACAACCCTGGAGCCGCTCCAATCGATCGCTGGGGCCCAATCGCTGACATCATTGTCGGTGACCTTCCTCAGGCCCGTCCCATCCCAGTTGATCAGGTATATTTCATCGTCGCCGTCCGCGTCCGATTGGAAGACGATTACCTCGCCGTTGCCGCTGATCTTGGGGAACTTGGAGAGGGCATTCAGGTTCGTCAGGCGCCTAGGCTCCCCCCATCTGCCCGGGATCACGAGCGGCAAGGCCAATGCGGCGATGAGGATCGCCAACACGACAATCCCTAATAGCGCTATCCTCCGCAACGATCCTCCACCCTCCATCGATCCGCCCCCATCGGGCCTCCGATCGAGCGCATTGGAGAAATGCCCCTAGGGCGAGGAGTTCCTAGAGGGATTTCGGCCCGGATGCCGAGAGCTGGACAGGATCGCGGCCCTAACGGCGCTCGCTACATCCTCGGCCCCCGGCATCACTGCCCCCTCGAGCGGGCCGCTTGGTATCGGGACGTCGAAGGCCGCGACCCTTTTTATCGGCGCATCGAGCGCATCGATCGCCTCCTCGGCAACGATTGCGGCCACCTCAGCCCCGAACCCGCCCGTTTTGCAAGCCTCCTCGGCTATGATGAGCCTCCCGGTC
>CALIRQ010000023.1 GCA_938042195.1 uncultured archaeon
GGTCGTAGCTCCCATACTCGGCGCTCACCCGATCGTACTTCAGGCGATATGGGATGGCCCCCTTAGCATAGTAATTGAACGGTCCATCGGTGAAGGGCCTGTCGAAGGCGATCGCGTCGCCGGGGATCGCGTTCGCCTCCATGAAGGCGGCCGTAGCCCTCCAATTTTCCACCTCAGTTTGATAATTGACGGCGTTCGCGAACCCATAGGAGGCCACGAGGAAGGCCAGGAGGACCGAGGCTAGGGCCCTCCTCTTGGACCATGATCCCAGAAGCCCGCTCGCCATGAGGCCCAAGAATATGGGGAGGCCGAAGAGGTAGTAGACGCTTCTATAGGGCCATACGTTTGATATTAGGTACAGCACAAAGAAGGCCGCGATTGGGGGCACGAATAGCCAACAAATAACCGTCTTAAGCCAATCCCCTTTGGCCCCGATGAGCCCGCGAAGGGCCAATAGGCCGCATAGAAGGAGGGAGGAAGCATAGATCGCTAGAGCCAGCGGGCTTGGAATCTGCTCTACGAAATCACTTATCCTGGTCACAGGGAAGAAATAAGCGTAATGGACCAACAGCCTAGCGGGGCCAAGCCAAAGCGGCCTCTCCTGAAGCCAGACCCTTTCGTATTGGGACATCAGCGCTAGATAAGCCCAAGGGATGAACGATGCCAATGCGCCGGCACCCGCTATGGAAAAGAACTTTAGGGTCCCGAAATCCCTCCTTCGCATCGAGATCCAAAGGACCAGAACCCCCTCCGCCAGCAGGAAGAAGGGCGCTATGTAATGGGTATGGAGGCATAGAGCCGCGGAAAGCCCATAGAGGGCCCAGCGCCTAAACCCTCCTTGCTCGATACTCCTTAGCAAAAGGACCAAGGAGAGAATCGCTAGGAAGGCCAAGAGCGCGTACATGCGGGCCTCCTGGGAATAGCGCACATGCATGGGCGAGAGGGCCAAGAGGAACGCCGCCAATAGGCCCCCGCGCTCCCCTAAGAACCTCCTCCCCAGCCAGTAGGCCAATGGGATCGTTAGGGCCCCGAAGATCGCCGATGGGAGCCTTATCATGAACTCATCCTTCCCAAGGGCCAAGAAGGGGCTCAGGACCATGTAGTAGAGCGGCGGGTGCATATCGTAATAGGCCACGGCGGGTAGGAGGCCAAGGGGCCCCATGCTAGCGGCCGAGAAGCTCCAAGCCTCATCCAAGTAGAGGCTCCTATGGCCTAAGAAGGCTAACCTCAAGGTTAAGCCCAAGGCTACGATAAACGCTAGGGCGATCGCCCTCCCAAATGGCCTCAAGCCCGTTTGCTTTGCCATGGCTCGAGGGTTATGGAGATCTAATAATAAATTTTTTATTACGACTAAAATCATAAAGAGGGTATCGTTTCGATCCGTCTAGGGAGAATACATTAGGGGAGGTCGGGAGCCTTTAGGTTCGCTCGATCTTACGCAAATCATTTTAACATTACTCGCTAGGAATTCAGGAGTCCCAAAGATGAAATATCTTTTGAATAGAGTTGGGGCACGGGAAGCAACAAATATGGTTCGACTGCAATGGTTTTAAAGCCAGAAGATCTAAGCGCTTTTAACCATTGGCCAACTGGCCTGATGGAAGGGTGAAAGCGGGAAGGCTCACGGGTTAAAAGATGCATGAGGGTGGAAGAAGGCCCTGGCACGGGTGTGGAAACGATAAGTACCCCGCTCGGCTTTAAAATTCGATGACACTCCTCCAAAAACAATTCGGGATTTCGCAAATGCTCGATTGTTTCAAAACAAGTTATCAAATCAAAGGAGGAGCGTTTGAAGGGGAGATTCTCCGCATCCCCTAGAATCGCCCCTCTCTCCTTAGCTACGGCAAATTTCGAAATATCTACCCCATATGCCTCATAGCCCAGCTCCTTTAGCAATTCGACCACGAAGCCATAAGCGCATCCTACGTCCAAAGCCTCTTTTTTCGTTCCATCCAATAGGTTTAAGCCGGATTTCCGCTGCCCCCACCTGAGGGCGTCATAATACATTCTCTTTATGGGGAAAGCCTTTTTAAAATATTTATACCTAGCTTCGAAGTACCATTCCCCGAAGATTTGATGGCGATCCCGGATCATCCCTCGGCCAATTTTAAACTAATTGACATAAATTTATTAACATTCTGATTATTAACATCCCGATCGCCTCCGCCCCGTTTTAGTCCAAGGGCCAAGGGCCTCCTCCCAGCCCGTTATCTCCGGGCCATGGATGGGCGGGCCTTGGAGCCATGTAAAACAAGGAGGGGGATGGAGAAGTAATGATGCCACCCCACCCCTCCCGGACATCGAGGCCGCGATCGCATCACGCCTCCGCGCGAGGAGGTTCAGCTTGGGCATCAAGAAATACCTGCTGACGATCAGGAGATGCTAATGGCCATGGCATTCAGCTTTAGATCCATGAGGTATTATAAAAAACCCTTAAATCTTCGGTAACGATTCATTTCAATGAAGATTCTCGGATCTTCATTGGGCGCAATTCTTTTATGCCCCTATCCCCTTTAACAATCAAACGTTGATGTGATCGACTTGGGCTTATTGGGCATCGTTACCTATAGGATAAGGGATAGGCCCTTCGACTTAGAGTTTGCAATCACCTATAGATGTAACTTAAGGTGCGTCCAATGCGATATCTGGCGATATGACCAAGAGAACTTGCATAAGGCAAGGGAAGAGCTGGGGGTAGAAGAGATCCAAAAGATATTCTCATCTTACGATGGATTGAGAGTCGTCGGGATTACTGGAGGGGAACCCTTCCTCAGGAGGGACTTGGATCTGATAATCGAAGCGATATCGGAATCCCAAAAGCATCTCGAACATCTCTTCATAACCACCAATGGCCAATTAATTGACATCGCGAGGGATAAGGTCGAAGCCATATTAAAGATGAAGGGCTCCATAGGTAAAGAGTTCTCGCTTCATGTGCTGGTGAGTATCGATGGCCCGCCAGAGATCCACGACAGCATTCGCGGAGTGCGGGGGGCTTACGGCAAAGCCCGCTCCACCCTTAAGGCCCTCTCCGATCTGAGAAATCGATTCGATTTCTCGCTTGGAACGGTGACGGTGGCGTCTCCCTTTAATATCGATCGCTTCGATGAGGTCCTCGAGGAGGTCCGGTCCCTAAAGGCTGAGCATGGATTAGAAACGTCGTTCTGCGTTTGGTCCACTGGCCAGCTCTATAAGAACGAAAGGATGCGCCGCGAGATCCAGATCAGGGATTTCAGGGAAGCCTTGAAGCGGAGGTTGCCGGACATAAGAGCGCTTGCAAAGGAAAATGGATCAATGGTTACGAGGGGGAGATCCATGTTCTTTGATTTGCTTGGACTTTGGCTCGAAGATCCGAGAAGGCAAGTGATCCCATGTGGGGGAGCCAGCGTGAGATATTTCCTAGACCCATATGGTAACCTCTACCCATGCACGATCTATGGCGCAAGGATAGGCAACTTAAGGGATCATTCCTACGATCTTGAGCGTTTGATCAATAGCGAGGAAAGGCTGAGGGTTCGCGGCTTGGTCAAAGCCCAAAGGTGCCCGATATGTTGCAATACCTGCGAAACCATACCAGCCATGATGGCCTATCCCGAGCGCGCCGCCCTAAAATGGTTATCCTCCAAGGTCTTCCGAAAATGAAATGTTGCATTGTTTCGCCCTTTCCACCCGATAGATGCGGGATAGCCCTGTATACTTACAGGCTCGTGAATAAGCTGGAAGGGTTTTGCGAAGTAGCGGTCATGGCCAACGAGGCGGGAAATGGCTCTGCTGGAATCGGCTTATCGAGGGCCGGCCCAAGGGTCATCAGATGCTGGAGGAGGGATACGCTTTCATATCCCATTCGAATATTCAAGGCGGTCTTGAGAGAGAGGCCTGACGTGATTCACATTCAGCATGAGTTCCTTGTTTTTGGATCCAGGAAGCACTCCGTAATCTTCCCCGCCCTTTTGGTTCTGCTCAAACTGCTTAATGTTCCCATATTGCTCACGATGCACAGCGTATTGAGAAGGTCGGCGCTAAGCGGCGATTTCTTCAGCCTCCACGGTATTGGTTCCAAGATTCCCTTTCTGAAGAAGCTTGTGACGATTCTCTTCGTCAAGATCATCTGCGCTTTATCCAACATCGTGATAGTTCATAACGAGCTTATGAGGGAGGAGCTCATAGAGGATTATGGCATTCCCTCCGAGAAGGTCCATGTCGTGCCTCATGGCGTTGAGTTAGGGCCCCCCTCGAGCCGGAGATCATCCAATCCCCTGATCGCCTTCTTTGGATTCGTGACACCGGACAAGGGGATTGAGACCCTTCTGTTGGCCTTCTCAAAGGTCCTGAGGTCCGAGCCCTCGGCCCGCTTGATGATCGCGGGGGGCTATCACCCCAGGCTTGCTAAGGAGAACCCTCGGTACATCGGGACAGTTGAGCGCCTCTTGAAGGAATTGGGGCTCATCGAGTCGGTGGAGTTCCTTAACGAATTTTTAAGCGAGGAAAGGCTAAGCGAAGTCCTCTCCTCCGCCTCCGTGATAGCATTGCCCTATTCGGAAGATCGCATAATTGGCTCCAGCGGGGCCTTGGCATCATGCGCTAAGCTTGGGAGGCCCGTGGTGGCGACGAGGATACCAAGGTTCTCCGCGGAGCTCGAGGACGGCGAAGAAGCTTTGCTGGTCAGCCCCGGAGATTCGGAGGAACTCGCTGAAGCCATTTTGAAATGCCTGAAGGATGAAGGGCTTAGGGATAGGCTCGGAAGGTCTTTGCGATCTTGGGGGGAGGGAAGGTCTTGGGAAAGGGTTGCTGAATTGACCTTGGAACTTTACGAGAGGGCCATTGGGGAGGCATAAAAAGAGCCTTCCAAACTTGCATCGACTCCTTGAAGCATGGGTATTGGCGGAAGGGTTGCTTCCCATCGAGGCCCAAGGCCCCAAAGAGGACCGCCCTCGTGGCCGCTCGTCGCGAGGCGTATGGGCCCCACGCCCTCGGGCCATGGCCCCTATGCCGGACCCGTCCATGGAGGCGATCGTGAAGCCATCCAAGAGATGGTTCAGGAGGCGCCGGGTCCTTTTTAAAAGCTCTCCGGTGCGATGCTCTGAACCCGCTTGTGGCATCCCAGTAGACTGGCCTCCATTTGGACTGCGGAACACCGCCAAGTAATGGTTCAGTCATCTCAAAGCGAGAACAAAAACGCTTATGTCTAGCAATCTGCACCGCGACATGCAACCTTTCAATAGGTTTGACAAAGACGCAAGAAAAATATATATAAACAGCCCAAGGCGTCTCCATTCATATGCAGGAGGCCCAACCGACTGAGAAAAGTTATTGGCTTGATGAAAAGATCATCGCTAATGCGTTTATCCTCTTCCTCCTCGTGGTATGGTGGGGCTCATGGCTCCCATATCTCAAGCTAATTTTGCTTCTGTTGATATTGCTATTCCTCATAGATTGTACATGGCTTCTTAGAAATTACGAAAGGCGCGCTCATTTAATGAAGTTGCTGGCTTTGTTTGTTTTTGGAGCGGGCCTAAGGATAGGTGGGATAAGGGCCAATCCTCCTCTCTCGGACATATACCTCCTCTCCGATATGGAAGTTGAAAATATATTACGCGGAATTAACCCTTATCTTGGAACGTATCCCGATTTCCCCGGTCCCCTACCATACCCCCCTCTCTCCTTCATCCTTTACATTCCAATGAAACTTATAGGTGGCGATCTGCGCTACCCGCTAGCGATATTTGACATTTGTACAGCGGCCCTTCTTTTCTATTACTTTAGGAGTAGCCGCCTATTTTCCTTGATGGTGCCAGGTTTTTTCCTTTTAAACCCTTACTCAAGATTTATGATAGCCTATCCCTACGTTGAAGTCATGCTTAGCTTTTTCTTGCTGGCTAGTTTCATAGCATTCGAACTAAGGCCCAAAAGCCTCGTGTCGCCAATTATGGCATCTATGAGCCTTGCGACCAAGCAACTAGCCATTTTCTTCGTACCTTTCTTATTCTTTAAGTACGACTATAAGAGGAAAATTTGTTTTCTAATTTCCACGCTAGCTATTCACCTTCCATTTTTATTTCCCGATCCGCGTCCCCTTTTAATCTCCCTTTCATTATACTCATCCCCATATGCCTCCACCTTTTTACGCCAAGATACTACAAGCTTCTTTCGGATATTTTTCTGGATTTATGGAACGGAAATACCACCATTGCTATTTTACGGCTTCACGATCTTACAACTTGTCATTCCAGCGCTCATTATGGTCTTTTTAATTCCCAAAGCAAAAGATCCCAAACAATTATCTTTCTTTTCCATTTTTGCCTGCTTCCTAGGATTGATCTTGAGCCCATATTCCATGGTCAACTATTTTTACATGGCCCTTGCTCTGATCCCTTATGCGCTAATTCCACGAGATACCTCCTTGGCATTTCTGGAGAGGGGAAGGTAACTAACAAACCCACCCTTAACTCCAAAAGCCGGATATCTCCTCAATTAAGCCATAGTTAAACTCGATAATCGGTTTGGTTGACTAATGCCATAGTCAGCAAGTAGGATGGGCTTGAGGCCCAAGAGCCCTCCCCCCGCTCGCTCGAGGGGCGAGCCCATGCCGCTCCCGGAGCGCCTAAAGCCCTCGAAGCCCGACAGGCTTGGAACCCCCGGGGAGCCTTTATGAAATCGACGCCCCATCCGCCCGATGTGCTACCTTAGTTAGTTATTCCCACCCTCCAGGAATGGCTATATCAACGGACCCCTTGAGGAGCAAAGTCGATATAATAATGAAAGCAAATATTTAATAAATCCAATATAGGGCAAATGCTAGAGATATCATTTGGCATTAATGGGCTAAATAATATATTATAAGCCGTACTTATGGGGCTTTCAGTGCCTTTTACAATATGAAAGCTAAACGCTATTCATATTATAGCCGTGAGGGCCTATGATTTGGCCGATATCCCTAGCATTTGCCCTATATTCGGGCCTTAATTATACTAATATTAGAAAAGGCCATTAAAAACTTTACAACATGGATCCAATACATGCTATGATAATATATGGTATAAAACTTCTCATTGGCCAATATCATAAAGCTTCCAATGGTCCTCGCCGCAATAAGGGCATCCTTCGAAACATTCCCCCCTCCCGCCCACTTATGGCACATCGTGGCTCGTGCCATACTGAGGAACGCTTGGCGGTCGCCCCATAGCCATAGGGATTCCAAAGAAGTCGACCTTGATTGAGGCGTCGTAATCCGAAGGGTTATCTGCGACTATCCTGAAGCCCTTTATGTCCCTCCGAATCCGGCCCCCAAGGACCAGCGATAAATCCTCGGCATTCTCCACGTATTGCGATAAGAACAAACCATTCGCCGCGACCTTCGGTATGAACCTGGAACCTTCGGGAGCGCCCTCTGCCTTCAAATTCGAATTGTATATAAAGCGAGGAGGGCCTCCAAAATATCTTCTTGATTTCTCCCCCTAGGCTATAGCTCAAATGTACGCTGCCAAATAGAAAACCCCTATCATACTTCGGAACGGGGATGAATTCCTCCAATTTCCCCTCGAAGGAATCCACTTCCTCTATCGAGTGAAGAGAATTCACCTCCTTACGACGGAGGACAAGGAATTCTCCGCTTTGGTCAAATTGCTCGTAGTGGAGCAAAATGCTTCGAAAGGTCTCCGGCTCGTCGAATAGAGGATATTGCCCATCTATTGACTTGTAGGAGTACAGTAGGAAGGTTGGAGGATCTTTCTTGGAGAAGTGTAAGCTATTCACCGAGTCCAACTTTTGGGTATACGCGATATAGGATTGGAATACAGGCCTGGGATGCCAATTCATTCCGTAAGCCCAACATAGCGCGATGTCCCATGGTATGATGTCGACGCTTTGCCTCCCTAATGCGCGAATGACCCTCTCATCGAGTTTGTAAAACCTCTGTATCCTCAGCCTAGAGGCCTCCAAGATGGATTCATAAAGGTTTCGATCGAAGAGCATGTTGGAGGCGGTGATATAGCTCATCCTCCTTTCAATAATGTTATCCCTTAACATGAATTCACCATACGGCCTATGCCAATATGTATTTAAATACAACACGGATGTTGGAAAAACCATGCAGAAAATTAGCGTTATACAATTGAGGGGAACTAGCTTACGAGAAAGCTTCTTGAGCTTCAAATCCCTTAAGGTTAATGTCAGCAAAAAGGAGAGTAAGAGCGGATAGACCGACAGATAATGATCACGTGGCCGTCATATCTAACAAAACCATGTTTGAAGCAAAAGAAGAATAACGGCAGGCCTAGGATTATGAAATCCACAACTTCTTTACATCTATGGAAAATTAACAACGTGATCCCAAAAACGATAAATGTGAAGAGCGCGAAGTAAGGAAGAGGGCGACCTATGTTTAAATTCAACCCCAAAAGGATTGCATTATCGAAACCCTTCGTCGCCATTGCGCTATTGTACCCGCGCGAGATTTCTGCGCTGAGTTCTAGAAATGGAAAAATATTATCTAGTTTTTGGCCGCTGAGAACCCATAAGAGGCATATTAGGGCCAAATATGCGCAAACCATGAGGATCGATTCCTTTAACAATTCCCTTTCGCCTTCGAATGATTGCCAAAAGGCCGAAGGATAGGAAAATTCCAACGGAAATGATTAGGGAAACAAATTTTACTAGAGATGCTATCGAAAGGATTATCGCGGAGAACATTAGAAGCCACCTCCTTTTCAGGGCCATTCCCATGCACATGGCCAAAAATGCCGCGCTGAGCGGCAAATAATCTAGCGGAATCCTTATCAGGAATAGCATGACAATTGGGATGAGGGATAAAAGCAACTTATCTTTAAGCCAGGTCTTGATGAAAATTTAAGTGAGTAAGAAGATGGAAATGTGAAGATATTGAAAGCAAATGAGATCCTCCAGAGCTCGTAAATGGACCCTCCCCATCCAGCCGTCCAAAGGAATCCGAGGGGGCCGAAGGTGAATACAATATCTTTGCCGAATCGCATGCCCTTGATCAATGCCCAACTTATCCCGATTACCCATGAAGTATCCAGGCCCCAGCTGGGCATCCCAATTGGATTGGGGAAGGGTCCAGATGGCCACGAGCGCCAGCGGAATGGCGATCGATATCTTCCTCAGGGCCACAAAAGGCGCCTTTGGAAGCCCCTCCATCACCTTCGACCTCCCGATCGCCTTAGCCCACATAGCCTTTTCAAGCCTTTACCGGCTTGGCGAAAACGAGCATCTGCTTGCCGAAAATTCTCCATATCGGCGGGAACATGAGATATAATCGGACGAGCGCCTGGGATTTGGGAAATCTCGATTTAATCGTATAAGGTAGGAATTTCGGGATGAGTTCTATAACCTCGAATCCATTCCTCATCAGGGCCTCGCATATGCTCTTATGGCTGAGCGGGATGTAATGATCGAAGAAGTCCCAATATTCCTTATAGCAATACCTTATATTCGGTCCGAGAATGAGGAGGCGGCCATCCGGCCTAAGAATCCTCCTCACCTCTTTCAGGGTCTTTTCGAGCTCCTCCTTCGATTTGAGGTGCTCGAAGATGTTGCTGGAGAAGACCAGATCGAAGAAGCCATCTTGGAAATTCGATAGGTTCGTGCATGATTGCCTTATGGTGTGGACATTGGCTTTGGCCGATTTAAGGCATTCGGGATCCAAGTCTATTGCATATTTCTCAGCGCATTCTATATTGTTTATGAATTCGCAATTCCCCCCAAAATCCAAAACCCTCCATCCGCTTTTCACGAATCTTTGGAGGAAGCGCTTGCATAAGACTTCCCAAACCTTTCGCTTTTGAGCCAAATCCTCTTCCGAAAACCTGATCGCATATAAACTCAATCCACAATGCCCCTGGAAGAGCCCTGAAGGGGCTCGCGCTCAATCTCGCGTTTGGTCAATAACGATGAAAGAATGATCCCAATATAGCGCGGCCCATCCTTGATGAGCGAGAGCTTCGCCTCCCGCTTCCTCCTGACGAAATGCCGAACTGGGATCCTCGCGATCCTCGCGCCGGGCCACATCAGGGAGAACTTTATGGGGATCTCGGCGAATATCTCGAAGCCCTTGGAGGATAAGTCCAGTTTCTTCAGCAACTCAAGCCTATAGGCCTTGAAGGCGTTCGTCGCATCCGAGTAGGGCAATCCGAATAGGAATTTCATGAGGTGATTGCAAAGCCTATTGGCAATATACTTCATCATGGGGTACCCCGGTGGCCTCCCGCATCGGAACCTCTCCCCAACGGCCATATCGTGGCCATCCGCGACGGCGTTTATTAGCCTTATCAGGTCCGAGGCGTCCTCGGATCTATCCCCCATCACCGGGATGAATATATCCCCATCGGCAGCGCTTATCGCCGCGCGGATCGCATCCCCAACGCCCCGCCTCCCCATCCTCTCGATCAGCCTCAACTCCTTGAAGGCCTTGCATAGCTGGTGGACGATCGGACCCGTAGGGTCCTCCGGAACCGAGTCCAATACGACGATCACCTCGAATCCGAATCTAGAGCGCCTCAATTCAGCGATTATGCCCGATATCGTGCCCTCTATATGCTCCCATTCCTTATAGGCTGGAACGGCTATCGAGATGAAGTTCCCGGAAGCCCTAGGGGGAGCCAATTCCGCTCCTCCCCATCCCCATGTAAGGATTGACAAAAAGGAAAGGTTATATATAATATTTATCTAAGGATGCCTTAAGGCGCATCGTTATGCCATTATCGGATTTGATCGAAAAGGTGAGATCAGGCCGGGCTGCCGTCTGCGTCTTGGGCCTCGGGAGGATAGGGTTGCCCCTGGCTGTCGTATTGGCGAATAGCGGGTTTAGCGTCGTTGGCATCGACATCGACCGGGAGAGGGTCTCCAAGGTGAACGAAGGAAAGGCGCCATTTAGGGAGGAGGGGCTCGAGGCCGCCCTGAGGGATGCCATAAGCTCCGGCAGGTTCAAGGCCACGACGGATTCGAGGGATGGCGTGGCCCTGGCCGATGTGATCCTGTTGACCATTGGCACTCCGCTGGCTTTCCAACTCTTCACGGACTATTCCCAATTGCATGCCGCCCTCGAGGAGGTCCTGAGCGGCGGAATATACATGAAGGCGATCGGGCTCAAGTCGACACTCTTCCCGGGCACAATAGAAAACATCGTAATCCCCTATTTGGAGGGGAAGAGCGGGCTCAGGGCTGGGGTGGATTTCGCGATTGCGATGATACCGGAGAGGATATTGGAGGGGAAAGCCATCGAAGAATTGTATAGCCTGCCCGAGATCGTGGGCGGCATCAATGAAACAAGCAACGCCATATTCGCCGAGCTATTCAAGAGGATCAATCCTGGGAAGGCAATTCTGTACACAAGCCCAAAGGGCGCCGAATTGGCGAAGCTCTTCACGAATATATACAGATACGTGAACTTCGCCCTTGCGAACGAGTTCGCGATCTGGTCCGAGATGTATGGGGAGGATGCCCACGAGATCATAGAGGTAGCCAATTACGGGTATCCCAGGAGCAGGATACCCAGGCCCGGCTTGGCGGGCGGCCCCTGCCTCGGAAAGGATGGCCTCCTATTGGATAACAATACCACGTTCAGCAGCATAGTCTCCACGGCCTGGAAATTGAACGAAGCGGTGCCGCAATACATCGTTGAATCGATCAGGAGGAGGGTCGGCCGCCTATACGGGAAGAGGATCTCCGTCCTCGGCCTCGCCTTCAAGGCCGGGATCGATGATACGAGGCTATCGCCGAGCGCCAAATTGGTGGGGATATTGAAGGGCTACGGGGCGAGGGTCATCGTCCACGACCCCTATTTGGCGAATACATCGGCGCTCGATGAGGCCCTTCGCGATCCGGAGATAGTCATCGTTTCGGTCAACCATCCGGAGTTCGGCAAGCTGGCGAGGAGGATCGATGAGAGCGGTTGCGGGCTCGTCTACGATGTCTGGGGGATCTTCGACCCGGCGGACTTCAAAAGGACATCGTATATGCGGTTCGGGCGGGGGAGATGAGCCACTGGCTAGATAAGCCCGTCTTGGTGACGGGGGGCGCGGGTTTAATAGGCCACCGCCTCGTGGCCAAGCTCTTGGAGCTCGGCGCGAAGGTAACAGTCGTGGACGACCTCTCGAAAGGGAATGAAAGGAATTTGGAGCCGTACCTCGGACAGATAAGGTTCCTCCGATCCGATCTATTGGACCCAAGGGTCGCAAAGGAGGCTTTGAAGGGCCAGGAGGTCTGCTTCCACTTGGCCGCGAGGATAGGCGGGATAGGGTATTTCCACAGGAAGCCGGCGACGAGCCTGCGCGATAACTCCATGATGGCCTTCAACCTTTGGGATGCGGCCATAGGATCGAATGCCAAAATGGTCTGCCTATCATCTTCGATGGTCTTCGAGAGGGCGGGCATCTTCCCGACGCCCGAATCGGCCTTGGAAACGACCCCTCCGCCGATGAGCGGCTATGGCTTCTCGAAGCTCGTGGCCGAATATATCGCCAGGACCTATTGGGAGGAGTTCGGCTTAAAGTACGTGATCGTCAGGCCCTTCAATGCCTATGGCCCGGGCGAGATGCCGGGCGAATATGCAGGCTACGCCCATGTCATCCCGGACCTCATAAGGAAGGCCCTATCGGGCCAATACCCGCTCGAGATAATGGGCTCGGGGAAGCAAACGAGAAGCTATACGTACGTCGACGATGTGGCGGATGCCATACTGTGGGTCGCCGAGCGGGCCGAGAACGACGATTTCAATATCGGGACCGGCATCGAAACCACAGTCGAGGAATTGGCCGAGAGGATATGGAGGCTATGCGGCAGGGGGGAGCCGTTGAGGATCAAGCATGTGCCCGGCCTGAAATATGATGTCCAGAGGAGGGTCCCGGATATATCCAAGATAACCAGCCTAGGGTGGAGGCCGAAGATCGTCTTGGAGGAGGGGCTGAGGAGGACGATAGAATGGATGAAATCTGAAGGCGTTTTCTAGGCCCTCGCTTTGGGCGCACGGCCGCTCACTTATTGAACGATTCAGACCAAAAATCATAAATTAAGCTCTCTGGGCTTAGGTTGTATATGGCATTTATTACATGGCCAGGAAAAGCGATATAAAGCAATCTCTCTACAATGTTCAGAAATCCCGGGTCGAAGAGGTCTTGGGATTGCTTAGAATAGACCGAGATGGAGAAAGGCGAAGAGTCGCCATCGGAATGGAGAAACGGGGACATCCGACCCTAATGGTACTAATTGCCCTCAGCTCACTGGCCCACCTGTTCTTCATACTAATTTACCCCAGTAGCTACGATCTAAAAATTTGGATAACCGCCGCTAACGCCCTTGTATCCGGCCGGAACTTTTATTGTGAGGCACTTGCTTCAAACGCATTCTTCGGCTATCCACCGCTCTTCGCGCAGGCGTTCCTATTCCCCTTAGCGCTGGCGATTCCCCCAAGCAACGAATTCAACTTTCTGCTGGCCTTGAGGCTTGTATTCCTCACGTTCAATATGGGCACCGGCATCCTCCTCTGGGAGATGCTCGGGTCGAAGAGGCCTTTGGCCACCCTATGGTTCCTCAACCCCCTTGTATTGGGGGTTACCCAATACCAATTCGATAGCATACCCACATTCTTCCTATTGCTAGCGATCTACGCCCTAAGGGGGAGCGCTGTGATGTCCTCTTGGCTTTTGGGTATAGGCGCATCCCTTAAGGTCTATCCAGGCCTGCTCCTACCAATGGTGATCGGGAGGTCTAGAGGCTCTCGGGGAATCATCATCGCATCATTGGCGGCGATCTCAATACCGCTCATCTCAGTGATGCCATTTTTGAAATCGGAATGTTTTTGGAGCCTGGCATTCTTCCTCCACATCAACGTAGGTTCCCCGCTCATGAGGAGGTACGCGTTCCCAATAGCATATGCAGCCATACTTCTCTTAGCTTACAAAAGGAGGCTCGACCCAGTTAAGGCTGGGATATCGATATTCTCCTCTTTCAATTTCTTCTATTTCTTTTCTCTCTACCCCTTCCCCCCCTTACAATATTCTATTCCATTAGTGCCCCTTCTAATACTCGATATGTCCAGGCCCAGCTCGCGCCTTGCGAAGTATTTGGTCTATAATGCGGTCTGGGCCTTGGCCTCGGCCGTCAGATATAAGGCTACGATATACAGATACCTCCCAATGCCGATCCCCTTGGAGCTATTCGGTCCGTTATCCTTCTATTGTCTCATGGCGTCCTTGGTGGCCACTTGCGTACTGGCACTCTTGGGACCGGCCCGAGCCTTGGAAAGGAGCTCATAAAAGGATTAAGGGCATAGAATAGTTCCCGAATCGAAGGGCCCAAGCGGATATAGAAAATATAACGTAGATTTATAACGCCATAGCCCCCTATAGGGGGATGGTTCGCGCAAGGGCCTATTTGAAATCTCGGATGAAATCAAAATAAATCAAATGAATTGAATCCAGGCCGAAATGGGCCCATTTCAGGCTCCATCTCGGCGAAAGGAGCTCAAAAATAAAGGAAATAAGATCCCGGGAAAAGGGGACCAAAATGGGTTTTGGGAATGAATCGGGTATTGGGGCCCAGGCGATTGGAATCGATCGCCGACCCCATGGCCCCTCGGATACAGCCTCATCGCCCAAAAGGGCAGCAGGGAGGCGGGAAGGAAGTGGGAGAGGGGGCGCTCAAATATTGCCATGCGCCGAACTCGGCGGAAGGGCCATAAGATGCGTTCCGCTGGGGTCGCATCCATATCGGTGGCTGGCCCTCGGAAACGTTATAACCCCGGGCCCTCAAATGGGCGAAGCCCGGGGCGGGCCGATCGGAAATGGCGCGAGGGATCTTGGATGAGCCTTGGAAGGGGCGCCTTTTGCTCCTATGCCCTCTGGCCTTCTTGGGCGCCTTCTGCTATACGACCGTCAGGCCCACCGCCTCCCTCTACGCCCGCCAGCTAGGCCTTTCGTACGCCCAAGTGGGCGTATTGGGCTTCGCGATGGGCCTCATGCAAACCCTCTCGGCGATGCCCTTCGGCAGGCTATCGGATAGGATTGGGAAGGCCTCGATGATCCTTATGGCGCTCTCCGGGATGTCCATCTCCTGCGCCCTTTTCCCGCTCGCGGGGGATTACCGGGCCCTATTGGCCATATCGATCCTATTGGGCCTATCGGGCGGCGGATGGTGGCCATCGATAGCCAGCGCCTTCGGGGCCGCGGCTCCGTCGCGGAGGAGGGGCTTCGCCATGGGCCTTTACAGCGCCTCCTTCGGCTCCGCCTACGCGATCGGCCCGTTCCTGGGGGGATTGGCGATAAACCTGAGCGGCTATCCGGCGGCGTTCGCGCTCTGCCTCGTTGCCGGCGCCTCCGGCGCGGCCCTATCGGCCTTTATGAGGGGTGGGGAGCGGCGCATGGAGCGAAGGGGCCATATGGCCTCCGGGGGTTTGGGGGATATTCGATCCCTCGGCGCCTCCTGCGCCGGCGGCTACGCCAACGGCGTCCTGATGGGCTTTTTGTTCACCATATTCCCTGTCTATCTGAAGGCCCTGGGCTTTTGGGAGGGCCAGATCGGCGCCATCGTAATGGCCTTCGGCATCGCTAGGACGGCCACGTTCCTCAAGGCCGGGGGCTTGGCCGATAGGCACGGCCGCTCGAGGATCGCCGCCCTCGGGTTGGCGATCGCCGCGATCGCCTCCGCCGCCATCGGTCTCTCCGGGGGAGGCATCGGCGTTTGGCCCTCCTCCATCCTCCTTGGGCTTGCGATGGGGCTGATCTTCCCCTCCCTAACGGCCATGGCCGCCGGGGGCGGGAGCGGGTTCAGGATGGGCGTCTTCGAAACGGCCGTTGGGGTGGGCCTATTCTCCGGGCCCTTGGTCGGCGGCTATCTGGCCGATGCTCTGGCCCCGGAGGCCCCCCTGTACTTCTGCGCGCTCGTAGCCCTCGCCTCCCTAGCGGCCGTTTCGGCGCTTTCTAAGCTCAGGATGTGATCGATGCCAACGGCATGGAGCCCGAGGAGAGCCCATGCTCGATGAGGGGTACCGCAGGCGGATGAGGGCATCCGAGGGCCCTTCGAGCCGGCGATCGGCGGAGTTCGCCGAGGCCCCTCCTCCATGGCTTGGCCCGCCGGCCCATGGGCATGGCGTATCCGGCCTCTAGGGGAGGGTCCCAAAGGGCCCGGAGGCCTTTGGCTTCGGCTCCTTCCTCGGGACGACTTTGGGGCTCCTCAAGGCGGATGGCTTTAAGGGAATCGATCCCAGAAAGGGTTATTAGTTCGTCCGGCCCCTCCCTCCGCGAAGTGATCGCGAATGCCCGTATACCCGGATTGGTGGTATTCCAAATACAACATATTCGAAATGACCGCCCACGATGTCGCCGAATGGCTCAAGAGGACGGATATATGCCTCATACCGGTCGGGAGCTGCGAGCAGCATGGGCCGCATCTGCCAATAAATTGCGACAGCCTCCAAGCTTGGATAGTGACCAAATGGGCCGCTGAGAAGGCCCAGGTCCTCCATACGCCGGTCGTTTGGACCGGTTATTCACCCCACCACATGAGGCCGCCGGGCTCCGGGGCCGGGACGATAACGCTCAGGGCAAAGACCTTCGAGGCGCTGATGTACGACATAAGCAGGAGCTTGGTGCATCACGGCTTCAATAAGCTGATCTATGTCATAGGGCATACCTCGAACATAAAGATCATCGATCCCGTTTTGAGGTCCCTGAGGTATAAGACCGGCGCCTTCGCCGCCATGTTCAGGGCCGATGCGGAAATACTGCCCTTGGTCCCGGAGATAATGGGCCCGATAATAAAGAACCCAAAGGAGGACAACCCTGGGTGGCATGGGGGAGAGGGCGAGATATCCATGTGCCTCCTCTACCATCCCGAGGCGGTGCATATGGAGAGGGTCAAATGGGATCGGAGCCAGATCCACGCGCCGAAGTACCTGCCGCAGGATAAATTCGCCAAGCACGATGGGAGCCCCTACGTCGTCTTCAAGGGCCAGGATCAGATGATCTATCTGCCGATGGAGCATCATGAGTATTGCGATACCGGCGTGATAGGGAAGCCGACGGGAGGCGATCCCGAGAAGGCGAGGAGGGCTTGGGGCGTCCTAGCCGATAAGCTGGCCGAGTTCGTAGAGGAGGTCAAGAAGCTAAAGGTCGAGGTGAAAAACAGGGAGTTCGACGATAGGATTTAGCCCCGACCCCCTTTTTCACAAAACTCCCTTTAGGCTCGCCTCATAGAGGCTCCGCTGGGGATCCGGGCCCAAGAATGGTTCGAAGGGGGGCCTCGCGGCCCCGCCTCCTCCCTTATTTCAAAACCGAGAGCTTACCGTACCGGCCCACGTTGAGCTGCGTTTCGCCCTTGAAGGACGTCACGTAACCGTTCTCCACCTTGATGGAATCCCCGGGCCTCACTTGGTCGATCTGCTCGTTCCAGAGGGATATCCTCACTGCCCCGCTCTCGTCGGAGAGGATCGCATCGGCTACCCTGCTCATCCCACCGAACCTAGTCATGACCTGCCTCGGGGCAGAGATCTCCTGGATCTTCCCAACGAGGTTGACGCCCTTCATGCCGGGCTTCAGCTCGGCCACCTTCAAGCCGCTCCTCACCTTACCACGCTCGCCGTCGCGAAGTTCCTCCCCAACCCAGTTATCCTAACCCTGACCTTATCGCCCTCCCTGGTCCCGGGGACGAATATCACGAAGTTCTCCACCTTCGCTATGCCGTCCCCCCTCTTGCCAACGGCCTCTATTGTGACATCGTACTCCTCGCCCTCCTTAACCGGGCTGGGTCCAGCGGGCCTCCTGGGGCCGCTGGGGAACCTTCGCCTGGGCCCTCCAAAACCACTCAAACCCTTCTCATCTCCTCCTTTTCCTATTCAGCCCAGAACTTAGGCACAAGTAGGCCCGGCGGGGAAGCTCCGGATCGGATGGGCCGAGCCGAGGCGAACCCCGCCCCCCGCTTCGCCATTCGGTTCCGGACCGGCCTCAGATGGCGCCGCCGGCTATTAAACGGTTTCGGCCCGAGGGGCCTGCGGGCTCGGCGGGATCAATAGATCAGGAGGCCCGCCGCGCCTGCGGCTAGGATAAGCAATATGGGATGGATCCTATGCCTATATCCCAAGGCGAATGCGGCCGAGAAGATTGCCAACCCCTTATAATCGGCGTATAGGCTTATCGACTCCGCCATAAGGATGGCGGCGACGGCGATCAGTCCTATGACCACCAACCTGAACCCCTTGAAGAACCCCTCCACCCGGGTATCGGCCCTGATCCGATAGAATAATTTGGCGACGAGCAGCATCAAAATGGCCGTCGGCGCCGCGTTGGAGGCCGTGGCCACGATTGCGCCTAGGAGGCCCGCCACCTTATAACCCGTATAGGTCGCCAAGTTGACCCCCACCGGCCCCGGGGTCATCTCGGCTATGGCGACGATGTCGACGAACTCCTTCCCGAGGATCCCGAACTTGGCCGCCTCCCTTTGCAATAGCAATATCATCGCATAGCCTCCCCCGAGGCTAAGCAAGCCCACCGTAATGAAGGTCAAGGCTATGTCCAAGAGGATCATGGCCCTCCCCTCCTCGCGCTCGCGGCCGCCCAGAGGGCGCTCGCCGCAATCCCGATCGCCGCCATGTACATCGGGTGGAGCCCCGATGCTAAAACGACCAGGGCGATCGCCATGGGTATCGCAGCGGTCCTACTGCTTATACCGGCCGCCCTCGAAAGCCTGAGGACCGATATGGCTATCAAGGCCACCACGGCCGGCCTTATGCCTTGGAAGGCCCTTTCAACCAGCGGATTCTCCTTGACGGCCAAGATGAGGGATGCGGCCAATACGATCGATAGGAACGGCGGGAGGATCGCCCCGAGCGAGGCGGAGATCGCGCCCCTTATGCCCGCGACCTTGTAGCCCACGCAGGTGCTGAGGTTGATGGCCATGGCGCCGGGCATGGATTGGGCGATGCCCACCAAATCCAAGAACTCCTCCCCGCCGACCCATCCCTTCCTCTCGACGACCTCCCTCTCCATTAGGGGGATCATGGCCAGCCCCCCGCCGAGCGTGAAGGCGGAGATCTTAGAGAAGGCCGAGAACAGCTCAAGGCACATGTGGCCGCGGTTCTTCGATGTCGGACCCATGCCGGCGAATCGAGATCCGATCCTTTTAACGCTTTCAATCGATCCCTTAGGGCGATCGGGGCCCAAGGCTCCGGATCTTGGCCGCCCCTCCTCATTCCCCGCAGGCCCCGATGGATATCGAAACGCCCGGTCCCCCTTGAACGGGCCTCCCGCCCTTCCCCTCAAGCACTTGGACATCCGGCAGGTTGCAGGTGCCGGCTATCGTCCCGAGGTTCGCCCTTATTACCTCCGCCGCCCTCCCGGAGGCGTATATCCTTACGCCCCCCAGGGGGGCCCTGAGGGGGATCCTCGCCTCGGCCTTGGCCCTCCTTATCTCAGATATAACGCTGATGAGGAGGTCCCCGTCCTCCTCGGCTCGGCGATCGATCAAGGAGGCGTTGGGCTCGGGCCAGGGGGATATATGAACGCTCCTGTAGGGCCAACCGGAGGGCTTGAGGAGCTGGTAAAGGGCCTCCGAGGCGTGTGGGCAGAAGGGCGCTAAGAGCTGGACGACCCTCAGGAGCGCGTATCTGGCGGTCCTCGATGCCTCCCGGCCGCCCCCGCCCTCCCTCAGGCGATGCTTTATCGCCTCGAGGTATTGATCGCAGAATACATGCCATACGAAATCCCTTATGGCCCCCAGGGCCGAGCTGAATTGGAAGGCCTCCATGGAGTCGGTGACCTCGCCCACGAGCCTTTCCAACTTGCTCAATAGCCATCGATCGATCAGCTCCCCGCCGCCGATGCCTTCCAAGGGATCGACCGGATCCGAGCTCATCAGGACGTACCTGGCGGCGTTCCAGAGCTTCGTGAGGAACCTCTTCCCGTGCTCCACCTCCCCCCAGTTGAACGGGACGTCGTAGCCCGTGCTAGCGCCCGAGGCGGCCCATTGCCTAACGGCATCGGCCCCATACTTGGCGACGGCCTCGCCCGCCTCCACGTAATTCCCGTAGGACTTATGCATCATCCTCCCATCGGTCCCCCTGACCATCCCATTGACGAGGACGGTCCTATAGGGGACCTCCCCGAATAGGGCCAGGTGCTTGACCATCAGGTAATAATCCCAAGTCCTTATGATATCGAGGCCGTTCGGCTGAAGGCTCGCGGGAAATAGGCGTTGGAACGATTCCATATCGTCGGGCCAACCGGCGTGGACGGCGCAAGTGATCGAGGAATCCATCCAAGTATCCATTACATCCCTCTCGCCCTCGAACTCCTTCGAGCCGCATTTGGGGCATGAGGCGTCCTTTGGGGCCTCGAACCTGGGGTCTACGGGCAACCAATCCTCATGGGCGACCAAGGGCTCCCCGCAACCCTTGCAATACCATACCGGTATCGGGGTCGCGAAAACCCTCTGCCTCGATATGACCCAATCCCAATCCAAGGACTTGGCCCAATCTATGAGCCTCCTCTTCGCGAACTCCGGGACCCATAGGACCTCATCGGCCCGCCGCACGACCTCCTCGGTCATATCCCTGGTCCTCATGAACCATTGGGGCTTGGAGAGGATCTCGACGGGCGTGTGGCAGCGCCAGCAGGTCCCCACGCTCCTCCTTATCGGCTCCGATCGCTCCAAGAGCCCCTCGGCCCTCAACCTCTCCACGATTTTGGCCCTGCACTCCCCGATGCCTAAGCCGGCGAACTCCCCGGCCGCCTCGCTCATCCGCCCATCCTCCCCTATGGCCTTTATGATGGGCAAGCCATACCGCTTCTGCCAAGCGACATCGGCCTTATCGCCGAACGTGCAAACCATTACGGCGCCGGTCCCGAAGCCCGGATCGACCCCTTCATCGGCCAATATCGGGACGGCCCTAGCGAACAATGGGACCCTCGCCATCTTCCCGACGAGGCTTGAGTATCTCCCATCGCCCGGGTGGACGGCAACGGCCACGCAGGCCGGCAATAGCTCGGGCCTGGTGGTGGCTATCATCAGCGGGCTGCCGTCGGCCTCGAACCGAATATAATGAAGCTCGCCCCCAAACTCCGCATACTCGACCTCCGCCTCGGCTATGGCGGTTTCGCAGCGGGGGCACCAATTCACGGGATGATCGGCCCTGTAGAGGCGCCCCATCCTGTAGAGGATCACGAAGGAGAGCTGGGTCAGCTTATAATAGGAGGGATCCATGGTCCTATACTCCAAGGACCAATCGATCGAATAGCCAAGGGCCTTCATGGCAGCTTTCATCTTGCCTATGTACTCGTTCGTCAGCTTCTCGCAAAGGCGCTTGAACTCCGCGATCGGGAGGTCGCGCTTCCTTATCCCGTAAACCTTCTCGACCCTGACCTCGGTCGGGAGGCCGTGGCAATCCCAGCCTTGGGGGAAGTGGACGTTGTAGCCCCTCATCCGCTTATATCTGGCGACGAAGTCGAAATAGCACCAATTCAGGACGTTGCCCATGTGGAACTCCCCGCTCGGGTATGGCGGCGGCGTATCAATGCTATAGGTCGGCTTGCTCCTATCGGATCGATCGAACCGGTATATTCCCTCCCTCTCCCAAAACTCCTGCCAACGCCTTTCATGCTCCCTGGGCTCGTATCGCTTCGGCATATCCTCGGGCCCTTCTCGCGCCTCCAATCCGGAACTCCTCGGGGCTCGCTTTCGGCGGGGCCGGAAAGGCCCCGGTGGGTTTTACTTGCCCCGCCCCCGGGCCTTAAAGCTTTGTCGCCCGGCGAGGAAGCTTTTACAAAGATCCCCCGCATTCTCAATGGGGCGCGGGTCGCAAGGTTTATGGGGATCAAGGACGAAATCGACCTGATGCGGAGGAGGGCCAAGGCATTCCTAGAGATGGCGGAGATCTCGATCCAACGCGGAAATTACGATCTCGCCGCCTTCAACGCCGAACAGGCCTCGCAGCTGTATTTGAAATCCGCTCTGCTGGAGCTCATCGGGGATTACCCGAGGACGCATTCGGCCATAGCCCTGCTGAAGGAATTGGAACGCATCGATCCCAGCGTGGGCGATTTCTTGGCGAGGAATAAGAGGGGACTTCATAACCTGGAGGACTCCTATTTGATGAGCAGGTACTTCTATAAGCTATTCGATAAGGAGGATGGGGAGTACTTGGTTTCGTTGGCCAAGGAGGTCATGGCCGTTTGTGAAAAGGTTAGAAAGCGCTTGGGAAAGGGCGAGGCTCCTGAGGGATTGGGATAAATGGGCTAGGAGGATCGCCGCGGCGGCTGGGGAGATCCTAGCTGGGGAGCTCAGGGGGGCCTACGCCTTCGGCAGCGCCGCCTCGGGAAAGGCGGTGGCTGCATCCGATGTGGATTTGTTGATAGTGGCAAAGTCATTGCCCGGCTCTTGGCGCGGCAGATCCGGATTGAAGGCGGATATACTCGAGCGGGCCGGGGTGCCGATCAATTCCCCATTCCAGATACATTTGGTCGATGAGGGCGAGGCGGAGGTCTTCCTAAGGCACGCGCGGGGGAGCGCCAAGCGAATCTTATGAGGCATGGGGCGCGCCGGGATCCCGCCTCATCCGATGAATCCATCCAAGGTCCCCCGCGCGAGCTCGATCCCCCGATCCCCCATCCTCACCCTCATTCCGTCATATGCAGCTATAGTCCTTATGCCCGTCTCCTCCTCGATCCACTTGGCCTCGCCCGCCGGTCCGGCCCTGAGCATCTTCATCCCGAAATCCGTCAGGATGGCCAGCTCGGGCCTCACGGCCCCCGCGAGCCTCAGGGCGCCATCCGTGGTCATATGGCCGGGCCATCGCTCCCCCCGGGGCCTTAGGACGCAGATTATGAGCACCTTAGAGCCCCTGTAATCCGATTCCATTCCCTCGAAGTACTCCGTATCCGATGTATAGGCCAAGGTCCCGAAGGGGAACTCGAACCTGAACCCGACCGTATGGGGATCCGTGTGCCTCGCCCTTGTGGCCACCACCCGAATTCCCTCGACCTCGAATGAATCGCCGGGGTTCGCCTCGAGGACCCGCTTGGGCATCCCCAAGTGATAACTCGATAGGCATGGCCACGAGCCCTCGTGGCCCCTCAGGACGCTTTTCGGCGCTATCAAGGTCCTCCTCCGCTTCGTCATGCCCCTCGTCATGGCCTCTATGAAGACCTCCGCATCGGAATAATGGTCCAAATGGCAATGGGAAACTAATAGGAGGCTGACCGAGGAGGGATTCAGGTTCGCCATGGTGGAGTAGACCAAGGCTCCGGGCCCGGGATCCAATTGGGCCTCCAAGTAGCCGGAGAGCCTGATCCCTCCGGTCCTCCTGGCCTGCGTTATCATCGCGAACCGGCCCCCGCCGGTCCCGAGGAATATAAGCTCGCAATCCGCCAAGGGTGATCGACCAACCGCCGGGATGAGGCGCGATTTATGTTAATTACGCTTTGCGAAGCCCAAGCGGACCATGGCCCGATTTAAGGCCAAGAAGGCCGCATAGCCCAAGCCCAAGAGCCCGGCCGAGAGCGCCAAGAACTCGCAAAGGCCCCCCAAGATCGAGAGCTGGGGCCAGAACTTGGCGGCCATTTCGTAAGCCTTCATGTAGTAATTGAAGAACCAATGGAGGAGTATCGGCGCCGGGGCCCCGTATTTCAAATGCGCCAGCCCAAGGCCAAAGCCCACGACCGCCGCCGAGGTTATCTTCCCCGGCCCCCAGCCCGAGCCGGATAGGTAATGCCCAAGCCCGAACCAAGCCGAGGTAGCTGCCAACAGCGCCCACTCGGGCATTGAGATCCTCGGCGGCAACCCAATCGCCCGCTTCGCGCCCGGAGGGTCCAAGAAAGCCCGCGCTAGGGCCCGGGGATATGCCCCGGGGTTCAACCCATCTCGCTTCGCGGCCAATAGGAGGCGGAGGGCGAAATAGGCCCCGAAGGGGCTGATCCTATAGCTGAGTTCCTCCATCAAGGGCGCGTAGGCCAGCGAGAAGAGCTCGATGAACTCATCGTCGACCCTAAGCGAACCGGTTGGGATCCCTTGGGCCTCTTGGAGGCCGTGAATAGTGATGGCAGATAGGAAGAGCGCCCCCGCGATGAAGGGCATGAGGAGCGGGAACTTGGGCCTCGCGAGCCCGATCAAGCCCGATCCCAAGGGATCGGACCTAAGCCAAGCGGCGGCGAAGCAGATGGCGTATATGGCCAATAGGCCCAAGAAAACCGCCCAAACCCTTGCCCCAAGAGGCATCCTAATATCGAATGCTCCAAAGAACTCGATCGGAAGGGCCCTCAGGATCCTGCCGCCGGCCGCCCTCCCCCCTTCGGTCAGGAAGAAGGCGGCCATGCCCATTGGAAACGATAGGGCGTAAAGCGCTAAGGAGGCAGCTGCTAGAACCCTGACTAGGGCCTTGAGCAACAAGATGAGCGCCCGTTCCAGATCGGCCCCCGATACCCAATCCATTGCTCAATGCCATATGCCGGGCGCCTTATAGCTTTAGCCCCGTGAGGGCGGATATTCGCCCCGGGGGAGCGATGGCCCGAGCATCTATGGATTGGGATAGCTTTTTTTTTAAAAAAAGGGTGGTTTTACGCTATCGGAGCGCATCCTATCTCTTCTGCATGGCGGCCGCCATCGTGGCCGTCGTGAAGCTGGAGAGCGCCGATCCCGCTATGAACCCGGCCGCCGCCACGTACATTGGATCTCGGAGCCTCGTTCCGTAAACCCTCAATAGGGCCAATCTGATGGCTATCGCGACGAGGCAGGTAATCCCGGCTATCGGGTTCACGATTAACAAACCGGTTGCGAACAATATCCCAACTTGGCGCGCGGGCCCGCCGAGGATCTGGATGATGAAGCCCGGCACGGTCCAGATGAGTATCCAATTGAGGACCGTTGGATCGACCCCCGCCTTGATCGTCGCCACGTAGACCCTATCGACCGGCGGGAATAGGTTCAGCCCGAAGTAGGTCCCGTAGAGCCCTAGGACGAAGGCGGCCCCTATGAAAACGCCCAAGAGCTCCGCGAAATATTGTTCCCTCCTGCCCTTCCTCTCGAACTCCGGATCCTTTCCCTCGCCCCTCAGGAGCCATCCGGTCTTCAGGTCATAGGCCAAGTCCGCGAACGCGGGCCCAGTGGCGGCCACATAGCCAACGAATAGCGCTGAGGCGGCCGGCGGGAAACCGGCGATCATTCCTAGGACTAGGAATATAAGCGCCGTGGCGAAGGCCGGGAACCAGCCGGCGTGCATGGCGGAGAGCCCGCAGATTATGGCCGTCACGATCGCGCCCACCGCCGCGAATACGAACCAAGCGATGAACATGGCCAAGGGCATCTCGGTGTATAGCCCGGCGAGTGCCGCCAAGATAAGGGCCACCACAACGTATATCCCGAACCCCTTACCAAGCCCGAAGGTCAAATCCCTATCGGTCCTAGTGTATGCATAAGCCTCGGCT
>CALIRQ010000024.1 GCA_938042195.1 uncultured archaeon
CGCCCTCCGGGACGGGCCCCTTCATCCGATATAGCATCTTATGCTCGAAGAATAGGACGGGGTTGTCGTCCCTTATCGAGGCCTTCAAAAGGCCCTTCGCATCGTACGGCGTCGAGGGCGCGACGACCTTGAGGCCCGGGACGTGGACAAACCAAGCGTCGAGGCATTGCGAATGCTGGGCCGCCGTCCGCCTCCCGGCCCCCTGCGGGACCCTTATGGTTATCGGGACCTTGATCTTCCCGCCGAACATATAATGCATCTTCGCCGCTTGATTGACTATCTGCTCCATGCAAAGGGGCAGCAGGTCGGCGAACATTATCTCGGCGACCGGCCTCATGCCGACGGCCGCGGCGCCGACCGAGAGCCCTATTATCCCAAGCTCGGAGATCGGCGTATCCCTGACCCTCTCCTCCCCGAACTCGGCCAAGAGGCCCTTCGTGACGCCGAATATGCCACCGAAGACGCCCACGTCCTCGCCCATTATGAAGACGCGCTCGTCCCTCGCCATCTCCTCCCTAAGGGCCTCGCGGATCGCCTCGGCGTAGGTTATCTCCCTCAAGGCGGGCGCCCCCATCAGGCGTATACGTCTTCGAGGGCGCTCTCGAGCGGCGGGAGCGGACTCTCCATCGCGTATTCAACCGCCTCCTCGATCGCCCTCGAGACCTCATCCTCGATGCCTCTGGCGAGGTCCTCGCTCAGCAAGCCCATGTGGATCAGCTTGGCCTTGAAGTTCTCTATGGGGCATCTCGCGGCCCATAGCTCCATCTCCTCCCTGCTCCTATATGTCGTTCCCCTACCGGGATCGCCCTCGTGATGGCCCCTGAAGCGATACGTCTTGCATTCCAATAGGCTCGGCCCATCGCCCCTCCTCGCCCTGGCGACGGCCCTTTTGGCCGCCTCGTATACGGCCAATACGTCCTGACCATCGATCACCTCGCCGGGCATCCCATAGGCCGATGCCCTATCGGCTATATTGGCAACGGAGGTGGACTTCTTGGTGGGCGTCGATATGGCGTACATATTATGCTCGCAAACGAAGACCACGGGCAGCCTCCATATGGATGCGAAGTTCAGGCCCTCGTGGAAGGAGCCGCCGTTGGAGGCGCCGTCCCCGAAGAAGCACAGGACCACCCTATCCTGCTTCATCATCTTGACCCCCAAGGCGGCCCCGGCGGCTATGGGTATGTTGGAGCCGACTATCCCGTTGGCCCCAAGGATTCCCCTATCGAAATCGCATATGTGCATCGAGCCGCCCTTCCCCTTGCAATAGCCCGTATATCGCCCGAGCAATTCGGCCATCATGGGCTTTAGGTCGCAGCCCTTGGCTATGCAATGGCCGTGGCCCCTATGGGTGCTGGTTATCAGGTCATCGGCCCTCAGGGCCGAGCAGGCGCCCACGGCGACCGCCTCCTCCCCGACGTATAAATGGGCCAAGCCGGGGAATACGCCCCTGGCATTCAATTCCGCTACCTTCTCCTCGAAGCGCCTTATGGTGACCATTTTCCTGTACATCTCGAGGAGCTTATCCCCATCCAGATCCAATATAACCCCCCCTAAGGCTCGAGGGCGCCGATTTATAGGGTTTTAGGGCATTGGAGGGGGCATTAATGAATCAGCGGGGCGATTCCTTAACCTCGATTTTGTTCGATCCAGAGGATTCGCGGTTGGGCCGGGTATTGTTATGCCCGCGCGATGAACCACGGGGCGTTGGAAGCGAGCTACGCGATCCCTTCGAATCCCATCGATTCCTCCTAGCGGTCATATTGCCCAAGGGAACGTTGACATTGCCCGCCATAAGGAGGGATGCGTGATCGCGCTCTAGCATAGGGATCCGCTGAGGTTGGCTTAGCGACGATCCATCATCGTTGGCCAGGGTTATGATCCGGTAGGCCCGCCGGATCGCAAAGGAACGGCATCGATCTTTCACCCGCTCCGCTGATGCCAGAGCTTCGTCCATAAAACCTTATTTCGATCTCCGCATCCCATAAGGGCATGCGCTACGGCGCCATGAATTTCCCAGTGCGCCCCATCTTGGCCGAGCTCGAGGCCATCGGGAGAATGGGGTTCGATTTCATCGAGCTCACGATAGACCCGCCCGAGGCGACCCCCGAGAGGCTATTGGCCAACCGAGGTTCGATATCGGATGCGCTCTCGGCCCATGGCATTTGGGCGATCGCGCACCTGCCCTGCTCCGTTAGGACGGCGGACCTCTACGACTCCATAAGGCTCGCTTCGAGGATGGAGGTTTTCAAGGCCATCGATGCGCTGCCCGAGCTGGGGATAAGGATCGCCAACCTCCACCCGAGCCATATCCCGAGGATGGCGAGGCATATGGGCGATTATGGCCGTCGCCTCGGCATGGATTTCCTCAGGGCGGCGCTCGAGAGGGCCGAGGAGAGGGGGATCTATATAACCATCGAGAATATGTGCCCCTCGGACGGATGGCTATCCGAGCCGGAGGAGTTCGAGGAGGTCCTCGAGGCATTCCCGGACGTGGGGCTCACCTTGGATCTGGGCCACGCCAACTTATTGGCGCCTAGGAACAGATCGATCGAGTTCGTGAGGCGCTTCGGGGATAGGCTCCGCCACTTACATGTCCACGACAACTTCGGCTTATCGGATGAGCACCTGCCGCCGCTCTGCGGGAACGTGGACTTCCCGAGCATATTTTCGGCCATAAAGCGATCCGGGTACGATGGAACGATGACCTTGGAGGTATTCTCCAAGGACAGGGATTACCTAAGGGTCTCATTGGAGAAGGCCAAATGGCTCTGGGAATCCGCCTGATGGTCCGCCCGGAGGGTTTTAGAAACCGTTTTTATTCGCCATGAAGCGATCCCATATGGCGCTTCGCCTTGCTGACCCGGGAGGAGGCCATACGAATACTTGAGGAGAACGTGAAGAGGAGGAATGTATTCCTCCACATGCTGGCCGTCGAGGCAATAATGAGGGGATTGGCGAGGAGGCTGGGCGGCGATGAGGAGCTATGGGGCTTGACCGGGCTACTCCACGACGTGGACTTCGATAGGACCGCCGAGGATTTCAAGCGCCATGGGCTGGAGGCGGCGGCCATATTGGGGGATTCCGTCCCGAAGGAGGTCCTCGATGCCATAAGGGCCCATAATTCCGAGATCGGCGAGCCGAGGACCCCGATGGAGAACGCCCTCATCGCCAGCGACGCCGCATCGGGCTTGATAATAGCCTGCGCCTTGGTGATGCCTTCGAAGAGGCTCGAGGAGGTGACCCCCGAAAGCCTGATCAGGAAGTTCAAGGACAAGGACTTCGCCAGGGGGGCCGACAGGGGAAGGATATTGTTCTGCGAGAGGCTCGGGCTATCGAGGGACGAGTTCCTGAGGATGGCCCTAGACTCCTTAAAGCCCATCGCCCAATCCCTGGGGCTTTGAGCTCGAGCGGCCCGGGCGCGGGGATGGGAGCGGGCAATCCTAAAGGAGCTTCGGCAGGATTGCCGCGCCTATGGCCAACCCAATGGCGGAGAGCGCCAGGAGGATCGCGATCAGCACAAATACGGCCACTATCGATATGAGCAACGCCTTTAGCCAACCGGTATCGAAGAAATGCCTTATCAAGGCCAACCAAACGAAGACGATCGCGAGGAATCGCAGCGGGCCCGGGATGCCGCCCAGGGACATCGATAGAAAGGCGTTGATCAGGGTCCCGATGAGGGCTATGAAGATGGCATCGGTGAACTTCGCCTTCCGCCTCCCGACCAACGCCCGCCCGGCGATCCAGAGGGCGGGGGATACTATTATTATGCTCGCGATCGAGCCGATCAATAGGGCCGCTAAGGAGCTCATCAGGGGCATCGCCCTTCGGCGCATTTATGTGCCTCGGCATTAAAAAGGATGCCGATCCCGGGCGAGGCTGGGCGGTCCTTTGGAAAAGGATTTTTATCCGCGCGCATCCAGCCCTACCGGGCCGGGGGCGAGGGATCGGAGGCGCTCCGCCGGAGGCTATTCGAATGGGGAACGGGGGCTTGAGATTTAGGATAAGAAGGGGCGACCTCGAGGTGGAGCTCGAGGGCGATTTCGAATACGTGAAGGGGAAGTTCGAGGATTTGTTGGAGAAGATGGTCGCCCAGATCCCGGGGCCTGGGCCCGAGGGGCCTCGGGCATCCCTCCCATCGGAGCTCAACGGCATAGTGGAGCTCGGCCAAGACGGGAGGCCGAGGCTCACGGTGCCGGTCGAGAACCTCACGGCCAAGGAGGCCATAGCCCTACTCCTCTATTCCACCCATCCCAGCCGCTTATCCGATGAGGATTTGAGCTCTATACTATCCTCCAGCTGGAAGACTACGGGGACCGATGCCATCAGGGCTAGGGCGAGCGAGCTCAGGAGGGAGGGGAGGCTCGTGGCCGAGAGGGGGGAATACTGCCTATCCGGGGCCGGCCTTCAATGGGTCAGGAACGAGATAATACCGAGGCTCAGGAGCCCCGCCCCATAAGCCATTCCAGCCTCCTCCTGCCCTTATCCGTTATGGAATAGCGATAAAGCCCTTGGCGCCTCCGCCTAGAGAGGAGCCCTTGCCTATAATACCTCAGGACCGCCATCTGAAGGGCCTTCTCGGATACCTCAACGCCCTCCCCCCTTAGGCGCCCGAGGAGGCCCAAGCTGGTCTCCTCCGCGCATTCCGAAAGGATCCTGAGGACGATCTCCTTGAGCTTATTATACCTCAACCCGGATAGGGAATCGAATCCCGACGGCTTAAATATGAGCCTTCGGGACTTTTTGCGATTATTTAGCCGATTGCAGGCTATTTGTAGATTAGAGGTTAAGTAACATCTTGATTTTACATCGATTCTTTCCTTCATTATTTTTTAAAAATATTTCGAAATATGTCTCCCTCTTTTCTTGGCTAGATGTTACTTATCTCGAATGGGATAAGGAAGGAAAATTATAAATATAACTTCCGCATTCCCTGTATTGAAAAGTGTGATGGGATGGGAGAAGAAGACTGGGTAGAGGTTACGGTCAGGTACAAGGGCTTGGAGAAGACCGTCAGGGGGGATCCAGACGCCGTGATGAGCGAGTTGATGGCCTTCTTCGCGAGGCTCATGCCGGGCTTGGAGATCCTATCCAAGATCTCCTTGTCGGTCGACATGGAGGGGCTCCTGAGGGATTGCGAGGGCGTAGTGGCCCTGACGCCGGAAGGGCTCGTCGTAACGGCCCCAATGGACTTCCTGCCGGACAGGGAGCTGATCCTTTTCCACTTGGCCATAGCGAGGGTCGCCAACTCCCTAGGGAGGGCGGAGGGATCCGCCCTGACATCGAGCGATTTGGCCAGCAGGATCAAGCGGAGCCCCGGGACGATAGCGGGCAGGGTGAGCGAATTATGCTCCGAGGGGCTGGTCGAGAGGGTTGGGAAGGGGGAGTACAGGGCGACGACCTATGGCCTCGACCATTTCAGGAGGGTCATATTGCCGAAGGTCAAGCAAAGGGCGGAGGGCTGAGGGGGTTGGAGGGGGATGACTCGGTGAAAGTGACGATCGAATGGAGGGGGATGCGCCACGAGGCGGAGGGCGATGTGGACGAGGTCGTGAGGGAGGTCCTGAAGTTCCTCCAAAGAGCCTGCCCGACCTATGAATTGGCCTCGAGGCTCCTCTTCGCCCCGGACTACGTCCAGCTGATGGATTCGCTCTCCAAATTCCTCAACATAACGCAGGACGGGGAGGTCGTCCTGCTGAAATCCTATATGCCCGCGGATCAATCGATGGGCTTGGTCCTGCTATGCGCGCATATACTTTCGAAGATCGGGAAGAGGGATTACGATGAGATGTCGATAGAGGAATTGAAGAAGCTGACCGGCAAATCCGAGAAGACCGTGAGGAATGCGCTGACGCAGATGACCAAGGACGGCACCGTGGAGCGGACCGGCAGGGGCAGCTATAGGATAACGAACCTTGGAATGATGCGAATGATGGAGATGCTGGAATCGAGCCCGGAGGGGATGTGAGGCGGGAGGGGGTTTCAAAGCCTTGGGGATGCGCAGATTGGAAGGCGCGGCGGCGGGAGTTTAAGGCTCCCGGGAGGGGGAATGGAATGGTCCACCGCGCCCAGGATATAGTGGGCAATGGGGAAATAAGTAATTTACTGTTGAGGGGACCGAGGGCCCATATACCGGACGCCCTGATGAGGCTCAGCTTCGATAGCTTGGAGCGGCGGTTGCCCATGAGGGGCCTAATCGGAGAGGGCTTGCCGCTTGAGGAGCCGCCATTGGAGATAAGGGCCCCCCGCGCCCCCGTGGAGCCCACGCGCATCTCCCCGAGGGAGTGCGATTCGCCGATAGTGGCCGTCGACGTTTCCGCGTCGAAGGTCGGGGAAACCAAGGATGGCGCCGTCGTGGCCCTGAGGGGAGCCGTCGTATGGAAGATCGGGACCTCCTATAGGTACCTGAGGTACGGCCCCCTGCCGTTCCATATACCCGAAGGGGGCTCGAGCCCGATCGCGGGCCTGATTGGGGCTGGGGAGGAGGACGGCTCGCCGATCCAATCCGGGTTAATCCAGATAACCGCGCGCTTGCGGAACCTCATGGAGCGCTGGCTCCAAGAATCGATCTGCGCCTCCTTCAGGGATTCGATAATCCTCTTCGACGGATCGCTGACGGCGGGTACGCCGGATAACCCGGCCGGGGCCCTTAAGAGGATCTTGGGGAAGGCCAATGCCAACGGGAACTCGGTCCTGGCCTTCTCGAAGGCCACGAGGCTCGCATACGAGGGCCGGAGCGTCCTGGAGCTTGCCAAGGGGGCGGAGCCGCCATACGTGATCGATGTAGACGAGCTGATCTCCGGGAGCTTCCCCTCCCATCCCATAAAGCTCCTGGGCAGGGTCTTCATATCGAGGCTTTCCCGGGACGGCCCGGCCTTCAGGCTCGATGCGGATAGGGGGATCGGCCTCGAAGGGGCCATCGAGGCGATCTCCAAGCTCTTGGGCTCCGATATAGCGAGCGCCGGATATCCCGAATGCCTGAAGCTGGCCCATATATTGAGCGCGTTCACCTCGAATGAGGTCGTTGGGATCCAAAGGTTCCTATCGGGCTCCAAGGGGATCCAATTGATCCAGAGGCCCAATCTGAGGAGGATGCTCTTCGGCCCCTTCGGGGGCTGGGGCGGGGCGGCTTGAAGTTCTACAAGAAGGAGGGCAACACGGCGCACGTGATCGCCTTCCCGGACGAGGAGGCCGAGAGGGGGGATTACCTGCTCATCGAGGATCAGGCGAACGGGAGGGGGTTGATCGCGCAGGTCATAGATGTGCAATTCGTGAACCTCCCGGGCGTCCTTGAGGACCTGCTGAGGGATACGATGACGGAGGGGTCCGTGGAAGGGGAGGACGAGGACCCCTTCGGGGTCTCCTCGCAGGTGGCCTATCTGAAGGACGCGAGGCTGTTGGTCTGCAAGATAAGGGGGGCGATCGATGGGGGGAGGCTCTTGGCCCATGCGCCGTGGCTCCCCTCGAGGATCGGGTCGAGCGTTAGGAGGCTTTCCGTGGAGGACCTGATCCGCGATGGCAGCCTCAAGAGGCCCATAAGGCTGGGGAGGACGAAATCCGGGAGGGAGGTCGTGATAGATGCCAAGGGGCTGGATGGGAAGCTGAATATAATAATGGGGAGGAAGGGGACCGGGAAATCGCATTTCTCCAAATTGCTCCTCCTGAACCTGATGAGGCACGGGGCCCCCTGCTTGGTCCTAGACATAAACGGGGAATACGTGAACCTGGGGAGGGATTGGGACGGGCGCCCGAACGAGTTCAGCGATCGCATAATGGTCCTGAGGCCGGGGGTCGATAAGTTCGATATCAAGGGGATAGGGCTCAGGACCATGATGGAGATATTGCTCCACGCCCTCGATCTGCCGCCGACTTCGGCGAAGGTCTTCGCGAATATGTGGAAGGAGCTGGCGCTCCGTGACGCCCTCAGCCTCGGCTCGATCTGGACGGCCATCCAATGCTGGAGCTGCCACGAGAGCGTGAGGGAGGCCCTCGCCTCCCGATACCACGCCCTGGCCGAGTCGGGCGTATTCGGGGACGAGGGGGGGATGGACTTCGACGAGGTCGCGAAATGGCTCCAAGGCGGGAACTCGGTCGTGGTGAACATGAGGAACAAATCCTCCCTGGCCCGGAGGATCTTGGTCGAGCTCTTCCTTGGGAAGCTAACCGAGCTTTTGTCCGATCACGCGCTGAGGGCCATATTCCTATTCGCGGAGGAGGCGCACTTATACTTGGGGAATACCTATTGGGATGACGTCGTGACGAGGATGAGGCACTTGGGCATATTCGCCACGTTCATAACCAACCAGCCCGAGACGATAAGGGAGGGGATCTATAGGCAGGCGGATAACATATTCCTGTTCAACTTCGCCAACGACCACGATTTGGACTTCGTTTCCAAGACGGCGAAGCTGGATGCGGAAAGCGTAAAGCTCCTCGTGAGCGGGCTCCCGGATAGGCATTGCCTATCGATCGGGGAGGCCGTGAGGAACTTCCCGCTGATATTCGAGGTGGATAGGCTATCGGTCGATACGCTCGGCCAAACGAGGCATTTCTTCGACGATTAATCCGGGCCGGGGGAGGCATGCCATGCGGATGTCGGATCGCAGGGGGGAGCGGAGGGCCGCCCGGGTGGAGGGGGCGGAATGGGAAACGCCCTCCATCAAATCGTTGCGCTTCAGGGATCCGATCCTCTCCGAGGCGCTCCCGGGCCAATTCGCGATGGTATGGATCCCGGGGTTGGACGAGATACCGATGAGCATATCCGAGATCGGGCCGGGGGATCTGGCCTCGATAACGGTCAAGGGGGTCGGGGAGGCAACGCGCGCCCTGCTCGGGATCGGGGCGGGGGATCGCGTATGGGTCAGGGGCCCATATGGGACCCATTATAGGTTCGAGGGGCTCGAGAAGCCCCTGCTGGTGGCCGGCGGCGTGGGGGCCGCATCCCTATTGCCCCTCGCCAAGGCCATGGGGGCGGCCGGCCTGATCCCGACGTTGCTCATAGGGGCCAAATCGATCGGCGAGGTCCCGCTCCTGCGCCGGGCTAGGGCATTGGAGGCCTCCGGGGGCCTGAAGCTGGTCCCGGCGACGGAGGATGGCTCGGGCGGGGAGAGGGGGTTGGCATCGGAGGTGGCGGAGCGCATGCTGGAGGCCGGGGATTATGACTCGATGTTCGCCTGCGGCCCGGAGCCGATGATCGTCGCCCTAATGGGGATCGCCGAGCGGGAGGGGGTCCCGTTCCAAGCCAGCTTAGAGAGGATCATGAAATGCGGCGTGGGCGTATGCGGTAGCTGCTGCATTGACGGCTTGAGGGTATGCAGGGACGGCCCGGTCTTCGAAATGGGGGCGCTCAAGGGGCTCGAGGACCTGGGGAGGTTCAAGCTGGACGAGAGCGGCAGGAGGGTGCCGCTCGATGCATGATGGGATCGATGGCGCCGCGGGCCGCCTCGGAAAGGCTTTTGAGGCACCGAGCGCGAGCGCCAAATGCGCCTTGGAAGCCGTTAAGCCGCTCTACATGGAGCTGGTAGAGGAATACGCCTCGATGCTAAAGGATTCTCTCGGTGATAAGCTCCGCTCCGTCTGCCTCTTCGGGAGCATCGCCAGGGGGGACCTCGAAAGGGGGAGCGACGTGGATCTGCTGGTCGTCGCGGAGGGCCTCCCGGAGGACGTCGGCCTCAGGCACTCCATGTTCAGGGATCTGAGGGCGAGGATCGCCTCTACCGAGGCGGCTCGAAGGATTAGGGGGCTGGGCTACTCCGCCGCTACATCGGAGATCTATCTAACGCCCGAGGAGGCGGAGAGGCATCCGCCCATAATGCTCGACATCGTCGAGGATGGCATCATAGTTTACGATAAGGATGGGTTCCTGAGGAAGGTATTGGAAGGAATCGGGGCGAGGCTCCGGGAGCTGGGGGCCCGCAGGATAAAGACCGGCAAGGGCTGGTATTGGGTTTTGAAGCCCGATGCCAAGCTGGGCGAGGAGATAAGGATTTGATGAACAAGGAGATGGCCAAGGATTATCTCGAGAGGTCGCTCAGATGCCTAGAGGAAGCGGAGATGGCCTTCTCCAAAGGCGACTACGCGGGCACCGTTAGGCGGGGCCAAGAGGCCTTCGAATTATGCCTAAAGGCGTTGCTGAGGGCGATCGGCATAGAATATCCCAAGGAGCATGACGTAAGCGATGTCCTGGAGGCGGAGAGGCATCGGCTGCCGGATCGATTGCTCGGGGATTTGGAGGAGATGAGGGGCCTCAGCAAGGAGCTGGCTTCGCTGCGCGGCCCCGCCCTCTACGGCTATGAAAGGGAGGGGATACCGGCCAGCAAGGCGTTCAAGCGCGAGTACGCGAGCTCGGTCCTGGAGAAGGTGGGGAGGCATGTGGGCGCCATAAGGGATTTGCTGGCGCCCATCCTCCGATGATGGCCCCCTCGAGGCGCCCCCATCGGACCTCGGGACCGCGGAAGGGAAAACCCTTTTAATGGCCGGCGATGAAGGGCCAATTAGGTGATGGGCCATCCCAACCCATGGCTCGATAACCAAGGCCGGCAAGGTTAGGTCGCAAACGCCCAAGATCCAAGGGCGCGAGAGGAGGTCCCCCATCCCGAGGGTCAGGGTCAGGTCCTTGGTCAAGAAGAGGCTGATCCTCGGGAGGAAGCCGGGCCAGAGCTGGGGGGCCGCATAGCCCGTTCAGCGCGCAGGGGTAGCGGCGGCCCCGAGCCTCCTCAGCGCGCCCATCTTCTCCCCATCCCCCAGTTTTGATTCCTCGATCGCCCTCCTAAGGAAGCCTATGGCCTCGTCCATGGCCCTCCTATCGACCGGGAACGGGACGCCGTCCTTCCCCCCGAAGGCGAACGAGAATTTGGCCGGGTCCCTCCAACTCGGGGCCGCGCCGTAGATGAGCTCGGCTATGATGGCCAAGCCCCTAACGGCGGAGGGGCCGATCCCCCTTATGGCCAGCAATTCCTCGTAATCCCTCGGCTGGATCTCGTAGGCGGCCTCCAGGGCCCTCCAATCCATTCGCCTCGGGACCCTATATTCGATCGGGGCCGGCATGGGGGCGCCTTGGAACAATCCATCAATCTTGGCTTGGGCTTGGGATGGGATCGATGCCAATAGCCTCGATACCCTCTTGGCCCCCTCCTTGGATATATCGCATGAAACCCTCCTGGCCTCCTCGCTGGATTTGGCCGTCATGTCCAAGACCCTATCGTGAAGGGCCTGCGCGGCGATGCCCCTATGGGGCTCGCGGACGAAGCTCGTTAGGCCATCGGAGATCCAATGGTACCTCCTCGCCATCCTCGTGGCGGGGTTCATCCCCTGCTGGACGATGGCCCAATCCCCCTCCTCGCTCAGGAACAGCGAGTGATGATATAGGGCGTAGCCGGCCTGTATGGCCGCGTTGTCGACCTTGGCCGCCATCCTGCTGGCGTATTTGAGGCGCTCAACCTCCTCGCCCGATAGGCCCATGGCCGGGCCGAGGGCATCCAATTCCCTTGGCACCCCCTTGGCATGCCTCCCCTTGCCGCCGACCACCCTGATGCCGGCATCGATCGAATTTAGGGCGGCCTTGAGGGCGAAGCAGGTGGTCGTCGTTGACCCGCTGCTGTCCCAATCGAAGCCGAGCGCGTTCGAGCAGGCTTGGAAGAAGAGCGGGTCGGATAGCCGGCGGAGTATCTCCCGGCTACCGTATTCATCGTATATGGCCTGGAAGATCCCCTTCGCCAGCGCTATCATCCTTACCAATAGCCAGCTCGGGGCCTCCCCCCAATGGAGCCTCAGCTCCGCCAAGCCCGCCCGCTTCATGGCCAGCGCTTCGGGCCAAATTTTGGCGACGGGCCCTTTTATATTTGGCATCGGGGCGCGTCCACCCGTGGCC